>NZ_JBALNF010000013.1:182194-211832 GCF_036962465.1 Neobacillus vireti
AGATTAACACAGCCTTTTTGATAAAAAAATAACCCGGCGAATGCCGGGCAAATCAAACCTAATCTATATTAAGGGGGGCGGAGGTTAAAGGTTCTTCCTAGAACCTATTTATATCTTAAAAGATAAATATGAATAAACTATGAAGGAATAATTAATAGTTTTTGAAGTTTTTAATAGATGTACATAGGGCTATTATTCCAACATTTCCGTCGTAGAAATAAATAAATCATTCTAGGAATAGCCTGCCACTTAATATAAATAACAATAGTGGATATTTACGTTTAAAAGTGGGGGAAAAGTGTGGAGGATTTTTATCAAATATTAGATGTTCTTCATTATCCTGAAGAAAAAGTCATTGCAACAATCGTCGGTGTTAACGGATCTGCCTATAAAAAAGAAGGTTCCTCGATGCTCTTTTTCTCGGATGGAACAAAAATAGGGATGTTAACGGCTGGCTGCCTAGAAGAAGACCTGGCTGTAAAAGTAAGAGAAGTTTTTCGAAAACAAGAAGCCACATTAATCAGATACGATCTTTATAGGGAGGATGATCTCGACTGGGGGCAGGGTGCCGGCTGTAATGGCACAATTGATATATTACTTGAACCGGTAACCGAGCAATTAACAGAGGATCTTCATATGGTAAAAGAACTTCTACGACAGCAAAAACCTGTCATTGTCTTAAAAAAACTGGTTGATCTCGGGGAATATGTGTTTATCGAAGAAGATGGGGAGCCATTTGGAAACTGGTCCGGATCCCTGCCAACAATTGAATTTACCTCGAAAAGCGGCATCATTACAAGGGATGGGTCCTCTATCTTTCAACAAACGATTTATCCCAAACCACGTTTAATTGTTTTCGGTGCGGGTCCTGATGCAAGACCACTTGCAGCATTAGCTGCTGAAACTGGTTTTACTGTCATGGTTTGTGACTGGCGGGAAGTCTTATGTCAAAAGAAACACTTTCCAGCAGCAGCATTAGTGATCCAGGGATTTCCACAGGATCTGCTTAAACAAATCTCATTTTCCCCCTATGATTTTGTTGTGATTATGACCCATCAATTTAAAAAAGATCAAGAGTTAGTAAGGAGAATTTTAAATGAAAATATTCGGTATTTAGGAGTTCTGGGACCTAAAGAAAGAACAAGACGATTGCTAAATGGTAAAGAAATTCCCAGGGGGGTGTTTTCACCGATGGGAACTTCCATTGGGGCGAAGGGTCCCGTGGAGATAGCCGTTAGTATCGTGGCACAAATGATTCAGGTATGGAGAAAACCAGCGCACGAAAGAGTTGAACTGCTTTGGACCATTCCGGATTAGCAATTGTGTGTTAGGAGGTTTTGCTGTGGAGGTAATTGGAAAAAGTGTGATTCGTAAAGATGCCCTCGATAAGGTGACAGGCCGGGCTATGTATACGAATGATTATTATAACAAGCCAATGCTGTCTGGAAAAATGGTCATCAGCCCTTATGGCCATGCCAAAATTGTTAGTATTAATACAATGGAAGCATCACTAGTACCGGGTGTCAGGGCAATCCTTGCCGGCCGTCACTTTCCGTTAACAGGTGAAGCGATTCGGGATCGGCCGCCTATCGCGGTTGATAAAGTACGATACCACGGTGAACCAGTCGCACTTGTAATAGCAGATACTCCTGCTCAAGCTAAAAAAGCGGCAGATCTGATAAAGGTTCAATATGAATTGCTGCCGGTTGTCAATTCGCCGACGGAGGCATTTAAACAAGGGGCACCACTGGTCCATGAAGGGCTTGGTAACTATGAAAAGGATGAAGATTCACACCCGGTTCCAGGAACAAATATTGCAACCTTGATTAAAATTCGCAAAGGAAATTTAGAGTCTGGCTGGGCTGCGAGTGAAATAGTAGTTCAGGAGAGTTTTTCCTTTGCACCTTCTGATCATGCCGCCATGGAAACAAGATGCGCAACCGCTGAAATCAGGCCGGATGGAACGATCATCATCATGACCTCATCACAAGCTCCTTTTATGGTCAAACAGCTAATCGCTAAATATTTTAATGAGGATATGGGTAAGATTATTGTCCATACACCGCTGGTTGGAGGCGCCTATGGAGGGAAAGCAGCCGTCCAATTAGAGGTTCTCGCATACCTTGGTTCCAAGGCGGTCGGCGGGAAGCCTGTCAAAATACTAAATGAACGCGAACAAGATATCATTACTTCTCCCTGTCACATTGGCTTAGATGCCACTATTAAATTAGGAGCTTACCGGAATGGAAAAATAACGGCGGCGGAAATTGAATTTCTATGGGATGGTGGTGCCTATTCGGATAAGGCAATTGATGTGACCCGGTCTGGAGCAGTCGATTGTACGGGACCCTATAACATTGAAAATGTCTGGTGTAATTCCTACTGTATGTATACAAATCATCCCTATGCTTCGCCATTTCGGGGCTTCAGTCATTCAGAGTTGTCGTTTTGCGTGGAAAGAACTATGGATATTTTAGCGCAAAGATTAAATATGGACCCGTTAGAGCTGCGATATATCAATGCAATTATGCCAGGTCATACCACGCCAACAAGGGTGAAGCTGAATAAGAGCAATGTTGGTAATCTGCAAAAATGTATTGAAATGGTCCGGGAATTAATGAAATGGGAAGAAGGTGCTATTAAGGAAGTAGATGAACGATACGTAAGGGTTAAGGGAGTAAGCTGCAGCTGGAAAACATCGACCATTGACCCGAACGCACCATCAGGGGCAATTATTACCTTCAACCGGGATGGCAGTCTTAATTTGATGTCTGGAGTCATTGAAATTGGCACTGGCACTAAAACGATTTTAGCTCAAATCCTAGCAGAAAAATTGAAAATGGATGTCGACAAAATCCATGTCAGAATGGAAGTTGATACCCAAACCACACCTGAACATTGGAAGACGGTAGCAAGCCGCGGCACTTACATGGGCGGAAGGGCCGTCCTTAATGCAGCAGATGATGTGATTCGTCAGTTAAAAGAGACCGCTTCATGTGTACTTCGGGCACCAATAGAAGATATTGAAGTCGCCAACAGTCGTGTCTTTTTACGGGATGACCCGTCTATCGGCCTTGATTTCAAGGATGTTGGTTACGGCTATCAATACCCAAATGGTAATTCAATTGGCGGGCAAATTATTGGCCGCGGTAAATTTATATTACGCCATCTGACCCATTTGAACCCGGAAACAGGTGAAGGAAAGCCAGGTCCAGAATGGACTGTTGCCGCTTATGGGGTTGAAATTGAGTTAGATCGAAGGGATTATACCTATCGTTTGTTAAAAGCATGTACGGTAGTGGATATTGGGAAAGTAATGAACGAAAAGGCAGCCCTAGGTCAAGTAATGGGGGCAATGAGCATGGGGTTGGCTTTTGCTGGAAGAGAAACGTTTTATTTTGATGAACTTGGCCGGGTTTTAAATCCTCAGCTGCGGACGTATCGGCCGTTACGCTACGGTGAACATCCCGAGTATTTGGTTGGCTTTGTCGAGACACCGCAGATAGATGGCCCGTATGGTGCACGCGGGGTCGGGGAGCATGGGCTAATGGGAATGCCAGGGGCGCTCGGAAATGCCTTATCGATAGCTGCAGGTGTTTCGCTTCGAAATCTTCCGCTTATCCCTGAATTAATCTGGAAGGCGAAGGAGGCGGCTAATCATGCTCCCCTTTGATTTTGATTATTATCGCCCGGAAACGCTCCAAGAGGCTGTTGAATTATATCAATACTTAAATCAACAGGGGAAGCAGCCCTTTTATTTTTCTGGTGGGACGGAATTATTGACGCTCGGAAGAATTGACTTAGCCTACACGGAGGCAGTCGTCGACATTAAAGGGATTCCAGAATGCAATATCATGCAGGCAAACGGTGATCACTTATTGCTCGGAAGTACACTATCGTTAACCGCGATCGAGGAAGCGAATCATTTTCCACTATTAACGAAAACAGCCAGTGAAGTTGCAGATCATTCGGCTCGCGGAAAAATTACATTGGGCGGCAATATTTGTGCGCGTATTTTTTACAGGGAAGCGGTTCTGCCCTTTTTACTGGCCGATAGCAGAGTTATCATTAATGGAGCTGAAGGAAAAAAAACAGTTCCAATTAATGATGTTTTTCAAGGTCATTTACGCTTAAATGAAGGTGAATTTTTAGTGCAAACGGCAACGGATCTTTCGTATATTCATGCCCCATATTTTACAGTTAAAAGAAGGCAGCAATGGGAGACCGGTTACCCGCTGATTACGTTGGCTGCCTTAAAATTTAATCAAAAGATACGGGTAGCAGTAAGTGGGTTATGCCCATTTCCGTTCAGGTCTTCCGCAGTAGAGGAATCGCTCAATGCTCAGGGAGTATCGTTAGCAACAAGGATTGACGGGGCCATTTCTGTTTTACCTCAGCCAATTTTAGAAGATATTGAAGGGTCCAAGGAATACCGGCTATTTGTGCTGCGAAATTTACTTGTGGATGCGATAGAGACTTTGGATCATGAACGGTATTAAAAGGGGAGGAGAAAGGATTTGAGAAGCTATCCTATAACGTTGGATGTGAATGGCGAAAGTTATAGTTTATCGGTCAGTCCCGCTGATACTCTTTTGTATACCCTTCGAAGTTATCTAGGTCTGACCGGCGCAAAGCCCGGCTGTTTAAATGGTGACTGCGGCGCCTGTACGATTAATATTGATGGATGGCCGATGAAGTCATGTTTGATGCTGGCAGTGGAAGCAGTTGGCAAAAAAGTAACAACTATTGAAGGACTGAATGGTGCTCCTATTCAGCAAGCGTTTATCGAAAATTTTGCCTTTCAGTGCGGTTATTGTACGCCCGGATTTATTATGAATTGTCATTCGTTAATCCAGCAGCATCCTGAGGCTGATGATGAAACGATAAAGGAATGGCTGGAATCCAATATATGCCGATGCACGAGCTATGCAGAGATAGAAAAAGCGGTAAAATCAGTGTTACGAAAAAGTTAGCAGTACCTAGTCAACTATCCCGCTAGGCGTTTTTCTTTTCCCACAAAAAAATGAGAGGGTGTCCCAAAAGTTAACTTTTAGGGGCACCATCTTATTTGTACATTAAACTAGTCTGTTGATTTCCACTCCAGGCACGAGCGGTTCGCGGGCGGTACGGGGAGCCTCCTCGTGGCTACGCTCCTGCGGGGTCTCCCCTGTACCGTACTCCCGCAGGACTTTGAGTTTACATCCTCGAATCCACCTCGCACGAAGGAAATGCGATAGCATTTTCGAGGAGTCTTCTCGCCTTCCGTCCAATCAACAGAGTGTGCAAAAATTATTCATCAACTACCTTTTGGGTTAGCCTATTTCTTTTCCATTTTAAAATAAGTATCCAAAACGCGGCGGCCTATTTTTAGATTAGCCCGATTATCATCTTTGCCATCGTATGCCCACGGTACGATCACAGCCATCGCGACCACTGGATTAGAGCTGGGAGCATAACTTACCAAACTTAAATTCATTACTGGAGGCGGCTCTTTGCCAAAATGGCTGCGTAATGGTCCATCATAAAAGGCTTCAGCCGTTCCTGTTTTACCAGCAGGTGAGTAGGGGGTACCTTTAAAAAATTTGTAAGCAGTTCCGCCGGGTTCCTGCATTACTTTTTTAAATCCAACTTGTACACGTCTCAACCATTCTTTTTTTACATCGATCGTATTTAAGACGACCGGATTGATTTCCTTCAGCACTGGCCCCATCGTCTCGCCATCGCGGGCTGATTCCCGAATTTGTTTAACGATATGCGGCTGCATCCGGTAGCCTCCATTCGCAATTGTGGAAACGTATTGTGCAAGCTGCATGGCCGAATAGGTATCGTATTGTCCAATCACGAGGTCAAGTAAATATCCCGGCAGTTTACTTTGGCCCTTGAAACCTGTCTGCTCATTTGGTAAATCAATCCCCGTTCTTGTCCCTAATCCAAAGGAGGCAAACGAATTTCTAATTGTTTCAAACGCCTGTTTATTTAAGAAATTTAAGGGCTTGTCGTATTCATAATGCCCTTTGCCGATCCTTATTGCAGTACGGAACATATATACGTTTGACGACTTCTTTAAGGCAGTAATCTCATTTAAGCGGCCTAGGTAAGCATAGGACTTTTTAATTGGAGTATCTTTAATCTTAATACCTGCATCATCAAAATAAGTATTTGGGGAAATTGCACCTGTTTTATATCCGGTTAAAATCGTGGCCCCTTTTACAGTAGAACCCACACTATAGGTGGTCGTAAACGTTCCGAGGGCATCATCTATCATGACTGCCTTTCCTGTTTTTCTGTCCTTGACGATTTTTTTTCCTGCCATCGCGAGTACATCCCCTGTATGGGGATCCATTAAGACCACATAGGCCCGGTCGGTAAACCGAGTCCCCGGCCATGTCTTTGCAGCCCAAAGCTCTTCTTCAATAATTTTGTCAACAGCGATTTGTAAATCCATATCAATCGACAATACAAGGTCTTTACCTTTGTTACCTGCTAACACAGTTTCGGTTTCAATGACATTGCCCATTTTGTCTGTGATATTCTTCACCTTTGATTTTGTTCCATGGAGGACATCCTCGTATTGCATTTCCAGTTGACTTTTTCCGACCCGGTCATTTCGGTTATAGCCTCTGGCCAGGAAATGTTCTAACTGATCCGCGGGAAGGCCCTCTCCGGAATTGGTCACGTTCCCTAAAACAGACCTTAATGTACTGGCATAGGCATAAGAACGGTCCCAATCCGTGGTCGTTTCCACCCCAGGAAGGGACTGTAGGTTTTCACTAACAACGGCATATTCTTTTTCGGTAACGCCTTCATTTTTGACCATCTCCGGGATAAATTTATATCCTTTACAAAATTGCCGATAAATCGCTAATACTTCAAGATCATCAGGTGTTAATTGATTTAATTCTTCGGTAGTAATCCTCTGCAATTTTAATTTATAAAGATCTTGATCTGTTAGCTTCTTATTGGCATATAGTGCTTTTTCCTGAGCCGATATTTTGGCGGCAGCCTGCTCCGGATTCTTCATCATCCAAAAGTCTAGCTTCTCCCTCTCTGTAATCATATCCGTGTTTTGCACAATGAGCTTAGCTAGATTCTCAGCCGTTTTTAGCATATCTGTCTGACTAAAGCCTTCATTGGTAAAAGAAATGGCGCTCTTGGGGACATTATCAACGACTACCTGATAATCTCTGTCAAAAATCTTTCCTCTAGGGACAGGGGTACTGACAGTAATATCTTCTTTTCTTTCCAGATCCCTTTTAAAGTTTTCTCCGTAAACAATTTGAACGAAACCTAATCTTAGAATGAGAACAGAAAATAAAAAAAACACTCCAAAAAAAAGCAAATTTAAGCGAAAAGGAAAATGAGATTTTTTCTTTTTCTGCTTTTCCAAATGGGTCGCACATCCTTTTATCCAAATAGTTTCCTTTTCTTTATTATGTCTGAAAATAATAGGAAATATAGGCAAATTCGTCTGATCTTTTATTTTCTAGCATAGTAATAAGACAGGATCATTTAAAACTATATGAAATTTGTTATGAGAAATTTCACCGATATCTGAATTTTTACTTTATAATATATAAGGATGAAGTAAGATAGGGGGTCGTCAATAATGGAACAGAACATGGTTCAACCATCCTCGTTAAAAAAGGCATTAGAACAATTTAAACTGCTGGACGAGAAAATAACGCACTTCTCTAGCATTTTGGGATTAGTGGATTGGGACCAAAAAGTGATGGCGCCAAAAAAAGGCCGGAACGTTTTTGCCAAAGCCACAGGAACCTTACGAACCGAAATCTTTCAGTTGTCGGTTTCACCAGAAATGGGGCAATTGTTAGAAACACTAATTTCAAGAGAAAATCGTTCACAGTTGGACCAAGTGACAAGGGCAAAAGTACGCGAATATAACGATTATTATCAAAAATCTCAAGCCATACCTGCTGATCTATTCAAGGAATATAGTATCCTAACTGCTCAGGCCAATGATGCCTGGGAAGAAGCTAGAGAAAATAATAATTATGCCAGCTATCTGCCCTTTTTAGAAAAAATAATTGACTATAAGCGCCAATTTGCTGAAATATATGGCTATGATGACCACCCTTATGATGCGCTGCTCGATGAGTATGAGCCAGGATTAACGGTGAAAAAATTGGATCCGTTATTTGCAAAATTACGCGAAGCCAGTGTGCACTTATTGGAACGAATTAGGAAGAATGGTCAACCGACAAATGTAGAGATGTTTAATCAATCGTTTGAGATTGAAAAACAAAAGGCCTTTAATCGGTTTATTTTACCTTTGATCGGTTTTGATATGCAGGCCGGGCGCCTTGATGAAACTGTCCACCCGTTTGCGCAAACCGTTACTATTGGAGATGTCCGTTTAACAACGCGCTATTTAGAAAAAAATGTCCGCTCAGCATTATTTGGAACGATTCATGAGGCAGGGCACGGCATTTATGAACAGCATATCAATCCAAGCTATGAAGAATCCGTGCTGCAAAGTGGGGCATCCTTTGGAATTCATGAATCGCAATCGAGATTTTTAGAAAATATGATCGGCCGCAGCAGGGAATTTTGGCATTTCTTTTTTCCAAAGCTTGCCGAGTATTTTCCAGCTCAATTGAAGGATGTGACGGCAGAGGAATTCTATCGTGCCGTTAATACCGTACAGCCATCGATGATTCGTGTCGAGGCAGATGAACTCACCTATAACCTGCATATCATGCTGCGCTATGAAATTGAAAAAGCCTTAATCGGTGGAGAGATTGAAGCCAGAGATTTACCGGCGATTTGGAATCAGAAAATGAGGGATTACCTGGGGATTTCTCCTCGGACAGATACAGAAGGAGTCTTGCAGGATGTACACTGGTCATTTGGCGGAATTGGCTATTTTCCATCGTATTCATTAGGAAATTTATATGCAGCTCAAATTCTCCGCACCATTCAACAGGATATCCCTGATCTTTACAGTTATATTGAAAACGGCAAGTTTGAGATTATCCAAGACTGGCTGAAGGAGAATATCCATCAGTATGGAAAACTTTATACACCGAATGAGTTAATCGTTAAGGTGACGGGTGAGGAATTAAATGCCGATTACCTTATCGAATATCTGGAGAAAAAATATGCAGAGGTATATAGCCTATAAAAAGAATTGACATTTTTAATACAGTTTAGTATATTAATAGTAATTAAATATTTCCTTTTAAAGGGGAGTAGCTGCTACAATAAAGTCGTCATTTCGAGAATAACTTTCTCCGGCTTTATTGGCAACATGAACGTTGTTAGCAAGACCTTTACTTTACTGTAAAGGTCTTTTCTGTGTTTTTTAGGCCTTTACTGTTACAGTAAAGGCCTATTTTTATGGCGTGAGGGAGTATTTGAAAAAATGGAGACTTAAGGAGGAATTAGGTATGGATGTTACTTTATTATTGGAATATGGCTGGGTGTTACTCATTTTGGTAGCTTTAGAAGGACTGCTAGCAGCAGACAATGCTCTCGTCCTTGCGATTATGGTAAAAAACCTTCCGGAAGAAGACCGAAAAAAAGCACTGTTCTATGGTTTAGCAGGGGCGTTTATGTTCCGATTTGCCTCTTTATTTGTAATTTCGTTCCTTGTAGACGTTTGGCAGGTGCAGGCCATTGGAGCACTGTATTTAATCTTTATGGCTGTAAACCATATTTTCCGGAAAGTAGTAAAAAGGAAGGCAGAAGACAAGGTTGAAAAAGTTACGAAGAAGAGCAGCGGGTTTTGGATGACGGTATTCAAAGTGGAAGTGGCGGATATTGCGTTTGCCGTTGATTCAATTCTGGCAGCGGTGGCGATGGCTGTAGTTCTTCCAGAAACTCCGCTTCCAACGATTGGCGGCCTTGATGGTGGTAAATTCCTTGTCATTTTCGCTGGTGGTATAATTGGCCTGGTCATCATGCGTTTTGCTGCAAATCAATTCGTAAAACTTTTGGAAAAGAGACCTGGACTGGAGATCGCCGCCTTTACGATTGTGGGCTGGGTAGGAGTAAAGCTTGCCGTCTATGCACTGTCACATCCATCATTGGCAATATTAAATGAAGAATTTGCCCATTCCACGGAATGGAAGGTAAGCTTTTATTTCGTGTTAGTTGGAATTGCAGCAGCAGGCTGGGTCTTTTCAAAAGAACAGCGCGAAACAAAAAAAGCAAATATTTGAGAAAGGGCTCGCCATTTGGCGGGTTTTCCTTTATTCTCTAAGGTAGTGCCTGTTTTTTGCTTCACATACTATTCCAAGTAAAAGAGATATTAATTGTAGGACACATTGGAGTCTAAAGAGGATCCTTCATGAAATTAAAATCACATTTACTTTTGGCGTTCCTAATTAGTTTAGCCTCTATAATTGGTTTTTGTTTTATGTATTATGGATCAGTGATTATAAAATCATTCGTTTTGACAGCACCATTATTGGGTATGTCCAAGGATGGGAAGCGCCTGCCCTAACGCAAATCATGAATTTTTTTACTTTCGTTGGTGTTCACTATCCGAGTGATAGTATCGGCGGGTATTTTGCAAGTGGTTTTTGGGTGGGGCCGGCAATTTTGTTTTTCCAAATTTACAAAGAAAAGCGTTATAATAAAAAGTATAACCGGCAAAAAAACTGCCTAATTTTATTATTTTTTTGGAGTGATACATATTATCAGAAATAGTATTCCTAACTTATTTACGCTTGCAAATTTATTTTTTGGTTTTTTATCTGTAATGAGCTCAGCAGAAGGGGATTACAAGAATGCAGCTATTCTAATTTTGATTGGGATGATGCTAGACAGCATGGATGGCCGGATTGCCAGAATGCTGCGTGCGGATAGTGAATTAGGAAAGGAATTGGACTCTTTAGCCGACATTGTGACTTTTGGAGTGGCCCCTGCAATGATGGCCTACTATTCGTACTTTTCTTCCTTTGGCATACTTGGAATGGCTGTTGCCGGACTATTCCCGTTATTCGGCGCTTATCGGTTAGCTCGTTTTAATATCAATGCTGTTAAATCTTCACTTAAACATTTTACAGGGGTTCCGATTACAGCTGCAGGCGGTTTATTAACGCTTTTAACCTTATTCCAATTAAAAATGCCAGGGTTCATTTTTGTGATTGCTTTTTTCGTATTATGCATTTTGATGGTGAGTACTATTAAAATCCCGAGCTTAAAGGAAATACCTCTGCCGAAATATGGGATTATCATTACTTTATTCCTGGGATATGCAATCTACATTGTCTTTAAAAAAGAACAACATCGTTTTCCATACTTCATTTATGTCGCCATCCCACTTTATGTGGCCTTCATTGGTTACCAAATGGTCCGGACAAAAAGAAAACACACGACAAAATAAAGAAAAGGTGCCTGTCACCATGTGAAGCATTCACATGGTGACAGGCACCTTTATTTATGTTTTCACTATTTATAACTACATTCCAAAAGACATGACCCAGATGGATCCGGCTACCGCTACGAATGCGATGAATACGCCGGAAGCGATGTTGATGATATTTGATTTGCCATCTTCACCTTCGTTCAAGTGCATGAACATGAAGAGCTGCAGGGCAGCTTGGATGACAGCTAAGCTGCCGATCACCCAAAGAATCGTCTTGAAGGGAAGAGATGTTTTTAAAGCAATACCTAATGCTGCGAAGGTAAGTACCAACGAAGCGATAAAGCCCAAGACGTGTGTTAAAGGAAATCCTTTTGTATTTTTAGCCATCTTATGCCACCATCCTTGCTAAATACACAAATGTGAAGATAAAGATCCAAACAACATCCAAGAAGTGCCAGTATAATCCGATAATAAATGTCTTACGTGCAGTAACAGGTGTTAAACCTCTTTGCAGTAATTGGATAATAACCATTGTTGCCCAGCCAATACCCATACTTACATGAAGACCATGGGTTCCAAGCAAGACAAAGAAGCTTGATAGGAAGGCACTTGTATGCCATGTAGCACCTTCATGTACATAATGAATAAATTCAGTTACTTCAAAGAATACGAAGCCTGCACCAAGCAGCAGGGTAATAACAAACCAAAGGATTAACCCATTACGATTGCTTCGGCGCATTTCATAAATAGCAAGACCCATGGTAAAACTACTTGTTAGTAGCAAAATGGTTTCAATCATGACACCTTTGATTTCAAAAAGTTCATGCGGGGTAGGACCACCGGCATATCTTGCATTCAATACTGAAAATGTTGCAAAAAGTGTACCGAAGAGGATAATCTCAGCTCCTAGGAAGATCCAGAAGCCAAGAATGTTCATACGGTTTTGTTCTGTTTGATATTCAAGTGGTAAAGCTGTATTTACATTAGCTGACATGGTTGTTCACCCCTTTATCTTTACCGCGCCATGCCTTTTCAATCTTTTTAATTTCATCTACTTTTACATGGAAGCCGTCATTATAATCGAAAGAACGTACAATTAATCCGCCAAGGATACCGACAGTTGCCACAAGGGCAGCGATTTTCCATTCAAAGACAAGGAAGAAACCGGCAACTCCGAAGATAACACCCATATAAAATGGCAGTCCTGAATTGCTAGGCATATGAATTTCTTCAATTTCTTCGTCTTTCAAAGTAAGTCCTTCATTATGCTTTTTCATATACCAGAACGCATCGATTGACTTTACTTCTGGTTGTTTTGCAAAGTTATAGAATTGAACAGGTGAAGCAGTTGCCCACTCTAGTGTTCTTGCATCCCATGGATCGTTAGAAATATTACGGTCTGCATATCTAGCACTCCAGTAAATGTTATAGCAAAGAACCGCAAAACCAGCAGCTAAAATAACCGCACCAATAGCAGAAACTAAGAACAATGGAGCAAATCCTGATTCAGCAGAGAATGTGTACGCACGGCGTACCGCTCCATCAAGTCCAAGGAAGAACATTGGCATAAATGTTACGTTAAAACCAATGACGAATAACCAGAAATGAATTTTACCAAGCTTTTCATTTAACATATGACCGAACATTTTTGGCCACCAGTAATATAGCGCCCCAAATACCGCGAACACGACACCAGGTATTAATACATAGTGGAAGTGAGCAACAAGGAATAGGGTGTTATGATATTGATAATCTGCCGCACCCATTGCAAGCATAACCCCTGTGACACCACCGATGACAAAGCAAGGAACGAATGCAAGTGCCCAAAGCATCGCTGTCGTAAATTGAATCCGGCCTTTTCTCATCGTGAATAACCAGTTAAACATCTTAACCCCTGTCGGGATCGCAATCATCATCGTTGTGATGGAGAATACGGAGTTAACAGCAGGGCCTGAACCCATTGTAAAGAAGTGGTGAACCCATACTAACATACTTAAAGCTGCAATTCCGACAATCGAAAATACCATTGATTTATAACCAAAAAGCGATTTACGAGAGAAGGTTGAAATAATCTCAGAGAACATACCGAATGCTGGGAGTACTACGATATAAACCTCAGGGTGTCCCCATAACCAAAACAGGTTCGCCCACATCATATCCATACCGCCGCCGCTTAATGTAAAGAAATGAGTACCGAAAATACGGTCAAAAGTCATCAAGGCTAGGGCAACTGTGAAAATTGGGAAGGCCGACACAATGATAACTGACGCAATAAAAGAGGTCCAAGTAAACATTGGCATTTTCATAAGGCCCATGCCTTTTGTTCTCATCTTAAGTACGGTAACAACAAAGTTAATCCCGGTCATCAGGGTACCGATACCTGCAATCTGCAAGGCGATCGCATAATAGTTGTTCCCGATACCCGGAGTAAATTCTTTACCCGCTAGAGGGAAGTAGGCAGTCCAACCTGCATCAGGAGATCCTCCGACAACAAACGAAATGTTGAAAAGCATCGCACCTGCAAAGAATAACCAAAAGCTTAGTGCATTCAATTGTGGGAACGCAACATCACGTGCCCCAATTTGTAAAGGAACAACAACGTTCATAATACCAATTAATAATGGCATCGCTGCAAAAAGAATCATGATAACGCCATGTGTCGTAAAAATTTCATTGTAGTGCTGCGCATCTAAAAACTTTAATTCCGGACGTGAGGTTTGGGCTTTCATTAAAAGTCCATCCACACCGCCGCGGAAAAACATTAACACACCCGAAAGGATATACATAATCCCAATTCTTTTATGGTCAACAGTGGTCAGCCATTCGCGCCAAAGCCACTTCCATTTTTTTAAATAACTTACTAAAGCTACAATACCAATAACAGTTAGTAAAATAGCAATCTGGGAACCTAGGATGAGCGGGTTGCCGACGATAAAGAAATCATGCCAATTTATGCTGCCCATCATTGTTCACCTCCATTTGAATTATCTTTCGAGCTATCCGATGTATCTTTTGATGTCTCGGTAGAAGGCTCTTCATCCTTAAAGATTTGACCTTTTACTCCATGGACTTCATATAATTTTGGATTCGTATAAGTTTTTGAGTTCATTTGTCCGTGATCAACCCATTGCAGATGGGTACCGACGAAGGTTTCACGTCCTAAATGGGTTGGTTTTAGCAATTCGTCGTATTTTTTCTCTGTTAATTTAGGAGCCTTAGATTTTACATCATTAACCCATTTTTGAAAGTCTTTAGTAGACTTAGCCTCAACGGTAAACTCCATATCAGCATAGCCTCTTCCGTTAAAGTTCGTGTTTCTTCCTAAGTACTCTCCAACTTCATCGGCAGTAAGATACAATTCAGTTTCCATTTTATTCATGGTATACTTCTGGCCGCCTAATTGCGGAACCCAGAAAGATTGCATTGTACCGGCAGATGTTAATTTAAATTTAACAGGTGTGCCAGCCGGAATGTTCACATAATTGACAGTTTCAATTCCTTGTTCCGGATAACTAAAAATCCACTTCCAGTCAGCTGAAGTCACGTTAATGGTAATCGGCTTCTTATTTTCATACCCAGCCGGAACCTTTTCAAGCTTGTAAATCGTTTTTACAGTCGGAATCGTGAGGGCAATAACGATTAGAATTGGAATAAAAGTCCAAATCAACTCTAATTTGGTACTGCCGTGTTCCTCTGGAGGCTCATAGTCTTTATTCGCAGCCGTTGCACGGTATTTCCAAACGATATATCCGAATAATCCAAATACAACAACCACTACAAGTGCCATAAAGACTAATGACCAGTTAATTAAGTCAAGAATTTCTCTTGCTGCGGGCCCTTTTGGATCAAAAACAAGCATTTTTGAGTCACATCCGCTAAGGAGCAGCACAGGCAATAAAGCCAAAAGTGGAACGATATAGTTCTTTTTAAGCATGTTTGTATTTCCCTCCAAAATATTTGTTCATTTGTTCACAATTCCAACGTGAATGTATTCACAAACTTCAATAGAATAATACATTTACTTCAAAATTACAAGTAATTGAATTTAAATTAATTCTTAACTAATATTCATTAGCAGAACAATTTCGCTAACACAATATTAACAATTTCGCCATAATGTTTATATAGGTTTATTGAAAAAGTTGTGACAAATTTGTTAAGGATTTAAAATGCTAATCTGGAAATGGAATGGAAAAAGGAAAATAAGTTACCAATTTATCTACATTATAACTCATTTAGGATTTATAACTGTCTATTTTGAACCTATCGTGGGATAATAAACCAAAATACATAATAGAGGAGAACAAATAATGAAGGTAAAAGTTAATCGACATGCGGCAAAAGCCTTGAAAAAGATGTTGGCAGAGACTGGGGCAGAGGGTAAACTATTTCGCGTCTTTGTGACAAGTGTGCACGGAGATCATGCCCATTATGATTTGAAGCTTGATACGCCAACTGAAAATGACGAAGTAGTCAAATCGGATAAGGAGATAGATTTCATCCTCGACAAAAATGATGAATACCTAGATGATATCTGGATTCAGTTTTTCCATGTTCCAAATGAAGAGTGGCTGATTACCAACCCTTCAAAAGGTGGACATCATCACCATCATTAAGTTATTTATAGTCCAATTCCTGCTGGGATAGCAGGAATTTTTTATACCCATAATTATGTTATGTAAACTGACAAATGGTCATTTTTGTAATCAAGCTATTAATAGTGGTATCTTATATAAGAACATGGGAGAAGGGAGTTTATGACAGGAATGGAAAACTTCAAAAGTGATATTGAGATAAAATTAGTTGCGCTTGATATGGATGGGACCTTATTAAACAACAAAGGGAGTATTTCACTAGCCAATCGTCAAGCCATTAAATCCGCAAAAGATAAAGGGGTTATCGTGGTCCTAAGTACCGGACGTTCATTGTTAACCTGCCGTGAACATGCAGATGACTTAGAACTCAGTTCCTATTTGGTAACCGTAAATGGCAGTGAGATTTGGGATGAAAATCGGGAATTAGTCGAGAGAAACCTCGTAAAACCTGAGCATATCCAATGGATGTGGGAGCTTTCAAATCAGCATAAAGCTAAGTTCTGGGCAATCAATACAGTACGGACCCTACATAATGAATTACCAGAGGATCTCACTAATTTTGAATGGCTGAAGTTTGGTTTTTCGATTGATGACGATGCAACAAGGGAATTAGTTTTAAATGAACTCACCGCAAAGGGTGAATTTGAATTAACAAATTCCACTTTAAAAAACATAGAAGTCAATGCTGCCGGAATAAACAAGGCCCGCGGTTTAGCAGTTGTCTGCGACAGGTTAGGAATTGAAATGAAGAATGTGATGGCGGTTGGCGACAGCCGGAACGATTTAATGATGATTAAGGAAGCAGGACTTGGGGTAGCCATGGGAAATGCCCAAGAGGTGGTGAAGAAAGAAGCCGACTGGATTACGGCCACAAATGAAGAGGATGGGGTCGCGAAAGCTATACAAAAATGGGTACTAGAATAATTAAAATTTAACTGGTATAAAGAGTGATCACCTGGGTAAAACTAGTTATGCAAGTTTATTTTGCAAAATTTATGATATGGCTACATGCTAGGAGGCTACAAAGAAAATGGAACATGGTAAAGTAAAATGGTTTAACAGTGAAAAAGGATTTGGATTCATTGAGCGTGAAGGCGGAGAAGATGTATTTGTTCATTTCTCAGCTATTCAAGGAGATGGATACAAAACTTTAGATGAAGGTCAAGAGGTTACATTTGAAATCGAAAATGGCCAACGTGGACCGCAAGCAGTCAACGTTCAAAAACAATAGACCTATCTGCAAAACAGACTCTCTCCATGAGGGTCTGTTTTTTTATATCTCCAATTATCTCCCTGCACGATGGTTTTCCTTAACTATCCTAAACGAATAAAATTTTTGGACGTTTTTTCTTAAATTTGGGAATAACGTCCTTCTTTTTTTAATACGAATGTAATAGTGAGTACAAGTTATACTTAATATTTTTTATTAGATTATAATTATTATAATTTAGTATTGATTTTTACAAAGTTTATATTATAATCTAGTTAAAGTTTTAAAAAATAGTTTACGAGGTGATTGAATGAGTAACACAAACAAACATTTAACAACAGGTACAGGTGCCCCTGTAGGAGATAATCAAAATTCGATGACGGCAGGTTCACGTGGCCCAACCTTAATTCAAGATGTTCACTTACTGGAGAAATTAGCTCACTTTAACCGTGAACGAGTCCCTGAGCGTGTGGTTCATGCGAAGGGTGCAGGTGCACATGGTTATTTTGAAGTGACAAAAGATATGTCGAAATTTACAAAAGCAAAATTGTTTAATGGGGTCGGCAAACGCACGCCAATGTTTATCCGCTTCTCTACCGTTGCTGGTGAACTGGGCTCAGCAGATACGGTCCGTGACCCGCGAGGTTTTGCCGTAAAGTTTTACACTGAGGAAGGCAACTATGATTTGGTAGGAAATAATACACCTATCTTCTTTATTCGGGATGCTATCAAGTTTCCGGACTTCATTCATACCCAAAAAAGAGATCCAAAAACTCATTTGAAAAATCCAAATGCAGTCTGGGATTTTTGGTCACTATCGCCTGAATCCTTACACCAAGTAACCTATCTAATGGGTGACCGTGGTCTTCCGGCGACATTACGTCATATGAATGGTTACGGGAGCCACACTTTTAAATGGGTTAATGAGAATGGTGAAGGAGTCTGGGTGAAATACCACTTTAAGAGTGAACAAGGTGTTAAAAATATGTCTGCGGACGTAGCGGCTAAATTAGCTGGTGAAAATCCGGATTATCATACGGAGGATTTATTTAATGCTATCGAGAATGGTGACTTCCCAGCGTGGCGGCTTCATGTTCAAATCATGCCATTTGAAGATGCCAATACGTATCGGTTTGACCCATTTGATGTGACAAAAGTTTGGTCTCATAAAGATTACCCTTTAATTGAAGTTGGCAGAATGGTTCTAAACCGTAACCCTGAGAATTATTTTGCAGAGGTTGAGCAGGCAACCTTCTCGCCTGGAACGTTGGTACCCGGCGTAGAGGCATCACCTGATAAAATGCTTCAAGGCCGATTATTTGCTTACTCTGATGCGCATCGCTACCGGGTAGGTCCTAACCATAACCTTCTGCCAATCAATCGTCCAAAGTCAGAAGTGAATAATTATCAGCGTGATGGTGCTATGCGGTTAGACAATAATGGCGGCGGCTCCGTTTATTATGAGCCAAACAGCTATGGCGGTCCAAAGGAAGCTGTTGAACATCGTCAAACTGCTTTTGAGGTGACAGGCACTGCAGCACAAGTTGCCTATGATCAGGATGACCATTATACACAAGCGGGTGATTTATACCGCTTAATGTCTGAAGAGGAGCGAACTCGATTAGTCGATACGATTGTAGGGGCGATGAAACCGGTCGAGCGGGAAGACATCAAATTGCGTCAAATTCAGCATTTCTATAAAGCAGATCCAGAATATGGCGAGCGAATTGCTAAAGGATTGGGATTGGCAATTCCGCAGGAAGTTAAGTAAATCGAAAGCAGGCAGTTCTCTAGTGGAACAGCCTGCTTTTTATTTTATTCAACAAATTCCGACAGCATTTTTAAGTACTGCTGATTACACTAGTTTTTAGAATGGGGGAAATTGTTTTCATGTCTAAAAAATTTATATTCGCGGTCTTATGGATCATGCTGTTAGGAATAACTCAACATGTAAGTGCACAGGAAAGCAGCAGCACCACATTATTAATTAAGGAAAACAACAAAATCAACTTTGGAAATGCTTCCTTCTATTTAAAGAATATGTTAGGAAGATTTTTTCCTAGGTCCGTTCAATTGTACGAAAGTAATACTTTCTATGAACAGGTTGCACTTCTTAAAAGGGACTATTCTAGAGAAGGAATAAGAAATGAAGCACAACATCTCAACAAGGTTCACAAGGGGCCGATTCGCTTAACCTTCGCAGGGGATACGATGATGGATTGGTCCGTAAAAAAAACGGTCCAGCAAAAGGGTTCGGACTATCCTTTTATACATATAAAAGATGAACTGTCTTCAAGTGATCTAAGCATCCTGAATTTGGAGACATCTGTTACTACGGGTGGAAAAAAACAAGAAAAACAATATACCTTTCGTTCAAACCCAAGTGCCTTGCAGGGATTAAAAAATGCGGGCTTTCAGCTTGTAAGCCTAGCGAATAATCATACTCTTGATTTTGGTCAAACAGGGTTTGCCGATACAGTTGCATCCTTAAAAGAGTTTCAATTGGATTACGTCGGCGGGGGATTAACCAAAGAGGAAGCCTATAGCGCAAAAACCTACACGTTAAAAGGAAGAACAGTAAAAATAATTGCTTTCTCAAGGGTACTTCCAGATTATTCGTGGGTCGCAACAGAGACTAAACCCGGTCTTGCCAATGGGTATGATCTCAGCCTGATTGAGTCCACTATTAAAAAAGAAAAGGCAAACGCTGACAATCTATTTGTGTTTATCCATTGGGGTGTCGAAACCAAGCGTTTTCCCGAGCCTTTTCAACGGGAATGGGCAAGAAAGATGATCGATTCAGGCGCAGACGGGATAATTGGCAGTCATCCTCATGTGCTCCAAGGATTTGAATACTACAAAGGGAAGCCAATCGCCTATTCACTTGGAAACTTTTTATTCCCTAATTATATAAAAGGGAACGCTGCTCAAACAGGTATTCTTCATGTTGATATTGATAGGGAAGAGGTAAAGATGACCTTTGTTCCATTTAAAATATCAAACGACCAAATTGTAAACCAAAGTGATCGAGAAAAACGAGCTGTTTGGAATGAACTTCAAGGATTGTCCTATGGAGGATTAACAATCGAAAATGGGGATATTTCTGAAAAAACAACTATTGCAAAAACGAATCCATAAAAAAGAATTTTTGTAGAAAAATTTTTGTGGAGGTCGAATTATTTAGGAAGGAATTCATGGATATTTTTCGAATTATAGGAATAGGATGAAGTAAAAAAAGGGGGTCTTCAAATTGAGTATTAAAGTGGTAGAGAAAGACGAACTAAAAGTAGTTGGTATACCTTGGACAGGTACTTTCTCAGAAGCAAAATCAATCCCAGGTCTTTTTCGCAAAATGGAGGATCGGAAAGAAGAAGTTTCCTGCCTGACCAGTGAACCGGTAGTGATTGCACCGTTTCATAGCAGGGAGACAGAGTTAACTTATTATGTTACAAAACCTGTTGGCGAAATTGAGAATGTACCTGATGGTATGGTGGGATTCTCCATTCCGAGAAAAAACTATGTGTGTACAACCCATAAAGGAAGCCTGAATGAGGTAGAAAATACATATCGACAGTTACTTACATGGATGAAAGAATATGGTTATGAGCAGGATTATCATGCCTTAGGTTTAGAAATTTTTAAAGAAGAACATATGCAGCAAAATAGTTCTGGGGACTTGTATTTTGAGATATGTTTACCAGTTAAAACCTATAAGTTGTAATAGTAAAGGAGTTTTTAAACTCCTTTACTAAAAATTATGTATATGATGTGTTTAATTTAATTTTATGTTAGAAGCATTTCCCTTTACTATTTTCATTTAGTATAATAACATAAAAATCAAAGCTAAATATTTCCTTCGGGGTCAGGTGAAATTCCTAACCGGCGGTGATGAAGCTATTGCTTCTAAGTCCGTGACCCGTTTAACTACATGGTTAAACGGTGGATCTGGTGAAACTCCAGAGCCGACAGTTAAAGTCTGGATGGGAGAAGGATAAATGGCGGGTAATGGATAGGGAGAAAATAGGCCTATCAATACCCTTTATTTCCTATTGTCATTTTTTAGACCCTAAAGAAATCCGTTTCTTTAGGGTCTTTTTTATACTCTGAAGGAGTTTAGATTTTACCGTCCTGTTAAAAGATAGTAGAAAAAAGCTGAGCCAAGGTAAGGAGAAGAATAATAATGTTTACTGGAATCATTGAGGAAATAGGTAAAGTGGCAAAGATCCAGCGAGCGGCTAATTCGTATGTATTAACGATAGAAGCGGAAAAGATACTACAGGATATACATCTTGGTGACAGCATCTCTGTAAATGGTGTTTGCCTGACGGTTACTTCTTTCTCTAGCAGGCAGTTTACAGTGGATGTCATGCCGGAAACAGTTAAAGCAACCAGCCTAAATCATGTCCAAAGCGGTACAAGGGTTAATCTTGAGAGAGCAATGGCAGCAGGCGGCCGATTTGGCGGACATTTTGTTTCGGGTCATATTGATGGAACGGGAATGATTAAAAGAAAACAAGCCTTGGAAAATGCCATTTATTATGAAATTGAGGCTGATCCTGAAATTCTGAGATATGTGATTGTACGCGGATCTGTTGCAGTAGATGGGACAAGCTTAACGGTATTTGACGTTTCAGACACAAGTTTTACCCTTTCGCTTATTCCACATACCTTATCCGAATCTGTAATTGGCTTAAAGGGCTCAGGCGATATCGTAAATTTAGAGTGCGATATGATTGGCAAATATGTCGGCCATTTTATTAAAAGCATTGGCAATGAATCAAAGCATCATAAAAAATCTGGGCTTACTCAAAGCTTCTTAGAAGAAAACGGTTTTTATTAATGATAGAAAAGGAAAAGGAGTGATTATATGTTCGATTCAATTGATGAGGCCTTAGCGGATTTAAAAGAAGGAAAAATGATTATCGTTTGTGATGATGAAGATAGGGAAAATGAAGGGGATTTTATAGCTTTGGCTGAAAAAGCGACTCCAGCAGTTATTAACCTTATGGTCACGCATGGCAGAGGATTAGTCTGTGTGCCTATTGAGGAAGAATTAGCAGAGAAACTGGATTTACAGCCAATGGTTGAACACAATACAGACTATCATGGAACGGCTTTTACTGTCAGTGTTGACCATAAATTTTCAACCACCGGAATATCGGCTTATGAACGTTCGGCCACGGTGTTAAGTTTACTCGATCCAGAAGCAAAACCAGAGGATTTTAAAAGGCCTGGACATATGTTTCCGCTTATCGCAAAAAAAGGCGGTGTCTTGGTTAGAAACGGGCATACAGAAGCTGCTGTCGACCTGGCCAGATTATGTAGAGCGAAGCCTGCTGGAGTAATCTGTGAAATCATGAATGAAGATGGCACAATGGCACGTGTACCACAGCTACGCAAAATAGCTGATCAATTGAATCTTAAAATGATTACAATTGAAGCATTGATTGAGTATCGAACCAAAAATGAAAGTTTGTCGAAAACGAAGGCTGAAAAATAATTAAATAATCTTGGAGGAATCAACATGACAAATATTTTTGAAGGTAATTTAGTAGGAACTGGGCTAAAAGTTGGAATTGTGGTCGGAAGATTTAATGAGTTTATTACTGGTAAATTATTAGATGGGGCACAGGATGCCTTAAAACGGCATGGTGTAAGCGAATCTGACGTCGATATCGCTTGGGTTCCAGGCGCATTTGAATTACCGCTGATTGCTCAAAAGATGGCATTCAGTAAAAAGTATGATGCGGTTATCACCCTTGGAACCGTGATCCGCGGCGCAACACCACATTTTGATTATGTTTGTAATGAAGCGGCTAAGGGAATAAATGCAACTGCATTAGCAAGTGGTATTCCTGTCATTTTTGGAGTGCTCACTACAGATTCAATTGAGCAGGCGATTGAACGTGCCGGAACGAAAGCTGGGAATAAAGGTTGGGATTCGGCTGTATCAGCAATTGAAATGGCGAATTTGTGCAGAAATATTGAACAGTAAAAACTATTGGCAGTAAAGGATAAGAACAGGCTGGATAAGGCCTGTTCTTATTTTAAAATAAATAAGGATTTTAAGATAGGTATATACAAACCAATTCATTTGTCGATATAATAGTCCTATCATAAAAAAATAGCAACGGTAAAATAGGTGCTTAAGTCTTAACTAGACTATAAGCTTAATAGGGAAGTTGGTTTAAAGCCAACGCGGTCCCGCCACTGTAAATGGGAGCAGCCTACAGAGGTCACTGTCGAAAGATGGGAAGACGTAGGAAGTGATGATCATGAGCCAGGAAACCTGCCTGTTTTCGACACCAATAGCCTACGCGGATAGGAGAGTGTTAAGAAAAGAAACGTACTTTGGTTTCTAACTTAACGTGCATAACACTCCTCCTTCTTTTAGGGGGATTTTTTTATGTCTATTTTCTAGTGAAAGGGATGCAAGTAGAATGTTAAAAAGAAAGAATTTATGGATGTCCTTGCTATTAGTCGTGATGGTACTGACAAGCGGCTTCCAAACATCAGCTTTAGCGGCAGTGGAGGCAAAACAAGCATCGGTCACAGCGCTAGGACTTGATTCGGCAGCGATTGTACCGGAAAAAACTCTGCCATTAGCTGAGAAAGAAACAGCTACCGAGGTATTGAGTGAAGCTGTTGGTAAAGAAAATCTTGAATATACAGATAGCAGTTATGGACCGATGCTAACTGGGATTAATGGAGTAAAAGCAGGGGATAAACAATATTGGGCCTTTTTTATTAACGGGATCTCAGCTCAAGTTGGACCAGATTCTTATATAGTGCAAAATGGTGACAAAATAACGTTCAGGTTAACTAGTTATTCAAACCCGGATGCCAAAACCGTATCACTTAAAGTGGTCGATGGAAATAAAACAGTCATTTCAAGTCCCTATCTTACAGATATAGAAGTGATTGGGAGTCCTAATGCTTTTCAGTTATTACAAGTAGCGTTAGGAAATGATCAGGTTGGCTATGAGGATACACAGTATGGAAAGATGATAACCTCATTAAAAGGTATTAAAGCTGAAGGCTCTAACTTCTGGGGATTCTATGTGAATGGAAATATGGCTCCTGTTGGTGCAGAAAGTTACCAACTGCAGAATGGAGACCAAATCAGTTTTCAACTTGAATCCTATACACCTGCTCCAGGAGACGGAGGAAATGAAGGAACAACACCAGCAACACCAACACCAACAACACCGGCCACAGGGACAATCTCAGCTGATATTCTTCAATCGGCTGTAAATGCTACGAGTGCTTATGTATTGAAGAACGAAGTGGGCGAATGGCAGGTCATTGCCTTAAAGCAAGCAGGAAAAACAATTCCCAAGGATTATCTTGCTGGAGTAAAGGCAATCGTGAAAGAAAAACAAGGAAAGTTTTCAAGAATTACCGATACCGAACGATATGCATTAGGGATTTTAGCGGCTGGCGGTAATCCGGCAAATGTAGAAGGTTATAATCTAATTGAAGCGATCTATAATGGAAATGTAACAAAACAAGGCTTAAATGGGGTTGCCTATGCATTAGTTGCATTAGACAGCGCGAATTTCTCGATACCGAATTCGGCCCAATGGACCAAAGAAAAACTAATCAGTTATTTAACGGAAAGACAAAACAGTGATGGCGGCTGGGCATGGGACGAAAGTTCAACAAGTGATATTGATACAACAGCAATGATTTTAACTGCTCTAGCACCATTTAAGGAACATGCTGGTGTAAAGGAAAAGGTTGAGGCAGCCGTCAAGTATCTATCTGCTCAGTACCAAGCATCCAAAATTGATAATAGCTCAACAGCAGCACAAGTGATTATTGCACTCTCGGCGCTTGGGATTGATGCCAATAGCGGTGATTTTTCGAAAGAAAATAACGGACTTGTACAGTATATTCTCTCATTCCAAAATAAAGATGGGGGGTTTGACTGGCAGGGTGGGGATGTGAGTGATCCTTTTACAACCTCACAAGCGATTCAAGCGTTAGTTGCCTATAAACTGTTTATAGATGGAAAAGGTTCTTTATACCATCTGACTCTATCTGAGGATAATTCTGCTGTCGAGACCCCGGCTATCGAGACGCCAACTGTTGTCACTCCGCAAACGGAACAGCAGACTCCGACAGCTACAGTTGTGAAAACTAACAGTCAGACAGGACACGCACTTCCAAATACAGCGACTAATATGTATAACCTTTTGGCTTTGGGCCTTTTACTCATCATCGCCGGCAGTGTCTTTTATATCAGACAAAGAAAACAAAACGCATAAAAATCAGTAATCCCCTCTTAGATTGGTAAGAGGGGATTGATTGGAGGTACACATGAATAGAAGGTTTAACTTTGCTGTTCTTTTAGCCATATTAGTAGTCATCTTTAGTTTAACCGGATGCGGTTCAAGTACCGCCAGTAACCAAGAAACAAAGAAGGAAACAAAAACAGTTGATGTAACCGCAAAAGCAGACAATAAAAATGAGCAAGACGCGAAGCAACAGAAGGCCGCTGACCAAACGAAACCAGCAGCAGCTCCCGCAGTAACAAAGGAACAACAGCAGGCTGCTTCAAAACCGGCAGCTCCGCAAACGGAAAGCGGACAAAGTGCGCAAACGGTTCAAAAAAGTTCAGCTCAGGCTGAGTCGGCTACTCCAGCTACAACTAGTAAAAAAAGTGCAACATCATCTGCAACCAAGCCGGCTGGAACAACGACAAGCACTACGACTACTCCAGTTGCAAAGGCAACAACAAGTACAACAGCAAAAACAACAACTACAAATAAGACAACCAATACGACTCCTGTTGTGAAGCCGACAGCCCCAGCACCAAAGCCAGTGACTGCGGTTACGCTATCAGTTGTTGGGCCAAAAGACAAGGGGACCATTCTTGCTCCTACAAAGATAAAAATAAATGATGGTGATACCATTTTTGATGTTTTAAAACGAACAAATCTTGATATCGATTCAAGCGGCAGCGGTGCAACAGCTTATATAGAGGGTATTAATAATATTTATGAATTTGATTATGGAGCAAAGAGCGGCTGGGTATTTAAGCACAATGGTGTTAGTATTACCAAGAGCATTGGAGTCATAAATGTAAAAGCTGGTGATCGGATTGAATGTTACTATACCGAATAATCACATTAGGAGGAACAAGCGATGAGACTACGGTTTGATCGCTTTCATCCGTTGGTTACTTTTCTTTTTTATGCTGGAGCAGTATCCTTACTTATTGTAATGCTGCATCCCGTTTTTTTAGTCACCTCGATTGCAGTTGTTTTTTTGATTAATATCCTCCATGATCGCTTAAATGGCTTAAGGCGCTGGTCGTTCTTTCTTCTCACTACCTTCGTGCTTATGGTGATGATGAATCCGCTGTTCAATGAGCGCGGGCGGCATTTGTTAGTTGAAATCAACCAACACCGTGTCACGGTTGAAGCAGTTGTCTACGGTGGAATGAATGCCCTCTCGATTATTGGGATTATCGCCATATTTGTGTCCTATAATGTGATTATGACACCGAACAAGCTTTTATTTTTATTTGCCAAAATTCTACCGCAATTTGCTGTCCTTCTCATGTTAACTCTTAGATTTATTCCGTTAATGAGAAGAAGGCTGGAAGAGATTACGGTGGTCCAAAGAAGTAAAGGTCTTTCAGTTGCGCATGGCAGCTGGAGGGCGAGGGCCAAGATTGGCATGCTTTATGTTCAAACTTTATTAACCTTTTCGTTAGAAGAAGCTATTCAGACCGCTGACTCGATGAAAGCGCGGGGCTACGGGCGCGGCCCACGTACTACCTATGAATATTTTAAAATGAACCAGGCAGATAGAATGGCGATAATATATCTACTTGGTCTTTTGTCCTTTACCTTAGTTGAACGAGTTTCAGGATATGGTTTTCTTACTATCTACCCCCTGATGGAAACATGGCATCTTTCATTGATGGATACAGCAGTTTTCATTTCTTACACTTTATTTTTAAGTTTCCCATTATTAGTTGAGGCAGGTGGTATGTTCCGATGGCGCTTATCGAATTAACAGATGTCAGTTTTACCTATCCAGACAGTAAGGAACCTGCCATTCAAAATCTATCTCTAAACATCGATAAGGGGCAATTTGTTGTCCTTTTTGGTGCATCAGGTTCTGGAAAAAGCACGCTGTTACGTTTATTAAAAAAAGAAATCCAGCCGCATGGTTCGCTGTCAGGGAGTATTTCTATTAATGGTCAGGCTGTCGGAGAGACACTAGGTCTTAGCCAGGAAGTTGGCTTTGTGTTTCAGGATCCGGAAAACCAGCTAGTAGCTGATGATGTTTTACATGAAATCGTTTTTGGTTTGGAAAATATCGGGCTAGATTCAAATGAAATGAGAAACAGAGTGGCGGAAATGGTTCACTTTTTCGGGGCAGAATCACTGCTGAGTCGAAAATCACAAGAACTTTCCGGAGGGAAAAAACAGCAAATAAACTTAGCCTCTGTCTTATTAATGCAGCCTAGTATTTTACTACTAGATGAACCTACTGCTCAGCTTGATCCCGTTAGTGCAAGGGAATTTATCGATCTGCTCAAGAGACTGAATGAGGAATTCGGGATGACCATTATTATGGCAGAGCACAGGCTTGAAGAAGTTTTACCCTTGGCCGACAAAATCGTCATGATGGAAAACGGACAAGTGGAAATTTCCGGGGAGCCGAGAAGGGTCCTAAGTGAGCTTTGGAATACGGAGTATAGAGCATATATTCCAAAGATTCCTGCCCTCTTTTTAAGTATGGATGGTCATGGCAGTATCCCGTTAACGGTAAAAGAGGGCCGGGACTGGGTACAAAAACAAATGGTTGTGCCTAATTTATCAAGGGCCGCAAAGGTCTCTCCCAAACTGACAGAACAGATCAAGCTGAAAAATATTTCCTTTCAATATGAAAAAAAAGGGGACTACAATTTAGATGAACTTGATCTGAGTGTAAATCATGGTGAGTTTTATGCCTTGCTGGGAGGGAATGGTTCAGGGAAATCTACCTTGCTAAAGGTGATGGCTGGTTTGTTAAAGCCTGATCACGGCAGTGTATATTTTGATGCAAAACCTCTGAAAAAATATAAACAGGTAGAAATTGCGATGAAGATCGGCTATTTACCGCAAAACCCCAAACTTTTTTTCATGCAGGACACGGTTGAAAAAGAGCTCCAGATGGCGTTAGAGCAGTGGGACGCATCAAAAGCTAGCGACGCACAACAGCTGTTCGACCAATTAGGGATTGCCCACCTGATGTCAAGTCATCCCTATGACCTTAGCGGAGGAGAACTGCAAAAGGCTGCATTGGCATGTATTCTAGTCAGGAAGCCTGAGGTTCTTTTATTGGATGAACCGACTAAAGGATTGGACCCTATTTCAAAGAAGAATCTGGCAAAAATCCTTTTGTCTCTTCATGCAACCGGAATAACAATCCTAATGTCTACCCATGATGTCGAGTTTGCAGCCAAGTATGCGACAAAATGCGGAATGATGTTTCAAAAAAGGATTACTTCTGAAGATGCCCCGGAGAAGTTTTTCAAAGGTAACTTTTTTTATACAACGATGATCCAAAGAGTATTTCGCGGGCTGTCGGAGAAGGAAATTCCAATGACTCTTAAGGGGGTCACGCAGTAATGCGTAAAAATAGGGCCTTAATCAGCGGCTTACTTTTTATAATCATGTTTGTCTTATTAGGACTGAATTATATCTGGGAGGATTCTTATATATGGTTGAGCTTCGGCTTAGTCATTTTAGCGATTATTCTTTTTCTGTTTCGTTTTGAGAAAAGAAAGGTTGAACCGCGGGAATTGGTACTTTTAGCAGTCCTTGCTAGCATTGCAGCGGTGGGGAGGATTCCATTCGCCAGTCTGCCAAGTGTTCAGCCGACGACCTTTGTCATTATCATGTCTGGTTTTGTGTTTGGGGCGGAAAGCGGATTTGTCATTGGTGCTGTAGCTGCACTCGCTTCGAATATGATTATGGGGCAGGGGCCATGGACGCCATGGCAGATGGTCTCATGGGGCTTAGTGGGTCTGACCGCCGGTCTGTTAAGGAATACTGAGTTCATGAAAAGACGATGGGGGCAGATTCTCTTTGGCGTGATTTGGGGATACCTGTTTGGCTGGATTATGAATTTGTGGGGATTTATAGCATTGATTCAGTCCGGCGGTGCACAGTCTTGGAAGGCGTTTGCAGTGTATATGGCAGGCAGTGCCACCTTTGATACCTTTCATGCCATCTCAAATGTCTTCTTTTTAGTCGTGTTTGGCAGGATTTGGATTAAGATATTAAGTCGTTTTAAACGGAAGTATGGATTACTAGAATAAAAAAACTCCAGTTTTTTATAGGGCACTGAAAAACCGTCAGTTTGTTAAGAATCTTAAATAACAACAAAAAGGTATAATTTCTCTTAATGATGAGAGATTATACCTTTTTAAATTTAGACCAAGTAAAAGAACTCTGTTGATTGGAGCGGAAGGCGGCGAAGACTCCTCGAAAATGC
>NZ_JBALNF010000013.1:211928-233176 GCF_036962465.1 Neobacillus vireti
GGAGCGGAAATCAACAGACAAATTACATATACAACTAAAATTTAGTTGGCTTTTTCAGTGCCCTCGTTATTTACTGGAGTTTTTTCGTCATTTACTAAGCTCTTTTGCTTTATCGATTAAGGCATTTATCCCTTCCCCAATCGTATATAAGGCCTTTTGAAGACCATTTTTCAACTCAGGTGCATGCTCTTTTATAGTGGAACCAATTTTCTTCGCATTATCATTCAATTCTGCCCCAATGGCCTTCGCTTGATCATTGATGCTCTTTTTAACTGCCGTTTCACCAGCCAGCTGGGCATTGATTGAGCTCACTTCAAAACTCTGATGAGGAAGATGGGTAATAGATTCCCGCATAATCTCTTTAAAAATCGGTACAACATTGGATGAACTAGCACTTGGCAGATAATGCTGTCTGTCCGTTTGATCATAGCCAATCCAAATTGCCCCTACAAGGTTCGGTGTATACCCTACCATCCACTGATCCTTCGTTCCGTTTACCCCGCTAAAGGGCAGTTGGGTAGAGCCTGTTTTACCGGCAATCTGGACACCTTGAATATGAGCTTTTCTTCCTGTTCCCGTCTCAACTACATTCAATAACATGGAAGTCATGTCATTTGCAACCTTTGAAGTGGTTACTTTAGTCGTCTTTTCTTGGTGTTCGGCGATTACATTTCCTGTTGGACCGACAATTTTAGTAATTAAGTGACTGTCCTCCCGCTTGCCCCCATTAGCAAACGCTGAGAAGGCATTGGCCATTTGCACAGGAGAAACACCTTTACTCATACCACCCAAGGCAACAGCAAGATTTTCGTCTTCTTTTTCTACAGGAATACCAAACCGCTTTAAGGAATCCAAGCCTTTGTTTAAGCCAATTTTATTTAATAGCCACACGGCTGGAACATTTAGCGATTCCTCAAGGGCCTTGTACATTGGCACTTCGCCAGAGAATGTCTTTGAGAAATTCTCCGGTTTATAGTTCCCAAAAGTGATGGGTTTGTCCTCAAGCTTAGAGGAATATTGATAGCCACTTTCTAAGGCAGGAGTATAGACTGCCAAAGGTTTAATAGAGGACCCTGGCTGAGCCTGTAATTGGGTGGCCCTGTTAAAACCACGAAAAACGTGCTCCCCACGCCCGCCGACGAGGGCTCGTACACCTCCAGAGGCAGGATTCATTAGAACCGAACCACTTTGGACCAATTTCCCGCCCATTCCCCTAGGGAACAGATAATTTTTGCTATAAACATTTTCAAGTCCAGCTTGCAGATTTTGATCCATTTCAGTATAAATCCGATAGCCTCTGGTTAAAATTTCATCCTGGGTTAACCCATATTTAGAGATGGCCTCATTTAAAACAGCATCGACATAATATGGATATTTCCGTTCAATCGTACTTCCGCCGCCATCGTGCAGCTTAATCTTTTCATTTTTTGCTGTATTGTACTGATTGGCCGTAATCATCCCTTGTTCTTTCATCTTTGCTAAGACAACATTTCGGCGCTTCATCGCTAAATCATAGTTATTATAAGGGTTAAGATAGTTCGGCGAGTGTAAAAGGCCTGCCATCATTGCTGCTTCGCTGATGGTCACATCCTTAATATCCTTATTAAAATATTTTTTCGAGGCATTGCTGATCCCCCAAGCACCGCCGCCAAAATAAACCTGATTTAAATACATTTGCAGAATCTCATCTTTGGTATAAACCTTTTCAATTTTTACAGCTAAAAACAATTCTTCTGCCTTCCGTTTATAGGTCCTTTCAGGGGAGAGCAGGGCGTTTTTAGCTAGCTGCTGTGTTAACGTACTACCGCCGGCCGTAACCCTTCCTGCGAATATGTTCCCAAAAAGGGCACGGGCGATTCCTCGTATATCAAAGCCGCCATGCTCATAAAAGCGTTCATCCTCAATCGCCACTACTGCATTAGGGACATACTTAGGTACTTCACTAATCGTGATCCCTTTCGTACGATTTGTAGCCACATTACTGGCAACCTCTCCGTCTTTATCATAGATAATCGTTGGCTGACTTAAGCCCTGTTTTAATTGATCCACGTTTGCTCTAGATGCCAGCCAGCCAAAATAAGCAATCGTTACTAAAACTACGACAAGAAGTAATAATAAAATAATTTGGGTTAGATGCCTTCTTTTCCAGAAACGAACGATCATTCCCCAAAAGGGCTGTAATTTTTCCATGCTATCTCCTAACTTTCATAAGGAATTTTCGATTTCTTTATTATAGAATTTATCAACTAAAAAGACCAATATTTAGATATATGGCACCAACCACGTGATAACCGTGGACAACCTTTCCATTTCATAAGCATATAGTAGTAGAAAAAGGATATGGAAGGGGTGGAGAAAGTGATTAACTGGAAAGTCCGATTTAAAAACCGGAATTGGGTCATTGCGTTTATTTCTCAAATAATGATTATAGCAGAAATGGTCATTGCCGGCTTGAACTCGATGGGACTTATTCATTTTCAATTAACCGATGCATTTCAAAACTCGATTTTAACCATTGTGAATGCAGTGTTTGTGTTGTTGTCTATGGTTGGTATTATTCAAGATCCTACAACTAAAGGAGTTAGAGACAGCGACCAAGCGTTACAATACAAAGAGCCTAAATAATCTGGACTGACAGTCAGTATCTAAATGATACTGGCTTCGTTGTTGTAAAAAGTGTAAAAAGAATCTTTACATATATTCCATAAATTGGTTTACTAGAAAATGAACCTTTAAGATTGTGAGGCTTACATAATGCTTAAAATAAAAAACTATATTAGTCAGTTTCATCCCATTGTATGGGTATTATTAATTGGTACAGTCTTATCAAGGGGATCGGCCTTTATGACTTTACCGTTTCTATCCATCTATTTATCAAGAACGATGGATCTTTCGCCGATTATCATTGGGTTAACGGTAGGGATAAGTCCGTTAATGGGGACAGTCGGGGGATTTATCGGCGGACATTTGTCGGACCGGTTTGGCCGTAAACCAGTAATGCTGATCTCACTATTTGCTGTCGCGTTTGTTTACTACGGATTTACGGTAGCGGGAGGACAAGGTTGGTTTATTCTGTTAAACGCCATAAATGGACTGAGCAACTCTTTCTTCGAACCGACTTCTCAAGCATTGATGGCGGATTTAACTGATAAGGAGAGGAGGATGAAGGTTTATTCCTTACGGTATACGGCCATGAATATCGGTGCTTCAGTTGGCCCTTTAATTGGTGCTTATTTAGCGACTACCTCTGCTAAGTTATCGTTTGCAATTACAGGAACGACTTATTTATTTTATGCACTGGTTTTGGTGTATTTTTTAAATAAGCTAGTGATACAAACCCAAGGGCAACAAATTAAGAAGAACGTTTCTTTCGCTGATGCCTTTAGAATAATTCGAACGGATAAAGCTTTAAAGTATCTCATTATTGGCATTACCCTCATTAATATCGGCTACGCGCAAATTGACTCTAATTTGCCACAGGTGTTAGAAGGGAAACTTGAAAATGGAGTCGTTATTTTTTCAAGCCTATTAACGATAAATGCGATTATGGTCGTGTTCCTGCAAATGCCGATTAGTCATTTAGCCGAAAAATTTAGATTAATGCAAGTGATGTTTGTTGGATCGTTTTTTATGGCAGCAGGGTTAATCAGTTTTAGTTTTGTGAATGGCTGGATTACAGCGGTTATTGCTATGGTTCTAGTAACCTTTGGTGAAATCTTAATTTTTCCCTCTAATAGTTTAATGATCGATCAACTGGCACCGGAGCATTTAAGAGGAACCTATTTTGGAGCAGGACAATTTCGAAAAATCGGAAACTTCCTAGGACCAATTTTTGGGGGTTTTCTTCTCACTCATTTTCAGGGGCAAATCATGTTTTTAGTCATCGCAATCATTACCCTTTTCAGTATCATCTTCTTTTTAAGCGGTAACAGGTCGTTCGTAAAAATGAATAAGGTTAATCATAAAGTTCTCTAAAAAAGAAATGCCTCCACAGTACCTAGGAGGCATTTCTTACGATTATCTTAGAATATCTTCAATTCTCGCTAATGTTTCGGCATTTAGTTTAACACCAGAAGCTTTGACGTTTTCTTCCATTTGTTCAGGGCGGCTTGCACCCACTAATGCACTTGCGACATTATTTTGCCGTAATATCCAGGCTAGTGCTAGATTAGCTAAGGAAAGTTCATTGTCAGCGGCTACCTCTTTTAAAAGTTCGACACGATCAAGATTCTCGTCTGTTAACAAGCCAAACAGACCCTTATAATTTTCTTGGGCTGCCCGGCTGCCTTCAGGAGCTTTTTCCCCTTTTTTATATTTACCAGTCAATACTCCCTGAGCAAGCGGAGACCATACTACTTGGCCGATTCCATGTTTTTCGGAGACAGGAATGACCTCTTTTTCAATATAGCGTTGCAGCATGCTGTATTGTGGTTGATTTACGACAATACGGTCAAGTAATCTTTTATCTGCAAGATGAACGGCTTCGGAAATTTGCTCGGCGGTCCACTCACTAACACCTACATATAATATCTTTCCCTGACGGACAAGGTCATCTAATGCCCTTAGGGTTTCTTCAAGCGGGGTTTCTGGATCATAACGGTGGCAATAATAAATATCCACATAGTCAGTATTTAGGCGTTTCAGGCTGGCATGACATTGTTCGATAACATGCTTTCGAGAAAGACCACGGTCATTTGGTCCATCGCCCATTGGCCAAAAAACCTTGGTTGCCAGTACATAGGAATCACGGACATATTTTTTAAGCGCTTTACCAACAACAATTTCCGCTTCCCCGCGCATATAAACATTGGCCGTATCAAAAAAGTTAATGCCCAAATCGTATGCCTTGTCAATTGAGGCGGCAGCATTTTGCTCCTCGACATATCCTCCATATGTAAGCCAGCTGCCCAAACTAATTTCACTAACCTTCAATCCTGTGTTCCCCAAACGACGGTATTCCATCATATCCACTCCTCCCAAAAATTTCGAAGCACAAAATAAAAATACAATAAAAACGCCCAAATTGTCTACAAATTGGAAAAACTTTGATAAGATAAACTATATAGCTTAATAGGAAAAATTTAACATAATAGACCATGCACCTTTGAATGAGTGGCAAAATAAGAAATGAGGAACCGATAGAAAAGGGGTCTGGATATGTCAGTCTGGCTAATCATGACAGCGGCATTCTTCCTGTTTGTCGTGTTAGAGGAATCGATTTACTATAGTTGGAATCGGTATGTATATGGAAAAAACGTTGAAATGAGAGGAAAATGGAAAAACCGATGGTTGGTTGTTTTAAGGTTTTTTAAACGAAACAAACAAATTGTGGTCGAGGCAACTAATCAGGAAAAGAGCTCCAGCTCATAATGGAGTTCTTTTCTTTTTGTTATAAACTTGTCAGTTGGTTTTTGACTCACGCTGTTTTCTCATCTTTTTAAGGAAAGATTGAACCAATCGAATGCTAAAGAACAGGGCAAATAAAAAAACAATTACGTATTCCGCTGGTTCCATAACCCGGAAAGGGTTTAGGGCCTTCCAGATAAGCAATTTAGGCTCGGTACCCATAATGAAATCTAGAAGAATAATTAAGCCGAGCATCCCGCCAGCTAAGATAAAAACAACCATTATGGCTTTCATATTGTTCACCCTCATTCATGTTACCAATAGTATTCAGATTTATAAAACTCCTTATACTGTGTTTCCTGAAGTATTTTTGCTCGAATGGATATTGGAGTGGTTTTTGGGGAAAATAGCCATTATCAAACTCTTGGAAATGGGGTGGAGGCTTGTGTCAATCCTGTCACAAATATTGAAAAAGAAACAACAGAATCGGCAGAATGATAATTATCGGCAAAAACAAGATCCACTTAAGCCAGAGGAATTGCCCATCCTGCGGGATATTAAAGAAAATTTAGAAAGAATAAAAGGGGAATTAGGAAATAGTTCTGACGTTACGATTCGCAATATCACAGTCAGTAGTCATAAGGCTGCATTGATTTATATTGATGGACTTGTAGATACCGTAAGCATTAGTGATTTTTTATTAGAGCCTTTTATGGAGAAAACAGTAATTCCAGAACATCAGGATATATTTCAATATCTCGTCGATAAAGCGGTTGCCATGGGAAGCGTACAATCGATCGATAATTGGAATCAAGTCTATGATTCTTTGCTATCTGGAAATACGGTCATTTTTATAAATGGGTGCACGAAAGCGATTAGTGCGGAAACAAAGGGCTGGGAAAAGCGTTCAATCACAGAACCTACTACACAGCTATCTATCCGAGGCCCAAAGGATTCATTTACAGAGACCTTAAGAACCAATACAGCGTTAATCAGAAGGCGGATAAAAAGCCCAAATTTATGGTTAGAATCGATGAAGATTGGGACCGTTACCCAAACGGATATTGCAATTATATATATAAAGGGAATTAGTAACGATAAAATTGTGAAGGAAGTTAAAAAAAGATTACAAAGAATCGATATTGATTCCATTATCTCATCAGGATATATTGAACAATTAATTGAAGATCAGGCATGGACAACATTCCCAACCACTTTTCATACGGAAAGGCCAGATGTCGTCTCTTCACAGCTGCTTGAAGGAAGAGTTGCGATTGTAATAGATGGATCACCATTTGTGCTGACAGCACCAGCCTTATTTGTGCAATTTTTTCAGGCGCCAGACGATTATTATTCTCGGTTTGATATCTCAACAGGAATTAGACTTCTTAGAATTATTGCTTTTTTAATTGCCCTGGTAGGACCAGCAACCTATATTGCTGCTACAACGTTTCACCAGGAAATGATTCCAACCACCATGGCCATCGCCATCGCAGCTCAACGAGAAAATGTTCCATTTCCTGCCTTTGTTGAAGCTCTCATTATGGAAATTACCTTTGAAATCTTACGTGAGGCAGGATTAAGACTTCCACGTGCCGTTGGTCAAGCTGTTTCGATTGTGGGTGCGTTAGTTATCGGGCAGGCTGCAGTACAAGCTGGCTTTGTTTCACCTGTTATGGTTATCGTCGTGTCGGTCACAGCCATCGCCAACTTCTCAACCCCTATTTTTGCCATGGCCATTGCTGCGAGATTACTTCGCTTTGTCTTAATGGGACTGGCTACGATGTTAGGTTTTTATGGGATGATGCTCGGTCTCATGTTCATGGCGATTCATTTGTGTTCACTGCGCTCGTTTGGAATTCCGTACATGATGCCTATAGCACCTTTTAATTTAAAGAATCAACAAGATGCTTTTGTTCGCTTTCCAATTTGGGCAATGAAAAATAGACCTCCGTTTATTGCGAAAGGAAATATAATTAGGACCGGAAAAGATCAAAAGCCAGGTCCTCCTAGTTCTGATGAAGGAAATAGTAATCAGGGTGAAGAGTCATGAAAAAGAGTCTAATCATTGTAACGATTATGCTAATGCTATTGCCAATGCTTAGTGCATGCTGGAATCAGAAGGAACTTACTGATTTGGCGTTTGTGATGGCAATGGGAATTGATAAGGGAAAGGATAAGAAATTTAAAGTCTCTTTTCAACTTGTCAATCCCGGTAATGTAACAACCGGCCAGAATGGAGGCGGGGGAGGTCAAGGGCTCCCGATTGCAGTTTATCGAAGTACCGGGGACACCTTAACAGAGGCGGCTAGAAACGCTACTAAAAAGGTGTCACGGCGCCTTTATTATGCACACACCAATATTGTTGTTATCAGTGAAGAGATTGCCAAAAAAGAACTGCTTTATATTTTAGATGCACTAGACCGAGATCCCGAGTTTCGAACCACGACGGAGATGGTTGTCGCAAGAGGCTGTACAGCAGAAGAAATAGTAACGACCCTTACCATTCTCGACAGGCTGCCAGTTAACAAGATTACTAAACAGATTAAAGCATCAGAAGCAATGCTGGGTGAAAATGCATCGGTAAATATTGATGAATTTCTTACCGGTTTAGTAAGTAAGGGAAAACAGCCTTTTTTAAATGGTTACAGCCTAGTCGGCATTAAATCAAAAGCCAGACAAAAAGAGAACCTGGAAAAAACGACAACCGATGCTTTTCTGTCTTCAGATGGGTTAGCGATTTTTCATGATGGGAAATTAAGGGGCTGGGTTAATCGTGACACAGCTCGAGGAATTATCTGGATTCAAGATAAGCTCAAAAGTACTGATATTAGTATTTCATGGAAAAAGCAGAAAAAGGCACTTGTTGTGGCACCAATCCGCTCGAAAACAAAGGTTTCCATTCAGTTTATTAATCAAAAGCCGCAAATAAATATTAAAGTAGATAGTGAGGGCTGGATTAGTGAAGCCAACACAGACATCGATTTAACCAATCCCGAAATTATTGGTCAGATCGATACTTTGGTTGAAAAGGAAATAAGCAAGCAAATTCTAGGTTCAGTTAAAGCCGCCCAAAAACTTAAAAGTGATATTTTTGGTTTCGGAGATAGAGTTCATATTGCTAATCCTACTGTATGGAAGAAGCTAGAAAAAAATTGGGATGAAGAATTTGCCGCATTAAAGGTCAATGTGAAAACAGATTTTTATGTTCGACGCGAAGGAATTCGCACGAAGTCGTTTTGGTCTTCAATGAACGAATAAACTGTGGCAGGGGGGGAGTGTATGGAAAGTGCAAAAATTAATGCTTATCAACTTTTTGTGGTGATTGTTCTTTTTGAAATGGGGAGTGCGATCCTCGTAGGCCTTGGGTCCGGAGCCAAGCAGGATGCCTGGATTGCGATTTTATTAGGATTAGGAGGCGGTTTAGCAGTCTTTCTAATTTATTATCAATTATATAAATATTATCAAGACATCCCCCTAACAAGTTATGTGCAAAAAATTGCAGGTAAATGGATTGGCCGAATGATTGGGGTTTCGTATATCATTTATTTCCTCTATTGTGCTGCCAGGGTACTCCGAGACTTTGGTGAATTATTAGCCTCTACCATTTACACTGCGACCCCTCTAATTGTCATTAATTGTTTAATGATTTTTACAATTATTTATGGAATCCATAAAGGATTTGAAGTAATAGCAAGGGTAGGAGAGCTGTTTTTTATTGTCATTTATATGATGGCATTTGTAGGGTTCGGGTTAATCATGTTTTCGGGATTAATTCATTTGGAAAATCTTCGCCCCGTCTTAGAAAATGGCTTGAAACCTGTGCTGAGCACTTTCTTAACGGAAACCATTAACTTCCCGTTTGGGGAAATGGTTGTCTTTACTATGATACTGCCTTATTTAAATGATTCGAAAAAGGCAAAATGGGTTTGTCTTGGCGGCATGATTCTCAGTGGCATAAATATTACTATCACTGCGGTCATTAATGTTGCGGCATTAGGTACAGCCATATTTACAAGAGCTAATTTCCCGCTATTATCCACGATCAGCAGGATCCAATTAGCAAACTTTATTGAACGGCTCGATGTCCTTTTTATGCTCTATCTGGTTATTGGTGGTTTCTTTAAAATATCCATCTTTTTTTATGCGGCAGTGGCTGGCGCCGCTGATATATTTGGATTCAAAAATTATACAAAGCTAAGCTTTCCAATGGGGGCACTTGTTTTATTTACTTCGATTACAATTGCATCCAATTTTGCAGAACATATTAAAGAGGGACTTCAAGTGGTCCCTATCTATTTACATTGGCCATTTCAAATCTTGATTCCTTCTTTTTTGTTAATGATTGCCTTTTTTCGAAACAGAAAAAAGAAGGAGGAAAAGTCAAAAAAACTGCCCATGGAAGAATGAGACCCAGACCCATATGGCAGTTTTTTGATTTTTAGATATTCCCACTGACCAGTTTTGCCGTTCTCTGCTTAATCGGCAGGGAGATCTCAACGCATGTTCCTTGATTCTTTTGACTATTAAAACGGATGCTTCCATTGTGAGTTTGAACAATTTTAAAGCTGACCGTTAACCCAAGACCGGTTCCTTTTTCCTTCGAAGAATAGAACGGCTCACCGAGCTTTGCTAACCGTTCTTTAGAAATACCTGAACCATTATCTCTTACTGTAATCATCACTTGTTCACCTGGTACAGGATGAAGGGCAATTTCAACCGATCCTCCTTTACTAGAAGCCTCGATTGCATTTTTTATAATATTAATAAACAATTGTTTAAGCTGATTAGGCTCACATTCAATAAAGATTTCCTCTTCCGGAAAAGAGGAGACGATTTGTACATTATAGTAAATGGCTTCCGTACTTAATAGCGAAATGACATCACTTAAAAGCTTTTGGATGTCGGCTGTAGAAAATTTAAGATGCTGCGGCTTGGCTAAAAGCAATAGTTCGCCGACAATATGATTAATCCGGTCTAGTTCATCCAGCATGATTCGATAATAAAACTGGTGTTTTTCATCTTCCATTTGCAAAAGCTGCACAAATCCCTTTAAAGAGGTTAGTGGATTACGAATCTCATGTGCCACACTAGCAGATAGCTCCCCAACGACGGTAAGCTTTTCTGTTCTCCTAAGCCGTTCCTCCGTTTTTCTTAGAGTTGTGACATCACGGCCATAGCCGATTATCCCGGATATTTTTCCATTCACCATAATCGGGACTGATGTACATTGCAAGGTGATCGGATTCCCATTCCGATGGGGAATCTTAATTTCATACATGATCGGTTTAACTTCACCAACAACGGATTGAATAAAGTTTGGCAGGAATCTTTTATATTTTTTAGGTAAAAAGGTTGTAACGGATTGACCAATCCATTCTTCCCGTTTATATCCTGTAATCAAGTCAAAATAAGGGTTTAAATTGGTGATATTTCCTGCTAAGTCTAGCATATAGACGATATCCGGGCTGTATTCGAATAAAGATTTATATTGCTGCTGGCTTTCAGCTAATCTTTTGGCCATTTCCTTTTTCTCAGTGATATCTCTTCCGATTACAACTAGTCCTTGTCTGCTCCTATCAGGATTAAATAACGGGACCTTGATGGTATCAAAGGTTCTCGATGTCCCATCAGGCATTTGCAGAACCTCTTCGATTCGGGTTATACCTCCATTCATCCATGCATGTTCATCCGATTCTTCACAGTATCGGAGTGCATCGCCATGATAGATGGAATAATCAGCAAGCTCAGAGTCCTTTTTTCCACGATAGTCGACATCTTCAAGACCGAACAATTGCAGACCAAATTCATTTGATTCAATCCATCTGCCTTCACCATCCTTAAAGTTAACAAAGTCAACCATTGAATTGATCAGGGTGGAAAGCTTCTTTTGATCCTCTTGGGTATCAGTTAATTCCTTTTGTTTACTGTAGGAAAAATAAATAAATGCTCCTGTCACAACGATATATAGGATTTCCTTTGACCTCTCGACAACCCAAATATGTGGTGATGGGACAAATTTTTCAATTAGATAGTTTGATCCATATATCCAGATCACACTGCTTATTATATAAAGGAAAACCAGCTTTTTTTTATCCATGTCCTTCTCCAGTTCTTTCCAGGAACCAGTTTCCCAGAATAATAGAAAACATTCTACTATATAGTACAAGAAAATGTTGTTTTTTGGAATAATAAAAAGCAATCTGCTACTTTATGGAAGCTTATCCGGTTTCATTGGATAATTTTAGAAGACCCGTTTTCCGAGAATCAATAAATCTCTTTCGATTCCATCTAATTCTGCCACATTTGGAAGGTGAGCCCATTTTTCAAATCCGAAGCTTGTAAACAGCTTGATGCTTGGCTGATTATGTCCGAAAATGAACCCAAGTAAGGTCTTAATCCCAAGCGTTGGGCAAGCATCAATTGCTTTTTGGATAAGGTACTTGCCAAGCTTTTTCCCGCGATAATCGGGATGAATATAAATACTTACCTCGGCGGTCGCGTTATAGGCAGGTCTGCCATAAAATGATTGAAAGCTGACCCACGCGCAAATTTCGTCGTTCATTTCTACCACCCATAAGGGACGAAACTCGGCTGAGTGCTCGTTAAACCAAGGCATCCTATTTTCAACTGAAACAGGTTCTAAATCGGCCGTTACCATCCGTCCAGAAATAGTGGTGTTATAGATGTCAATAATGGTCGGCATGTCTTTTTTTTCTGCATCTCTAATTGAAATCGCTTCATACATAAGATAGGTCCACTCCATTTTAGTTAAGATAGGTTTTATGATATCTTGGTATACCTTTTATTACAAGAAAAATTGGCAAGTAAAAGACCCTTTCCAAAAACGAAAAGGGTCTTTTACCTAAATAGCGCCAAATTGGCAGCCATTTGTCGTTTCGATGCAAAAGACACCCGCTTACCAGCGATGGGCCTTAGCATTGCTCCTTAAGATGATCTGATTTTGCGACACTCTTGTTTGACCATTCACCTGTGCTTTGGTGTGTTTAGGTCTCGTAAAAGTGTAGTGAAAAAGCTCCGATTGGGAATCTAATTGATCTCTGTAGCTCATCAACTATCACCTCATCATAGGATTTGAAACGGATATTCTAAAGAATATCATTCATATCATTTGTAAAAAGGAAGGAAAATAGTCAATAATCTTTAATGAATCAAAAAATAACTAAACGTTAAAATAAAAAGACAGTCAAAAACGATGAAAAAGGATGATTTTTAAATGAAAATGTCTGGAAATACGATTTTAATTACCGGCGGTGCATCAGGGATTGGGTTAGCATTTGCCGAGCGCTTTTTAGAACGAGGCAATCAAGTTATTATTGTCGGCCGCCGCGAAGAAAAATTACGTGAGGTTAAGGAGAGATTTTCAAATATACATACGAAGGTTTGCGACGTATCAAAGCAAGAAGAAAGAATAAGTCTGTTTGAGTGGGTAACGAAAGAATTTCCTCAAGTAAATGTCCTTGTTAACAATGCGGGTATCCAACAGAGAGTTAATCTTTTGAAGCCACAGGAGAATTGGGACTATTACCGTAATGAAATTTCAATAAATGTCGACGGACCGATTCATTTAGCCATGCTGTTTACACCACATCTGGAAAAACAAGCGCAGGCAGCCATCATAAACGTAACCTCAGGATTAGCGGTAATGACTGGTGTGTGGGTGCCGGTTTATAGTGCAACCAAAGCAGCGCTTCATTCTTTTACCACATCACTGCGCCATCAGCTTGCGGAAACAAACATCGAGGTCATTGAAATCCTGCCTCCTGCTGTTAACACTGATCTAGGAGGAGCTGGTTTACATACATTTGGTGCTCCATTAACAGACTTTGCCAACACGATTTTTGCCGAACTGGAAAATGGAGAGGTAGAAATCGGCTATGGCGGCACAAAGGAAAGACTGGACGCGACAAGAGAAGAAATCATCCAAGGTATTAAAGGTGCGTGGCAGAACTTTTTGAAAAATAACCCAGGCTTTCGCAGCTAAAGGACCGGACCGACAAGAAAAGCGTCCTGTCAAGTTTTAATAAGCGTAAATCCTCTGTCGTTATAGCGCGGAGGATTTTTTTTCTAAAAAGCCAATTAATACTTGTGTTATCTGAAATTTCCGAATAAAATTAAGAGTGACATACTAACCGGTAGGTATGTATCTTGCTGTTCCTGCATACTCTTTTATAGAAGAAAAAACTAGATTTCAAGAATAAGAATGGAGTGAAAAAAATGCATTTACGCCTAACTGACGAACAAAAAATGGTGCAAAAGACAATTAGAAGATTTGTAGAAAAAGAACTCATTCCACTTGAAAACGAAGTATTGAGAAATGAACGAGAAGGCAGACCAAGTTTATCTCCCGGCAAATTAAAAGAACTGCAGTTAAAAGCTAAGGAAGCTGGTTTCTGGGGAATCAATACGCCAGAGGAATATGGCGGTGCTGATCTTGGACAAATGATGATGGCCATTGTCTTAATGGAAGTATCAAAAACCTTTGTACCATTTTCATTTGGCGGCTCTGCAGATAATATTCTTTATTATGGAAATGAAGAACAAAAACAAAAATATTTACTTCCAACCATTAATGGCGAAAAAAAATCCTGTTTTGCCATGACTGAGCCAGGGGCAGGCTCTGATACAAGGAATATTAAAATGACAGCTGTTAAAGACGGTAATGACTGGGTATTAAATGGTGAAAAAACGTTTATTACCGGCGGGAATGAAGCTGATTTTGTCATGGTTATTGCGATTACCGATAAACAAAGGCATCAAGAAACACAAGGCCGTGAAGGTGTGACGTGCTTTATTGCCGACCGTGAAATGGGCTGGAAATCCGAGTATATACATACGATGGGGGAATGGGGTCCAGCCGGCTTAGTATTTGATAATGTACGTGTTCCAGAAGAAAATATCCTCGGCGAATTACACAAAGGGTATAACTTGGGGTTGGAATGGATTGGCTTTGCGAGATGGATTGTAGGGGCTAGAGCGGTCGGATCCGCTGAACGGTTATTGCAAATGGCCATTGATTATTCCCGGGAACGGATTACCTTTGGAAAGCCGATTGCCGAACGTCAAGCCATTCAATGGCAAATTGCCGATTCTGCGGTTGAGATTGAAGCTGCCAGATGGCTGGTATTAAACGCGGCGTTTACGCTCGATCAAGGTGAAGATAACCGTCATCTTGCCTCGATGGCAAAACTTTATGGTTCGAATATGGGCAATCGAGTAGTTGACCGTGTTTTGCAAATTCATGGCGGAATGGGATATACAAAGGAATTGCCAATTGAACGATGGTACCGTGAAGCAAGATTATGGAGAATATACGACGGAACGGATGAAATCCAGCGCATGATTATCGCCCGCAACTTAATCAAAGGTCATGTGAAGGTGGGGCAATACGTATAGAAAAAATGTAAGCGTTATCTACTATACTTACTAATCGGGAGGAAGAGAAATGGCTGGCAGATTTACAGGGAGAGTTGCATTTGTAACAGGCGGAAGCAGAGGGATTGGCAAAGGGATTGTGGAACTTTTTGCCGAAGAGGGAGCAAAAGTAGCGTTAATTGATTTAAATGAAGAAGCATTAAATGCCACTGCAAGTGAATTAAGGGAAAAGGGCTATGAAGTCTATTCAAAGGTTGCAAATGTAGTCGATGCCACCCAAGTAGAAGATGCTTTTAAAGAGGTTTATGAAACGTTTGGCTCAGTCGATATATTAGTCAATAATGCTGGGGTCATCAGAGACAATCTATTATTTAAAATGTCGGATTCCGATTGGCAAACCGTCATGGATGTACATTTAAAAGGCTCATTTAATGCCGCACGGGCCGCGCAAAAATATATGGTCGAGCAAAAATATGGGCGAATTATCAATATTTCGTCTACTTCAGCGCTGGGCAACCGCGGCCAGGCTAATTATGCTGCAGCAAAAGCCGGCTTGCAGGGCTTTACTAAGACACTGGCAATTGAATTAGGAAGATATGGCATCACGGCTAACTCTGTGGCGCCAGGCTTTATTGAAACAGAAATGACCAAAGAAACGGCGGCCCGAATTGGGATTACCTTTGATCAGTTAATTCAGGCAAGTGTTGCACAGATTCCGGTGGGCAGAAGCGGCAAACCGGCTGATATTGCCAATGCTGTTGCCTTCTTTGCTGATGAAAAATCTTCGTTTGTCAATGGCCAGGTCATTTATGTGGCCGGCGGACCAAAATGCTAATAAGGTGGGTGAAGATCAGTGTTTAACGACCAAATCGGTAAACAATCAAACAAGGTGAAAAATACGGTGGAAAGAGGAGCCGTCAAGAAATTTGCTGAAGCCATCGGCGACCTTCATCCAATCTATTTTGATGAAGATACAGGCAGACTTTCAAGATATAAAAACAACCTTGCCCCGCCAACCTTTCCTCGGATTTTTGATTATGGTGTGATATCAGGCTTAAATCTGCCGAACAAAGGTTTAATCCACGGGGAACAAACCTTTCATTATAAGCGGCCATTAGTCGTTGGAGAAGAAGTTTATTGCTATTCCAAAGTAAAAAATTACTTCGAGAAAAAAGGGAACTTTGGTCAAATGGGGTTCTTGGTATTAGAAAGCTTCGGTGAAGATGAAGCCGGAAATATTATCTTTAGTTCTACCTCTACCATTGTCATCTCGGAAGCAGTGAGGAAGGTGTTGGTAAAATGAGTACCTTAACCCAATTACAAGTGGGCGAATCCCTTCCGGAAGTGCAGCTTGAACCGGTTTCACGGATGGATCTTATTAAATATTCAGGAGCCTCCGGGGATTTTAACCCTATTCATACCATTGATGATGAAGCGAAAAAAGCTGGACTGCCAGGAATTATTGCCCATGGGATGTGGACAATGGGCAATTTGGCAAAGCTGTTTACTGCTTCCTATGAAGAAGGATTTGTCCAAGATTACTCGATTCGTTTTAAAGGGATGGTATTTTTAAATGATGTGGTGACCTTAAAAGCAGCATTGATGGAAAAGCAGGATCAAAAACTGCGTTTCAACGTTCAAGCGGTGAATCAGCAAGGAAATGAAGTCTTAAAAGGTAAAGTAGTCTATCACCTATACGAATAACCTAGTGAAACGAGACCCAGCAGGTAGAGTGACTCCTATTTATTTTGCTGGGTTTCTTCTGTTAGCACCTGAAAAAAAGACAAAGCCCTACATAAACCACCAGTTGAGGAGGTGTCAACTTGGATTTTGCATTCGGCGAAGACATTTTATTTTTGAAAAAGAACGTTAGGGAATTTATCCAAACAGAAGTTGAAGCAGTGGCGATGAGGATTGAAGAGGAAAACGACATTCCAGAAAAGATTTTACAGCTGTCAAAGGATATTGGTTTGTTTGGATTAAGTATACCGGAAGAGTATGGCGGGCTAGGGATTGGGATGGTTGGCAAATGTGCGCTATATGAGGAAATTGGCCAGACACATAACGGCTATACAACCTTGATTGGGGCACACACCGGCATTGGGACAGTCGGGATTGTCGAAATGGGCAATGAACAGCAAAAGCAAACGTATTTACCGATGATGGCTTGCGGCGAGAAAATCGGCGCCTTTGCCTTAACAGAACCTGATGCCGGCTCGAACGCAGCCAATTTAAAAACTACAGCCGTTCGTAAAGGAGACAAATACATTTTAAACGGTTTAAAGCATTATATAACGAATGCCACTGCAGCTAGCGTGTTTACGGTAATGGCGGTAACTGATCCTGACAAAGGGGCCAAGGGAATTACCTCGTTCATTGTCGAAAAAGATTTTCCAGGTTTTCAGGTAGGTGCGGTTGAAAAAAAGATGGGTTTACGCGGCTCGCATTCCGCGGAATTAATTTTTGAAAATTGTGAGGTACCGGTTAAAAATGTGTTAGGGGTAGAAGGACAGGGGTATGTCAATGCCTTAAAAATTCTAGCCAACGGGCGCGCTGGCTTGGCATCCCGTAATCTAGGTTCCTGTCAAAAGTTATTAGATATGTCAACGAAATATGCCAAGGAACGAATTCAATTCGGTAAACCAATCATCGTGAATCAGGCAGTAAGCCATATGCTGGCTGAGATGGCAGTTGAGATCGAAGCATTGCGGTCCTTTACCTATCGGGTAGCCTGGATGGTGGATCAAGGAATGAAGGTGATTAAAGAAGCCGCGATGTTAAAACTTTATGGCTCTGAAGTTTATAACCGTGTGGCAGATAAAGCGGTGCAGATACACGGCGGGCTTGGCTATATTGCTGATTATCCGGTTGAGCGCTTTTATCGGGATGCTCGGATTACCAGAATTTACGAGGGGACATCAGAGATTCAGAAAAATATTATTGCTGCACAGCTGGAGAAGGAGTACAGCTAAATGGTAATGGGTATTCTCGCAAGGCGGAGGGGTCATTCTTAAGTAAGATGATTTTGCACTTGACCAAACACTTACATTGAGGAAAGACTTTTCCCGCTGATAAAAAACGAGGAGGATGAAGACTTGGATATCGTCATCTTAAGTGCTGTCCGTACGCCAGTTGGGAGATACGGAGGTGCTTTAAAAACAATCAATTCAGGTTATCTGGCATCTATTGTAGTAAAGGAAGCGGTTAAAAGGGCAGGAATAACAGCCGGTCAAGTAGATGAGGTGATTTTAGGTGAGGTGCGGCAATCGACAGAGTCGTCGAACGTAGCCAGAGTGGCGGCGTTACGAGCAGGTATTCCGGAAAACATACCCGCTTTTACAGTCAATCGCCTTTGTGCCTCAGGACTGCAGGCAGTGGCTTCAGCTGCACAGCAAATTCTCACTCAACAAGCTGAAATTATTGTTGCAGGCGGAACGGAAAGCATGAGTAATGCGCCCATCTATCTAAGGAACTCCCGTTTTGGCGGGGATGCTGCTAAATTAATCGATTCTAATTCCGAAACCGGGCAGCAGCCGCATGAAATTTATGGCCGCAATCTCGGGATGGGGGTTACAGCAGAAAATGTCGCTGAAAGATTCGCCATTACGCGTGAGGATCAAGATGCCTTTGCACTAGAAAGTCAGCGCCGCGCCGCAAAAGCGATCTCCGAAAATCGATTTGAGGATGAGATTGTTCCCGTTGAGTTAACCGGGAAAAAGAGTACATTTACTTTTACGATTGATGAACATCCTCGGTCAGAAACCACTCTCGAGGCCCTTAGCAACCTACATCCTGTTTTTAAAGAAAACGGCACCGTTACCGCCGGGAACGCCTGCGGGCGAAATGACGGAGCCGCAGCCTTGGTGCTGACTTCTTCTGCTCACGCCGAAAAAATAGGCTTGAAACCATTGGCAAGAGTAGTTGATTGGGCAGCTGTTGGCGTCTCGCCTGAGGTAATGGGCATTGGGCCGGTTCCTGCGGTTAGGAAGCTCTTAGAACGTACACGCTTAACTTTAGATGAGATCGATTTATTCGAACTAAATGAAGCGTTTGCCTCACAGGCATTAGCCGTTATTCGTTCGCTGCAGCTTGATAGAGAGAAAGTAAATGTCAATGGTGGTGCAATCGCTTTAGGTCATCCGTTGGGTGCGACGGGAGCGAAGATTTTAACTACTTTACTCTATGAATTAAAACGGCGCCAGCAAAAAAGAGGAATTGCTACACTTTGTGTCGGCGGCGGCCAAGGGATGGCGATGATGATTGAGCGTATGTAAGGAAGAAAATTGTCGTAAGATTGGCGGTTGAGTATTCTGAAAATTTACTTTATGATGTGAATAGCAACACATACTGACTAGTAGGTATGTTAAGGAGGGAAACCAATGAATTTTAGTTATTCCGATAAGGTCCAAGAGCTGCAGAGAAAGCTGACAGACTTTATGGACGCTTATGTTTATTCCAATGAAAAGCTCTATCATGAGCAAATTGATAAAAATGACCCTTTTTCAAAAATTCCACCGATTATGGAGGAGCTTAAAGAAAAGGCAAAGCAGCATGGTTTATGGAATTTGTTTTTACCAGAGAGTGAATTTGGTGCCGGATTGACAAACCTGGAATACGCACCGCTTTGTGAAATTATGGGACGTTCCGCGATTGCCCCGGAAGTCTTCAACTGTGCCGCGCCTGACACCGGAAATATGGAGGTTTTGGTTCGTTACGGGACAGAAGCTCACAAAGAACAATGGCTGAAGCCGCTATTAGCAGGAGAAATCCGCTCTTGTTTTTCGATGACAGAGCCCGATGTCGCTTCCTCAGATGCGACTAATATTCAAGCGAGCATTGTCCGTGATGGGGAAGAATATATTGTTAACGGAACGAAATGGTGGTCCTCAGGGGCAGGAGATCCCCGTTGTAAGATAGCGATTGTCATGGGTAAAAATGACCCGGCTGCCCCGACACATGAACAGCAATCTATGATTCTAGTACCTTTAGATAGTCCGGGAGTGACGATTAAGCGGATTTTACCTGTGTTTGGCTATGACCACGCACCGCATGGTCATGCGGAAATTGAATATAACAATGTGCGCGTTCCGGCTTCTAATATCCTTTGGGGGGAAGGAAAGGGGTTTGCAATCGCACAGGGACGGCTTGGACCAGGGAGAATCCATCACTGTATGAGAACGATTGGTGCCGCAGAACGGGCGTTAGAAGAATTATGTAAGCGTGTTCAAAGTAGAGTTGCCTTTGGTAAACGCCTTTCAGATCAGGGGGTGATCCAAGAATGGATCGCCGAAGCAAGGATTGAAATTGAACAGGCCCGCTTGCTCACGTTGAAAGCAGCCTACATGATGGATACGGTTGGCAATAAAGAAGCAAAAGCGGAGATTGCTATGATTAAAGTGGTGGCTCCTAATATGGCGCTGAAAATTATTGACCGGGCTATTCAAGCATTTGGCGCGGCTGGTGTAAGTGAGGATACACCGCTTGCAGCCAGCTGGGCGAATATCCGGACGTTAAGATTAGCGGATGGTCCGGATGAAGTCCATAAGCGTGCGATTGCCAGATACGAATTAAAAAAATATCGATGAGGAGGAAACACACATGCATGTAAAACAGCTTTTCGATTTATCAGGCAAGGTTGCGATTGTCACAGGCGGCGGCAGAGGGCTTGGCCAACAGATTGCTGAAGGGTTTGCGGAAGCCGGGGCAAATGTGGTCGTCTGTTCTCGTAAGGTGGAAGCTTGTGAGGAAGTGAGTTTGGAGTTAAAAAAGCTTGGTGTGGAGAGTCTTGCGTTGAAATGTGATGTCTCCAATCCGGAGGACGTACAAAATGTGGTCGAGCGGACGGTTGAAAAATTTGGCCGGATTGACATTCTCGTCAACAACAGCGGCGCCTCCTGGGGGGCACCGGTGGAAGAGATGCCGCTTGAGGCGTGGCAAAAGGTGATCAATGTAAATGTGACGGGGACCTTTCTGATGTCTCAGGCGGTTGGGAAAGTGATGCTCGAGCAAAAATCAGGAAAAATTATCAATATTGCCTCGGTTGCCGGGTTAAAGGGAAGCAACCCGAGGGTGATGAACGCAATTGGCTATAATTCCAGTAAAGGAGCGGTTATTACTTTTACGAAGGATTTGGCTGTGAAGTGGGGTCCAATGGGAATTTATGTGAATGCGATTGCGCCTGGGTTCTTTCCAACGAAGATGTCAAAGGGACTTCTGGATGTGGGCGGGGAAGCGATTCTCGAAGGGACACCGCTCCGTAAGTTTGGCTCGGACACTGATATGAAGGGGGTCGCGTTATTTCTGGCATCGCCAGCTTCTGATTTTGTGACGGGGGATGTTTTGGTGGTGGATGGCGGGGCGCATGCAATGTGATTTGCGGATAAGCTGAGCTAACTTGCGAACCGGGCTCCTATTTGCGGATGAGCGGCGCTAACTTGTGGATAGCATCAGCCAACTTGCGGATAGGCGGGTTTCATTTGCGGAAAAGGTGAGCCAACTTGCGAAAC
>NZ_JBALNF010000013.1:233234-247509 GCF_036962465.1 Neobacillus vireti
TAGCCAACTTGCGAAACAGCCTCCTATTTGCGGATGAGTGTCTCTAACTTGCTGATACGATCATCTAACTTGCCTCTAGGCCGCTTTAATTTGCGGATGGACGGCGCTCACTTGCGGATACACAACTTTAATGTGCGAATAACATAAATCAACTTGCGAGAAACAAACACATAAAAAAGATAGATAGAAAAAGGTATCTGGAGGTCTCTTAGAAGCTACCTAAATAAAAAAACTCGGTCAAACTACTTAAAAAAGGGAGGATACCACACAATGAAAAGAGACGCAGTCATCGTTTCCGCGGTCCGGACAGCGATTGGCCGCCAAGGCAGTGCTTTGGCAAGTGTGCCACCCCATATCCTTGGAGCAGAAGCCATCAAGGAAGCGGTAAAAAGAGCAAACATAAACCCGGAAATCATCGACGATGTTATTTTTGGCAATGTCCTCTCGGGTGGAGGTAATATTGCTAGATTAACAGCCTTACAAACAGGACTATCCATCGATCTGCCAGGATTAACGATAGATAGGCAATGCGGTTCTGGAATTAACGCTATTAATCTTGCTGCGCAGGCCATTCGTGCCGGCGACGGGGATGTCTATATTGCCGGAGGAACTGAAAGCATGAGCAGGGCACCATATTTGCTAGACCGTCCTGAAAAACCTTACAGTCCGATGCCGCCGAGCTTTCGAAAATCACAGCTGTCACCAAAAGAAATCGGTGATCCTCCAATGGGAATTACCGCGGAAAACCTCGTTGAAAAATACGGCATTACCAGAAAAGAACAAGATGAATTCGCCTATCAAAGCCAACAGCGGATGGCTCGTGCAATGGTTGAGGGACGATTCGATGAGCAAATTGTTCCAATCGCGATTCCAACCAAAAAGGGAGAGCCGCTTATTTTTCAAACAGATGAACATCCAAGACCGCAAACAACCTTAGAAGCCCTTGAAAAGCTGCAACCTGCCTTTTTAAAAGGTGGAACCGTGACAGCTGGCAACAGCTCTGGCCTAAATGATGCGGCGGCGGCGCTAGTCATCATGTCGAGGGAAAAAGCAGAAGAATTAAAGCTTACACCGCTGGCCGTGATCCGTGACTATGCAGTAGCTGGAGTAGACCCAAATATCATGGGGATTGGACCGGTCCCGGCCGTGAGAAAAGTCATAAAAAAATCAGGTCTTACCTTAGATCAGATAGACCTAATCGAAATCAATGAGGCCTTTGCCGCACAGGTTTTGGCCTGTAACCGAGAATTAGAAATGGATCTTGCAAAGGTTAATGTCAACGGCGGAGCGATTGCCCATGGACACCCGCTTGGGGCAACTGGTGCTATTCTGGTTACCAAAGCCGTCTATGAGCTGCAGCGTTCCCGAGGCCGATATGCCTTAATTACCGCTTGTATCGGAGGTGGACAGGGAATCGCCACAATCATTGAACGCGAATAGTCTCTTCCAAAAATCGATAGGAGCAAAAGTCATCCGTAGCGCTGGCCGGGGAGTCCGGCTGGTTCCACCCGGCGCATAACCGAAAGGAACAATCCTATGAAACATAAATTAATAGAAACAGGGATCCAGTTGTTTGATCAAAATGGATTTAAGTCAACATCTGTGCAGGATATTGTTCAATTATTGGGGGTGACGAAGGGGACTTTTTATTATTATTTTAACAGTAAGGAAGAGCTGCTGAAGGACATTCATCTGATCTATATTGAGGAACTTGTCCAACAGCAGGAAAAAATCATTAAAAACCTGCAAACAACCTTTACAAATAAGCTGTATAAGATTGTGACGCTTTTAATTCGAAATATAAGAACCGAGCGGCAAAGTGCCAGGATCTTTACAAGAGAAATGCGCCATTTAAGTGGACCTTACTTAGAAGAAATCAAAGATAAACGAAATCAGTTTCGAAAAAATATGCAAAAATTAATTGAAGATGGAATGAAGCAGGGCGAATTCAAATCTGGATTGCCTTCGGATATCTTAACAATGGGAATACTCGGGATTACCAACTGGAGTTATTACTGGTATAACCCAGATGGTGAGGTGTCCGAGGAAAAGATTGTCGACATCTTTGTCCATATGATCCTCAATGGTATTTCTAATATTGATAGCGTTTACAATTAATTGTTAGGAGAGATGTTAATGGTTACCCTTCACTATCCATTTTGGCCTAAAATCTCTAAATCTTTAAAAGTTCCGTCCACTTCCCTGTATGACAACCTCAAAGTTAGCGCGGAGCGTTACCCGGACCAGAATGCCATTTTTTACTATGGTAATAAAATAACTTACGAGCAGCTCGATGAAGAGGTTAATGCACTGGCCGGATACTTAGAACACAAGTTAGGTGTCCAAACAGGGGATAAGGTATTGCTCTTCATGCAAAACTCTCCGCAATTTGTGATTGGTTATTATGCCATCCTCCGGGCCAATGCGGTTGTGGTGCCAATTAATCCAATGCTGGTGACAGACGAACTCGAATTTTATGTGCGAGATTGCGAGATTAAGACGGCGCTTGCAGGCCAAGAATTATATGATCGTATCAGTCCGCTCCTTGGAAAAACCACCTTAGAAAATTTGGTGATTGCTGCCTATTCCGATTATGCCGGCGAAGCATTTGATGGCATACTTCCAAAAGAAGTGGAGGCTGCAAGGTTTAACTTTACTCAGGATGGACACTACCTATGGAATCAGGCCATTGCTGCAGGGCTGATACCTTCCGAACATACAGCTAAGGGGGACGATCTGGCCTGTCTGCCATACACTTCTGGAACAACCGGTCTGCCTAAGGGATGTATGCATACAAACCGAACGGTGAATGCCAACACGGTGGGGGCTTTTCATTGGTCAGCTGCGACGACAAATGCTGTTCACCTAATGTCACTGCCGCTCTTCCATGTAACAGGAATGGTCCATAGTATGCATATGCCTATTTTTAGTGGAAGTACGACGGTCATTTTAACGAGATGGAATCGTGAAACGGCCGTAGATCTGATTAAAAATTTAGGCTGTACCCATTGGGTGACAATTGCGACCATGATTGTCGATTTTCTAGCCAATCCGAATTTGAAAAAGGAAGACATTGCATCGTTGACCTCGATTTCAGGCGGGGGAGCTGCCTTGCCGGAAGCAGTGGGTGAAAAATTATTTAACCTCTCCGGATTGCGGTTCGTAGAAGGGTATGGATTATCGGAAACCATTGCCCAGACCCATTTCAACCCACCAGATCGGCCCAAAATGCAATGCCTTGGAATTCCTTCCTTTGATGTGGATGCTAGAATCATCGAACCAACAACAGGCAAAGAACTGGGTGTTGGCGAGATCGGCGAAATTATAGTTAACGGCCCACAGGTCATGGTCGGTTATTATAACCGCGATGATGAAAATAGAAGTTCATTTATAGAAATCGATGGAAAAATGTTTTTTAGAACAGGTGATATTGGCCGATATGATGACGAAGGCTATTTCTTTATGGTCGACCGGGTAAAACGGATGATTAATGCCTCTGGATTTAAAGTATGGCCAACCGAGGTAGAATCCTACCTTTATAAACATCCTGCCATTCAACAGGCTTGTGTAGTCGGAGTTCCTGATGCACGAAGAGGCGAAACCGTAAAAGCGTTCGTGATTTTAAATGAAGGCTATCAAGGGAAAATCAGTGAGGATGAAATAATAGAATGGGCGAAACAGCATATGGCGGCCTATAAATATCCAAGACAGATTGAATTTAGAAAGCAATTTCCGATGACCCCGAGCGGAAAAATATTATGGCGCACCCTTCAAGAAGAAGAAAAAGTAAAAGCGCAAAATTAACATGAATTATGAGGAGATTACCCGTTCGGACCTCCTCACCCGAAAGCTCTCTTCGACAAAGGATTAGCTGCACAATTTAAGAAGAAGGAAGGGGCTGTTACTTGTTGGAAATTATCCCCCTTGTATTAGAAACTGACTTTGCCGAAGGAACCGTTAATGCCTTTTTGGCGGCGGGCGAAAAGGTGACTTTAATCGATACAGGGAATCCTGGCCGAGAGTCGTTTAAACAACTCAAGACAAAACTACATAAACATGGTGTTACCTTTAAGGACCTAGACAAGATTATCCTGACCCACATCCATATTGATCATGTGGGCGGCATTCCTTCCATTCAAGAGGAAGCGGATATTCCGATTTTTGTTCATGAACAGGCAAAAGGATCAATCAATACTGGTATCCAAAAGTTTAATAGAGATCAACAGTTTTTTCAGCTGTTTCTACTATCATGCGGGGCCGATCCCGCCAACCACATCGTTCAGCGCAGATATAAGGAGGAAAACTGGAGAAATGTTTATTTTCTAAACGAAGGAGAATCCATTTCAATCGGGGGCGAACCGTTCGAAGTGATTGATGTTCCGGGTCATAGTCAATCCGACCTTTTATTTTGGAATTCTGAAACGGGGGATGTCTTTGCGGGTGACCATTTAATCAAGGCATTTTCTGTCAACGCCTTTATTGAACCACCATCGTCCGACGAAGAAGAGCGGCCCAAGCCGTTATTACAATACCGAAACTCGCTTGAAAAAATCAGCCGGCTTCCACTGGGAACCATATACCCTGGTCATGGCGAGTCCTTTACGAATCACATTGATTTAATTCAAACAAGAATGCAAGAGCAGGAAAAACGCTGTGAGCAGATTTTAAAAATTATCGCAAATACAAGAAAAAGTATTTTTGAAATTTGCACAGTGATGTACCCGCATCTAAAAGGAAAAATGATCTTTTTAGGGTTGTCGCAAATACAAGGCCATTTAGATTTATTGGAAGTGAGACATAAGGTCAGCATTGGACAAAACGGATCGATCATAGAGTATTTTGCTATTTAGAGAGATTCTTCATTCTACTAAGGGAGAGGATTCCGTGAAGCTAAAGGATCTGCTTGAAACCAACATAGCGGATTTTGGAGAATATCCATTCTTATTTTTCAAGGAGAGAACCTATACCAATCTAGAAACCAAACGATATGCAGACCAGTTTGCTGCCGGCCTGCGGAGAATGGGCATTGCAAAAGGTGACCGAGTCATGATTTGTATGCCGAACTGCCCGGAAGTCCTCTTTGCCTATCAGGGGGTAACGAGAGCGGGGGCCATTATCGTACCTGTGATGTTTACCCTTCATCCAAAAGAACTTCATTATATTTCCAGAAACTCTGGAGCGAAAGCAATCATAACCTCATCCTATGTCCTTCAAAATGTTGAAAAATCAGTAGAAACTTTGCCTGAAAGACCGGCCGTCATTATAACCGATCTCCCATCAAATGAGAATCTAACAAACTTTTACGATTGTATGAACCAAGCCGAGTCCGATGTAGTGGATGACGGAAACGTTGACGATACAGCTGTCATCTTATACACGTCAGGGACAACGGGAAATCCGAAGGGAGTCTTGTTAACCCATAAAAATTTATATTCCAATGCGCTAAATTCCGCGAAGCACAATGAGACAGAGCGGGGCACCACCTTGGGCGTCCTGCCGCTTGCCCACGTTTATGGATTAACGGTTTCAAATGTCTGTTACTTTACCGGCAGTGCGATTGTTGTTTTTTCCAGCTTTGATGTCAAAGAGGTTTTTAAAGCGATTGAGAGCTATCGCGTCCGGACCTTTTCGGCTGTGCCCGCGATGATACATGCGATGGTTTCCTTCCCGAATGCAGATGACTATGATACTTCAAGTCTGGAATCAGTAGGGTCGGGATCGGCACCGCTGCCGGTTGCCCTTTTGAATGCCTTCCAACAAAAGTTTAGTGCCAAGGTTCTTGAGGGTTATGGACTGTCAGAAGCCGCACCGGTTGTTACCGCTCACAGTAAACATATTGAGGTTAAACCAGGTTCTGTCGGTGTGCCGATCCCTGGAGTCGACATCAAAATTACCGATGAAAACGGGGTGGAGGTTCCAGTTGGCGAGGTCGGTGAATTATTCGTCCGTGGTGACAATGTTACACCTGGTTACTATCAGAATCAGGAGGAAACCGACCGGGTGTTAAAAGATTCCTGGTTATTTACGGGGGACATGGCCCGGGTTGATGATGAAGGCTACGTGTATATCGTTGACCGGAAAAAAGATTTGATTATTCGCGGCGGTTTTAATGTCTATCCGCGTGATGTCGAAGAAATCTTAAATGGGCATCCAGCTGTGTTTGAAGCCGCTGTTGTCGGAGTTCCTGATGAACGAATGGGGGAAGAATTGGTCGCTTGTGTTGTAAAGCAACCCTTTAACGAGGTAACGGAAGAGGAGTTAATTCGTTTTTGTCAAGATCACCTGGCAAAAAACAAAACACCGCGAAGAGTTATTTTCCTAGAGGCACTGCCGCGGAATGGGGTCGGTAAAATATTAAAGACCCATCTGCGCAAAACGGCTTCGGATAGTGTGATTCGTTAATACCTAAATGAGAGGAGATTTTACGATGGAAAAAAGAACGATTTTAACGACAAGCACAAGGGGATTGCTGGAAGATTCATTCCCTTATCGTCTATATCAAAAAGCAAAACGGCTGGGAACATGGAATCCGGCAGATATCGATTTTACTCAGGACCAAAAGGATTGGAAGGCGATGACAGTTGAACAGCAAGAGGATATCCTCCGCTTAATTTCTCAATTTCAAGCGGGTGAGGAGGCTGTTACATTAGACTTACTGCCACTAATGATGGCGATTGCCAAAGAAGGCCGGCTGGAGGAAGAAATGTTTTTGACCACCTTTTTGTACGAGGAAGCAAAACACACGGAGTTCTTCCGGTTGGTCTTGAATGCAATTGGCGAGAAGGGGGATTTGTCCCATTTTCATACGGAAACCTATCAAAAGATTTTCTATGAAATTCTGCCAGCAGCGATGGGCCGCCTTGTGACCGATCAATCCCCAGAGGCCATTGCTGAAGCATCTGTGGTCTATAACATGTTTGTGGAAGGGGTCTTGGCGGAAACTGGCTACTTTTCCTTTTATGCGGCTCTTGAAACGGCTGGGATTATGCCGGGGCTTTTAGAAGGGATTGGAAATTTAAAGAAGGATGAGTCGCGCCATATCGGCTATGGCACATTCCTGTTGCAGCGTTTGATTTGTGAACACCCGCATCTATTTGATTTTGTTGCCGCCAAAATGGGGGAACTGACCCCATTAGCCATTCGGCTCAATCAGGAGGGCATTGCAGGAAGGGAGGTTAGTGCATTCGGGGGCAATCCTGATGACGTGATGAATTTTACGCTCAAACAGTTATCTGTTCGAATGGAAATTTTAGCAAGGGCAAAAGGCAAGAAAATCGAAGAGATTTATAGATATACAGATAGTGAGTTAGGTGTGTTGTAGGATGCATTAGATAGGGTGATTTTGCCCGTTTGAGGAAGAAAAAACTCATTGACGGTCACAAAAAAATAATTTTCCCTGTTTAAGGGAGAAAAAGCCAGTTGACGGTTACAAAAAGAAATAATTTTGCCTGTATTAGGAAGAAAAAGCTATTTGACGGTCAAAAAAAGAAATAATTGTGCCCGTTGGGAAAAGGCAGAGGGCATCGACGGTCAAAAAAAATGATTATTATGCCCATTTAGTGGTCACAGGGGGTAGCTTCGGTCAAAAAAACTTCAATTGTGCCAAAAGATTCTCATGTCCTAAAGGAATCGCTATTAAAATCAAAGTATAGCAGAGGAGGAAAAAATCATGACAGTGAATGTAGACGTACAAACATTTCCCCACTTTATCAATGGAAAGTGGGAGCAATCGAGCGGCGGGGAAACCTTTGAGGTGTACAATCCCGCAACCGGAGAACTTGTGGCAAAAGTAGCAAAAGGGACTGAAAAGGATGTGGACATTGCCGTCAAGGCTGCCCGTGCCGCTTTTGACAAGGGCGGTTGGAAAACCATGAATCCAAAGGAACGCGCCAAAGTACTATATGCCATTTCTTATAAAATCGCCGAGCATGCTCAGGAACTAGCATACTTGGAAGCAATCAGTTCAGGCGGGACAGTACGGCGAATTGGTAATAGCGATATTTTACAAATGGTCGACTTGTTTCAGACACTGGCCAACTTTACAGTGGAATATTCCTTCTCAGAAACGCTGCCGGTTCCGCCATTCCCGGGACCTGCACATAACTTCATTTGGCGTGAACCCATCGGCGTATGTGCGGCAATTACTCCATGGAACCTCCCAATGGTCATCGCAACATGGAAAATTGCGCCTGCGCTCGCGATGGGAAATACGATCGTCATCAAGCCAGCCAGTTACACCCCGCTTTCCACATTAAAGTTAGCAGAGATTATCTCGGAAGTAGTCCCGCCAGGTGTCATAAATGTGGTAACTGGAGGGGGTGCAGAAGTAGGAGAAGCCTTAGTCAACCATCCGCAAGTCGATAAGGTAGCCTTTACTGGCTCAACAGAGATCGGCAGGAGAATAATGGGGCTAGCCGCCGGCACGATTAAAAACACAACCTTGGAGCTTGGCGGAAAATCGCCCAATATCCTTTTGGAGGACGCGGACCTGAATATTGCGCTGCCAGGAAGCCTTTTCGGTGTATTCCTTCACTCCGGTCAGCTGTGTGAATCTGGTACACGTTTATTTGTACCCGATAAACTCTATGATCAAGTGGTTGCCGGACTTGTTGCCCTCGCCGGCAAACTAAAACTAGGCAATCCTCTCGACCCGGCAACAGATGTCGGTCCAGTGATTTCCAAAAAACAAAAAGAAACGATTCTCTCTTATATTGAGTCTGGTAAGCAAGAAGGGGCAACACTTGTATGCGGCGGTAAGGATGTCACCGTTCCAGGCTGTGAGCAAGGACACTTTATCGAGCCGACGATTTTTACCAATGTCACCAATGATATGAAAATTGCTCAGGAGGAGATCTTCGGGCCAGTCCTATGTGTGATTCGATATTCAGACCTAGATGAAGCCATTCAAATGGCAAATGATACGATTTACGGATTAGCCGCCGGTGTTTGGACTCGCGATGTGAATAAAGCCTATCAGGTTGCTAGGAAACTTCAAGCGGGTGTTGTCTGGATTAACGACTGGCATATGCTCCGCAGTGATGCCCCGTTTGGCGGGTATAAGCAAAGCGGCATCGGCCGGGAGTTGGGCAAGCATTCATTGGATGCCTATACACAAGTTAAGCATGTTCATACTTCCATGTCACCTGAATTGGATAGACGCAACTGGTATGGGATTCTGTTTGGCCAAAACTAATGAAGAGGTGAAAAAGATTATGAAAACAACTCTATCACAGTTTATGTTACGTACTGGTATTTACAGCGGATCAAATTCACGGGCAATGGTGCCAAGTTTATTTGCCGGCCTTGGAGCTAAGCGAGTTCTCCTCTTAAGTGACCGCGGTTTGGAAAAGGCAGGAATTGTGGGAAAAGTGGCCTCGATTTTTGAATTGACTGGCCATGGATCTGGCCCTCAGCTTGTTGGAACGTATTTGGACATCGCCCAGGATGCAGAGAGCCGCTGTATCAATGATGCGGTCCGCTATGCCAAGGAAGTCGGCGCAGATAGTTTACTAGCTGTGGGCGGCGGCAGTGTATTAGATACAGTAAAAGGGGTTAAATATGCCCTTCATAAAGGCTTATCGGATATAAAAGTAGCTATTCCCGGCGGCTTATTATATGAGCAATTTCCGAAAGCAAACCACATTCCTATCCCGCATATTGCGATCCCGACAACAGCGGGAACCGGGTCGGAAGTTTCACCGATTGCCGTTATTTTTAATGAAGACATTCAAATGAAGACGAACATTATTAATCCGTTTATCAATGCGGATATGGCTATATTGGATCCGGATTTAACTGTGGGTCTTCCGCCGCTCATTACGGCCTTTACCGGATTTGATGCGTTAACACATGCGATTGAAGCATTAGCTTCGCCGACGGCAACAGGTCTAACGGATGCCAATGCCCTGCATGCCATCCGTCTCATTGAAAAAAATCTTCCGGTGGCGGTAGATGACGGCAGCAATGTAGGTGCCCGAATGGATTTGCTGCAGGCAAGTCTAATGGGAATTACCGCGTTTAGTTTTGCTCTTAATGCAATTCCAGTTCATAATATGGCTCATGCCTATGGTGCCTTGTTCCGTATCCCACACGGGTTAGCCAATGCCGTCTTTTTACCGGTGGTCATGGAACTCGTTCCGCAGCTATACTTACCAAAGGCTGCCGAACTCGCTCAGGCGTTGGATGTCGGTGTGAAGGATGAAACACCGCAAACCATACTTGCTAACGTGATTGATAAAATTAGATGGCTGCAGCAACGCGTTGGGTTGCCGGCAGACTTTAAGCAGTACAATATTAGTGAAGAGGCCTTGGCCGCAACAATCCCGGCTGTCATGAAGGATCCTGCCGCGCTTAGCTTCCCAATGCCGCCTGAATTAATTTCTGCTATTGGACAGAGGGTTGTCCCTGTAACGGTAAAATAAGGAATGACCAGAAACAAAGGTACTCTGTTTAGAATACCTTTGTTTCTTTTTGTAGTTTTTGCTTTGTATCCATATACATCTTGATATATAATTTGCAATAGGGTCCTTTTTAGTTATGGATTGATTTACATAAAATTTTTAATGAGTAGGAGTAGTAAAATGGAAAAAGTCCTTATTTTCGGTCATAAAAACCCAGATACCGATACAATCTGTTCGGCAATTGCCTATGCGGATTTGAAAAAACAATTAGGCATAGACGCCGAACCAGTTCGTCTTGGTCAAATCAATGGCGAAACACAATTTGCGCTTACAACCTTCAACGCTGAAGTTCCCCGCTTAGTGGAAGCAGTTGCTTCTGAAGTAAATGCGGTTATCTTGGTTGATCACAACGAGCGCCAGCAAAGTGCAAATGATATTGCCGATGTTCGTGTATTAGAGGTTATTGACCACCACCGTATCGCTAACTTTGAAACAAGCGATCCTTTATACTACCGTTGCGAGCCTGTTGGCTGTACCGCAACCATTTTAAATAAAATGTACAAAGAAAACGGTAAAGAAATTAAGAAAGAAATCGCTGGTCTTATGCTTTCAGCGATCATTTCCGACTCTTTATTGTTCAAATCACCAACTTGCACACCGGAAGATGTCGCAGCAGCAAAGGAATTAGCGGCAATTGCTGGTGTAGACGCTGAAACATATGGTTTGGAAATGTTAAAAGCAGGCGCGGACGTTCGTGATAAATCGATTGCTGACCTTTTAAGCCTTGATGCTAAAGAATTTGAGATGGGTTCAAGCAAAGTTGAAATTGCGCAAGTGAACGTGGTGGACACTGCTGATGTCCTAGAACGTCAAGCTGAATTAGAAGCGGCCATTTCCAACATTGTTGCAGAAAAGAATCTAGATTTATTCTTGTTTGTTGTTACAGATATCTTAACAAATGATTCTGTTGGGTTAGCGATTGGAAGCAAAACGGCTGCAGTTGAAAAAGCCTACAATGTTTCACTAGAAAATAATACAGCGACTCTAAAGGGTGTTGTATCACGTAAAAAACAAATTGTACCGGTATTAACTGATATTTTTAATCAAGGTATCTAAAAGAGTGCAATAGTAAAACCGTTCATGCATAGCATGGCCGGTTTTTTTGCTGTGGTTCGAAGCTTAACTTATTCAACCTCCTGCGTCTCTTCTTTCTTTTGATTTTTCAAGAAAAATGTCAGCGGCTGTTCGGAGCCAGTCATTAATTTGTAGACATAGGATGAGGTAAGCTTATAGCCGTCCTCTATTTTTCCTGCCAGATAATTAGTTCGTTCAAATAAAATGGAACGGATATGGTTTACTTGACGGGCTAGTTTATCTAATAATGCATCCTGCTGATCAATCCGCCCTAGTATTCCTTCATGAATCTCTTCTTGTTTTGTTAGCTTTTCGGCAGCCTGTTTTTGCATCTCAAGTTGTTCTTGCATTTGTTGGGCAAGCTGCAGCTGAGTGTCTTCATTCTTTTCTAAACGTTCGGCAATACTGTCACAAGTCTTACTAATTTGATTGATTTGACCAGACAGGGATTCCCTTAAATGTGTTTCTTTTTCAATCATAGCCTCTAAATGCACATTCTTTTCATGCAGGGAATGTAAATTGGTGACCATTTCGTTTTCGAATTTTTGCTGTCTAAACGTGCTATTCTCTAAGTTGCTTAGCTGATAATCTACCTGTTTCCATTGGGTATTCTGAGCATCTGTTTGTTCCTTGTATCGGATTTGAAGCTCCGATAATGCCTGGTTCAGAGCTGTATTCGCCTTTTGCTGCTCCTTTATCAGTTCAGAAAGGAAATCTTGCCTCGCTTCCACTTGATTTGATTCCTGCAATTGATTGTTATTTTTGAATAAATTCGGATGTTCCTTTTTATTAATGAATAGTCCCATACCTCTCTCCGCCTTTTATTTGTTTGATTGTGATAGTTTATGCAAAGAGATTGATTCTGGGGACATGATTGGGCTAGGGAACATGATAAACAAAAAAACGCTTGGAATATCCAAGCGTTTAGAATCAAACAGTGACGGGCGTATTCAAAACAAATTTCTCTACAACCTTTGCTACACCATCATTCATATTTGTGTCAGTAACATAATTGGCTTGATCCTTAATATCTTGCGGGGCATTACCCATGGCAACACCGAGTCCAGCGAACTCAATCATCGCTAAATCGTTGTAGCTGTCACCGATGGCAATCACTTCTTCACGCGTAATACCAAGTTGTCCAATTAACTGATTTAAGCTAGTGCCTTTTGTAACCCCTTTTTCCGTAAATTCCAAAAAGAATGGCTTCGAACGCATCACACTGAGTTCCTCAGCTAATTCTTGCTGAAGCTTTTTCTCGACTTCAACAAGTTTATCAGGATCATCCACCATTAATACTTTAACAACGGGCTCATTGACCGACTCAACAAAACTATCAACCTCAATCACATCTAAGCCTGTAATTTCTGCTTCAATATTGGTATATTGATTTCCTGCCTCGGTAACGATCAAATCACCAACATAGGTGTGAATAAACACATCTTCACGACGGCTTAAATGATATAAGCGGTGCGCAGTTTCGGCTGATAGTGTGCTGCTGAAAAGCTCTTCACCTGTTTGGCAGTTCGTAATTTTTGCACCATTAAAGGAAAGGATGAAGCTCCCGTATTTTTTCAATTCTAGTTCATCAGCAATCTCATACATGGCAGACGTCGGGCGCCCAGAAGCTAGTACAACCTTAACTCCTGCCTTTTGGGCATCCATTAGTGACTGTTTTGTACGAGGGGAAATGGTGTGGTCGTCTTGCAGCAGGGTATCATCTAAATCTAGTACGATCATTTTATAGGACATATTTCTGTTCCTTTCTCTAGTTAGGTTCTTATCCCATCTTACTATAATTCTAGGAAAAAAACTTATTACAAATGAATCCAATTAGCTAAACGACAAATAAAATAGAATAAAACCGAAAATGAAGGTGATCAGAAGATTTTATTTTTAACTTTTTTAAAAATAAATGTGCGATTTGTAATCGGAAGGTTAAGTAGTTTAAAACAACAAAAACTATATGAAAAAGATGTATAAAGTTTCTAGATTTAATTGCACAAAAGAAATGAAAAGTCTGTTAACATACCATTAGGAGGGGAATAGATGAAAAAAACAGCTGTTTCTTTTAGTGGTAAGGATTCAACTTTGGCTTTACATGAACTATTGAATTCAACCGAATATGAGGTTAAACTTTTATTTTCAACGGTCACCGATGGATTTAATCGGACTAGTATTCATGGTGTAAGAGAAGAATTGCTAGAGGCTCAAGTGGAGTCTATCGGTCTTCCTTTGATAAAAATCAGAATCCCCGAACAGTGCTCAAATGAGGAATATGGCGCAATTATGCTGAGAGAAATGAATGCCATGAAGGAATTAGGGATTGACCACATCGCATTTGGCGACTTATTTCTTGAGGATGTGCGCAAGTATCGGGAAGAAATGTTAAAGCCTCTAGGGATTACACCGTTATTTCCTTTATGGGGGATTGACACCTCGGAATTGATTCAACGTTTTCTTTCGCTGGGCTATCGAACAATTACCACCTGTGTCGACTTGACTCAATTACCCGAAAGTTTTTCTGGCAGGGAAATCACGCAACCATTTTTAGAGGAGCTGCCAGGTGAGGTAGATCCTTGTGGTGAAAACGGGGAATTTCATACGTTTGTTTTTGATGGTCCCATATTCAAGGAACCTGTACAATTTGAATTGGGCGAGAAAAAGTTTTCGAACGATATCTATACTGGTCAAATGAGGTTCTGTTTTACCGATTTAATTCCTAGTAAAGAATGAAGCAG
>NZ_JBALNF010000013.1:247555-252809 GCF_036962465.1 Neobacillus vireti
CTGCTTCATTCTTTACTAGTTTATTAGAAATATTAATCGAGTAATGAACGAACAGCCAAATCTGTATTTCCTGCAGGCGGCCAAACAGATAGGTCAAATGGATAATCAGAACCCGGCACAACTCGATCTTCACCAACCGTTTTGATCAAGAAATCAAGGCTATCCTTGTTCCACAACACCGAATCATACCAAAAGCGTTTCAAGTATTCCGATGGTTTGGCCTTTAACTGGGATGAAACTAGCGGCCATTGGTCAAAACCCTTGTCCAGCCTGCCAACCTGATAGGGGAGGAATCCACCGCCATGAGCAAATAATATTTTTACATTAGGAAACTGATCAATGAAACCACTTAACAAGAGGTCCGTTGCACAAACCGTAGTTTCCCAAGGAACACCAATCAAATTAGGCATCATTCTTCTCTTTAAACGCGGGTCCTCGCATAATAAAGGATGAATAAACACAATCGCTTTTAGACGATTAGCTTCTTCAAAAAAAGGCTTGAAAAATTCATCTGATAACATTTGATTTTCAAGTCCTGGTCCGATTATGACGCCCTTAAGTCCCAAATTTACGGCATCTTGTAGGACCTTGGCTGCTTTAATAGGATTGGTAAGTGGAACGGTGCCTAACGCTGATAGTCTATTTGGCGACGTGTTGGTCCACTCAGCTAATGAACGATTATAAACATTTGAAAGATCCAGCGTGATGTCTTCTGGAAAATCATACATAAAAAGCTGGGGAATCGGTGATATAACTGAATGAGCAACACCTGCTTTAGCCTGCTCGTCCAGGTATAATTCGCCATCCGTAAACGACTTCTTCAACTCGAAGCCCCATTTCTCGTTAACTACTAAGAAATCATCTTTATTTTCTTCTTTTTTTATCCATTTTGTCTTTACTGTTTTTTGGTGATTCTTCAACCATGTTAAAACGTCCGATGGGATAAAATGAGTGTGAAAATCATACAACCGAAACAGCCCCTTTTTACTATTTTAAAATAATCGATTAGTATCCTCGATAACCCATTCTTGTTGAAACCTCTTTTGCTGCACTCATTACCTTTTTTGCTAAACCTTGAATTTTATGCTGCTGTATTCGTTGGTTTGGACCGACGACTGATAGTGCCGCAATGACATTCCCTCTGTAATCAAAAATAGGGGCGGCGATTGAGGTTACTCCTTCTAAAATTTCTTCTGTACTACTGGCATATCCGTTCTCTTTCACTTGTTTTAAATAGGTTCGAAGCTTTTGCGGGTTGGTGAGGGTATTCTTGGTGAATTTTTTCAAGCCTTTCTCAATAACTTGATTAACGACTTCTTCGGGAGAATGGGCAAGCAGGACCTTACCTGAACTCGTACAGTAGGGAGGATTTCGCTTACCAATATGAGTTAGAAAACGGACAGGATGATTACATTCAACCTTTTGGAGATAGATCACGTCTAAATGATCCAAAACCGAAATATGTGCAGTTTCACCGATATTTTCCACTAACCGATTTAAGACAGGCTGTGATTCCCGGTAGATATCCATTTGACTGCTGACGATCCCGCTTAATGAAAGAATGGAAAGACCTAAACGATATTTTTTTGTTTCAGGATCTTTGTAAACAAACCCTTCACTTGCAAGCGTTGTCATTGTTCGGCTGACCGTGCTTTTGTTAAGACCAAGAGCCATGGATAGTTCACTGATCTTTTTTTCGGGTTCATCCATGGTAAAACATTGTAAAATCCGGAGTGCATTTTTTACAGAAGAAAGGTGACTTTCCTTCTCGATATTTACGTCCACATCAAATCCCTCTTTCTGAAGTGTTTCACTATGTTAAACAATGTTGCTCTATAGTGGGCAATATACCAGAAAATGCGGAAAATTGGAAATAGTATTTTTAAATATTATGAATCTTTTTAAAAATATTTATAGTGTTGCATATAGAGCAACAGTAGCGTTGTATGTGAAATTCGGAAGCGTTACCATAATGTTAAGAAAATATCAAAATATCAATTAGTTAATAGGAGGAATTTCGACATGCAAGTAGAAACTAGAGTAAGAGCCATTAATTGTTTACACTTTATCAACGGACAATTCGTTGAATCGCAAAACCAAAAGACGTTTGAAAATATCAACCCAGCCACTGAAGAAGTGTTAGGAACCGTTGCAGAAGGAGGAAAAGAAGAAGTTAATTTTGCTGTATCGGCAGCCCGTAGAGCGTTAAATGGCAAATGGAAGACCATGCCGATTGTCGAGCGCTCAAAAATTATCCGCCGGATTGGCGATTTAATTCTTGAAAGACAGGAAGAGTTGGCCCATCTTGAATCAATGGATACTGGTAAGCCATTTTCACTAGCTAATAGTGTGGATATTCCGCGTGCAGCCTTTAACTTTCACTTTTTCGCTGATTATATGATCTCTGTTAATACCGATTCAAATATGCAGGATGATATCGCCCTTCATTATTCTTATCGCCGCCCAGTGGGTGTGGTTGGGATTATTAAACCTTGGAACCTGCCGTTACTGCTGTTGACTTGGAAGTTAGCGCCATGCTTAGCGATGGGGAATACAGCTGTTATTAAGCCTGCCGAGTGGACGCCAATGACCGCAACAGTATTAATGGAGATCTGTAAAGAAGCAGGGGTACCTGATGGCGTTGTAAACCTTGTCCATGGATTTGGTCCAAACTCAGCAGGGGCAGCGATTTCGGAACATCCGGATGTGGATGCGATTTCCTTTATTGGTGAGCCAAGAACTGGTACTGCGATTATGAAATCGGCAGCTGATTCCTTGAAAAAGCTTTCCTTTGAACTAGGCGGAAAAAATCCAAACATTATTTTTGCCGACTCTGATTTGGATGAAGTGATTGAAACTACGATCAAATCCAGCTTTGTAAACCAAGGAGAAGTTTGCTTATGCGGTTCCCGGATTTACGTTGAACGTCCGATTTACGAAGAATTTTTAACAAGATTTGCTGAACGGGTTAGAACTTTAAAAGTCGGCCACCCGCTCGAAACAGATACGAATGTAGGAGCGCTAGTCAGCAAAGAACATTATGACCGCGTTAACAGCTATATTGATATCGCCCGCGAAGATGGTGCCACCATCCTAACAGGCGGAAAACGTCCGGATGGATATGAAAAAGGGTACTACTTAGAACCTACGATTTTAGTAGGGCTTGATCGAAATTCTCGCTGTGTTCGTGAAGAGATCTTTGGACCAGTTGTTACCGTTTTGCCATTTGATATGGAAGAAGAAGTGGTCATGCAGGCAAATGATACCCATTATGGCTTAAGTGCAACGATTTGGACAAATGATTTAAGAAGAGCGCATCGGGTCGCACATCAGCTTGAGGCAGGGATTATTTGGGTAAATACTTGGTTCTTACGCGATTTACGAACACCATTTGGCGGAATGAAGCATAGTGGTATCGGCAGAACAGGCGGCATGCATAGTATCGATTTTTACTCTGAACTTTCCAATGTCACGATCAAACTATAAGAAGGGAAGTAAACACTTTGACTAGTAAAGTAACACAATTTGCGGAACGATTATCCGAAGCAGAAACAACGAAAGTCGGGATTGCTCCTTTAACATCGGTTGATCCCGAGCTTACAGTGGAAGAAGCTTATTATATCCAGCTTGAAAATATTAATAAAAAATTAGCGCAAGGACAAAAAATCGTTGGCAAGAAGATCGGCTTAACTTCTTTAGCGATGCAGAACCTGCTCGGAGTGGATGAACCTGATTACGGGCATTTACTAGATAGAATGGTAGTGGAAAATGGCGGATCGATTTCAATAGAATCTGTCCTGCAGCCAAAGGTAGAAGCCGAGATTGCTTTTATTTTAAAAAAGGATTTACGTGGACCAAATGTGACCGCTCTTGATGTTCTTCAGGCCACAGAGTATGTCGTACCGGCACTCGAAATCGTCGATAGCAGGGTTCAAGATTGGAAGATAAAGCTGCAGGATACGGTTGCAGATAACGGATCCTCCTGTTTGTATGTGTTAGGCGGAAAACCCACCAAAATAGAAGATATTGATCTTGAATTAATCGGTATGGTCTTAACAAAAAATGGTGAGCTCGTCAATACTGGCATCGGTGCAGCTGCGTTAGGAAATCCAGCTACGTGTGTGGCATGGTTAGCTAATAAACTATCAGAATTTGATATTTCGCTTCGAGCAGGAGAAGTGATTTTGTCTGGTGCTTTGTCCGCTGCAGAAGTGGCCAATAAAGGAGATTCCTTTACTGCAAGATTTGCTCATCTCGGTCAGGTAAGTGTGCACTTTTAATAAGGAGAAAAGGAGGGGAACAACGTGAGTCAAATTAAGGAAATCGCTAATTATCTTGTTGCTGCCGAGGTAGAAAAACGTGAGGTTGTAAAGGTAACGGCCAACCTAAAGCCGGATTTAACGGTAGAGGAAGCTTACCAGGTCCAGGAAGAAATTGTCCAAATGAAATTACAAGAAGGCAGAAGAATCATTGGTCCTAAAATGGGTTTAACCAGCTTTGCTAAAATGAAACAAATGGGGATTGATGATCCGATCTATGGATATGTGTTTGATTATATGCTGATTGAAAATGGCGGAAAACTGCCATTACATGAGATGATCCATCCGAAAGTGGAAGCGGAAATTGCGTTTGTGATTGGTGAAGATATCGAAGGCCCAGGGATAACTGGTGCACAGGTTCTCGCTAAAACGGAATATGTTCTGCCGGCTTTAGAAATCATCGACAGCCGTTATGAAAACTTCAATTTCACGTTACCGGATGTAATTGCGGATAATGCCTCAACCTCAAGAGTGGTATTTGGAACAACCTTAAAGAAACCAGAGCAATTTGAATTGGATTTACTTGGATCCACTTTATCTATTAATGGAGAAATAAAAGAACTTGGGGCAGGTGCGGCCGTATTAGGGCACCCGGCGCATTCCGTCGCGATGCTGGCCAATATGCTGGCCAGAAAGGGTGAAAAGGTTCGTAAGGGTGATGTGATTTTAACCGGCGGGATTACCAGCGCTGTGATGCTGAAATACGGTGATGTCGTCAGTGGGAAATTTGATGGGCTTGGAGAAGTAACTTTTACCGTGACGGATTAAAGTCGAAGTACTTTTTAAAATAAGGCTGTGTTAAAGGAAATGGTTGATTTTTTAGCCTGTTGATTGGAGCGGAAGGCGGCGGAGACTCCTGCGGGAATACGGGGTAGGGGAGACCCCACAGGCGCATCAGCGCCGAGGAGGCTCCCCAGCACGCCCGCGGAAAGCGA
>NZ_JBALNF010000013.1:252841-264100 GCF_036962465.1 Neobacillus vireti
GAAATCAACATTCAAGATTGACACAGCCTAAAATAAAGGATGATTAGCATGCCATTAATTAATGTTCAAATTATGGAAGGTAGACCTCCGGAAAAAATAACAGAACTAATTAAAAATCTTACCCATACCGTTGAGGAAACTTTAAATGCACCAAAGGAAAGCATTAGGGTGATTGTAACCGAAGTACCAAAAACCCATTGGGGAATTGCAGGAATACCTGTTTCAGAAAGATAAGGAATTCATAATTGGGAGCATGGGGAAGATCATTGCTCTCCCTAATTTTTCTGGTTTGTAAGCGTTACCTTAATTATCAAATATATAGGAGGGTATTATGACGATTGAATTTAGTATGATAGCTCCTCATGTTCCCAGTATGTGCCATGAAGACCAAGTACCGGATTTTCAAATGGATATGGCCTCATCCATGAAAGTAGTAGCTAATCAAATAAAAGAAATAAATCCAGATGTGATTGTGTTAGTATCATGTCACTGGCCATCGACGTTTTTCCATTATGTAGATTGTACACCGGTTCATAAAGGGATCTTAACTGCCTTCGAAGCCCCGGACTTAATCAAAGACCTCCCTTACAACTATCCAGGTGATGAAGAATTAGCAAACAAACTCGTAAAAGCCGGAGAAGAGGCTGGCCTCCAGGTCCAGGGGGTAAATGATCCATATTACCTGTGGGATTACGGAAGTGTGGTTCCATTGCGTTACCTCAATCCAGATGAAGAAATACCGGTTATAAATTTATCGGTAACATTGGCAGCCAGTATCGAAGAGACCTATCAATGGGGTCGGCAAATTGCGAAGGTCTTACAAGAAACAAGTAAAAGGGTTGTCTTTGTTTCAAGTGGTGCCTTGTCGCATAATTTAGTGAGGGGCAGGCATAATAAGCCAACCATCACAGAGCATGCCATGGATAAGCAATTTCTTGAATTTGTGATGAACAAGGATTATCAATCCGCGTATGATATGCTGCCGGAATATGCAAGGTTAGCAAGGGTCGAATCAGGCGGGCGCCATCTTGCTATGCTGCTTAGCTTACTGGATCCTGAATGTAAGCCTACTTTCTATGCAGATGGTCAGTCTTCAGGCAGCTGGAATGTGCTGATTACCTTTCGTAAAGTCACGGCTCCAGAAGTCAATTCATTACTAGAGAATGAATTAGTAAAATAAGTTGATTCGATGCCGGAAACCTGCTGCTGGGTGTCCGGCTTTTTGTATGTAAGCATACCTTTTTGAGGGGAAGTATGTAATACTAATAGGGATGATCAAAATGACATTTATTTAGGAGAACATGAATGAGTGATAAAGAAATAAGATGCAGCTGGGTCAATGAGGACCCGCTCTATATAAATTATCATGACCACGAATGGGGAGTACCGGTATATGATGACCGCCTGCTGTTTGAATATTTAAATCTTGAAGGAGCCCAAGCAGGATTAAGCTGGTATACGATTTTAAAAAAACGGGATAACTATCGGCAAGCCTTTGATTATTTTGATCCCCAAAAGATTATCCACTATGATGAAAACAAAGTGGCTGAACTATTACAAAATGAAGGAATTATAAGAAATAAGCTGAAAATAAATGCCGTTATTACCAATGCACTAGCTTTCTTTAAGGTCGTCGATGAATTCGGGTCCTTTCAAGCCTATATCTGGTCCTTTGTGGACGGAAAGCCAATCCAAAATCATTTCAGGGACATGAGCGAGGTTCCGGCAACAACGGAAATTAGTGATCGCTTAAGTAAAGATTTAAAGAAGCGAGGCTTTAAATTTGTGGGTTCAACCATTTGTTATGCTTTCATGCAAGCAGTGGGGATGGTGAATGACCATGTTACTGCTTGTAAGTGTTACCAGCGCTTGAACTCAAAGGATTAGCAGGAAAAAGAAGGCCCGTCACATGTGTGGCGGGTCTTCATAAAGGTCATTATTTTGTTGGCTTTTCCATCATAAAATCAGAAGCGGGAATCGGTATGATTTTTCCGCCGATTTGAACATGAACGGTATCGTTGAAAATGGCTTTGACAATTCCTTTTAATGAAATAGTGGAATTAACAGATAGTTTCTTAGATTCAGATTGGTTTGCCAAATGAACCAACACCTTCCAATTATTTTAAGATGTTTTTAAAAATAAGGCTGTGTTTATCTTGAATGTTGAATTCCGCTCCAGGCGGCTTCGCTTTCCGCGGCCGTGTCGGGGAGGCTCCTCGGCGCTTAAGAGCCTGTGGGGTCTACCCAGACCCTTTACTCCAGCAGAAGTCTTCGTCGCCTTCCGCTCCAATCAACTATTTCCTTTAACATAGCCAAAAATAAAAATAGATACTTTAAATTATTCGCATAGAAGCTGTAAATTCCTGCTTCGCAAAATAACTTTTCTTAAAAATTATTCATGATAATCAGGGATAACATGAATTTTAGTTCAAGTATCACACAAACCGCTATTTCTGTCAATTTAAACATGAACTATGGTTCAAATTAATGAAAAGTGGTAAGATAATATCGAGGTGAGAACATGTCAGATGATGAAAAACTGGTAGGCGAATTTCCATTTTTGCCTAAGCAGGAACGGGCTCAAGCTAAAAGAAATGCATTAATCGAAAGTGGCTATGCTTTGTTTCATGAAAAGGGTTATGAGCAGACTACGGCAAAAGAAATTGCCGCGCATGCAGGGGTTGCAACTGGGACCTTTTATCGATATTTTTCCGATAAACGGCAGTTGTTGTTGTCGCTGCTTGAGGACAAGATTGAGACCTTTCTTCCACCGGAAATAAGCTGGCTTTCAAGCGACCCAGTGGCAGCATTGGCGTCTTCTTTAGAAAATCATTATGACAGAATCCATGAATCCGGACTTCGTCATGTTCTGCCTGAGCTGTCAGCAAAGGACCCCGAGCTCGCAGCCGTTCTGGACAATGCTAGAAAAAGAATTCACGCTAGGATTATAAGCGGATTAAAAAAAGCGGGAGAAAAAGGGCTGATTTGGGCTGATTTGGATGTAGATACCCTTTCTTGGGCGATTATGATAATGGTCGAGAACGGTCTTGATAAAACCAGCCAGTCTGAGAACCCTTCAGCATTCCAGGATATTGCCAAGCTGATTTGCCGAATGGTGTTCCCACCTAGAGTTTTAGAGGAGCTTTCCAATAATATAGGAGGAGCCGAATAAATAATAAGTTCTCAAGAAAATAATATCTTGAAAGATGGAATTTATTATATTCAAGTTAACCTGAAAATAGCACAAAGAATAAGGAAAAAACATGATTTATTTTTGAGTTGATCCCAAGAAAGCGGTGACCATGATGAAAGTAAGAGATTTTATGGTTAGAGACGTCATTACAGTTCGACCAGAAAGTACTGTTAAAGATGTCATGTCTGTATTTGTAGAAAAGAAAATTGGCGGGGTTCCAATCACAAATAAAGATGGGACATTATGCGGAATTGTAACAGATGGGGATATTATCCGTGCTATTAAGCCATTAGACCGGAGGATTCATGATTATTTCAGTTTTATCACTTATATAGCCGTAGAGGATAAACAAGTGCATTTAAGTGAGATTATCAATCGGGAGATTATTAAGTTTGCGAAAACGCATGGAATCATGTCTGTTCAGCCTGAAGATGATATGGAGAAAGTGGTCGATATCTTATCAAAGCACCACTTTAAAAAATTGCCTGTCGTGAATGGCGCTAATCGAGTCGTAGGTGTTATCAGCCGTGGTGATGTCATTCGAAATATTCAGCAAAAGATTGTTGAAGGAGTGTAAGTGCTTTGTTTAAAGGTAGGCCTGGATTGTAATAAAAGCACAGCCTATCTTTTCTTTCTTATTTTGCGGATTTTATCGGGAGCAGGTAGAGGATAAATATACACGTCGCGATACGGTACGGTGGTATGATATAATTAGAGCAAAAAGGAGGCGTTTAAATGTCTCATGAAAAAGAACTTGAGCAGGAACTTACTGAAGAATCGTGCTGCGAACATGAGGGAAGCCATCGACGGAGTCATCATCCAGATAAGGTGAAAAGTAATTTAGTTACCAGGCTGAATCGAATTGAAGGACAGATCCGTGGAATTAAAGGCTTAATTGAAAAAGATACCTATTGTGATGATGTGATTAACCAGATCGCTGCCACACAATCAGCGTTAAACAGTGTGGCAAAAATATTGCTTGAAGGGCATATGAAAAGCTGTGTTGTCGAGAGAATTCAAGAGGGCGATATGGAGGTCCTCGATGAGGTCCTTGTGACAATACAAAAATTAATGAAAAAGTGAGGACGCTAATAATGGAACAAGTTACATTAAAGGTGAGTGGAATGTCTTGTGGACATTGTGTGAAAGCGGTCGAAGGCAGTGTTGGTGAGCTGCAGGGTGTAAAAAAGGTGGATGTTGACCTTGCAAAAGGCATAGTTGCTGTAGAGTTTGATGGGAAACTCGTTTCACTTGAAAAAATTAAAGAAACCATTGATGACCAAGGTTACGATGTCAATTAAGAGAAATGCACCCAGGTTTTAGCCCCTGGGTGCTAATTTTTAATTGACTCTAAAAAATGGACAGCGAAAGAGCCTAATAAGGTCGTTTTCGTTTCTTAGTTAACGGTAAACATCCAAGTTACCCCATATTTGTCCTGTACAGAACCATGCAGTTTAGAAAAGAATGTGGGCTGAAGGTCCATATAAACAGAGCCGCCATCTTTAAGAACTTCCCATGCTTGTTGTGCACGTTCCTCGGAATCAAGCTCTATACTGATCGACACTTTTGCACCATTTCCTAGATCCCTATTTCCATCTGAACCATAAATAAATCCTGAATCTGTTAATTTCAATTGGGCATGTAAAACAAGGTTTTTATCGCTTTCCGCTACAGGGAAGGCCGGATTTGCCGGCATGTCACCATATTTCTGGATTGAAACCATTTCGCCATCAAATGCCTTTTGATACATTTTAAAAGCCTCATCACATTGTCTGTTAAACATTAAATACGGTGCAATCATATAAAATTCTCCTTTTTTCCCAGCCGTTGGTAATTAGGTATATCCTTTTGGCAGCAAGGTTGCTGATAGTACTATTATAAACGAACGCTAGTTCTGTAATCAATACAAATAAAAAAACAGTGTCCTTCCGATGTGAAAGGCACTGTTTTAGCGTGAATCCAAGATTCTCTTACCTTATTGTGACAGGGAATTAGTTTTTACAACAGGGTTCTTTTCGGGTACCTTGAACAAAATTAAGCCGCCGATGATAAACAATACAATCAGGCTAAAAACACCGCTATTGGTATTGCCGGTTAGTTGGGCCGTGAATCCCACTAAAAAGGGGCCTAAAATTGCAGCAAACTTATAAAAAATACTATAGAATCCGAAGAATTCGTTGGCACTTTCTTTCGGTACCAGCTTAGCAAAATAGGAACGGCTTAATGCTTGAATACCTCCTTGTGAAGAAGCGACCAGCATAGCGAGAATCCAGAAATCCAAAGTGGTTTTTAAAAAATAGGCATAAATACAAATAACAACATAGACAAAAATCCCCACTAACAGCATCGTCTTTCCCTTGTAACGATCGGCAAGTTTCCCATAAAAATAAGCAAAGGGAGCCGCGACTACTTGAGTGGCAAACAAGATGATTAAGAGATTAGTTGAGGTGATTCCTAAATCAGATCCATAGGCTGTAGACATCGTAATAATGGTATTGACGCCATCAATATAGAAGAAATAGGCGAATAAAAATAAAAAGAGCGGGCGATATAATCTTATTTTTTTAAAGGTTATAAATAATTGGCGAAATCCATTGCTAACAGGATTTCCGACGCGTTCTTTATAATAAATCTGCTTAACGTTTTTCAGCATGGGAATCGTGAACAACCCCCACCACAAGGCAGTAATGGCAAATGCTGCTTGACTAGCAACGGTTACAGAGATCGGAAGGATCCCTTGCTGCGATAAAATAATAAGTGCGATTCCCAATACAAAAGGGATAGTACTGCCGATATAACCCATGGCATAGCCTTTAGAGGAGACTTGATTCATTCGTTCTTCGGAAGTTACATCGACAAGGAAAGCATCATAGAAAATATTGGTACCGCCAAAACCGATGACCGTCACCATATAACAGATTAAGAGAGTCAGCCATTGGTTGCTTGGCACAACCGCGAGCAAGAGGGTGAAAATAATCCCGAGTGCAAAGAAAAAGGTAAAGAATCGTTTTTTGAAGCCTTTGAAATCGGCAATGCTTCCTAAAATGGGGGCGCAAAGTGAGATTAACAGAGTTGCAAGCGAATTGGCATAGCCCCAGTAAGCTGTGGACGTTGACGCCGCAAGTCCTGCTTCTTTCGCCGCTGCCTTGAAATATAATGGGAAAATAGCAGTTGTAATCAGGATGGAATAGGCAGAGTTTGCCCAATCATAGAATACCCAGCTCTTTTCTTGCTTTGACATTCGACTCATGTTACATCCCCCTCTAAAGTTAACAACTCTTCAATCACTTTTCCATCAGTATGACCTAAGCTGACACCCAGAAGCCTTGCGAATGTTGGCCCTTCATCAATGAGACGGATTGAAGGCAGGGTGACCTGTTGAATTCCTTTCCCGGTTGCCATCAAAATGGTTCCATAGTTTTCTTTTTCAGGCGAATAGCCATGGCATGCCATTGTATATTTTTTATTGGTCTTTGTATCCTCTTTCGTAATGGGTTTGATAAATTCCCCGCGGTAGTCTTCTAGAAAATAAAATCCAGGTCTAGCTTCAATCATAAAGGCACACGAGCCATCTGCTCCTCTTGCTGCCGCTTCCTCTCCTGTTATGAATTTTTCTATTCCGAAGTCCGGTTCCTCCAGCAATAAGTCAAGGAGATTGTGAACCGCTTGAAGTGTTGACTGGTCTTCAGGGGTGTTTAGATAAATATATGCAGAGCCATCACAACTTTTACAATAGGCCTTCCAATTAATTAGTTTGCCATTTGCATTTGTGGTGATTAAGTTTTGCTGATGGAAAAGGACATTGAGGTTAATCGCTTTCTGTTCGTCAAGTGCACTGTGATCACCTAAAGCGATGATCGTGGATTGTTCAAAGATGTTGGCTTCTTGTAAAGCTTCAATTATTCTCCCAAGCCGCTGATTATGCCGATGAAGGGATTGAAACGCTTCTTTTGATGAAAAACCATGTTCATGACGCTGGGTATCTAAATCGGTAAAGTGGACCAATAATAGGTTAGGTTTCTTTGTTTTAATCGTATCCACAGCTGCCTCTAGTACAAAATCATCTAATTCCGGCTGCTGAAGACCTTTACGGATGTAACCAAAGCGTTTGTTCATCTCCCATTGAAAGTGGGGTGTCCCGTTTAGTAAGGAAACAAGAATTTGATTCTGCCATGGGCGATTGGCAAAGATTTCCGGCATGTTGAAATCGATGTCCGCTTTTGCTGTTACGGGCCATAGAAAGGCGGCCGTGGTCATATTGGCCCTTTTCACTTCATCATAAAGGGTCGTCCCCTTGATACATTTTCGATACCAGTTCCAATCTGGGGAGTTTTTACCAGGCTGCAGAAGGGTATTATTGATAACACCGTGCCGGTTCGGGTAGTTTCCGGTAACAATCGTCGCATGGCATGGATAGGTGACGGAAGGGTAGATGGATTCAACGTGTTCTACCAGTGCTCCCTTCGTTAAGATGGTCTGAAAGTGAGGCAGTTCTTGCAGGATGGGAAGGTCTAAAGCTGAAAGACAGTCAAAGGAAATAAGGATTAAATGATCGGTAAGCCGGTTCATTGAACACCTCCTGTTAGCCTAATTGTACTATAGACAGCCCCGATTGTTACAGAACATTTACAAAAGTTTAGAATATTAAGTGCAATAGCGAAATGATTACCGCATCGATATTCTTTTTTAGTATAATTAAATTAGCAATTATTGGTATAAAGGCGGGGTGGAATCATGCCAAGTTTTCAAAGTTATTTTTTTGAAAAAGCAATTAAGCTGTCGGTAAAACGTGCTGCCAAAAAAGGTGTATCGCAAAGGGGAATAGAGGAACAGCGGGAGATGCTTGATACTGCTGCAAGTAAGATCGGTAAACTTCCGAAAAATTGTGAAGTCATTCCCTTGCATATCGAAGGGGTGTATGCAGAGTGGTTGACGACGGGAGCTGCTATGCCGGATAAGGTAATCCTTTATCTTCACGGTGGTGGTTATGCTCTTTGCTCAGCAAACACACATCGGCCGCTTGCTGCACGGATTGGGGCAGCAGCCGGTGTGAGAGTGCTATTCCCGGAGTACCGTTTGGCACCTGAACATCCTTTTCCGGCGGCGATTGAAGATGCGGTCAACGTTTACCACTGGTTGTTGAAGCAAGGATATGCTGGCAAGGACATTATTTTCGCAGGCGATTCGGCCGGCGGCGGCTTGTGTCTTGCCACTGCACTTGTCTTAAGGGATCAAAATGAGCCGCTGCCGGCTGGGATTGTTTGTCTGTCGCCATGGGTAGATTTAACAAGCAGTGGAGAAAGTTATCAGAAAAATGGCGATGTGGATCCTTATTTAAGTTTAAGGGCTGTAAAGGAAGCATCCCGAATGTACGCAGGATCGGAATCTCTCGACCATCCGCTGATTTCACCTGTGTTTGCAGACCTAACCGGATTGCCGCCAATGCTGATACAATCAGGAACACATGAAATACTGCAAAGTGATGCCTTATCGCTTGCCGCTAAAGCAAAGGCTGCTGGTGTAAATGTATCATTAAAGGTTTGGGATGGGATGTGGCATGTTTGGCAGATTAGTGGTGATCTCTTACCTGAAGCGAAAAGAGCAACCAGAGAAATCGGTCAATTCATTAGACGAATCATGAAAACGTGAAGGCCAGGTGATGGCCTTCACGTTATTTTTTTAAGAGATTGTTTTGGATTTGTTCCCCTTCAATGGAAATAAGACCGAGATTATTGGTTGTTTCAATGATGGAACCATTGTCAATGGATTGGTAACGGAGTTGGTCCTTCCATAGGTATGACGTGGTATCTGCAGCAGGCTTGGTGTGGGTGATGGTGTAATCAGGGGTACATATTCGGTAAATATCATTTCTTTTCCGGCTGTAGGCATTGATGGTGATGACCAATTTCATTAGTAGACCCCAAATCCCGGTGAAGCTCATATTTTTAAAAGGGCTGCTTGTAAATTGATAGATCGGGAGTGTGTTTTCATTGGCAAAAGTGACAGTTGCTTTAACGGCTGAAGCATAGTGGACGTCTCCTGATAAAATGATGAGAGGTAAAGGGGACCAATTGGAGGTATGCGTCAGAAATTCTGTAAATCCTTTGCCATTGTATTTCCATGCTTCAAAATCAAACGAGGTTTCTACCTTTACGCCAAGCACTTGAACAGGATAGACAAAGTCATGTAAAAAGGATTCGATTAATCCCATGCCATAAACAGGAGTGGCTGACACAACGATTAATGGGCTTTCCTTTTTCCAGCCGCTGTTTTCGAGTTTGGCGGTGGTGAGCGACCATCCTGTTTGGTTTACCAGCCGCGGGCAGCCTTCGCTTTCTTTGATGATTTGACCAAATTTAAGTGGTTTTGGGGCCGTATCATAGTCCCTCATGGTCCGGGTATCAAGAAAGACGGCTTTTGGGTGGGTGGGAGCAATGTAATGCCAAGAGTTGAACTCACAAAGCAACTCCTGCCATTTTTCGTAGGATTTACGATGGGTGGACCCTTTGCGAAGTCGGTTAAAATGGTTTGTCATGGTGGTGATAAAATCATGGTCAAAGGTGTCTGGCTCATTTCCCCAGCCCTGGAAAAGCCAATAGGCACAAAGGCCGTTTGTCACTACATGTTTCCCTAACGGCGCATTGTTGACCGACAGTTTCCATTCGGCCGATAGATTCCAGTCATCGGTAATATCATGGTCATCAAAAATCATATAGGTGGGAATATTCGCCAGCAATCTTCTGGCCTGAGTGAGAGATTCTTGGAAAGTAATCAGTGCTTCTTGCTGATCAAGATAACGATCCTTCAGTTTTTGCCGTTCGAGTTTGTGTTCCTTCTGATAAAGATCGTTGTCGGGAAAAGTAAAATGGATCAACTGCTGTTCTTCTGCTTCCTCAAAAGAGAGAAGTAATTGGTGCTTCTGAAGGACGGCCCAAAGCTCGGGGTTCCACGACAAAAGGTACATCGCTGCAAATTCGCCTAATTCCATTAAATGATTTTGGGCTTTGGAACTTGTAAATTGAGCGATGTATTCTATTATAAATTGTCTCCCGTTAATTTGCTTGAGAGCAGTGGAATAGGGTTCTTGACCAAGACGGGCATCCAATTTGCTCAGGGGCTCTTTTTGACCAATTAGTTCCCGGCTGATGGTTGAAATCGCTAAAATAAGCGGGTCAGCGACGTCATCTGCATAGATTTGATCTCCCATAAGGAAAAGGGAGTCAGGACGGGAGGAGATATTTTCATAGTTTTTTTCTAAAATCTGATCAGCGAGAGCGAGTGTATCCTCGCCATCACCATGCAGCTTTCGGCATGAACCATAGAAGATATTACTTTGGCTTTCTCCATTTCTTATGAGGAAGGCAGGGTATTTCAAATTTCCGTACACAATGGAGTGCTGGTGATCAGGAGATAAGTAGTGAAGACTTTGTAAATCGTCCGTCCGGCTCCCGCTGGCACGGACAAAGTGGAGGTTATAGCCAATAAGGGTTTCTGTCGGAAAGCAGCCCTGTGTGGGTGTAATGTTGATTAAATGGAGGTAAAGCTGTTTTCCTGCTCTTATTGAAGTGGTTTCTGTCTTTGTCTCCATCAGATGATAATCAAATGATGGGTGTTCACTAATCGTCTCAATCTCATAAAGAGCTGCCTCAATCTCCGCCTTCCTGCTCGTCGCCAACCAAATAAAAACCTGCCCACGCTTCACCCGACGCACAATCGGTCCAGCCAAAACAAACGGAAACTCAATCAAGCCCATACTTAATCACCTCCCGAGATAGTAAATGGTGACAGGCACCATTTCTCATTCTTTCACTGTGGTTATAGTTTGTAATAATATTGCCAATTTTGTTGCAAGCGTTTGGTTAAAAAGGAATTATAATGAAATTAGTATATTCGCATCTTGGTTCCAGAGTGTCATCACGGCTGTTTTCTTTAATAAAAGGCTGTGTTAAAGGTTATTGTTGATATTTAGCCAATTGATTGGAGCGGAAGGCGGCGAAGACTCCTCGAAAATGCTATCGCATTTCCTTCGTGCGTGGGTGGATTCGAAGATGCAAATTCAAAGTCCT
>NZ_JBALNF010000013.1:264180-269221 GCF_036962465.1 Neobacillus vireti
CTGGAGCGGAAATCAACATACAAGATTAACACTACCTAATAAAAAGGAGGGCTAATAGCATGAAAAGTTTAATTGTTTATTGCTCGTCCCATGGGACTACAGAAAAAGTGGTTGGACTATTAAGTGAACACCTTGCAGGTGAAGTGGTATCAGTAGATTTAAAACGGGATAAGACCACCATTGATTTACATGATTATGAAGCCGTTATCATAGGCGGTTCGATTCATGCCGGCATGATTCAACGGCGAATCAAAAAGTTTATCCAAACCCATCACGATGAACTATTAGAAAAGGAACTTGGTTTATTCTTAGTTTGCATGCGTGAGGGTGAATTGGCTGTAGAGCAATTTAACAATGCCTATCCGCAAGACTTGCGGAAGAATTCGGTGGCATTAGGTTTGTTTGGCGGTGAATTTCTCGTTTCGGAAATGAATTTTTTTGAAAGACAAGTCGTGAAAAAGGTGGATGGGATTACAGCTGATCAATCAAAGTTAGACATGAACGCGATCATGGAATTTGCTTCAAGGTTTAATCACTTGAAAATGAATGTTTAGGGTGTCAGGTTCACAGGGGGAAACTGGGTTGATACAGGGATGAAACGTTCTTGCCATTTGCGGGAGCGCTTTTTTTTGGAAAAAAAGATTATAAAATCTAACCTCTTTGTCCATAATGGAAAAGTCAATTTTAATGTAAGAGAGGTTCACAATGAAAATTTGGTTTAATCGGTGGTTTACGACTGTTTCACATTATATGGATATGATTCGCGACAATGAGGATCATCGGAAATTTACGATTTATGGAACAAGCCCTACTAAAGATGCTCTTTATTTACAAAACTGTGATAAAGCCTTTGTCGAACCGGATATTGCCGGGGATGAGTATATAGAGTTCTGTCTTGAGTTTTGCCAAACGCATGGAATCGATATTTTTATTCCCCGCAAAGAAAATGTGCTCATTTCGAAGCGATTGTCTGAATTTGAAGAATTAGGGGTAAAGGTCCTCGTTTGTCCGGATGCGGTCCTGATGGAAACTATGGATAATAAGGCTGCCGCTTATCAAACCTTAACAAATGGAGTGCCAATTTTTTCGATCCCAGACTATAAGGTCGTGAATAACGTTCATGATTTTAAGTTGGCGTATACTTCGCTTAAGGAAAAGGGGCACGCGGTTTGCTTTAAACCAGCGATTGGGGAAGGGGCAATGGGTTTTCGGGTCATTAAGGAAGAACGGGAGTCCATCCATCATCTTTTCCACAGCGGTGGCGGCTATCGAATCTCCTACGATCATGCCTGTGAGGTTTTAGGGCAGCAAGAGACGTTTCCTGATTTAATGTTGCTGGAGTATTTGGATGGCAGGGAATATAGTATAGATTGCTTAGCTTCACAGCACCAATTGTATGCGGCTATACCAAGGATGAAGGGGGATGGACGTGTACGTGAACTGGTCGAAAGTGTCGAGCTGATTGATCTAGCCCACCGGTTTCACCAAGAGTACCGGTTACCATTTGTCTTTAATATCCAGGTGAAATACAGTAAAGGGCTGCCGAAGCTGCTGGAAATCAATCCGCGTATGAGCGGGGGGCTTCATTTCAGCTGTCTTTCCGGAATCAATATTCCCTATATGGCAATTAAGATTTTATTAGGGGAGGAAATCTGCCCCGCCAAGCCTCGCTTTGGTATCAGAGCAAGTCATATTGAAAAAGAAATGATTTTAACCTATGGTAATATAAGTTAACAAAAAGAGCAGGTTTTTCTATTATTAATGAATAGCCTGCTCTTCTTTATTATTTATAGAAAACTTTTTCAATATTGTATTTAGCATGAAGGGTATTAATGATGTAGGTTTCGTAGATTTCACGATCCATTGGTTCTTCGACCACTAATACGGCAATCTTATATACTTCATCGCGATGATTCTTGATTGGGGAAACAGTATCCTCAAAATGGCGTTTAATCCGAGGCCGCAGCTTTCTAGCTTTTCCTACAAAAAGCAAGTCATCATTAGCGTCAAAAAATAGGATGATGCCACCCTTGTCCCGAGGGATTTTATTATAATCAGTGAAACCATAGACACTGCTTAAAGGGGCTTCGACTTTTTCGCCGACTTGTCTGCTTTTTGTAATGACGACTTCTGGATTAGGTATTTCAATTTTTATCATAAAATGATTCGCTCCCTGCTTAAATATAAACGGCTAAAAGTTTAGCCAAGAGTCCATTATAGCATATCCTGCTAATTTAGGTTGGACTTTCTTAATTTAACCATTTTTATCAATTTAAAACCGAATAATTTGTTGTGAGGGTTTATGTGTTAAAAGTAGTAAAACTAATTTAATTTTTGTAGAATAAAGGAAGGTATTGGAACTTTATATGGTTCCGATCATCCTATAGAATACGATGGGAAAGGGTGTTAGTATGGCAATTTCATTATCTAAAGGTCAAAAGGTCGATTTAACGAAAACGAATCCTGGTTTATCGAAGGTTATTGTGGGACTGGGATGGGACACCAACCGTTATGATGGTGGAAACGATTTCGATTTGGATGCTAGTATCTTCCTTTTAAATGCGAATGGTAAGTGTTCTTCTGAAAAGGATTTTGTATTCTATAATCAGCTTGAAGGCGGAAACGGCTCAGTTGTACATACAGGTGATAATCGTACCGGCGCAGGCGACGGTGACGATGAGCAGGTGAAAGTAGATTTAGCGGCGGTTCCGGCTCAAGTGGAACGCATTTCGTTTGTTATTACGATTCATGATGCGGAAGCAAGAGGCCAAAATTTTGGACAGGTAGCGAATGCTTTTTGCCGTGTGGTAAATGAAGAAACGAACCAAGAGATTATTCGTTATGATTTAGGAGAGGATTTCTCCATCGAAACAGCGATTATCGTTGGCGAACTTTACCGCCACAACGGGGAATGGAAATTCTCAGCAGTCGGTTCCGGCTACCAAGGCGGCCTTGCACGGATCGCTACCGATTTTGGCCTCAGCGTCGGATAATTCGGACTGTAACTGATTCTAGGATCCCAGTCATGTGACTGACGAAAGCAAAACCAGATCAAAAAAGGACAAGAAGAAGATCATTCCTTCTTGTCCTTTTTTTCGTCCAATACGCCTTTTATAACTGGTTAATCACTCGTAGTTAGTGATAATGGTGACAGGCACCTTTATCACTATGTGATGCGAAGTTATTAGTCATTTCTTTTTGTAATGTGGTATGGTAAGAAGGTTAATGAATCAGTTTGTAGAGGTGACTGTAAGATGAAGTATTTACTTAAGACTCAACTTATTGCAATAGTAGTATCATTTTCGTGGATTATTTACTTGGTTGTTTTAGCCTTCCTAGATCAGCCTGACCGCGCTCTTCGGTACATAAATACGTTTGTGTTTGGATTGGCAATTCTATTAGCTATTCTATATTTTGTATTAGCAAGGTATCTGCTAGGGAGAAACTGGTCTTCTCTTTTATTAGTGCTAATCTCTTATTTTCTTCTATATAAACCAATCTTTCTAGGATTTTTATTGAAGTTAACCAATGAAAGTAATGGGAGTATCATCAAATTCCTTTCGATATCAACAGGGATAGTCCATGTTCTTGCCGTTATCATTGGAATGGGTTTTGGTATTCTCTTCACCAGGCCCGAGCGAAAAGTCTAAAACAGCAAAAGGATACATAACCAATCATTTCGTTGTGGGCAATTATCCTTTTTGATTTTTGAGTTGGATCATTCGAGGTTTGCCGGAATAACATCCACTGGGGCTAAATCTTTCTGTTACTGAAATGAGAAGTAGTGGTCATTGTTTTGGAAAGATTTCCTGTAAGGGAAAGGTCGAATTTTACCTATGTTTTTTTATGTTTGAAAATATATACTATAACAGTTCCTTTCGACATTATTGCGCGAGAAATGTCTGTTTCTGCGCTTTCCCGAGGAATAAAACGCAGTATTTTCTAGAATTCAACATAAGGGACCTGTTGTTATATAATAGATAGACTAAACTTTATGTTGAACGGGGGATGAACGATGAAGATTGTCATTATTTCCGATACCCATCTACCTAAACGTACAAAAGGACTTCCCGCCAGATTAACGGCGGAATTAGCTGATACGGATTTAATTATACATGCGGGCGATTGGAAAACAATTGATGTGTTTCATGAGCTTCAAACCTATGCCAAAGTTGAGGGGGTCTTCGGCAATGTTGACGATGATACGATCAAGGAGCATTTCCCCGAAAAAATAATCTTAGAGTTGGGCGGGTTTAAGGTAGGGATTACTCATGGACATGGCAAAGGAAAAACGACTGAAAAGCGTGCTATCCAAGCATTTGCCGAGGATGAAGTCGATTGTATTATTTTTGGCCATTCTCATATCCCATTAAAGAAGGTTGAAAAAGGTTTGCTGCTTTTTAACCCTGGTTCTCCGACTGATAAACGGCGTCAGAAGCTGTTTTCCTTTGGCATTTTTCAAATTGGTGATACGATAGAAGCAGAGCATATCTTTTTTTCGAATAAAGGAGAAACAGATGAGTAAAACAGTTATCGTTTATACAACCAACGATTGTATTGAATGTACGATGGTTAAGCGGGTCCTTACGGAAGAAGGGATACCTTTTGAGGCAAGGGACATTTCGAAAAATCCTGCTTTCCAAAAAGAAGTGGAAAAATACGGCTTTCTGGGCGTCCCAGTCACAGTCCTTAATGAACGCGCCGTCAAGGGATTTACCAATGAGCTAAAAGAAATCATCGAATTAGCAAAGAGGTAGTCTTTGGTAAGAAACAATTTCTTTACATAAAAGAATATTAGCGTTAATATGAGTGAGTAATTGAATATAAGAAGATCTACTAGGGGTGCCCTGTGTATCAGGCTGAGAGAAAACAATCAGTTTTTAACCCTTTGGACCTGATCTGGGTAATACCAGCGTAGGAAAGTAGTCGAGTGAGAAGTTTTTTGTTTCGCATTCAAAACTAACCGGGTCCATTTTTTGGAGCTGGTTTTTTTATGTTTAGGCTCTGATAATCTTGAATGTTGATTTCCGCTCCAGGCGGC
>NZ_JBALNF010000013.1:269274-303182 GCF_036962465.1 Neobacillus vireti
TCCTGCGGAGTACGGTGCAGGGGAGACCCCGCAGGCGCAAGTGCGCTGAGGAGGCTTCCCGGCACGCCTGCGGAAAGCTCCAATCAACATGTTAAAACTCAACAATAATCTTTAACACTATGTTAAAAAAAGAAAAGGGGAGAGTAAGTTGGAAAAAAACTTTGTGGTTGAAACATTAAATAGAGTAAGAGAGGTAAGTCCGCTTGTACATAATATCACGAATGTGGTTGTGACAAATTTTACTGCTAACGGTCTGCTTGCCTTGGGTGCATCGCCAGTCATGGCCTATGCCAAGGAAGAGGTTGCTGATATGGCCAAGATTGCCAGTTCACTTGTATTGAATATTGGCACGTTAAATGCCGAGAACGTGACTAGCATGATTATTGCGGGAAAAGCAGCAAACGAGCACGATGTTCCGGTTATTTTCGACCCGGTGGGAGCAGGGGCAACTCCATACCGAACGGAAACTGCCCACAAAATAATCAAGGATGTCAAGATTTCAGTGGTGCGCGGAAATGCCGCTGAGATTGCGAATGTAATAGGCGAAAAATGGGAAATTAAAGGTGTTGATGCAGGAGCAGGAAATGGAAACATAGTCGAGCTTGCAATCAAGGCTGCGAAAACGACCGGCAGTGTGGTGGTTATCACCGGAAAAGAGGATATTGTTTCAGACGGTGAAACCACGTATGGTGTTTCCGGCGGTCATCCCATTTTAACGAAAGTTACGGGCACGGGCTGTTTATTAACCTCAGTCATTGGTGCCTTTACGGGAGTGGAAAAGGATATTCTGCGTGCGGCAGCGGCGGCTTTAGCCTATTACGGGATTGCTGCGGAAAAGGCGGCAGAAAAAGCAGCGGAAGCGGGACCTGGAAGTTTCCAAGTTGAATTTTTGAATCAATTAGCACTTGTCACAGAAGAAGATATTCTTTCAAATGTTTCGATTAGAAAATGTTAGCGGAGGTTTGTAGGATGAAAAGAGCATTAACAATCGCTGGTTCAGATAGTGGCGGCGGAGCAGGAATTCAAGCCGATTTAAAGACATTCCAAGAATTAGCGGTTTTTGGCATGTCGGCAATCACCGCAGTGACTGCGCAAAATACGTTAGGAGTTCATGGAGTTTATCCGATGACTCCAGAAGCGGTAGTCCAACAGATTCAGGCGATTGGCGAAGATATCGGCACGAATGCTGTGAAAACAGGGATGCTGTTTAGCTCGGATATTATAAAAGCTGTTTCTGAGCAAGTACGGAAATATAAATGGGAGAACCTTGTGGTTGACCCAGTGATGATTGCCAAAGGCGGTGCTTCTTTACTGCAGCAGGAAGCGATATATGCTATGAAAACTTATTTATTGCCGCTCGCCAAAGTGATTACTCCGAATATTCCGGAGGCAGAGGTTCTAACGGGTATGAGTATTAGAAGTGCTGATGATAAGAAGGAAGCTGCTATAAAATTATCCGAACTAGGAGTTAAAACGGTTGTAATCAAAGGCGGTCACGATGAGGATGAATCAGCGTCCACCGACTTACTTTATGATGGTTGTGACTTTTACACTTTCACCAATAAACGGATCCCGACGAAAAACACACACGGCACCGGGTGCACCTTTTCAGCAGCGTTAACGGCGGAACTGGCCAAAGGGGCATCGGTTTATGATGCTGTGTTAACAGCGAAGGAGTTTATTCAGGCGGCAATTGAGGACGGCATTGAGATCGGTCATGGGCATGGCCCTACGAACCACGGGGCATTTCGGAAAAGAAGGGAGCTGGGCAATCGATGAAAAACCTTAGCGAGGCTTTAAAGGTCTATTTTATCATGGGCAGTCCTAACTGCCTTAAAGAACCGGTCCAGGTTTTAACAGAAGCAATCGCTGGTGGAGTTACCCTTTTTCAATTTCGTGAAAAAGGGAAGGGTGCTTTAACAGGGGCGGAAAAATACGAACTGGCTAGACAGTTACAAAGTATCTGTAAAGATTATGAAATTCCCTTTATCGTTAATGATGACATTGAGTTGGCAATCAAGTTGGATGCAGACGGTGTACATATTGGGCAAGAGGATGAGCCAGTAAAGGTGGTCCGCGCGAGAATTGGCGACGGTAAAATCCTTGGTGTTTCTGTCCATACTCCGGAAGAAGCCGAGACAGCACTGAACGATGGTGCTGATTATTTTGGTATTGGACCCATCTACCCTACTAGCTCAAAGGATGACGCGAAGCCTGTCAGGGGAACAGAACTAATTGAAATCCTCCGCCAACAAGGCTATACCATTCCAATGGTCGGAATAGGCGGTATTACTAGTGAAAATGCAGCGGCAGTCGTAAAGGCTGGAGCAGATGGCGTTTCAGTTATTACGGCCATCAGTCATGCAGATTCACCACTCGAAGCAGCAAAGGCTTTAAAAAATAGTGTGGAGGGCTGATAACATGAATAAAACGTATAAGCTGACACTTACGGCGATGATGGTCGCGATCGGTACGATTACTAGTAATCTCGTAGCTATACCAATCGGGTTTACAAAGGTATTCCCCATGCAGCATTTTTTAAACGTCTTATCTGCTGTCCTATTAGGGCCCTATTATGCAGTCGCTCAGGCATTCTTGGTCTCATTGATCCGCAATTTAATGGGAACAGGTTCGATTTTTGCCTTTCCTAGCAGTATGGTCGGAGCGTTGCTGGCGTCCCTGTTATTTTTAAAAACAAAAAAGATGTACCTTGCATTTGCCGGTGAAGTAATCGGAACAGGGATCCTTGGTGCGCTTTTATCCTATCCGATCGCCACGTTAATCCTTGGACAAAAAGCAACACTTTTTGGATTTATTCCGTTATTTATCTTCAGCTCATTTGCAGGTGCGCTGCTTGGATTTGTGGTTTTAGTCGTATTTTTAAGAAAGAAAGTATTAGTAATGAATGAAAATAAATCTCCAGCTATAAAAAACTAGGGTGTGTGGAAATTGAACGAGGAATTGATTGAAAAAATCACGGGTGAAATCGAGGCGAGAAAAGGGGAATTACTTGAACTGTTGACTGAGCTTGTTTCCTTTCCGACAGTCAGCCCGCCTGCCCGTAATACCAACAGTGTTCAAGAATTTATTAAAGGATATTTAGACGCGTTGGGATTTACGACAGATAAGTGGGATGTGTACCCCGGGGATCCAAATGTAGTCGGAATGTTGCCGGGGGCCTCTCCTAGCCAGTTTAATAGCTTAATTGTAAACGGCCATGTCGATGTGGCCGAGGTTGGCGACACAAAAGAATGGAACTCCTCCCCATTTGAGGCTTATCAAAAGGATGGCTATATAGTTGGCCGGGGCGTAGCGGATATGAAAGGCGGAATTGCCGCATCACTCTTTGCCATAAAACTATTAAAAGAATTGGGTATCACCTTACAAGGGGACCTTCAATTCCAATCTGTCATTGGGGAAGAAGTCGGTGAAGCGGGGACCCAAGCCTGTGTCGAGCGGGGGTATAATGCAGACTATGCCGTTGTGGTTGATACCAGTGACTTCCATATTCAAGGGCAAGGCGGCGTCATTACCGGCTGGATCACCATTCAAAGCAAGGAAACCTATCACGATGGCATTCGCCGGAAAATGATTCATGCCGGCGGCGGTGTTAAAGGAGCTAGTGCGATTGAGAAAATGATGAAGGTTATCGCAGGCCTCCAAGAACTTGAGCGCCACTGGGCAGTGACCAAAAGCTATGAAGGATTTCCGCCGGGAACGAATACCATTAATCCTGCGGTGATTGAGGGAGGCCGGCATGCGGCGTTTGTAGCCGATCGCTGTGCATTATGGGTGACGGTTCATTTTTATCCAAATGAGGACTATGAAGAAGTGATTAGAGAAATTGAACAACATATCTTGGCGGTTGCAGCCGCTGATCCGTGGCTTAGAGAAAACCCTCCAGAGTTTGTTTGGGGAGGAAAATCGATGATCGTCGACCGCGGTGAAATTTTTCCTTCATTAGAAATAGACGCAGAGCATCCTGGCACAAAACTTTTAACCAGCTCTTTTGAAAAAATGTTACACCTACAGCCGATGGTCGGAATGTCCACAACGGTAACCGATGCAGGCTGGCTGGGGCGTGCCGGAATTCCGACTGCTATCTTTGGACCTGGAAGGTTAGAGGATGCGCATGCCGTGAACGAAAAGCTGGAAATACAACAGCTGCTCGATTTTACTAAGGTAATAGCTGTTTTTATCGCTGAATGGTGTAACAGCAAGAAGGAGGAGTGACAGCATGAAATTTTCTCAGCGTCTTTTTGAAAAAGTAAAGGATATTTGGGAGAAGACCCATCAGCATCCCTTTGTTGTCGGAATGGGGAACGGAGACCTCCCGGTTGAATCGTTTATACGTTACATGAAGCAAGACTATGTATTTTTAATCGATTATTCCAAGCTGTTTGCCTTAGGCGCAGTAAAGGCAAGAGATATCGAGACAATGGCAGCTTTCGCTAAGCTCCTTGATGAGACATTGCACGTGGAAATGGACTTGCACCGCCAATATGCTGAAAAGTTCGGGATTACCCATCAACAGCTGGAAGAGACGAAAGCTGCCCCGATAAATTTAGCCTACACCCGATACATGTTAAATGTGGCGCAAAATGGTTCTCTTGAGGAATTAATCTCAGCATTATTGCCATGTATGTGGAGCTATTGGGAGATCGGCAAGATGTTAGCAAAAGAATATCAGGGTGCTAGCAGTCACTATCAGTATGGTGAGTGGGTAAAAATGTACTCTTCAGATGAATTTGGCAGTCTTGCGAAGTGGCTGATCGATTTATTAGACCAATTGACGATAGGAAAACCGGAAAGGGAGTTAGCCATCTTAGAAGAACATTTCTTAACCACTTCCCGGTTTGAATATATGTTTTGGGATATGGTCTATCAGGGGGGCGAGTGGCCTGTCTAATTCATCAATGTTACAGATCAACGAATTATCTTATACCTTTGGTGTCGAAAAACCTATTTTTGAAAAAATTTCACTCGACGTGAAAGCTGGGGAATTTGTTTCGGTGATCGGGGCGAGTGGTTCTGGTAAAAGCACTCTCTTTAAGTTGGTAACCGGGTTACTTGAACCTCAACAAGGGAGAATTCTGATTAATGGTGAGCAGGGTGCCGGAAAGAGACTAGGAAGTGTGGGCTATATGCCGCAAAAGGACCTGCTTTTACCGTGGAGAACGGTTTTAGACAATGTCCTACTTCCGCTCGAGGTAACTAAGGAAAAAAAGAAAAGCAAATTACTAGAAGTGCGTGAGTGGCTGGCTCGCTTTGGACTTGCCGATTATGAAAATGCTTATCCCAATGAACTGTCAGGAGGAATGCGGCAGCGTGCTGCTTTTTTGAGAACACTAATGACAGGGAAAGACTTGCTCTTGTTAGATGAACCGTTTGGTGCCCTTGATTCGATGACGAAACGGAATATGCAGAGCTGGTTATTGGGATTGTGGGGCGAGTTACAAAAAACGGTCCTTTTTATCACCCATGACCTTGAGGAAGCGATATTGCTAAGCGACAGGATCTATGTGCTAAAAGTGGACGGTATTGAAGAATGGAAGGTTAACCTGCCGAGACCGAGAAGTTCAGAACTAATCTATGAGGCTGATTTTATCAGAATGAGAAAAGAACTGGAGTGGCTGATTCAACATGAGAATAACTAGATTTAAAAAATGGACGAGTGATTATGGTTTATTTATTATCGTCGTCATTCTTATTGTCAGCGTATGGGAAATGGTTGTAAGGCGCGGAATCATTCCAGCCTTTATCTTGCCATCACCTTCAGCTATCTGGAGCTCATTAATGAACAACCGTGAACTTCTGTTTGAAGAGCATTTGCCAGCCACTCTGAATGAGGTGCTGATTGGGTTTGCGATTTCCATTACTGCCGGAACCGTACTCGGAGTTGGCATGCACTTTTCTCGTACATTAGAAAAAGTACTTTATCCGTTTCTAGTGATTTCACAAACGATTCCGCTGATTGCGATTTCGCCAATATTTATTATGTGGTTTGGCTATTCGATTTGGAGCAAAATTGCCGTCACGATTTTAACGGCATTCTTTCCGATTGTTGTTAGTACTTATGATGGGTTGAAGTCGGGTGGTCAGGAATATCGTGAGTTGTTGTTAACAATGGGGGCAAACCGCTGGACGATTTTTAGGAAAATACAGGTGCCAATGGCCCTGCCAGCGTTTTTGACAGGTTTGAAAATGTCGGTTGTCTATTGTGTTGTCGGGGCGACGATCGGCGAATGGCTCGGTGCCAGTGAGGGCCTCGGGTACTTCAGCCGGCGGATGTCGGGCAGCTTACAGGCAGATGCTGTGTTTGCGGCGATTTTCCTATTATCCTTACTCGGAATTGTCTTGTTTTTATTAATAAGTTTAATAGAAAAGCAAGTTTTGAAAAATAAAGTTCGCATCTAAGAGAGGAAGATAAAATTAAATGAAGAAAAGTGCATTCATTCTACTTAGTCTTTTATTACTGATATTAAGTGCATGTGGAAAAAACGACCAGAACGCGTCTGATAAGAATACAGGTAGAGAAAAAAAACTTGAAAAAGTGACCTTAATGCTAGATTGGTATCCAAATGCTGTCCACTCCTTTCTTTATGCAGCGCAGGAAAAGGGCTATTTTAAAGAGCAGGGATTGGATGTTAAGATTGAAATGCCTGCTGATACAAATGATCCGCTAAAACTTGTCGCTGCCAATCAAATCGATATGGCGCTCAGCTATCAGCCGCAGGTATTGGTGGCACGTGGAGAAGATATCCCTGTTCAATCATTTGGAGCTATTGTCCGTCATCCGCTAAATCAATTAATGGTGCCAGCAGATAGTTCAATCAAATCCCCTAAGGACTTAGCAGGTAAAACCATCGGCTATCCATCGATTCCTTTGGATGAAGCAATCGTCCAATCCATGGTTAAGTCTGACGGTGGAGATGCTTCTAAAATTAAAATGGTTGACGTTGGCTGGGACTTAATTCCCGCGATGGCAACGAAGAAAACAAACGCTCTAATTGGCGGTTATATTAACCACGAGAAGTTATTGCTGGACAAAGAAGGTCATCCAATGCGCACTTTAAATCCTGCTGACTACGGGGTGCCAGATTACTATGAATTAGTATTGGTCGGAAGTGAAAAGGAACTTAAAGCAAAGCCGGAAGTGTTTAAGAAGTTTATGACTGCAATCGGGAAAGGGCAAAAATATGTTCAGGACCACCCAGAAGCAGGCCTATCCGTTTTATTAAAGCATGAAGACAAATCATCTCCATTAGAGAAGGACATTGAGACAAAGAGCTTACAGCTCCTCTTGCCGCTCATGGACGCAAAAGACAAATCATTCGGCTACCAAGACCCGCAAACTTGGAACCAAGTCGCCGACTGGTTAAAAGAGAACAAAGTAATCAAATCCTCTGTTAAAGCAAAAGACGCATTTATCAACTTTTAATAGATCAATAAAGTAAAAAAGGTGACAGGCACCGCCCGTGGACATTGTCCACGGGTGGTGCCTGTCACCAATTTCACTATTTCTATATTTATCCATATGAAAATGATCGATAATACGGACGTGTAATCATATTCATGAGGTAAGCTGAGTACGCTGGACTCGGTTTTCTTTTTTTGTTTAGGAAGTTGATGATAGTACTGGCGCTTTGAATGCCGACCCCGTGTCCGTAATATTTGTCATCACCAAAATAGACAACATTTTCGGCGCGCCAATGAGGCTGTTTCGGATCAAAATCGGGATTGTTAAAATGCAAGACATCACCCGGGAGGAAATCATCCGAATACAATTGAAAAATCGGAAGATCCTCATCGAATTGCCAATCCATTAAGTAAAGCCGAGCAAATAACAGATCAAATCGCTCACGTCCAATCGAATACAGCGCGGCAATATATAAAACAATCGCAATGGCAGTGGAGCATTCAGTCGCATAGAGCTGCCCGTTCTTGAGGATGTCTAAGATTGCTGTTGAAGGGCTCACATTTGGCTTTAATAAGAAACCGCCATTAGCTAGTCTGTCCCAATACGTTTTATTACAAAAGGCGTACGTGAAAGTCGTAAACTTTATCCCGCTCTTGTTAAGTTCTTGTGCAGCTTTTAAAGTATTGGTACGAAAAAACAGTTCAAATTCTAATTGATGGATTGTTTGATAATCAAAGATAGAATGATAGCCCGCCATTAGTTTAATGATATTTTTTTCCTCTGGTTTGGTAATACCCTTAAGGTCTCCCGGCTCAACAACCTGATGATTGATTCTAATCATTGGAACCTCCTGATATCAAAATCACCTCATCTTCTAAAATATGAAACTTTTAAAAATATATTTATCAGTTGATAAAAATTTATTGATGTCGTACGGCAACTTTGGCTTTAAACAAACGCATTCCTGTTAACAGAGCAGCAATGAAGCAGATGCTGGCTGAGCCAATTAGGACGATGTGCATGCCATCGATAAAAATATCTGGCCGGTTGGGGATCAACCCTGTTACCCGGTAGCCGGCTTTTGCACTCATCACACTAAACAACGTGGTGGTAGCTACCGCAATGCCGACGACCATGCCAATATTCCGAATTAAAGAATTAATGCTTCCGGCAATCCCAAGCTGCGACCTTGGAACGGAGGACATTACCAAAGAATTGTTGGGCGATTGAAAAAGTCCGTTCCCTAAACCTAATATCGCCACCAGCGAACCAACAAATAAAATCGAACTGTTTGCGTGTAGAGTAGAAAGACCAACTTGGGCAAGCACCATAATAACCAGTCCGATAAACGTTAACAGTTCCGAGCCAATTTTATCGGATAATGCTCCGCTTAAAGGGGCTACAATGGACATGGTAATCGGAAACAGCATTAATAATAACCCAGCACTAAGCGGCGGCAAGTGCAGGATGTTTTGTGTATAGAATGGCGAAATAATATTAAAGCAAAAGGTCGACACAAAAACAAGACAGCCGCACAAAATGCTAAGTGAGAATGAGGGATTTTTGAATAAGGAAAACTGTAACATTGGCTGTTCTGTTCGGGACTCTGTCCATAAAAAGAAGATAAAAGTAACGACAGCTAGAATAATGGCCCCAAGAATCCGGATATCTTGATAGCCGAACTGTTGTCCAAGCAGGAGACCAGAAAATAGTGAGATAATAAAAACGGAAAATAAAATGCTCCCGAGCACATCCAGCTTTGCTTTTACAAAAGTAAGATCGGCAGGCAGTAATCTCCATCCAAACGATATAGCAATCAGCCCGATCGGGATATTTACCCAGAAGATATATTCCCATCCGAATGCAGAAACAAGTAAGCCTCCTAAACTAGGTCCGGCAATACTGCCGAGCGAAACAAAGGTCCCAATCAGGCCGAGTGCCTTACCGCGTTCGGTTGGCGGGAAAATTTCTGTTACAATTCCTTGGCTGTTTGCCATCGTCATTGATGCACCGACTGCCTGAATCATCCGAAATAGGAGCAGGTATGGTAATGTGCTGCTAAATCCGCACAAAAGCGAGCCAACTAAAAATATAATCATCCCTATTTTAAAGATTCTTATTTTTCCATATTGATCGCCCAACTTACCAAATAACAAGATAAACGTACAAATCGCAATTAAATAGATGGAAACCACCCATTGTATTTTTGCAATTGGCAGATTCATCGTTTTAGAAATGACAGGCAGGGCAATATTGACGATACTGCTGTCGAGCGTGGACATAAATACAAAAAGATTGAGGATCACTAAAATGATCCATCTCTTCCGTTGAATTCGCTCATCCTCCTGATATGTTTTAACTTTGGGAATCACGGGAACTCACCTCATCATTTGAATTTTAGTTGCTCTAGCAACTATCTGTGTATAAAGAGTGTAACTGGATATAGTTGCACTTGCAACTAAAATAAGATAATCTTGATATTATTGACACATTTAATGAGGGATGAAAATGGAAAGAAAACCAATTGGCAAGCTGATTTCGCAGCTTAATCGACAGCACCAAAAATTCCTGACAAAAGAGCTTAAACCGTTCAAAATTGGCGGCGGGGGACAACATAGTTTTTTAATCGAAATCTTAAGATCCCCCGGAGTCAATCAAGACAAATTAACGACAGAACTAAAATTTGATAAGGCAACAACCGCTAGGGCGGTTAAGCAATTGGAAGAGGCCGGGTACATCCAACGTGTTTTAGATGTAGAAGACCGTCGTTCCTATCAATTATATCCAACCCAAAAAGGACTGGAATTCCATCCAATCCTCATCCAACTATTAGATCGCTCCCACCAGCGATTAACCCAACAGTTAACCACACAAGAAACAGCCCAATTATTTACTTTGCTCAGCAAAATGAATCCGCTGGATGACAAGTAAGGCTGTCCATTCCGGAAGGACAGTGTCCACGTTTGGTGCCTGACACCATTATTACTATATAGATGTTGCTGGTAATGATGATGATGGAGTTGATGATGATGATGGCGATGATGGAGTTGATGATGATGGCTGCATAACAAAAAAAGCCCCATCACGGTTAAGAGGATGGGGACGCTTTTTTGGATGACAAGATTTTGCTTGTTTTTTTGGTTCGCATAAATTTTACATACATGAGGAAAAAGACAAAAGCGCTGATAAAACGTAACAGTGTACAGATCTCCATGGAAATTCTCATGTTGGAGATTTCTAAGAACCATATCCCAATTTGCGGGGCAATAAAAGCGACGAAGGATAAGAGGACATTATAGGTAGTAATACAATATGTTCTCTTTTCCTCTGGCGATTGCTCCAATAATAAATTAAACAATAAAAGCGTGGTACCGGAAACAAAAAATCCGGAGGTCATCGAAACAAAGGTAATATAATATACATTGGTCGATATGATGTTTAAAACGGGAGCTGTCGCCATTCCTACTGCTACCCAAACCAGCACCAGGGTATTAGATTTTTGTTCAGCCCACTTTTTCCATAAAGGGAACGAGAAAATCTGCACTAGCTGATTGGCGACCGAAAATATACTAATCCAGAGAATCGTTGCATGAACATAGCGGACATTATAGATATTGAATAAACCCCACGCCATCTGCCAAGTAAAATTAAAGCAGAGAGCTGTAATTAAGAACCACTTGTATCCTGGATCCTTAAATATCGACCAATCCATCGAGGATTTTTTTAGCGTCGACTTCACTTGTGGTTTTTCTCGATGCTTCATTAAAAAAAGGACTTCTAGTAAGCCAAAAACGAAAGCAATGATGAATAAAATTTGATAAGCCCAAGCATGATCGGTCTGGCTTTTCATGACAACCCCGATAATTAAGGTAGTGATCATGCCAACAACCGTTAAGAGACGGTTCCGGTCACTGAAAAAGGCTCCACGCCGTTTTTCTTTAATCATCCCGCTAATTAGTGTCTGCCAGCCAATGTTCGAGATCGTACCAGGAACATTCATGAGCGCAACAATAATTAGAAAAGCCCATGCTTGATAGGAAGAATGAATAAAAATCACTCCTGCCAGCAGTAAAAACATGATTCTCGCCCAAAGGACAGACATGGCAACCGTTTTCTTTTGCAATTCCAATCGGTTCAATAAAATAGCTGCTGGGACCGTCATTATAAGCGCGACCAAGGGTGGGAGCGAACTGATTAACCCTACCTGGTAATTGGTGGCCCCTAAAATAGAGATTGCAAAGATAGGAAAATAGTTGCTTGCCAGATTCACTGCGATGGTTGACACCATTCCATGATAAATACTAATTTTTTCGTTATAAGTCCGCATGTGTCTTCACCAATTTCTTTTTAAATTCTTAGTAATTATACAATCAAATACCACAATCTAATAGAGATAATTGAGATGTTTTTTTAAAATTTAGTAACGCTAAATATTTTATGTAAAGGCTTGCAGAATATGGTCAAAAGGACACATTTGTAAGGCAGACTTTTCTACCAAAAAAAACAATATTTGCAAATGAGTTTGCTTTATTTATTTCTATCTGCTATATTTAAGTAGAATTATTTTTGTGAGTCGGAAAGAACGTTAAAGTGATAACTGCTTTTTGTCTTGAAGATTTGAGCAAGGATAGTAACAAAATGTGTGCAAAGCACACAGCAGGAGGAACCACACATGGAACAAGGTAAAGTAAAATGGTTTAACGCAGAAAAAGGTTTTGGATTTATCGAGCGCGAAGCAGGAGACGACGTATTCGTACACTTCTCTGCAATCCAAGGCGAAGGCTTCAAATCTTTAGACGAAGGTCAAGCAGTATCTTTCGACGTTGAACAAGGTCAACGTGGACCACAAGCTTCTAACGTTCGTAAATTATAATTTTAAGCCATATATAAAAAGACTCTCATTAGAGAGTCTTTTTTTTATGCTGATTTCCTCCTGCAGCGGTAAATTATTCTTTTCTGAAATAAATGTTATAATAAAAGAACCTATATACATAATGGAGGGAGTTGTCGTTATGGCCATTTTGCGTACACAAATCGAACAGTCTGATTTAACTAAATATATTCCGCCAAAAGGGGACTATGAACCATTCCGGGATGACGAACATTATAAGGAAAAACTCAAGGAATGGGGATTGCCGGCGGCTAAAAAGGAATTTTGGTATAAAGAAGGCAACTATCAGCGACTTGTAACAATTAAAGGTTATGAGACCTATGGCAATACCGGAGAATATAACACGTTAGTGATCGAATTCCAGGATGGCAATTTGACCTGTATTCACCCGGCATTTTTAAAAGAAATGCAGCAGTCCAGTTTTGGCAAAGAGAGTTTAATTAATCTTGAAGAGAAAGATCCTTCAGATGAGACTGCAGAGTCCAAACCAGAAGTGGCAGCCCAGGAAACTGAAACGTTACCAACTCAAGAAACACCCAAGAAGGAAAAGGCCGCGAAACCTGCTAAGGAACCCAAGCCCAAAAAGGAAAAGGCACCGAAAATTGAGCTGCCTGCTGATAAAGTCCATTTTACTGCTGCTGTGAAACAGTTTGCTCTTGTCTATAATCCTTTTAATGAAGAAAATGATGAAGTGGTAGTATTGGAAAACGTGCAAATTGTTCAGGAGAATCCAATTGAATTGGGACTAGCCTGGTGCAGCCATAGTAAAACCTTGAAAAAATTTGAATTGGCAGCAGGGGATGTACTGGAATTCGATGGGAAAGTGACCGCCAAGAAATTGGGGAAAGGCAAGGATGCCCCAGAGGATTTTGTGGTAGATGCTAAAGTGTTGTATAAAATAAATAATCCATCCAAAATTGTGAAGAAATAGGACTTGTTATAGGGTCCTATTTTTTTAGTTCGAAAACAGATCCGCTTAAACTTTATGAGGAAAATTAACCCATAGTAGGGTATAATGGAGTTTCGGATTTTTATTTTTTTATAGGAGCCTTTATACTATGAATCAAACGTTTACACTCAAAGAAAAAACAAAGCAAATCTTTGTTTTGTTAGTACCCATCTTAATTACGCAACTTGGCATGTTTTCCATGGTCTTTTTCAATACGATTATGTCAGGAAGATATAGTAGTTCGGATTTAGCAGGAGTGGCTATTGGTACTTCAATCTGGAGTCCAGTCTTTAATGGCATTAGCGGGATCTTTCTGGCGGTGTCCCCGATTGCGGCCCAGCGATTTGGGCAAAAAAAGCCTGACGAAGTTGCTACGGTCGTCAAAAATGGGATATTTCTTTCTATTATCATTGCGATTATCATTATCGTGCTGGGATATTTTTTCCTAAGCCCGATTCTTGATCTAATGAAGCTTTCACCCAAAGTCCAAGAAACAGCATTTGATTATTTGGTTGGACTGAGTTATGGATTGCTGCCATTATTTATTTTTAATGTGCTAAGATCTTTTATTTATGCCTTAGGTAAAACGCGTGTCATTATGGTGATCATGCTGTTATCATTACCGATCAATCTCGTGTTAAACTACGTTCTGATTTTTGGGAAGTTTGGGTTTCCAGAGCTTGGCGGAGTAGGGGCAGGTTATGCTACTGCCATCACGGATTGGATTTTTTTAGGGATGACGATTTTCATCGTCAAAAAACAGGATCCGTTTTCTTCCTTCCAGATCTTTTCAAAGCTAAAAGAGTTTTCTTGGGAACAGTGTAAGGAAATTCTAAAGATCGGTGTGCCAATGGGGCTGTCCGTTTTCTTCGAGACCACTGTGTTTGCGATTGTAACGATCCTGTTAAGCAAGTTTAATGTTACGACCATCGCGGCGTATCAGTCAGCTTTAAATGTTGTCTCCTTTATTTACATGATCCCCATCAGTATTTCAACAGCGTTAACCGTGCTTGTTGGTTATGAAGTCGGGGCTAAACGATATAAAGATGCCAAACAGTACAGTTGGTTAGGCGTGGGAATCGCGGTGTTGATTGCGATTGGGACGGGATTGGTCGTTGTGGCATTTCGTTACCAGGTGGCCGGACTTTATTCGACGGAAGCAGCCGTTATTAATTTAACAGCGAACTTTTTAATCTTTGCCTTGTTTTTTCAAATTTGTGATGCCATCCAGGCAACGGCACAAGCGGCATTAAGAGGCTATAAAGACGTAAATATTGCTTTCATCATGACACTGGTTGCCTACTGGCTCATCTGCCTGCCAGCCGGCTATTTACTAGCCAATTTCACCGGCCTAGGAGCAAGAGGATACTGGATTGGACTCACCATCGGCCTGCTTGCCGCAGGAATCGCTCTATCCATCAGACTCATCCAAATCCAAAAGAATAGATACAACGCAGTAGTAACACAATAGGGGTGTCAGGCACCGAAAACTGACTTTCTACGGTACTGATGTGTGTAAGGGTGTCAGGCACCATTAACAAACTTTCTACGATTCTATTATGTTGAAGGTTATAAATGGTGCCTGACACCATTTTGTATAGAGATACATAAGAAGACGCCATTCCTGTTTGGAAATGGCGTCTGTTGTTAATATAGTTTTTTTAGGCCGAACCATTTGGAGTATAAACTTTGTTTTTTATCCTTAATGATCAGTTCATCCATAACTAATTTTTCACGATTGTTGTGGATCCATTTCTGTAATTCTTGTTTGTCTTTACAAAGAGTATAATATGTTTCCCCACCTTTTCCAAGTGCGTTGACAACATATCGACTTGTGTTCTCCATAATGCCCACCTTTAACATGTAGTGTTTAAATTGGATTATATCAGGCTGACCAAAATAATCCATGGTTATTTATCATCAAAATAAACCCCATTTTTTTCAATCAAAGCTACAACCATTGTAGGATGTCTTTCATTCTAATTCAAGCCTTATTAACTTAATAGTTTAAAATTTACATAGTTTTTACATAATAAATAATCATATTATGTAAACCACCTATATACAGCCATCGGTTTAGGTAATCCTTCGCAAACTAACATATAATAAAATAAAAAAAATAATTTACTTACCCGTATCTTTTGTTCCTTCTTAAAACGTTTATAAAGCAGAGAGTGCAAAAGGAGTGAAACACATATGTCAGTAAAGCTTAACCCATCCAAGACCATGGGTTCAGTGGAGGAAGAGAACCCATGGGCTGAAATGTATCCTAAACTTCAACGCTATTGCCGGTTTCTGGCCCAGAACAGATGGGATGGAGATGACATCGCACAAGAGACCTATCTGAAGGCGCTGAAATATCATCAGCACCAAATGAGTACCACATTGCTAAACAAAATTGCCTATCATCATTGGATCGATCAGCTTCGAAAACGAAAACATGAACTGCCTGAGGCCGAACTAGACATCTCCAGCCATGAATTAACCAAACAACTCGATGAAGTAACGAATGCAGTTGAAATGCTCATTAAGAAATTTACACCTAAGCAGGCCGTCATCTTTTTGCTAAAAGAGGCATTTCAATTTCAGCTAAAAGAAATTGCGGAGATTGTAGACTCAAGTGAAACGGCCGTAAAGGCCAGTCTTCATCGCGGGAAAAAACGGCTGTCAAAAACAACCGAGGAAGAGGAACCTTCTTCAGTCGACTCATATTGGGTTGAAAAAGAAAAAGAGGAACTCACGGAAATTTTTTATGAAGCTTTGAAAGAACAGGATCCATCTGTATTAATAGAGGCCATTCCTTCCATCACGGCCATCCGTAACGTCACAAGTTTTTATTCAAAATCGTCTTATAAAAATCAATCGCCTTCAAGCACTCTCTGCATGGCTGCCTAGCCTAATAAACGCGTCAAGGAGGATAAACAATGAGTACGATTCCATATGTTATTGAACAATCAAGTCGCGGTGAGCGTTCTTACGATATTTATTCCCGTCTGTTAAAAGACAGAATTATTATTATAGGGGAGGAAATCACGGATTATACCGCCAACAGCGTCGTCGCGCAGTTATTATTTTTAGCGGCGGATGACCCGGAAAAAGAGATTTCGCTCTATATTAACAGCCCAGGCGGCTCGACCACTGCAGGATTTGCCATCTATGATACCATGCAAATCATTAAGCCTGATGTTCGGACGATCTGTACCGGTATGGCCGCCTCGTTTGGTGCCATGTTACTTTTAGCTGGAGCAAAAGGGAAGCGGTGTGCACTCCCGAATAGTGAAATCATGATACATCAGCCGCTCGGCGGGGCTAGAGGGCAGGCGACAGAGATTGAAATTTCGGCCCGGCGCATTCTAAAGCTTAGAGAACATATTAATCAAATCATTGCAGACCGAACAGGCCAGTCAGTAGAGAAAGTGGCCAAAGATACGGACCGGGATTATTTTATGAGTGCAGAGGAAGCGAAAGCGTACGGGATTATTGATGAAATCCTTTCTCCAAAATAATAGACAAAAAAGCAATGCGGTGCATTTCAATCGCATTGCTTTTTTTAATGAGATTCTTATGCGGGTCTCTTTATTTTTCGAGAGCCAACTTTAAAAAACAGCCGCAACATCGGCGGAACAACAAAATAAATGAAAAAGAGCCGGAAGAGTTGATAGCCCGTGACCATCGATAAATCAGCATGGACTTCATGAGCGAGGATGGCCATCTGATCCATTCCTCCCGGGGCCAGACTCAATAAACTTGTCGACGGAGTAATATGATAAAAATATATGAGCAGGAGCCCTAAGCCGACAGCTCCCACAATCATGAACAGACCACTCAAAAACGCAAGGCTGATGATTTTCACTTTATTTTCTAGTTTTTCAGGCTTTAACAATAAACCAATATAGGAGCCAATCATAAACTGGGAAACATCCAATACAGATGGCGGCAAGACAGGTCCATGCAGACCTGAAATACCGGCAATCGCAGTGCCAAGGATAGGTCCCAATAAATTAGGGGTAGGAAATTTAAGTTTTCGCGCCAGGAATGCACACAATACACAGATAATCGCTAAAATTATAAAATTAGGAAATACCGGTCCAGATATTTGCGTCGCCTGATTCACTACATCCACTGCGGCACCGCTTCCTGGATGATGAAACAACGGGCCCAAGATCAGAAAGGGAACAACGAAGATAATCATCATCAAGCGAGCCACTTGCAGGAAAGTCACCGTAGTAAGATCGATTCCTTTCATTTCTTCCGCAAAAATAATCATTTGCGAAAGTCCGCCTGGTATACTTCCGGTTAAGACTGTCGGATAATCAACCCCGGTTAATTTAGAAACAATCCAGGCAATCCCTGCACAAAAGAGGACAAGCAAAGTCGTCATTAACAGCATTGAAGGTAGTTTGGCGATAATTTGTAAGAGCGCGTCTTTTGTAAAGGATAAGCCAATTGAATACCCGACAACAATTAAGCCTGTATCCCGAATTGCAACCGGCCAGAAAAAAACAATTTTTCCAAACCTGGCGCCGATTAAGACAGCTGCCATTGGTCCAAGCAGCCAAGGGATCGGGGTATGGAGGAAAGAGAATACCATTCCGCCAATGAAAGCCGTTACCAGAGTAAAGGTAAAACGAAGTATTTTATTGTCTAGATGGTTTAGTGAATGATTCAAAAAAAACCCTTCTTGTCTATTAGTTTTTAACCTGCTTCCTTCTTGTGAGGGTGTCACCATCCCCAACATCCGGAATCCATTTCATTATTTTAGCACGATGATGTGTAAAAGGATAATAAGAGACATTAAAAAGGATAGGGCCCTCCCTTATGTATTGAACGGGATGATTTTGTTGCAATAAAAAAGAGAAAGCATAGGTCGCTTTCTCTTGATGAAACGTCTTAATGACTACTGCTGCTTTCGTGATGTTCTGATGACTCCTCTACTTCCCCTGGTCCAAATCCAAATGGTCCTCTAGGTATAAAAGTTTCCACCCGGAAAATCGCCACGATGGTTTCAATTCTAATGGCTAAAACTCGGTTGCGGCCCCTGCCTCTCGATTCCAAAACAATCACATCTCTGCCAACCTCAAGAAGCCTGCCAGTAAAATTCCCTTGCAGAGTAACGACTTCGACCTCTTTTTTTAACAATTCATGGGCAATTTGATGAAAATTCAATTCTGTCACATTCCTCATCCTCCTTCACATTACAGTAAATGCAAACAATCAGAAAAGGGCATTGGTTTGACGAAATTTTTTTGCCAAAAGTTCACCCTAAAAAGATGGCAAGGAAGAATTTTTTAAATTTTATATTTTTTTATTTACATAAATCCTATTGGTATGGTAGGATTAATCACATCAATCAATTATTCTTATCTAGAGAGGCTTAGGGACTGGCCCGACGAAGCCCGGCAACCTGCCAAGCAAGGTGCCAATTCCAGCAAAATGTTTTCATTTTGGTAGATAAGGTGTTTACTGGACTTTTGTGAGCGCCTTTCCTAAAGTGGGAAGGCGTTTTTTGTAAAAGGAGGCGAATGAAGCTGAACGCTATTGAAAGGCAAGAACTTATCACGCATTTAGAAAATATGCTGGTCTCTTTACAATTTGGCTCGATAACACTAGTGGTTCAGGATGGCAAGATTGTACAAATTGAAAAAAATGAAAAGGTTCGTCTTAAACAAAATAAAAACTGCTGACCAGAAATCTGGAGGCTGTCTCAACGTCAGCCGCCAGGAAGACGTTTTTTTATGAAGAAAAGGAGGCATGTAGCATGACCGCTGCAATTACCTATCAAAATTGGCAACAAATTTCCGACACATTTCCTTTCGACGATGAAACAAAAGGAGCACTTTCTGTTTTAAAGTGGGCATACAACACTTACGCTGATCAAGACATTGTCTATGCATCCAGCTTCGGAGCGGAAGCGATTGTGTTAATTGACCTGATTCAGCAAGTAAAACCAGATGCCCATATCGTGTTCTTAGACACTGGGCTGCATTTTCCTGAAACTTACGAGGTTATCGACAAAATCGAAGCCCGTTTCCCAACTTTAAGAATTGAGCGGAAACAACCTAAAGTAAGTCTTGATGAACAAGCAGCAGAATATGGCTCAGCGCTATGGCTAAGAGACGCCAACCAGTGCTGTAATATTCGCAAGGTTATACCTTTGAGGGAGACATTAACCGCTAAACAGGCATGGATCTCAGGACTTCGCCGTGAACAGTCACCAACAAGAGCCAACACAGAATTCCTTAATAAGGATGATAAATTCGAGAATATTAAAATTTGCCCATTGATTCATTGGACTTGGGATGAGGTTTGGGATTACATCAGAAGTAAGGATCTTCCATACAACACCTTGCACGATCAAAACTATCCAAGCATCGGCTGTTTCCCTTGTACGAAGCCGGTTGGTGATGGCGGCGATTCACGTGCAGGACGCTGGTCGGGCAGCGGTAAGACGGAATGCGGCTTACATACCCGATAAGCTAAAGCCTCCACCACAGTGGAAATCCCACAGTGGATATTGGACCAATCTGGCATTGACGGGCGGTGCCCACCGTCTTGGGACTCTAAATCTTCTATAAATAATAGGGTGGATCGTCCGTAATGCGAGATGAAAGGAGGGTAATGTAGTTGCTCACAATCATAGCAGTGACGATTGGTTTATTTTTTGCAATCAATATAGGTGCAAGCGGGGCAGCCGCTTCCATGGGGATTGCCTACGGGGCGGGCGTAATAAAAAAGCCGCTGGCATTGCTGCTCTGCAGTATCACCGTATTCTTTGGCGCTTGGCTTGGTGGCGGAGAAGTAGTTAAAACGCTAGGCAGCGGTATTGTACCTAGCAGTACGTTTACCATCCCCATCGCTTTAATTGTATTAGCTTCAGCAGCCTTGTCACTGTTTTTAGCTAACCTATTTGGAATTCCGCTTTCAACTAGCGAAGTTGCGGTGGGGGCGGTCATTGGGGCTGGGATTGTCTATCAATCTGTGTTAGTCAGTAAAATCGTTTGGATTTTGTTATTCTGGCTGCTTACCCCATTTGTTGCCTTTATTATAGCGATTAGTGTTACGTTTCTATTAAAAAATAAACATTTGAAAAAATGGATGGAAGCACCAAAAGCAGTTCCATATCTGTCCGTGTTAGTCGTTTTTATGGGCTTGTTTGAAGCCTTCTCGGCAGGAATGAATAACGTGGCCAATGCGGTTGGTCCGTTAGTCGGAGCTAAAATCCTTTCGACTGAGAACGGGATTTTCTGGGGCGGGTTATTTGTTGCCGCCGGGGCATTGCTCCTCGGCCGTCGTGTCCTTGAAACCAACGGGAAGAAAATCACGAAACTGCGGTTAGAAGAGGGCTGCGTCATCTCAGGAACAGGCGCAACAATTGTGACAATCGCTTCTGTTTTTGGAATTCCAGTTCCGCTGACACAAATTACAACCTCCTCGATTATTGGGATAGGCTTTGCTAAAAACGGCAAATCTGTTTTGAAAAAAGATATTGTTGTACAGCTTCTTACAGTTTGGATTGTCTCACCAGTTTTATCAATGGTATTATCATATACAATGATTCAAATGATGATTGAACATAATTTTTATCCCATCATTGCAATGGCCGGTGTGTTAATTTCCGTCTTTGGTGTTATGTCACTAATGAAAAGACAGAAACCAAGTATGGCGGTACACCAGGAGATTGTGAAAGATTAAATTTGTTAGTTTCATATTTTAATTGATAAATTATTTTTTTAAAAAGAAAGGACTTGATTAACAGTGTCATTTTTACCAGCACCTCATGGAGGAAAACTAATTCAAGCATTTGACCCAACTTATGATTTAACAAACATCGAAAAAGAGATTGAAATTGATGCGATTGCATTGAGTGATCTTGAGTTGATTGGTATTGGCCTATTTAGCCCGCTTACAGGGTTCCTAGGAAAAGCAGACTATGAAAATGTTGTAACAAATATGCGTTTAGCAGACAACACGATTTGGTCGATCCCAGTCACTTTGCCGGTTTCCTACGAAACAGCAGAAACCCTTAAAGCAGGAGAAGAAATCAAGTTAGTTTTTCAAAACGAGGTTTATGGTGTAATTACGGTATCTGAATGGTATGAGCCAGATTTAGATAAAGAAGCGATTGAAGTTTACAAAACCGACGAAGTGGCCCACCCAGGTGTGAAACGTTTGTATGAAAGAGGACCTGTATATGTAGCAGGAGATATTGTCCTCGTTAAGAAATCCGAAAAGGGCGTTTTCGCTGATGTCTGGTATGAACCAAAAGAAACGCGTGCTCTTTTTGAAGCGAACGGCTGGAAAACGATCGTTGGTTTCCAAACAAGAAACCCAATCCACCGTGCTCACGAGTACATCCAAAAAGCGGCATTAGAAACAGTTGATGGACTTTTCGTAAACCCGCTAGTAGGAGAAACAAAATCAGACGATATTTCTGCCGAAGTTCGTTTAAAAAGCTATCGTGTCTTACTAGATAATTACTATCCTGCTGACCGTGTACAGCTTGGTGTCTACCCGGCGGCAATGCGTTATGCCGGCCCAAGAGAAGCAATTTTCCATGCAATTGCACGTAAAAACTTTGGCTGCACCCACTTCATCGTCGGCCGTGACCATGCTGGAGTAGGCAACTACTACGGAACATACGATGCACAGCATATCTTCAGCAATTTTGAAGAAGGCGAGCTTGGCATTAAACCATTATTCTTTGAGCACAGCTTCTATTGCACAAAATGTGAAGGCATGGCATCTGATAAAACTTGCCCGCACGGCAAAGAAGACCGTGTGATCCTATCTGGAACTAAGGTTAGAGAAATGCTTCGTGCCGGCGTTCTTCCTCCTGCAACTTTCAGCCGTAAAGAAGTTGTAGAAGTATTAATCGAAGGTATGAAAGAAGAAACCGCAACGGTCTAAGGAGGAAATACAACAATGTCTAAAGCAACGAATATCACTTGGCATTCTGCAACCATTACAAAAGCAGACCGCCGCTCTCAAAATGGTCATGGCAGTTGTGTTCTTTGGTTTACTGGTCTTTCTGGTTCTGGTAAATCAACGATTGCCAATGCGGTTTCGAGCGAGTTATACCGCCAAGGCATTAATGAATATGTTCTTGATGGTGATAATATCCGCCATGGTTTAAACAAGGATTTAGGCTTTTCAGATTACGATCGTACCGAAAATATCCGCCGGATTGGAGAAGTAGCCAAACTTTTTGTGGATAGTGGAGCAATCGTAACGACGGCATTTATTTCTCCATTCCGATCCGACCGCGACCAGGTCCGCGAGTTGTTTGAAGAGGGCGAGTTTATTGAGGTATATATTGACTGCCCGCTTGAGCAATGTGAAGCGCGTGATCCTAAGAAGCTTTATGAAAAAGCACGCCGCGGTGAAATTAAAGATTTTACTGGAATTGATTCTCCATATGAAGCACCTGAGCGCCCAGAAATAACGATTCGCTCTGATAAATTAACGGTTACAGAAGCCGTTGCACAAATTTTTCAATACCTGCAAGAAAAGAACATTATCTAGTCTTTCGGAAAGGATGAACAGCCATGGCTGGCAAGGTTTATTTAGTAGGTGCGGGTCCTGGAGATCCAGATTTACTGACGGTTAAAGGATTACGATGCCTGCAGGAAGCCGATGTCATCCTCTATGATCGGCTCGTTAATCCTGAACTGCTTAAATCGGCAAAAGAAGGGGCGCAGTTGGTTTACTGCGGTAAACTCCCTAATTATCATACGATGAAGCAGGAAACAATTAACCACTTTTTAGTGAAGTACGCTAAAAAAGGCTATCAGGTGGTCCGCTTAAAAGGCGGTGATCCTTTTGTCTTCGGCCGTGGCGGCGAAGAGGCGGAAGAATGTGTGAAACACGACATTCCTTTTGAAGTCGTTCCCGGAATCACTTCCGGGATTGCGGCTGCTGCTTATGCCGGGATTCCGGTTACCCATCGCAGTTTGAGTAAAAGTTTTGCTTTTATTACGGGTCATCAGGCTTCTGGCAATGTGGCGGCCGAACATCAATGGTATCACCTGGCGAATGGGGTGGATACGCTTTGTATTTATATGGGGGTATCCCATTTGCCGATCATTGTAGAGCAGTTAATCGAAGCTGGCAAATCTCCTGAGACTCCCATTGCCCTAGTCCATTGGGGGACACTAACTGATCAGCAAACGGTGGCAGGAACGCTTGAAACCATCGAGGAACTTGTGAAAAAAGCGGCAATCTCGAATCCAAGCATGATTGTGATTGGCGAGGTTGTAAAGCTGCATCATCGGTTAAACTGGTATCAAGAAGAAATTGTTCCTAATCTGCCGCTTGTACATGGTTAGTGTTTGGAGGGGATGAAGATGAAAGCCATTTTATATATTGGTCATGGCACACGCTCGAAAAAAGGAGCAGATGAGGCAAGAGCCTTCATTGCGAGAGTGAGTGAGCGGGTCGATTTTCCGATTCAAGAAATTAGTTTTTTAGAGTTAACGGAACCTTCCATTGACGAAGGGTTTAGGCGCTGTGTGGAGAGAGGGGCAGCAGAAGTAACGGTTGTTCCCCTATTTCTACTAGCGGCCGGGCATATCAAACAGGATATTCCCAATGTACTTGAGGAGTTACGCTCGACTTATCCTGATGTTTCGATTAAGGTTAAAGATCCTTTCGGTGTTCAAGGTCAAATTCTGGATGCTGTCGCTGAACTCGTTCGAGAGACTGTAGGGACAGTGGGGCTCGAGGATCGGGTGTTGATTGTCGGAAGAGGGAGCAGTGACCCTGCCACACTGGCCGATTTCGGCTTGATTGTGGATGGCGTGATGGAACGGCTTGGTATCACTGGTGTATCGGTATGTTATTTGGCGGCGGCAGAACCCCGGTTTTCGGAAGGGTTAGCTGCGGTTATGGATGATGCTAAGGGTAAGGTGATTGTGATTCCTTATTTGTTATTCTCCGGGCTTCTGATTGCGGAGGTAACGGCGGAGATTCGGAAGTGGTCGAAGCAGGGCCGGGAAATCTATCATACTGGTATCCTTTCTGAGCACCGGGTGATTGAGGATATTGTGGTGGAACGGGCAATGTGGGATAAGAGGCGTTTATAACTGTCGAAGCTATGAAGAAAGAGAAGCTTCGACAGATAAGAGGCGTTCATAACTGTCGAAGCCCTGAAAAAGAAGCAGCTTCGACAGATAAGAGGCGTTCATAACTGTCGAAACCCTGAAAAAGAAGCAGCTTCGACAGATAAGAGGCGTTCATAACTGTCGAAGCCCTGAAAAAGAAGCAGCCTCGACAGATAAGAGGCGTTCATAACTGTCGAAGTCCTGAAAAAGGAGCAGCTTCGACAGATAAGAGGCGTTCATAGCTGCCGAAATCGGAAAAAAAGAGCTGCTATCTCTGATAAGAGTGACTCATGAGAAATTCGATTAAAAACCGGGAAGAATCGTACTCTACGATCTTATTTAAGTCCCGACCAAAGTAATTTTGAAAAAAAGATAAATTTTTAGAATAATAGTTGTCTGAATCATAAAAAAATGGCATGCTAGATTCTAAGAGAATTTTCTCAATAATATTGCAAAATAATTATTTTTTAATTCCATGTGAGGTGGTATTGTTGCAACTTCAGGTATTGAACAGCCCATTTACAGAGGAGCAGGTGGAGCTTCTTAACAGACTCCTGCCAACTTTGTCCGAAACTCAAAAGGTTTGGCTCAGCGGCTATCTTGCCGGCTCCCAATTGGGAACCGCACCAGCGCAAATGGCACAGCTTCCAATCGAAAATTCAAAAATTTCAAAAGAGGTAACGATTCTTTACGGTTCTCAAACAGGGAACTCTAAAGGCCTAGCCAAAAAATCAGCAAAATCGCTAGAAGCAAACGGATACCAAGTAACCGTCAGCGCGATGAGTGATTTTAAACCAAATAATCTTAAGAAGCTGCAAAATCTTTTAATCATTGCGAGTACACATGGAGAAGGAGATCCGCCAGATAACGCCATTAGCTTCCATGAGTTCTTATATAGTAAAAGAGCACCAAAACTAGAAGACTTACATTTTTCAGTTTTAGCTCTTGGAGACAGCTCATACGAATTTTTCTGCCAAACAGGAAAAGACTTCGATGCTCGTTTAGAAGAACTGGGCGGTACACGTCTATATCCACGCTTCGACTGCGATGTTGATTTTGACGAACCAGCTGCAGAATGGCTTGAAGGAGTTCTAGCGAGCTTAGGAGAGGCTGCAGGCGCTACTCAAGCACCAGCTCTAACGGCTGCAAACCCAGCAACCGAATCGGTTTACTCGAGAACGAACCCGTTTAAAGCAGAAGTACTTGAAAATATCAACCTGAACGGCAGAGGCTCAAATAAAGAAACCCATCACCTTGAGATTTCGCTTGAAGGTTCTGGCTTAACATTCGAGCCGGGAGACGCTCTTGGGATTTATCCAGACAACGATCCAGAGTTAGTGGATCTATTAATCAAGGAATTAAATATGAACCCTGATGAAAAAGTAACAGTGAAACAGGGTGACGTTCGTACCTTACGAGAAGCGCTTGTTTCTTATTATGAAATTAGCGTTCTAACAAAGCCGTTTCTTCAAAAAGCAGCAGACCTGACTGGAATTGCAGCGATACAGGAGCTTCTTGCCCCTGGTAAAGAAGAAGAAGTAAAAGCCTATATTCATGGACGCGATTTAATCGATTTAGTTCGTGATTATGCTCCTTGGAACGTAACCGCACAGGAGTTTGTCTCGATTTTACGTAAAATACCAGGCCGCCTTTATTCAATTGCCTCCAGCTTAACGGCAAACCCTGATGAAGTTCATTTGACAATCGGCGCGGTGCGCTACAATGCACATGGACGAAGTCGAAATGGCGTATGTTCAACATTAGTTGCGGACCGGATTAACCCTGGGGATATTCTCAATGTGTATGTCCAGCAAAATGAAAACTTTAAACTGCCACAAAACGCAGAAACACCAATCATTATGATTGGCCCTGGTACGGGTGTAGCGCCATTCCGCTCTTTTATGCAGGAACGTGAAGAAACGGGGGCAGAAGGAAAGTCATGGCTGTTCTTTGGCGACCAGCATTTCGTGACGGATTTCCTTTACCAAGTTGAATGGCAAAAATGGCTGCAAAACGGTACGTTAACGAAACTGGATGTAGCTTTTTCAAGAGATACTGATCAAAAGGTTTATGTGCAGCACCGCATGCAGGAGCAAAGCCAGGAGTTATTCCAGTGGCTTCAAGATGGTGCAGTCGTCTACATTTGTGGTGATGAAAAGCACATGGCACATGATGTGCATCAAACACTTATCGATATTATTGAAAAAGAAGGCAATATGAGCGGTGAGGATGCAGAGGCTTATTTAGCCGACATGCAGCAGCAAAAACGTTACCAGCGGGATGTATATTGATTTTAAGGGGAAGGAGTTTTAATTCAACATGGTTAATCAAATTTTAAAAGCACCAGATGGACCACCAAGTGATGTTGAGGATATAAAAGTACGAAGCAACTATCTGCGCGGTACGTTGAAAGAAGTTATGCAGGATCGAATCAGCGCCGGTATTCCAGACGACGATAACCGTCTAATGAAACACCATGGCAGCTACTTGCAGGACGACCGCGACCTTCGCAATGAACGTGCTAAGCAAAAGCTTGAACCAGCTTATCAATTCATGCTTCGTGTCCGCCTTCCTGGGGGAGTAGCAGCACCGAACCAATGGCTCGTCATGGATGAACTTGCTGACAAATATGGTAACGGCACTTTAAAGCTGACCACACGTGAGACATGGCAAATGCACGGAATTTTAAAATGGAATATGAAAAGTACCATTCAGGAAATTAATGGTGCCCTTATGGATACGATCGCAGCCTGCGGTGATGTAAACCGTAACGTAATGTGTGCTTCAAATCCCTATCAATCTGAGATTCATGCGGAAGTGTATGAATGGTCTAAAAAATTAAGTGAGGATCTTCTTCCAAAAACAAGAGCCTATTATGAAGTGTGGCTTGATGAAGAAAAAGTTGCCGGCACTCCTGAATTTGAAGAAGTGGAACCGATGTATGGACCAACGTACTTACCGCGTAAGTTCAAAATTGGTATCGCAGTTCCGCCGTCCAATGACATCGATGTCTTTTCACAAGATCTTGCTTTCATTGCGATTGTTGAAGAGGGCAAACTAATCGGCTTTAACGTCGGTATTGGCGGAGGTATGGGTATGACACACGGTGATACCGCGACATATCCTCAGCTGGCAAAAGTGATTGGTTTCGTTAAACCGCATCAACTTTATGAAGTAGCGGAAAAAACGATTACGATCCAACGTGATTACGGAAATCGTTCCGTTCGTAAAAATGCCCGCTTTAAGTACACAGTTGACAGACTTGGTTTGGAAAACGTCAAGGCCGAGCTTGAAAACCGCTTGGGATGGAGCCTCGATGAAGCGAAACCGTTCCAATTTGACTCTAATGGCGACCGCTATGGATGGGTTAAAGGGGTTCAAGGTAAATGGAATTTTACCTTATTTATCGAAAACGGCCGTGTGGCGGATTACCCAGATTATCAATTAAAGACCGGCTTGCGCGAAATTGCTAAAGTCCATACGGGTGATTTCCACTTAACCGGTAATCAAAACGTAATTATTGCCAATGTTTCTAGCCAGAAAAAGAAGAAAATCAATGATTTGATTGAAAAATACGGTTTAACAGACGGCAAGCATTATTCTGCTTTACGCCGCAGTTCAATGGCTTGTGTAGCTCTACCTACATGCGGATTAGCGATGGCAGAAGCAGAGCGCTATTTACCATCTCTAATCACAAAAATTGAAGAGATTGTTGATGAAAGCGGCTTGCGTGATAAGGAAATAACCATCAGGATGACAGGCTGTCCGAATGGTTGTGCCCGACACGCACTTGGGGAGATTGGCTTTATCGGTAAAGCGGTAGGGAAATACAATATGTATCTTGGCGCTGCACACGATGGCAGTCGGTTAAGCAAAATGTACCGTGAAAATATCGGTGAAGAAGAGATTCTGAAGGAGTTGCGCGTGATTCTTCCACGCTATGCGAAGGAAAGACTGGAAGGCGAGCACTTTGGTGATTTCGTCATCCGCGCTGAAATCGTGAAAGCAACCACTGACGGTACCAACTTCCACGAATAAATTGGACCAGGTGAGGGAGACTGTTATAAAAAATGGCTTAGTTCATTCGAACTAGGCCATTTTTTATTTTACAATATAAGTAATCGCCTTTTTAGGACAGTGATCAATACATGACCCGCATAGAATACACTCATTATCATCCATTTCTTCTAGTTTAACTTTCTCTGAAACATTTAGACTCATTGGGCAGGACTTATTACACAAATGACAGTTTATACATGCAGTTTTATCTGCATGTAACTTGACTCGTTTAATATGAAGAAGATTCCCAATTTTAGTTCCTAATACCATAAACGGCGCCATCCAGCAAAAATAGTGGCAAAAGATCCGTTTACCAAACACAACAGATGGAATGAAAATAAGCAAAACTACCCCATAATAAATGATATAATCATATACATTTGCTATCGATATTCCATTAGTAGTTTCATAGAAAAAATTTACGGATATTTGGTGTTTTCTAACTATAAAACAAAATATAATACTACTTACCCATAACAACCAAATCACATATTTAATATTATTTTTCCATCCTTGCTTGGGATTTTTATCATTAATTAGCGTTACACAATCCTGAAGTCCTCCTGCAGGACAGAGGTACGAACAAAATAATCTTCCTAATAAAAGTGAACTTATGAGCAATGAGAGAAAAACAATGAAGCTTCCAGTGATTATTCCGTCTCGTGCCCCTACTATAATCAATTGTGGCGAAAGATAATAAATGGTTATCGGAAATAGCAGCATAGAAACAATTAATAGTAATTTTCTACTATTTTGCCTTTTCATATTTGTTCCCCCTCAATTAATATGTTGTGAAAAGATTCACAAAACTTGAGAAGCCTTATTTAACCATACTTGCTTTTAAATGCTGAATGTGGATACCGATATGTCCAATTCCAATAATGGCCGCGGATGTAATCAACCAAATTACTTTTCCATAAATACCTAATAGCAAAAAGGCCATCACAGGGAGACTTGCACCAGGCACGGGAATTCCGTAAAAACTTCGGTAAAAATTTTTTTCCGTATGCTCACCAATAAAATATCTAATCCAACTAATTTCATATAGAATCATTAAAGCAAATGATGCTAATAACCAATAACTCCATGCTGAAAATGGTGCAGGGTTAAAATCAGTAAAAATTAGGATGCTGCAAGTACAGCATATTTGTCCAACACGTTCAAATAATAATAATAATTTGTTTTCATTGGCAGGGTTATAATCAATTGGCTTGTACTTACTCCAAATGGCGTTGGGAATCCATAACATCAATAAATAGATCAGACCTACATAGGAAAAACCTAAATGACCTAACATATTATCACCCCTGATACGATTCAAAAATGTCTCATCAATTAATGTAATGCACTTATATTCCTAATTTTACCATTTGTTAGAATAATAGAAGCAGTAAAAAATGAAAACATTATGAATTTTGTATCAACGATACTACCCGCTATTTAAGTACAGACTTGCACAACATTTTGAAAGTGTGAAAGTTTACCTATTTGGTTAGGCAAATCAAAAAATGAAATTGCTGTACAGAAATCACTAAAGGTGTAAAAATATAATGTGATTTGAATCTGTGGTTGTGGTTATATAAATACTAAGACATCAATGGATTTTACATAGGGGGTATTGAAATGTGCAAAGGAATTATATGGAAACTGGCGTTATTTTCTTTGTTGATCCTATCAGGTGTTTCGGCCTGTATAATTGTTCAAAAATCAGAAGAGCCACCAAAGCGTGCTTTGGCACAGCAAAATGACAAGCCAGTTACAATCTATCTTGCCGGGGATTCCACTGTTTCCGATTATCCAAAATCACTATACCCGCGAGCAGGCTGGGGGGAAGTGCTCCCCACCATGCTAGATTCAAAAGTGACGATTCGAAATTATGCAAAGCGTGGGAGAAGTACGAAAAGTTTTATTTATGAGGGAAGATTAAAATTGATTTTGAACCAAATTCAAAAGGGGGATTATCTCTTCATTCAGTTCGGACATAATGATGAAAAATTCAGCTTTAAAAGACTTTATACGAACCCAAACACAACATATAAAAGTTACTTAAAAAAGTATATTGAGGGTGCTAGGAATAAAGGGGCAATCCCTATACTAGTGACACCTGTACAAAGGTTGAGGTTTTCAAGTGATGGCAAGGCAATGGAAACACACGGCCGATATCCAGCGGCGATGAGAGCGTTGGCTAGAGAAGAAAATGTCCCTGTTATTGATTTAGCCGCAAAGAGTAAAAAATTATATCAACAGCTAGGACCCGCTAAAACGAAAAACTTATTTTTATGGTTAAAAAAAGGGGAGTATCCTAACTACCCTGATGGAGTAATGGACAGTACACATTTTCAAGTTTATGGAGCCCGGCAAATTGCCAAATTGCTTGTTGAGGGGATAACTGAGCAAAACCTGCCGCTAAAAATGCATGTCTTACCAAAATACCGTTAGTAAATGCAAAAAGAAAGAAGGTGTCCCAAAAGTATAACTTTTAGGAGCACCTTCTATTTTATTCATTAGACTAGTCTGTTGATTTCCGCTCCAGGCGCTTCGCTTACCGTTGCGCGGTGCCTCTTATTTATCTGGACTTTAGCTTAATTTTACAATTATTCTTCCTTTAGCCTGTGCTTTTAAGAGTGTAGGAAGGACTTCAGGCAGTTGTTCAAGCGTGACTTCATCTTGGATAAGTTCTTCTAAATTGTCTGGTTTGAAATCAGAAGCAAGCCGATCCCAGATTTTTAAGCGAGCTTCCATCGGACAATAAACAGAGTCGATTCCTAGTAAATTAACGCCTCTAAGAATAAATGGAAACACGGATGTAGGCAATTTAGTTCCGGCGGTTAAGCCACTAGCAGCAACTGAACCGCCGTATTCAATTTGACTTAATAATGAAGCGAGTGGTTCCCCGCCCACCGGATCAACAGCGGCAAACCATTTTTGCTTGCCTAAGGCTCTAATTTTTCCGTCATAAACTTCTTCACGCGGGAGGACTGCTGCTGCACCGAGCTTCTTCAAGTAGTCATACTCGGATTTTTTACCCGTACTTGCGTCCACCTGGTAACCACGCTTAGCAAGAATGGAAACAGCAAAGCTTCCGACCCCGCCCGTAGCACCGGTAACGAGAACCTTACCTTTTTCTGTTGTAACGTTATTCTCTTCTAAACGCTGGACCGACAGCGCAGCAGTAAAACCGGCTGTACCAATGACCATTGCTTCTTTTAAGGTTAGGCCATTTGGCAGTGGTACAATCCATTTAGAAGGAATTCGGGCATACTCACTGTAACCTCCAAAATGGGAGACACCTATTTCATAGCTCGTGGCAATGACTTCATCACCTTCTTGGAAACGAGCGTCACTAGACGAAACGACTACCCCGGCTAAATCGATACCTGGTATGAATGGATAGCGTGTGACAATATTGCCAGTCGGAATACTGGCCAAACTATCTTTATAATTGACGCTTGAGTAGTGGACTTTGATCAGAACCTCTCCCTCAGGAAGATCAGCTAATGTTCGTTTTTGTACTTCAGCAGAAAATTGCTCGTCCTGCTTATCAACAATCAAGGCTTTAAACGTTTGCGACATGGTATTAACTCCTCACAAAAATTAGACGTAAGATTATCATACAATAAATAGTATCATTTTACCTTTATGGTACACGGATGAATTGTGAAAATACTAGGAAATCGTCTTGAGGATAAAAGTCCCGAGAAAGGAACAAAATGAAGTTCTTAACATATCATATGGTAAACGGATGAGCCCGCTTTACAAACACATGTCACCTTAATTTTTAATAAAAAATTGACTTGTTAAATTAATTTTTTATTAATATTCAAAAAACCAGCAATATCCTGTATAGTACTTCTGGTTTATTTAGTTCTTTTGGAATATAATTAACTTATAATCTTTTATTGTATTCGGTCGGGAGGTTAACTTATGAGCATAAAACATAAAAAGTATAATTTCTTTCAACGCCTAGGACGTGCTTTTAAGTTAAACTTTTTAAAACTTCTCCGTTCTCCTGGAGGGGCAAAAAAAGTATCGTTGGGTTTTGCAATTGGATTCGGTCTTGAGATGTTAGTCATTTCGTCTGCTTCCTTAATATATATTTTATTCGTACCGATTGTCCGCTTGGCGAAAGGATCGCTCCCAGCTTCGATTATTGGTAATGTAATTGGAAAATTGACATTGCTGCCCGTCATTTTATTGCCTTTTGCCAGAAAATTAGGGAAAATAATTCTTCCAATGAAGGTGAAAATTGGACACAATGGTTCCTTTTCATTCCAAAAGCTGTTGCACGGTGATTTCCACAGCCTAGTCAGCCTCATACACGGCGGATTTCACGCTTTGATTGGAATGACCATCTTTGGAATTATCCTTAGCGTTATATCATACTTCATCGTTCATTATTTTTATGAAAAAGAACGTGTGAATCGTTTAAAAAGAAGGCGCTCTAAAAGTGAGATCCGGATTAAAAGAGTGAATAAAAATTTTATTTGACCTGTAAACGTTCGCATGAATGGTGAAAAAAAAACGAAGGAGTGCTGCTCCTTCGTTTTTTTATGCGGCTGTTTTTCGATATTGATGTTTAAATTGATAGATCATCTGTTCGGAAATGGCGGTATAACCCGCTAAATTTGGATGGACACCATCGGCAGCTAAATTTTGTAGATGCTCGCCGTTAATTACCTTTGTCGTTTCAATCACCATCGAAGAGGGCAGGCGGTTTGCCACTTCATAAATATGGACATTCCATTTTGGCAGCAGTTTATCAGCAAGTGCATACATTTGGTTATCCGGAGATAATGGATTATATAATTCTAATAAAACCACCGTAGCATGAGGATTTAGTTTGGTAACTCGATCCGTAATGTCGGTTAAATTTTTCGTAAAGGTGGCTTGCAGCTCATCATAGGTTTGAAAGACAGATTGAAGGTCTAGTCCTTTGGCTGCGTGAATGATATCATTTCCGCCCACGTTGATTGTAATAATGTCAGCCTGTTTAATCGAATCATCAAATTGCCCAGTCTGGACAAGCTGGTTTAATTCGCTGCTTGTAATCCCGTTAATTCCTTGGTTGTTAAACGCTATTTTTTTGTGGGCCTGTTCGCCCAGTGAATTAGAAAATTGCGAAACCAAATCTTGGCTTTGTTCGGCACCAACGCCGCGGATCACCGAGTCACCGATGGCCAGGTGATACAAGGTGGCAGCTTTTTTATTTTTAAAATAAGTAAGATAGGAAACTTGGTTGTCAGCCTGCCTGGCTTTAACCGTATGTTTTTTCATTTGGTAAAGTTGATAGTGTGGATAATAGATCCAGATTGCCGAACCAAGTCCTATAATCAAAACGAAACAGATTAGGTATTTTAAAAACTTCATTTCCTTCACTCCCTGATATTCCATTATAGCAAGGAAAACAACAGAAAGATGTAGGAGTTGATTTCCATTCAAGCTGACACTTTCTTATTTTTAGGCTTTGTTAATTGTTGATTTCCGCTCCAG
>NZ_JBALNF010000013.1:303252-329858 GCF_036962465.1 Neobacillus vireti
CTTCCGCTCCAATCAACAATAACCTTTACATAGCCTATTTTTAGATTATCTTTTACGTGAACTAATGTTGTCAACTTCTTACTGGCTGTCAGACAAACAGCTCTTCTTTAAAACGATCCAAACGTTTCACCTAGTAATAGGACCTTTAATTGTTCTTGGGGCAGCTGCTGTTTTTCCCATGCGCGGTATAAACGTGTTAATGCTTCCGGTCCTGTATCGTCCGCTAAGCGATAGGCGCCGTAATGCATGGGAACAAAGGTTTTCGCTCGCAACTCAAGGAAGGCCTTGACGCTATCCTCAGGATTAATGTGCGATACGGCCATAAACCATTCCGGTTCGTAGGCACCAATTGGCATAAACACCGTGTCAATTTCAAAACGATCAGCAATTTGTTTAAAGCCGCTAAAATAGCCGGTATCGCCAACGAAATAAAGGGTTTCTTCCTTATTTTGAAAAATCCATCCGCCCCAATGGGAGGTATTCATATCATTCAAGGACCTTCTTGTCCAGTGCTGAGCAGGGACGAAGTGAATGGAAATATCCTGATGTTCAGCACTTTCCCACCAGTTCAGTTCAGTTACTTTTTGATAACCTTTTTTTAAAAAGAGTGATTTTAAACCATCTGGGACATAATAATGAGGGTTGCCGTTTAATTTCTTTAACGTTGGAAAATCTAAATGATCATAGTGGCCATGCGAAATCACCACTACATCAATTTCTGGCATATCCTCTAATGCAATGCCAGGTGCTGTTAATCTCTTCTGAAAGCCCATCCGCCTGGCCCAAACGGGGTCAGTTAAAATATTGATTCCATTTAGCTGGATTAAAAAGGTAGAATGACCGATCCAGGTATAGGTAGTTTTGCTCCTGTTTTCGTTGATTTCTGTTATCTTTTTTACAGGTGACTGTTCAATATGATTTGTTAAATCTTTTACCTTGGTTTTTCTTTCTTTTTGCCACTTTCGCATGTCTTTAAATGTTTTTTTATTTTCAACACCATCTAGGTTTCGGTATCTCATCATCATTCTTCACCTTGATCTCTCGAGAGTTTGGACTTAAAACGAGTATAGCAATTATTCGTTCAACCATCAAAAATTAACATTGTAACAATCACGTTATATATAGCGAAAAACATTATGTCCATGTTGAAAAAATGTTGCGTTCATTAAAATAAGGTTAAAGTTTCTGCACAGGTGCCGATTCGACAATATTCTAAAATAGGACTATTTATAATTAAGGGCAGAAGGTCAAAAATAACAGTCTATGAATGGAGGTTTTCTCAGGTGAGCGGATTACTTCAGGAAGCTGTCCACGATAAAAGACAAATTTTGATTGATCATTTAATCCAATCAGGGGTGTATAAGATTAAAAATAAGCATTTGTACGAAATGACGCTGAGTGAATTAGAGAAAGAATACGTGAACATTGGCATGGAAAATGAGCTCAGCCAGCATACTTATATGTAACATTCAGCTAATTCAAACATAAGCAAGAAAAGGGAGCCGCTAAGGGGAGAAACCTGAGCGGTTTCTTTTCGTTGGCTTTAATCGAATAAAAGTGTGGTTTGTCATTCTACGTTTCACCACAAAGGTCCAAATCGTTACTTTCCAGAATCAAATGGTGAACCGCAGCAAATAATATCCTTATCTGTTGTTTACAAAAATTTAGAGTATGGGAGAACGATTAATGGAGACAAAAAGCAAAGGACTGTCCGCGTGGCAGTTAACAATGATGGCCTTAGGAAGCGTCATTGGAGGGTCCTTCTTTTTAGGATCATCCGTTGCCATTCATGCAGCTGGGCCGTCTATTTTATTGTCCTATATTTTAGCAGGCGTCCTTGTTTATTTAATCTTATATGCTTTGTCCGAAATGACGGTTGCCAATCCTACTGTCGGATCGTTTAGTAATTTCGCGGCGCGAGAACTTGGTTCGGGATTCGGCTTTGTTGTAGGCTGGTTGTACTGGACAGGTACTATTTTATCGATGTCAAGTGAAGCTACAGCCATAACCATTCTGCTTCGCGCATGGTTTCCCCATTTATCGATTGCTATTTTTGGAAGCATCCTCATTATTGGGGTGACACTAGTCAATTTATTAGGTGCAGACAAGTTCGGGAAAATTGTCAGCGGACTGTCTGGAGTAAAAATCTTTGCCATAGTGTTTTTTATCCTTACAGCAATTGTGTTAATCGCAGGCCTGCTTCCGGGTACAAGAGCGGTCGGTGTGGGGGAGTTAGCAAGAGAGTCAATAATGCCAGGCGGGATTAAAGGTATTGCCGGTAGTATGCTGCTGGTGGTTTTTGCTTATGCTGGTTTTGAAATCATTGGTTTAGCTGCTTCAGAAGCCAGGGATCCCCGCAAAACTATTCCGAAGGCAATTCGGTATACCGTGTTTTCTTTAGTTGGTTTGTACATCCTTTATGCAGCTGTGCTTCTTCCTCTGATTCCGACTGCGGCTCTAAATGAAACCGTTAGTCCGATGGTGGCATCACTAGATCGATGGGGAATTGGCTGGGCAGGTTCGGCCCTCAATTTGGTTTTGATTTCGGCGAGTTTGTCTGCAATGCTGGCTGCAATCTTTGGGCTTGGCAGAATGATTCGTTCATTAGTTGATGAGGGACATGCACCGCAATTGCTTAAAGATACTAGAGATGTACCTTATCGAGGCATACTTTTTTCAGGCCTCGCGATGCTCTTAGGACTAGGATTTGGTTTGTTGTTTCCCAGAGTATATTTAGTCTTGATTAGCACCAGTGGTTTTACATTAATTTTTACGTACGCCGTCATTATGGCCAGCCATATCCGGTTTCGCAAAAGGGTGGGATGTCCGCCTGATGGGGACTGTCAAGTTAAGGGCTTTCCTTATACCTCCTATATTGCTTTGATTAGCTTAATCATTGTTCTTTTGAGTATGCCGTTAATTCCAGGACAAGGGATAGGACTTGTGTCGGGGATTATCATGGTGGTCTTGTTTGCCGTTATTTATTTTGTGATGAGATATCGATCTAGTACCGAGAATAAACAGGAAACCAGGAAACGAATTCAACCCAAACCAAGCTTATTAACAGAATTCTCGGAGGAAATGACCCCAAATCAAGAAGAAGATAAAGAAAAATAAGTTCTGCCGAAAAAGGGCTGACTCGGGTAAGTCGTTACATACGACGATTCGAGTCAGCTTTTTTTGCGACCTGTTACAATCCTGCCGATTTCTTTTAACAAAATTGCCCATCCATGAATAAGAATAATAAGTAAGTTTGGTTTGCAAGAATCTGCTGGTTATTGGAGGAGAAACGGTGGAAATTGAATACCAGTATCGTTTCGGATTACCTAGATCGCTGGTTTGGAAGTATATTAAAAATGAAAAGGTTCTAAAGAATTCACTATCGGGATGCAGGTCATTTTCGGAGATCTCACCTGGCGTTTACAGGGGTGAAATGGAAATCAATATGGGACCCATCCAAGATCTTTTGAAATTAGACATTCACCTTGCAGAAGAAAAATCGCCAGCGTTATTACGGCTTAAGATCAACGGGAATGGCAGTCTGGGACAAATGAATGGTACTGCTCTGCTTAAATTCAAAGAAAACCAAAGTGTAACCTACTTAACCTGTAAAGCAACAGGTGAGGTATCGGGGGCACTAGGATTAGCAGGGAAGAGGCTTTTAGATTCTGGCGCTACCAAGGGAGTAGAAAACTTTTTCCTGCAGCTGGAAAAAGAAATCAAGCGAAAACTGTATGAAGTGAAAAAAAGAAACAGATGACGGAGCGGTTGGAAAATCGCTCTTTTTGTTTTTCTGGAAATAATGTACAACCATTCATATTTATACCCCTGCTTGGAAAACATAACCTTAGAAGAATTAATTGGAGGCACTTATTAGTGAAACAATCCAAATTATTTTTACTTATCATGTTTATTCTACCTTGGTTTTCCATTCCGTTATTAGGAAAGAAAACAGTCAAGAGATTTTGGCCGGCATGCCTTTTTATTGCTTTAGTTGTAAGAATGGAAAGTGTGATTGCGAAGAAGAGACGTTGGTGGTATTTTTATGAAAAATTAAGTCCGGCCACAATGGGAGAATTCCCGTTTATATGGGGCCCTTTTTTAATTGGTTCCATGTGGATCTTAAAATTCACCTATGGGAAGTTTTGGATTTATACCATAACCAATCTTGTCATTGATACAGCTTTTACCTATCCATTCGTAAGTTTCTTAGAAAAAATTAGAATCGGATCCTTGATTCAATTGAAGAAATATCAGCTTTCAATCCTCTTTTTTATTAAGTCAATGCTGCTTTACGGCTTTCAGTTTTTAAAAGAAAAAAGATAGTTCATAGTGTGAGGAGGGTTCCAAAATGGAAGGTCAATCAGAAATCCGTCTGACGGCCGCAGAAATGTCGACTTTATGGTCTCAATACATAAATGATACCTCTGCTATTTGTGTGAATAGCCACTTTTTAGAAAAAGCTACTGATCCAGAGGTACGAACCATTATTGAATTCACTTTAACAGAAGCGAAAATTCATGTTGAATTTCTCCAGGATTTTTTTAAAAAAGAAGCCTTTCCCATACCATTCGGCTTTACGGACAAGGATGTATTGCCGGAAGCTCCAAAACTGTTTTCCGATACGTTCGTGCTGATGTATTTAAGACAAATGTCCATTCTTGCCATGGCCGCAAGCAGTGCTGCCTTGGGAATAGTTACACGAGAAGATGTAGTATCCTTTCATAAACGTGTTTTACAAGCGGCGGTTAAATTACAAGACCTAACGCGCCATTTAATGTTAAAACAAGGGACTTATATTAGACCACCGTTTATTTCAACACCTGATAAAGTAGATTTTGTTGAGAAACAGCAATTTATAAACGGAATTCTTGGTAAAAAAAGAGCGTTGACCTCGATTGAGATTACTCATTTGTTTTTGAACGTGCAAACCAATGCGATTGGAAAAGCATTAATTACCGGGTTTGGCCAAATCGCCAAGAGTGAGGAGGTCAAGCAGTTCCTGAAAAGGGGCAAACAAATTGCTCAGAAACACATGAGTATCTTTAGCGATTTCCTAATGAAAGAAGATCTACCCGCTCCGATGAGCTGGGATGCAGCTGTCATGGATTCTACCTCATCGATATTTTCAGATAAGTTAATAATGTTTATGACATCAGCGATGATTGCTGCTGGAGTTGGAAACTATGGAATGGCAATGTCTACAAGTCCCAGGAAAGATCTCGCCTTTCGGTATGCCTCTTTGATTCCGGAAATTGCCTTGTATGCGGAAGACGGTGCCAATATTTTAATTAAAAATGGCTGGATGGAGGAACCTCCGCAAGCAGATGACAAGGATCAATTAATGAATCAGTAAAATTTGTCAACAAAAGAAGCATTGCCATTTCCCATTGAGGAAAAGCAATGCTTCCTTTTACCGCTTAACGGAAGATGTTTTTAACAGTATTGTTAAAGTCGTTCCAGAGGTTATTGTTTCGGTTACGGCCTTTTGTGTTCAAATCAGTTGAATAGTTGGTCATTTGACGGAAGAAGTCACGATCATATGAGATATAGACACGGTGGATGCTCTTATCTGCTGTACGCACTTGATCTGCAATTCGTTGATCAAGAGGTGAAGACACACTACGGTAGTTCGTACCAGTAGTGCCATCATTTGTTCCAGCAGTACCGTCATTTGTTCCGGTAAAAGTATTATTGTTGTTGTTCATGGTGCCTGTAACGCGGTTGTTATTATCGGTGCCGCGAATTCCAATTGTGCCACGTGTGTTCGAAGCCCCACCAGCACCCGGGTTTAAGCCAGTACCTGTATTGTCGAGCGCGTTCACACCGGTTGTACTAGGATAGTTTCCGTTCAGACCAGTTCCAGCACCTCGTGCTGTCAGGTGGTTGTCACGCCCGTTTGTTCCAGTAGTACCTAAATTATTATTGGTACCAGTGGTTCCTCTAGTGCCGGTTCCCGTTTGGAATCGATTATTTTTTAAGCGGACGGCAACATAAGCGTCATTGTTTCGGATGATAACATGTGCTAAATCCACTTCTTGCAGTTTCTCAACAGCTCGACCTGCACGGTTTGAGTAGCGTAAGTTGTGAGTATCCACATTTTCAACACGCAGGCGGTTATTGTTATCGTCCCTTACGTTGCGAACATCAAGTCTATTGGTGTTCATGTCATTTCTTAGGTTGTTTTTAGTTGCATTATCAGCACAGCCAGTTAAACCAACGAGGGTAGAAGCTAATACGAAAGTGACTAAACCTTTTTTCAAGAACTTCACTCCCTAAAAATAATGTGGTACATATATATCGTCACCTATATGAAGGGAACTATTCGAGGGCAGACAGAGGAAAATATTGATATGACCATTCTCACTTAGGGGAGCAGGGATTCACTTGAATTGTCGGATTATGGTAGGATAAAGGGTGTAATGAAAATGGTAAATTAAAAACGGGGGAACTGAAAATGTACAGCTTTAAGAATGACTACAGTGAGGGAGCACATCCACAAATCCTAAAGGCCATAATGGAAACCAATTTAGTTCAAGAAGAGGGATATGGGGAAGACCACTATTCTTTACAGGCAATCGAGCTGATTAAGAAAAAACTGGGACGGTCTGACGTAGATATACATTTATTAACAGGCGGGACGCAAACTAATCTGACAGCTATTTCGGCATTTTTAAGACCACATGAGGCGGCGATTTCTGTTAGTAGTGGTCATATTCTCGGACACGAGACGGGGGCGATTGAGGCAACAGGGCATAAGGTTCTTTCTGTTGAGAGTATGGATGGGAAACTAACACCAGCAGGTGTGCAAGCGGTGCTAGAAGGTCATCCTGATGAACATATGGTGAAACCAAAGCTTGTATACATATCCAATTCGACGGAAATCGGCTCTATTTATAAAAAAGAAGAGCTGCAGGCGTTAAGTGATTTTTGTCGTGAAAAGAATCTTATTTTATATATGGACGGGGCAAGACTTGGGTCTGCGCTTTGTTCAAAGGAAAATGATCTTCTTATAAGTGATTTGCCTAACCTTGTTGATGCTTTTTATATCGGCGGAACGAAGAATGGGGCGTTGTTGGGCGAGGCTTTGGTGATTTGCCGTGAGTCGCTTAAAGAAGATTTTCGTTATCATATTAAGCAAAAAGGGGCGCTCTTGGCGAAGGGAAGATTAGTCGGAATCCAATTTCTTGAATTGTTCCGGGATCAATTATTTTTTGATCTGGCGGATCATGCCAATCGGATGGCTGGGATCCTGAATGAGGCACTCAAACAAGCGGGTGTAAAGTTTTTGACAAATTCTCCGTCGAATCAAATTTTTCCGATTTTACCTAATGCAGTAATTGCTGAGTTGGAGAAGAAGTATTCGTTTCATGTTTGGGAAAAAGTCGATAAGGATCATTCGGCGATTCGATTAGTGACTTCGTGGGCAACGAAAGAGGAAGAGGTTGTTGGCTTTATTGAGGAACTAAAAAAATTAGCTAGCATTTTATCCGTGTAAACGATTATTTGTCAATAGAAAAAAACCATCTATTTTATAAAAATGGATGGTTTTTATTATGGCTGTTTATCTTTTTTTGAGTACTTCTCCAGTTTGTTCATTAATTCAGTTAATTTTTGCTCGAGACTATCCAGTTTTTCCTTCTCTTTCTGGATAATTTTTTCGAGGCGATCTTCCAGCGAATCATCATTCAAAGGAGTTTTGTCATGACTCATAAGGAATCAGTCCTTTTTAAAGGGTATTTTTTTATAAAAAGAGGGGCTGGACTGAAACCCGTATAATTTTACCGTTTTTTCTTCTTGGACAGGTCAGCAACGGCATTTTTGCCTTTTGTGACTTTTTCTAAGACCACTTGGACATGAAACTTATTTTCTTCCACATTGGTAACGCTTGAAATTGTTCCTTTTTTGCCTTTTATTTTTAATTCTTCCCCGACGGAAGGGACCCGTTGAAGGAGCTGGCTTAACAAGAGGTTTTTGTTTTCAAAAAAATGAACGGCAAACATATGGTCTCACCTATTTTCATATAGAATGGGTTAGAAATAAATCCTCATCTAAATATATGATTATTGTAAAATTAGAGACCATGTTCCTTAAAAATTAGCAAAAAAGTATTTTTTGTATTAGGGTATGCCTCCAGGCGGTGTATGATAGGCATCCGACAATTTAATTATTTAGAAATAACAATAGGGAAATAATCCAAACCAACCAATAAAATTCCCCATATATTATTCTATGCCTCATTATGAACTGGACAGGTATTGTACAGCATGGACAAGCTAAGCTACAAGAGTTCAACTATATGAGTGCCGGCTTTTTAATGGAGGTAGTGTTTCGAAATTTAGCACTCCTTCATTGGATAGTACTAGTACAAAAACATAGTGGAAGAAGGGATTAGAATGAGTGATCCAAACAAAGAATGGATGGACCAGCTCCAGAAATTAAACCAGCAGCAATTTAAGAATATGCTTGATGCGCAGGCAAAAAAACGTCGGAAAAATAAATTTAGAGAAAATCTAAAGAAAAGCCAAAATGAAGCTTTTCAATCATTAAAAGATAAATATGCAACACCTGCCAATCAGCCAACATCATCTTTATCTGACATGCTAAAAAACCTGTTTAACCAGAAATAAGGAAATTGACAAAAACTCAACTGAATTTACAAAGGACAAGCTGTTCAGGTGAAAAAAGTTGTTCCATAATAGGAGCAACTTTTTTGGCAGAAAGAGTCTTTTAGTTATAAAGTAATCATCCCTTCCTCCATTTGTATAAACAAGCGCATCAGTACAAGTAAAGCACGGAAACTTAACAAGGACTATTTACAATCATGAAAATCTTAGCTACTATTTCTATAGTTATATAAGAAAGTGTGATTAGATGCCATTTGATTTAGATCCATCCTTATTAGTTATTTTAATTGTATTTGGCTTTTTAGCCGCATTTATCGATTCAGTTGTCGGCGGCGGCGGACTGATTGCTTTACCAGCTTTACTATTTACAGGATTGTCCCCCGCGGCAGCAGTGGCCACCAATAAATTAGCGGGAACCATCGGCTCATTAACGAGTACGATTATGTTCTACCGCTCAGGAAAGCTTGATATTAAGTCCGTATATAAGCTATTTCCATTAACGTTTATTGGCTCGATGATTGGTGCGTGGACAGTTCATTTGATGAATCCTGAAATTTTGAAGCCTTTGATGCTGATTATGCTGGCGGCCGTGGCGATCTATACCATTTTCAAAAAGGACTGGGGAAGTGTCACCACCAATAAGAAATTATCCATTCGCCATTTAACTATTTTTCTGATCCTTATTTTTGCGATTGGATTCTATGATGGGTTTATTGGCCCAGGAACTGGTTCATTTTTAATATTTGCTTTTTTAATGGTTGGTTTTGACTTTTTAAAAGCAGCAGGAAATGCCAAGTTTTTAAATTTTGGCAGTAATGTTGCCGCACTGTTGATGTTCATGTATTTAGGGCATATCAATTATGCTTATGGTATATGGATGGGGATTGCCCAATTCGCTGGGGCCATCTGCGGCTCGCAATTTGCGATCAGACGGGGAAGTGGTTATGTCCGGGCTTTGTTCATCGTCGTGACCTTTTTATTGCTGGCGAAAAATACATATGATTATCTTCATTAACAAGAAGCAGGAGGGACCAGGATGGAGACGGAACAATTAAAAATATTCGACCAAGCGCGAAATGAAATAGGTGTGGCTAGCCGCGAAGAGGTACATAAAAAGGGATATTGGCACGAAGTGTTCCATTGTTGGTTTGTTAGCAATAATGACCTCCTGCTACAGCTTCGCAGTGAAGAAAAAAAAGAGAATCCGTCCTTGTTCGATATCACTGCTGCGGGTCACCTATTAGCCAATGAAACGGCAGCAGATGGTGTCCGTGAAGTGAAAGAGGAACTAGGTGTCGATGTTATCTTTGAAGAGCTGCAGCCACTTGGAATCATTGAGTATTGCTCGATTCAGGGAACTTATGTCGATAATGAAATAGCAAACGTATTTTTATATAAATGCCATGTGGAGATCGAAGACTTTCATCTTCAAAAAGAAGAAGTGGCAGGGATAGTAAAAGTCGATTTTAACGACTTCCGTCAGCTCTGGGCTGGGTCCAAAGATGTGATTCGAGTGACTGGGTATGAAATAAAGGCAGATGGAAGTAAGCACTTGATTGATCAGCTCGTTGGACGAGCACAATTTGTTCCTCATCCAACTGGATACTATCAAACCATTATTGAAAAAATAGGTGAGAATAAATAAAATAAATACGAACAATGGGGAGTGTTCAAAAGGAAACACTCTCATTTTCTTGAAATTAAATAAAATTCCATATTGGATTCACCAATCATTATGGTTTAGGGATGTATAATGGAGGTATATAGTTAACGGATTGAGAATGGAATCTTTTAATGGCAGGAATATAGGCTAATCTGGCTAGGACAAATGAAAAATTGACAAATTAGCCACAAATCAGTATATTTTAAAGCTAGGAAATATAAGTTGTCCTTTTATGAAAATAAATCATCACTAGTTTGATAGTTTCCTAAAAATGAAATTTTTTCAGAATAATATACTATAATAATGATAGAAGGTGTACCATGGAGAGAATGCGTCGTAGAAGAAAAGTTAAATGGAAAAGAGTTTTTATGTTTTTATTCCTTTTAATGATCATTGGGGTGGGTGCGTATAGTGCTTATGAGTATACTCAAGGAGTTATGCTCGGTAAGGATGGCAACAATAATTCAAAAAAAGCGTATGCCTTTAATGGCGAAGAAGTGAAGTTTGGAAAAATAAATGTCCTCCTGTTAGGAAGTGACTCCCGGGGAGAAGAGCATTCCAGAACGGATTCCATCATGATTGCTCATTACGATCAAAACACTCATAAAGCTAAGTTAATTTCAATCATGAGAGATACGTATGTCGATATCCCTGGTCATGGAAAGCAAAAGCTTAATGCTGCGTATGCATTTGGCGGGCCAGAATTACTAAGAAAAACGATTAAAGATAATTTTAATATTGATGTAAACTATTATGCAGTAGTTGATTTTAAAGGATTTTCGAAGATTGTAGATATCGTAGCACCTGATGGAATTAAGGTAGATGTACCACATGAAATGTCCTCAGGGATTGGCATGGTCATAGAGTCAGGAGAGCAAGTTTTACATGGTGATAAGTTATTGGGATATGTCCGCTTTAGACATGATAACCTCAGTGACTTTGGTCGTGTGCAACGACAGCAGGAAGTCATTGGCAAACTGAAGGATGAAGCCTTAAGTGTTGGGACCTTGGTAAAACTTCCTAAAATAATGGGTGTTGTTGGTTCATATGTGGATACCAATTTAGATAAATCAACGATGTTTTCTTTGGGTAAAGATGTACTAACCAAACAATCCGGTGACATAAAAACCATACGTATTCCAGTGGATGGTTCTTTTAGAAATGAAACATTTGATGGTATTGGAGCAGTTCTCCGCGTCAACTTGGATGAAAACCAGTCGGCTATAAATAAATTTTTAGCATCGTAAATGGAACAGATTTTAAAAAAACACTTACCACGAGTAAGTGTTTTTTTGTGATCCAGCTATTCCGATTCGGTCAAGAATTCATTAACAAGTCGTGATGTTCGTTTAACTGTGGATAAATGTCAGGATGAAGGAAATGTCCAATTCTGGCCAACCCGTTTAATAGGCGGGGGGATGGCCTGCAAAAAAGAGGTTCATCGAGAATATAGAGTTGTCTGTTTTTAATAGCGTTCATTTGCCACCAACCTGGACGTTTGAGGATGACCTTTGGGTTTACTTGCTTTTTCTGAACACCTACCCATACAATGCAGATAACTTCTGGATTTCTGCTTTTTACATCATCCCAATCTGTTTGGACACTTGCTTCAGAATGATCTTCAAAAATATTTAACCCACCGGCAAGCCTGCTCATTTCGGTCAACCAGTTCCCAGCACCTGGAGTGAATATGGGCTTTGCCCACCATTCCCAATAAAGTGTTTTTGGTGTTTTTACTTGCAGGCTTAAAGAGTCGTAGGTTTGAAGAATACGCGTAAATCTTTCATAAAGGTGGTGAGCTTTATCATCGGTATTGGTTGCTCTTCCGACAAACAAAAGACAGTCTGCTACCTCTTGCAAGGTTTGTGGATTCGGAACGATGACATATGGGATCTGACGTTTTTCCATTTCTGAAATATTGCGTTCCATCCCTGGAACGGAAAGGGAGGCTAAAACCAAATCAGGCTGTAACTTTTCTAATTTATCCATATCTATGGACAAATCTGGTCCCAGCCTTGGTAAACCATTGATTGCTTCGGGCCAGTCAGAAAAATTATCTATCCCGATTAAGGATGATGTTAACCCTAAATAAGCTACTAATTCGGTATTGCTCGGACAAATCGAAATCAATTTCATATGCGATCCCCTATCTATAAAATCTTAGTAACTATTATAATAAAACCTTTTTCGCTTTGGATATAATCAAGATTAATTTTCCATTAATCCTGTCTGGAAAAAGAGTCACAAATTTTCCCTTGCAATCGACCCTATAATGTGATTTTATTATGTAGTAAAAAACGTATATAATATGAAGGAGCCAGTAAAAAAAATGAAGTTTCCTAAAAATATTCTACTAGATTCTGTTGCCGAACGAAAAAACCATCAAAGTTATGGACTAGAATTTGTCCAAGAGCTTGGACATGATGATGCAGGGTATTCTGAGATGGTCGTGATTATTTTTAAATACCAAGATAAATATTATAGTGTTGATATACAACATGTGAATGGGGAGAACAACTACGACCACTGGGAAGAGGAAGTTGAATGTCCAGAGGTAGTTAGGAAAGAAGCTATTCAATATTACTGGGAAGAAGTTAAATAAATATACAAGATCAATTACTAAAGCTTATAGGGTCTGACTAGAAGAGGGGAACGTCTTTAAGGATGGTTCCTCTCTTCTTCTTTTTTAGGTGCCATTTCAAGAACTACATAGAACGAAATATCTAATAAGTTTAAACTAGAATTAGTACTTAATATCCAAATACAAGAATATCTTTTTACGTATAACTTGGCTATAAGCTATATGGAGGAGAGATATTGGTGGGAAAATATGATGTGATAATCGTTGGAAGCGGCCATAATGCGTTAATAGCAGCGGCCTATTTAACCCGCGCAGGCCGCAGTGTGCTAGTGTTAGAGAAGAATGATCGTCCAGGCGGTTTTCTGCGTACTGAAGAATTGACATTACCCGGCTTCAAGCACGATGTTTTTGCAGCAGCACATCCGCTTTTTACCACGGGTCCTGCGTATGCTGAACTTAGAGAGGACCTAGAAAAGAGGGGACTAACCTATTTAAATACGGATTTGCCTACTGGGGTATCGATGGAGGACGGACAGACAGCGGTCCTGCCGACTTCATTTGCAGCACTCATGGAAGAAGCAGAAAGGCTTGCACCTGGTGATGGTACGGCTTTAGCGGCCATGTTTGAACAGATAAATCCTTATGTGAATGATATATTCGGCTTATTTAACATGGATCTATCAAGCTCTGAGGCTTCTGCTGTTATTAAGAGCTTGTTACATGAAGAGGGTGGAGCAGGTTATTCACCTTTTGCGGCATCTCTTGTCACAACAGCTCGTCATACCGTTAATTCCCTTAAATCACCGGTAACAAGGGCAATGCTCGCATCGTGGGTCACACATCTGGGGCGAACGCCAGATGAAGTCGGGAGTGGTATTTGGGTGCCATTGACGACGATGGCACTGATGGGCGGCGGAATGCCAACTCCGGAGGGCGGCAGTGAAAAACTGGTTCATGCTTTGGTCCAACTAATAAAGGATCAGGGTGGTGAGATTGTAACGGAATCTCTGGTTGAGCGAATTCTAGTGGAAAATGGGAGAGCAGTGGGTGTTCGGACAGCTAAGGGTAGAAAATTCTTTGCTAGACAGGCTGTGGTAGCCACGACTACACCTGATCAACTTTATCTCTCTCTCTTAAAGGATACAGAAATTTTACCGCCACTTCGTGCCCAAGCAGAAAAGTTCCGGTATGGCCGGGGCTGTGTGCAGATTCATTTAGCTCTTAGCGAACCGCCACAATGGCCAGACGAACGATTTCATCGTGTTGGTCAGCCGCATTTAACGGACGGTTTGGACGGATTTACACTGGCGATTGCTCAAGGGATGGCGGATTTGCTGCCTGCTAAACCAACATTCACGGTTGACTGCTCGACAAATCTTGACCCAACTCGTGCCCCGGAAGGCAAAGCAATCATGCGGCTTCAAGTATTGGAAGTGCCAATCCGTCCACGCGGGGATGCGGCAAATCAAATTGACACGGGGAACGGAACCTGGAACCATGATTTAACAGAGCGGTTTACTGAACGGGTACTAGATGTAGTGAGCAGACATATTCCGAACATACCTAGTGCGATTATTGGTAAATATGTTGTTACACCTGATACAATCGCAAGGTTTAACCCAAATGCAGGACCTGGGGACCCATATGGCGGGGCACATGATTTGGCGCAGAGCTATCTGTTTAGACCCCTTCCAGGGCAGCCTGGTCATCAGACCGCCATTCCAAATGTCTTTATGCTCGGTGCCGCAACCTGGCCAGGACATGGAGTGAATGGCGGCTCGGGCTATATAGTCGCACAGAAGCTGCTGGCTCAGTAATCCTTTCTGGAATGGATAAGGGATCAAGAGACTCTATTTCCGATTATGGAAATAGGGTTTTTCATTTTTCAACATTTCTTTTGCAGAAAAAAGTGTCAAAGTATGTAAAATACTTTGTCGAGTGAAACTTTTTAAAGTATTGAAACTAAAACATTCCTCTTAAGGTCTAAATAAATGTTGATCAACAAATTGACATTAATTGGGGGCTATCAAAATGATTCAAAGTTTACGGTTACCAAAATGGGTATTAACAGGATTCACATCTATGGCATTAGTAGTGGCGTTATTGTTCACTCCTTTTTTACACAAGGCGGAAGCATCAACCTCCTGGGGGCAGGAAGTAACCGCTGTGGCTAAACGATATGTGGGGACACCCTTTAAATGGGCTGGTGCTACTCCAACAGGATTTGATGCTTCTGGGTATACACAATATATTTTTTATAAGTCTGCTGCAAAACTAAAGCTTCCACATTCTTCGAAGGATCAATACAAACTTGGAAAGTCCGTAGTAAAGGGCAACCTAAAAGAAGGGGACTTAGTCTTTTTTAACACTAATGGAAAAGATATTTCTTTTGTCGGGATTTATCTAGGAAATAATAAATTTATCGCGGCCACCTCAAAGGGTGTCTCGATTCAATCGTTAACGTTAAAGTATTGGAAAGACCGATATGTTGGTGCGAAAAGAGTATTAACAGAATAGCTGCAACAGAAAAGAGCTGCACTTGTGGCAGCTCTTTTGTAAGAATCACGGGGACGGTTCTCATGCTTCTGAAAGAAGCACAAGAACCGTCCCCCGTGATTTCAACATTTTGTTCTTTAGGCTCGATTCTTCGTTCTGCCTGTAATAAATTTAAAGATTATGACCACGGCCGCTACTACTAATAGAAGGTGTATAAGACCTCCGGCTATGTGGAATACAAGCCCAAGTACCCAGAATAATAGTAATAACCCAACAATTGTCCAAATCATTAATATCCCTTCTTTCTAAAGAAATGGTTTGATATGTATCATACCCATTTTTCAAAAAAGTAAATCACCCGTTAGTCGAGCTATCTTTTTACTTCAATTAATCTTGGAGTCCATTAGCGCGGGCAAATGAAGTATTACAAAATGACACTCTTCAACAAATTGCCGAACATCATCATAAATCGATTTCACAGATTATTTTACGATGGCACTATCAACTCGGGGGGCATTTCCATTCCTAAATCTGCATCACCGCAACGGCAGCTTGAAAATATTTCTATTTTTGATTTTTCCTTAAATGATACAGAAATGAACTTAATTTCAGGATTAACTCACCCAGATGGAAGAATCAACAATCAAGACACAGCTACATACGAAGAATTCTAGAAGCAAAGGGACGGTTCTCATGCTTCTAAGGAAGCACAAGAACCGTCCCCTTGCTCACCCTTGCTCATGTATTCAGTTATAGATGTTTCCACCAGATTTTCTAAACTCTTCGGCTTTTTCCTTCATTCCTTTTTCTATTTCTTGGTTCTGATCAAGTTGGTTTTCTTTTGCAGCGTTCCGAATATCATGCGAGATTCTCATGCTGCAAAATTTGGGTCCGCACATGGAGCAGAAATGAGCTGTTTTTGCTCCTTCAGCAGGCAGTGTTTCATCATGATACTCTAATGCACGTTCAGGATCCAATGATAAATTAAATTGATCTCTCCAACGGAATTCAAACCGAGCTTTAGATAAAGCATCATCTCTAATTTGTGCACCGGGATGCCCTTTAGCTAAATCTGCCGCATGTGCAGCAATCTTGTACGTAATAACTCCTTCGCGAACATCGTCTCTATTTGGTAGGCCAAGGTGTTCTTTTGGAGTCACATAACATAGCATAGCGGTACCAAACCAGCCAATCATCGCAGCTCCAATCGCAGAGGTTATATGATCATATCCGGGAGCAATATCCGTTGTAAGAGGTCCCAGTGTATAGAAGGGCGCTTCCTTACAAATTTCTAGTTGTTTATCCATGTTCTCTTTAATGAGGTGCATCGGTACATGTCCTGGACCTTCTACCATTACCTGTACGTCATGTTCCCAAGCAATCTGCGTTAATTCTCCTAGTGTTTCTAATTCCGCAAATTGTGCTTCGTCATTTGCATCGGCAATAGAACCTGGACGTAAACCGTCTCCTAATGAGAAGGCCACATCATATGATTTCATAATTTCACAGATCTCTTCAAAGTGAGTATATAAAAAGTTTTCTTCATGATGGTGTAAACACCATTGGGCCATAATCGATCCGCCACGTGAGACAATTCCGGTTAACCGTTTCGCTGTTAACGGAACATATCGTAAGAGGACACCGGCATGGATGGTAAAGTAATCGACACCTTGTTCAGCCTGCTCAATTAAAGTATCACGGAAAACTTCCCAAGTTAGATCTTCGGCAATTCCGTTCACTTTTTCAAGTGCTTGATAAATCGGAACCGTACCAACAGGAACGGCTGAGTTTCGAATAATCCATTCACGAGTTGTGTGGATGTTTTTCCCTGTAGAAAGATCCATGATTGTGTCGGCGCCCCAGCGAGTGGCCCACGTCATTTTTTCCACTTCTTCTTCAATTGATGAGGAAACCGCCGAATTCCCAATGTTGGCATTTATCTTTACATGAAAATGGCGTCCGATGATCATCGGTTCTGTCTCTGGATGGTTGATATTAGAAGGGATAATCGCCCGGCCTCTAGCTACTTCATCACGAACAAAATCAGGCTTCATATTTTCCCTGATGGCGATGAATTCCATTTCAGGTGTAATAATTCCTTTTTTTGCATAATGGAGCTGTGTCACATTTTTCCCTTTTTTCGCTCTTAATGGTTTACGCTTTAACCCAGGAAATACTTTATGATTAGCCCTCGGGTCATGTAGATCCTGATATCCATTATCTTCTGGTTTGATTTCACGGCCATTATATTCTTCAACGTCAGATCGTTCTTGGATCCAAGTACTTCGAAGAGCAGGAAGGCCCTTTGTGATGTCTACGGAATAATTTGAATCCGTATATGGGCCGCTTGTATCATACACCCGTACTGGGGGATTCGCTTCCTCTCCAAAGGTACTTGTTGTCGGACTTAGTTCAATTTCTCGCATAGGAACTTTAATATCAGTTCTTGAACCTTCTACATAAACTTTTTTACTGCCTGAAAAGCTTGACATGATGGAAATGTTTTTTTCATTTAATGAGGTTGTTACCATTGATAATCTCTCCCTTTATTAAAATTGAAAAGGACGAGTTCTAGAACATGAATGGGGAATATAAGCACATAAAAAAGCCGGGTCCATAAAAGGACGGACCCGGCTATATGTGCAGAAGTTAATCTTAATAAAGATGATTGGTCAACTTCCCCACGCTGGTATGATCCAGATCAGGTCCAAAGGGTCAAGAAACTTAAGCGTGTTTCTCTCTCAGCCCAAACTATTGGACTCCCCTAGTTATGTTTATTTAACTTTTTTTAGTATACAAGAGAAGTTGCTAGAATCAAATCAAAATTTATAAAATTTAGTAATTTGAGCCTATTTTACTAGAGTTAACAGTTAGTGTATACATTTCAAAATTAAATAGAAAATAAGAAGCGAATTTAACAATGGAGGAATGGATGATGAACGAAAGTATTCCAAATCTGAACGATCCAGAAAATAAAATAAAGATATTTAAAAACATTCATCAATCAGCATTAAACTACGTCCAGCCGGCGATTGAAAATACAGCGCCATTGTCACAAGATGCAACCCAAAACTTAGTAAACCAAATTATGAAGAATCATGAACGGCATGAGTGAAATGCCAATCGGTTAAGTCCATTTTCAGGCTTTTCAGCCATCTCCATTCCTGCCGGTTTCAGCGATAATGGCCTCCCAATCGGGATGGAAATGCTAGGAAAAGCATTTGATGAGCCAACATTAATCAAATTGGCCTATTCATACCAAGAAGCAACTCATAATCGAAAAAACCTATATTAAAATAGTGGGTACTTCCAGAAAAAATGGTCCTTATGGTGGTTCATAAGGACCGTTTTTATGATACATTCAAATCAAAGCGTATTCCTCAATAAAAACAGGTGTAACTGAACACTAACTTGCGATGATGCTTTCTTTTTAGAAGAGTACAAAAGATAATAATCTGATTGATAGGTAATAACAATATTGCACGTAAAGAATGTCCAACAGAGCTCGATACTCTTTTATCCAGCGGTAATGTTTCATTTTTAAAAAATGATGAATCCAACAGGTATAATTGACTAGCAATTTGATTACTTGGTAGTATAAAGGGGAATGACAGATTATATCAATAATATCTACAAGGCATAATTGCCTTTTGGAAAACCCAGAATAGGTGGTACAGATGGAATCCATTCACGCAAAACAATTAATAACCAATTGGTTATCATTCTCCAATTTACAAATGAATATTACAAATGAGTTAGAAAGCAGTCTTCAACAGAAGCATCAATTATCACTGAACGAGTTTTACGTTCTCTTATTTTTGAATGAAGCACCTGAAAAGAAGTTAAAACTACAGCAGTTACAGACCTTGGTCGGTTTAAGTCAAAGCGCCATGTCTCGGTTAGTAAGCCGATTTGAAGCAAGGGACTGTGGTGTATTAAAAAGAAACGTTTGTGTAGATGACCGCAGAGCGATTTACACTTCCTTAACACCTGAAGGAGAAGAAAAGCTTACTAAGGCAATGGTCACGTTTCATGAAACTCTCGAAAAGACCTTTTCTAAAGATATGGTAATAGAAGAATTACAACAACTAATAAATCAATTAAAAGGTAATGGGACGAAGTAGAATCCGGATTGTTAAAAAAGCCGGGTTGCTTGGTCCCATTTTTTGTGGAAAACATCTTTCTTGACGTGTGGATTTGGCGTATGTTAATTTATATGCATGCACATACATTTTAATAATGTGACTTAAAACTTAGTATTTTTGACGTGAAAAGGTTGTTTAATCTTGCGAAAAAAGTAGACGCTAACCTTGTCGTCTTACTTTTTAAATCAAAACCTTTTCCATCGAAATGCTAATCGATTGAAGGAGTGTTCACATGGATCATTTATTTACACCTTACCAGTTAAACGGACTGCAATTGAAAAATCGCGTCGTCATGCCGCCGATGTGTCAATACTCGGTTACCAATAAAGATGGACTAGCGACAGATTGGCATTATGTACATTACGTTAGCCGCGCGATTGGCGGAGCCGGCTTAATTATTATTGAAATGACGGATGTGGAACCAGACGGCCGTATTACTGATTATGATTTAGGTTTATGGTCAGACGATCATATTGCTCCTTTAAAACGGATTGTAGACGCCTGCCATCAATATGGAGCGAAAGTCGGAATTCAGATAGCACATGCGGGAAGAAAAGCGGAAGACGCTGAAGTACCTGTGGCTCCTTCTGCGATTGCATTTGACGAAAAATCGAAAACTCCAAGAGCCTTATCTACAGAAGAAATAACCAAAATGGTAGAAAAATTCCGATTAGCAGTACAGCGGGCGGTCAAAGCCGGCTTTGATGTAATCGAACTTCATGGTGCACACGGATACCTGATTCATCAATTTACTTCAGCTTACACTAATAAACGAACAGATGAGTACGGACAGGATTTAACCAAATTTGGCAAAGAAGTCATCAAGGCGGTAAAAAGTGAAATGCCTGAAAATATGCCATTAATCATGCGCATTTCTGGTAGAGAATACGTAGAAGGCGGTTATGGAATCGAGGAAGCGATAGAATTTTCCAGAGTTTATCAGCAGGCAGGAGTAGATATGTTCCATGTTAGTGCTGGAGGAGAAGGACCAATTGCTGCGGCCGGAAGACCTGGAACACACGTTGCGTACCAAGTCCCATTAGCTAGAGCCATTAAGGAAGCACTTAATGTCCCTGTAATCGCTGTAGGAAGACTAGATGAACCGGGATTGGCAAACGCTGTGATTGGCAACGAAGACGCGGACCTTGTGGCAGTTGGAAGAGGAATGTTAAGAAATCCTTATTGGACCTTAGAAGCGGCATCAGCTCTCCGGAAAGACACAGAAGTCCCAAGACAGTATACTCCAGGATTCCCAACTCGCTAGAACGATAACATGAAAGGGAGTCAAGAACATGAATTTTGTTACATTAAACAACGGTTTGAAAATGCCGCAGCTTGGTTATGGTGTGTGGCAGGTTGAAGACGATCAAGCAGCAACGGCAGTTAAAACGGCAATTGAAGTAGGCTACCGCTCTATCGATACGGCGATGATCTATCAAAATGAAAAAGGCGTCGGAAAAGCAATTAAAGAAACATCTGTTTCCCGTGAAGAATTATTTATTACGACAAAAGTCTGGAATAGTGATCAAGGATACGAAAATACACTTCGAGCGTTTGATGAAAGCCTGGAAAGATTAGGACTAGACTATGTCGATCTATACTTGATTCATTGGCCTACTCCGCAATTTGATCAGTATGTGGATACCTATAAAGCATTAGAGAAGCTTTATCATGATGGCCGAGTAAAAGCGATCGGTGTGTGTAATTTTGAAGTTGAACACTTAGAGCGCCTTTTAAAAGAATGTGAAGTTGTACCGGTGCTAAACCAGGTGGAATGCCATCCGTACCTTGCCCAAAATGAATTAAAAGAGTTTTGTGCAAAGCATAATATTTATGTAGAAGCTTGGAGCCCGCTGGATCAGGGTGGAGAAGTGCTCCAAGATGAAGTGGTTCAACGAATTGCTAAATCCCATGATAAGTCACCAGCTCAAACGGTTTTACGCTGGCATTTACAAAACAAAACGATTGTCATTCCAAAGTCGGTTACACCATCAAGAATTGAAGAAAACTTCCAAGTTTTTGATTTCGAACTAACTGCTGAAGAAATGAATGAAATCAATCAGATCAATCGCAATCGACGTAAAGGACCAAATCCGAACGAGATGAATGTTCGATAGGGAGAATGGGCCAGCTAACAAATATTTAAATAAAAGACGTAAGAAAAATGACGTGTGCTTCAGTCCACGTCATTTTCTAATGTCATCAAAGATAATCGAATAGCTTAGCCGTTTGAAAGCAAAACTAAAGTATGGGTGCCTGTAAAGAAAATATTAAAGCATCCTTGTTGAAATAAAACAAACAATTATGAGGTGTCAAAATGGCTAAAAACAAAAAAAGCAGATTTTCTAAAAATAAAAAAGGTGCACCTGTAGCGGATGTAGAATTTGACCGAGAAAATGGACTTGAAAAATTAGCGATAAAATCCCAACAAAATCATAACCAGTAAAAATAGGGTTCATAAACCGGGCCTATTTTAACTGAGCCGATATTCGATCTGGAGATCCAAAATCTTTACCCTTAGCTAAGCAAAAAAACTCATCCAGTTTGGATGAGTTTTCAATTATATATGTAACCGTGCACCTTCTGTCGATTAATCACCGTAAGCGTTGCGAAAAAAAGATAACTCAGCCCAGGCAACCCCTCGGCACATGAGAGCGTCCACTTAATGCTGCTTCCTTCCGGACCTGACATAGTTCATGGATTCCCATTGCGAAGGACCAAGACGTCAACATTTCTTTTTTTGGACTGACCTTACAGCGAATTAACCTAAAAAAGGAATTCAACCCCGCTGGAGCGGATTGCGAGTACAGGGCACCGCTACCTCCCCGTCTAGCACGATACATTAATTATACATTCGCTTTGAAAAAATAACATTATACTTTCTCTGTAAAAATGACCTGTTTTTTCCAAGTAAATTACATTTGTTTGATTATCTCCTTAAATGATTCAATAAAATCTGGGTAATCTAAAAAAGAGGGTTTGCTTATGATTGTTTATCATGGTTCCTTAAGAAAATTCGACCACTTTACACATATAACAACAATCCCACAATTACCAAACGATATTGATACAATTGGATTTTGGTTTGTGTCGGATATAAAGGCAGCGAAACCTTTTGCATTTGGAACCGAGACTGTTATCGAAAAATCAAAAACTGAGTTTTGGGACGATGGGGAGCCCAAAGTCGTGCAATATGATAAACCCATACAGGGCTTTATCTACAGAGTGTTTATTGATGAACCAAATTTAAAGGAATATGAATCCTTTGAATCGTTTATGAGGGATCGGGACCTTTATTGTGATTATTTTGCAGCAAATAAGAAGAACCTTACTTGGCAAGATTCAGCAACGCTATTAAATAAAGAAGAGGCCAATGATAAATTTCGGAAACATCTTTTAAAACAAGGATATGATGGCTTTATCGTCCGAAACACAAAACTTCAAAGTGATTCAGCAGACCTGTTTTGCCTGTTTTCAAAAGAGTCTCTTCTCATTGCCGATGTATTATCTGTGGATGAAGTATAGAAAAAATAAGTTCCATTCACTTGTCCAACAAAAATTTTAATTGTGAGAACATAACAAAGATAATGGAAGAAGGAAGATGATCGTTATGTCATTTACATACAATTTATACAGCTCTCAAGATTTTGGATTCACAAAATCTTTTCATATCAAATGCGCCATTCCCCCACATCAGTTCCGTTCCATCATGATGGAATTCCGTCAAAATGGTGTAGAAAACATAGAAACTTTTGTTCAGTACATGAGTGATCATTTTCCTGATGCGTTCCAAACTTTTGAATATGACGATGTGATTCAATATGATGCGGATCAAGAAAACTCTGCTATCCTGGCCAACCTCTTAACCAATGGACAGGATGACTTTCATCATCGGTTCTAATTTTATTTTTGAATTTTTCGTATTGCAAACAAATCAAATCATATTGGAATGAGACACCTTAATAAGGGGAAAGTTACTCTTTTACTTATCCTTCCGATCGAAAAGAAAGAAACATCCCTCTAACAGACTTTTAGCAGATTATGTTAAAATAAATAGAAAAAGAAAAGGTAGGTAGAGGGAAATATGAAATTGATAGTATCCAAGAAAGATATTGAGTGTTTTCTAGAGAACTTCTTAGACCTCGCTGAATTTGATCAACAGGGGAACAAACATTATTTTATATTCCAAGATCATACCCGAAACGGAGATTGGACATTAATGTTTTATCCGGACGGAGAGAAATGGACGATTCATGGTAAAGGGTTGGATTATTGTGATGACTGTGAAAAGGAATTAACGAGGACAGAGTTAATTCAATTTTTGTATAAGAGCAGAAAGTATGTAAATAATGAGTTGAGAAACAAAAAGGCGGTAGAACCATCTTACCAATAATTCCTATATTTTATTAAAGGAGATACTACTTCGGTATCTCCTTTTTTATGTTTAAGGTTTAATGAAGGAAAAGGCGATATTTTATAAACTTTTATAAATGTGATTGGAGAATGGTTGTGTTCTTTATGGTTAAAAATAATCGAAAGGGTTAGGAAAGCTTAATGGATTCAGGGAGCATTATTAGCTGTGAACCCAACCGCAAAACTACGAGCAAGGAGAACACAACATGAACGCAATCAATACAAGTGACGGGACTGTAGAAAAGAAAGAAACCGTAATGAATAAAATTTTAGGAACAGTCAGTGGGAGTTTTGCGCCTATTTTAGGGGTGCTTGCTGGATCCGGACTAATTACGGCCTTATTATCGATTTTAATCACATTAGGATGGTTATCTCATGAAAGTGGTACCTATGCGATATTTTCTGCAGCTGGGCATGCTATTTTTTACTTCTTTCCTGTTTTTTTAGGGATTACATTAGCGACAAAGCTTGGAGCCAATGGCTATGTCGGCGGTGCGATTGGTGCTGCACTATTAGAGCCGCATTATATGGATTTGGTGGCAGCAAAAGCCCAAAATGTGGAGTTCTTAGGAGTCCCAGTGATATTGACAAATTATTCTTCGACCGTTTTTCCGATTTTGATTGCCGTATCTATTTATTCCTTATTAAATCAGCTCCTAAAACGAATAATCTATAAAGACTTACAAATGTTTGTTAATCCACTTGTTTCATTAATAGTGATTGTTCCTTTGACAGTCCTTATTTTTGGTCCATTTGGTACATATGTTGGGGAGGTATTGGCAGTCCTCATTCAATTTTTAAGTGCAAGAAGCGGCATGTTAACTGGTGCAGTGATGGGCGCTGCATGGTCATTTTTAACGATATTAGGCCTTCACTGGGCGGTTATTCCAATATTTCTGGCCAATCTTGCATCGAAAGGGTTAGATCCACTTAGCCCGATGGTTGCTGCAGCCCCTTTTGCTCAAATGGGGATGGCACTTGGGATATTCTTCAAGACACGAGATAAAGACTTGAAAACGCTCGCTGGATCAGGGCTTGTGCCAGGTGCCTTAGCAGGGACAACAGAAATCATTACATACGGCCTCTTAATACGCTACAAGCGAACCATGTTAATTGTTGCCATAGCTGGGGCAATTGGCGGAGCGATTAACGGGGCATTTGGGGTAAAAGGGACTGGATTTGCCCTCCCAAGCTTCTTGTCCATTCCAGTTTTTACACCGGTCGGATTATATTTGATTGGTACGTTAGGAGCTTTAGTGATAGCTTTAGTCTTGACACTTTTCTTAGGGTATGAAGGGAAGAACGACACCGTTGCTGCTAAAACGGTTAAAGAATTTGGAATCTCCAATGTACAAAGGGAAACCATTGTAAGTCCATTAAGCGGAGAAATTGTTCCATTAAGCAAAATTTCTGATCCTCTTTTTTCTACGGAGACGGTAGGAAAAGGGATCGCGATCGATCCAACAAAGGGTGAAGTGCTAGCACCTGTTGATGGAGTCGTTACGACTTTATTTCCAACCGATCATGCCATTGGGATTACCTCAGAAGGTGGAGCAGAAATCCTAATTATTGTGGGAGTGAATACCATTAACTTAAAGGGTGAATTTTTCACTTCACATGTAAAACAATGGGATGAAGTAAAGCGTGGTGACTTGCTGATTGAATTTGAGATAGAAAATATTAAGGCTGCAGGCTATGATGTAAAAACACCTGTTGTCATTACTAATACCAATCAATATTTAGATGTGATGCCAGCCCGTGACGGAAAAGTCACAGCAAATGATGAATTAATCAAGCTTTTTGTATAAGTTATGCGATAAGAGAATAAAGGCTGTACCTTACAGCTATATACAAAAAGAGCATCCATTCGATGCTCTTTTTGTATTATCGGTTTTGAATATAGTTTACGACATCTCCGACTGTTTGAAGCTTTGCAGCGATTTTGTCACTAATCTCAATCGCAAATTCATCTTCAATTTCCATGGTCAGGTTCACCATATCAAGTGAGTCAGCTTCGAAATCATCTTTGAAAGATGCTTCTGGTCTGATATTCTCCATTTTGACACCCAGTTGGTCTGCAATAATTGGCTTTAACTTTTCAAATGTAGTCATGGCGGAATCCTCCTAAATAGATCATAAGCACAATTATAACAGTCAAATTAGGAAGGTGAAACATAAAATAATTGACAATAAATAGGATGAAGGAAAAAGGGAAAATCAATGGTAGTAGTAGTAGAGGGAATATTTAAAATGAAGATTGGGAAAAGTTTCTATCTATATGAAGGAGTGCATGAAAGTCATAAGGGAGACCGTCTTTTGAAAGTTTTTTTATTGATCAAAGAGTGAAATTAGATGATTGATTCACTAGTATTCGGGTATATACTTTACAAAATGAACTACCTTTAAGCTTAGTCTCTGAAGTCATGGGTAGAACGGAGTAGAAGGCACAATGAAATTTATAATGAAAGGGAGGAAGTTGAATGGAAATTCTAGATTTCGGTGTTTGGTTTCAGTATTTCTTGTTAATTATTAGCGGATGCTTAGGTATGATGCTTATATTATTGGTATACTCTAATAAATACACTCGTGAAAAAATTCATCAAATGGAGCAAAATGATGAAAGCGTAGATACTTTTACGGAATTTCACTAACATGTTGTTAAAAAAGAAAAATCTTGAGGA
>NZ_JBALNF010000014.1:0-18437 GCF_036962465.1 Neobacillus vireti
AAGTACTATCATCATGACAATAATTCGGCGATTTTCATTTGCTAACCGAACTTTTCTGCAATGGAGCGGAAAGCTTTTTATTCGTCACCATGCAATGTTTTAAACAAAGAAAAAGTTCGAAAACACCAAGGATGATTATGACCCAAATCCCACTTGTGATGATCGCGTTCCGAATTAAGGATAGAAAATAGTGATTTGGTGCACTTTGGAATGTAATGGTGTAAAACATGCCAAAGGTAAAAATTCGGCTCCATTGGCTGACATCGTAAACCAGCATTCCCTTTTTCATTCCATAATACTTTATTCGATTAAATAATCGATACACTTCAATTAATTCAATAAATAGGAAAACAATGGCAGCCAAAACCCAAATAAGAACAACGCTATGTTTACTTAGTACATGGGAAACCACACATGCAAGTCCCGTAATAGACAAGGCACCATGCAAAATGCAATTTGTATTATTCCAATCTGTTTTGATCGTCCAAGAATCAGTTGTAACATACCTCTTAATAATATAAAAAGCGCTAATAAGGTAAAAACAAATTCCTAAAATAATTAGAAAGACATCAACTTCAAAGGGAACATTTTGATTGATCGTACTTATTAACAAAACAATGGATTGTGTGCTGACTGTTGTTAACAAAAGAATACCATGAACATTTTTGGAAAGGTTGTTTTGATGTAACTCATATAACGCCCTCACACTTCCACCTATGTAAAGAATCCATAAAATGATATTTATAAACAAAAGGATTTGCGAAATAAAAGACCAATCAATAAATTCTTTATAAATAAGGATTCCGGTAATGGATGTCCCGGCAACCCAGGTGCCAATCCCAAAACGGTTTATTGGATTTGAATAATGAACAGATTTGAATTTTTTATTAAAATAGGACAAAAGGAACGAAAAGGAAAAGGATATCCACAGGGCTAAGATAATGATTGATAGGATCTCCCCTGCTTTCCCATAGAAAAAACGATTTCCAAAAAAGTTTGTAAAGACACCTTGAATAATGATTCCAAATGCCATAACTACTGCCATCGTGGAAGTGTGGATATATATTTTTTTTGAAAAAACTAAAAAGATTCCAATAGAAGAAAGAACTAGTAAAATCACATAATATAACACAATCGTCACCTTACAGATATTTTATTCATCCACTTAATTGTAACATTTTTACGAAATATTTCATTATACTATGTGATTTTTATCATTGAAAAGTGCTGTAAAAGGTTCATTTTTTTAAATTTAATGAAAAACATCATACAATCTCTCCACCGCCCCAGCTACATTTACCTCCCTAAGATTAGCAAATCCTAAAACTAAACTAATTCTGTTCTTGTAATTAACGCTCTTTTCTAACATAAAACGGCGCATTGAGTAAATTTCGAGCTTTAACCGTAAGGCGCTTTCTTCTATTTCCTGATACCCCTTCTCTGTATGAAAATGGGCTAGAAAATGAAGGCCTGCCGAAACATCTTCAATATCAATCTCCTCTCGGAAACGCTGTTGAAGCTCAGTGATTAACAATTTTCTTCGGGTATCATACTGATGGTTCATCCGTTTTACATGTCTAGCATATTCACCGCTTTCAATGAAAAACTGCAACGTGAATAACATAAGAGAGTTACTGTATTGAATAAAGTTAGAAAAATGCTCCCTGTATTCCCTTATGAACTCAGGTGGCAAAACCATATAACTAATCCGCAGGCCTGGCAGTACTGTTTTTGAAAAAGTCCCCATGTAAATGACTCTTTGGTTTCGGTCTAAACTTTGCAAGGATGGAATATTGTCTGTTCCATATTTAAATTCACTATCATAGTCATCTTCAACAATGTATCTGTTTTCGCGTTGAGCTGCCCAGTTTAATAGCTCAATTCGTCGGGAGATTGGCATAATTTTACCTGTAGGGAATTGGTGGGACGGGGTGACAAACACCACATTTGCCTTTACTGATTCAAGTTCGCTCATCATTATACCTTGATCATCCAATGAAACAGGGTGGACAGGTATATTCATCTTTTTCAGAAGATGGTAAAAGCGGGCATACCCCGGGTTTTCGATTGCAACAACAGTTCCTTTGCTTTTCATTTCCATCAATTGACCTACCAATAACTGTGTTCCTGCTCCCATGATGATTTGCTCAGGCTCACAATTGACTCCCCGAGTCAAAGCAATCATGCGGCAAATCGTCTCCCTTACCACATATGGCCCTTGGGAATAAGACAATTCCGAAAGCTCTCTTTTATACGATTTAATTGCTTTCTCTTGACACTTCAGCCATTCTTTAAAAGGGAATAAAGAAGTATCTGTTGCCATATGGGACAGTGAAAGCCACCCATCTCTGTCGACAGGTTCCTCCTTTAATTCAGGTGGCAGCTTTTGGTTCCAATGTGTCTTTTGTTCAATAAACTTAGTAATATTTTCAACAAAGTATCCACTTCGTTCAATCGAATAGATATACCCCTCAGCAAGCAGTTGTTCATAGCCAAAACTGACCGAATTAATACTAACATTTAATTGTTCAGCTAATGACCTTTTTGAAGGAAGCTTTTCATTTGATTTTAGCTTTCCTGTTAATATATTTTCTTTGATCCTTTCGTATATTTGTTGGTAAATATAATTCGAATCCCTCTGTTTATCGATCAGAATGAACATACTATTACTCCCCATCTGGTATCTTTTTTTTTTCAATTTTGGTACTTTTCATTATACCAGATTCCTGAGATACTTTTCTTATAATTCATATTCAGAAAGTAAACAAAGGGGCGATCAGGATGCCAGTTTCTTATTCACAAACCGCAGAATTACAAGAAAAAAGAAAAAAATTTGTTCCGAAGGGTGTAAGCAACGGCAATTTAAACTTTGCCCTGCATGCCTCCGGGGCAACCGTAACAGATATTGATAACAAAGAATGGATCGACTTTGCAGGTGCAATTGGGACGTTAAACGTAGGCCACAGTCATCCAAAGGTAACCGAAGCGGTCAAGAACCAAGTAGATAAGTTTTTACATCCTGGATTCAATGTCATCATGTATGAAAGTTATATCAATCTTGCTGAAAAGCTATGCCAAATCATCCCCGGAGATTTTGACAAACAAGCAATTTTCTTTAACTCAGGTGCAGAAGCAGTGGAAAATGCAATTAAAATTTCCCGTCGTTACACGAAAAGACCCGCAGTTGTTTCGTTTGTCCGCGGCTACCATGGACGAACTAACTTAACAATGGGCATGACAAGCAAGGTAAAGCCGTATAAATTTGGGTTTGGCCCCTTTGCTCCGGAAATCTACCAAGCACCATTTCCGTACATGTACCATAAACCAGCCGGGATGACTGAAGAAGAATATGTGGATCAGGTTATTTCAGACTTTGAAGATTTCTTTATCTCAACAGTTGCACCGGAAATGGTTGCCTGTGTAGTCATGGAGCCTGTTCAAGGTGAAGGCGGTTTTATTATTCCACCGAAAAAGTTTATGCAAGCTGTGAGCCGTTTTTGCAGGGACAATGGAATTGTGTTTGTAGCAGATGAAATTCAAACTGGATTTGGCCGAACTGGAAAATTATTTGCCATCGAACATTTTGATGTAATTCCTGATTTAATCACCGTTTCAAAATCGCTGGCTGCTGGTCTGCCGTTAAGTGGTGTAGTCGGAAAAACGGAAATTCTAAATGTTACGGATTCAGGTGAGCTTGGCGGTACTTATTCGGGGAGTCCTGTCGCCTGTGCTGCAGCTCTAGCCGTTATTGATATTGTGGAAGAAGAAAATTTAGTGGAGAAAGCTGAAATCCTTGGGCAAAAAATTGAAGCGAAATTGCAAGACCTCTGCTCAAAACATGACTTTGTTGGAGATATTCGCCGTTTGGGTGCGATGGTTGCTTGTGAGATAGTGGAAGACCGCTTCAGCAAAAAACCAAACAAGACGAAAACATCACAGATTGTTAAATATGCAAACGATAATGGACTATTACTTCTTTCAGCCGGCATAAAGAGCAATGTAATTCGTTTCTTAGCCCCATTAGTGATTACAGAAGAAGAATTAGCAAAAGGATTGACGATTTTGGAAAAGGCTTTTGAATAAGAATTAGAGACACACCCGGTCCGAAATTTAATGGATCGGGCTTCCTTCATAAAAGTATTGGGTGGTGTTTATAAATGGCAAATCTATTACAAGTGAAGAATCCGGCAACAGGTCAAGTTATTAAAGAAATCCGGATAAATTCAGAAGAAGAAATCAAGCAAGCATTAAAAGCCGGGCATGCCAGCTTTAAAAAATGGGCAAAGGTTAATGCCCATGAGCGTTCCCGATTATTAAGAAACTGGTCACAAATCATTCAAGAGCATAAAGCAGAAATCGCTGAAATCATGACTTTGGAAAATGGCAAGCCGTTGAGTGAATCACTCGGTGAAGTCGATTATGCCACTAGCTACATTGATTGGTATGCTGAAGAAGCAAAACGGATCTACGGAAGAACGGTCCCTTCGTCTTCTGAAACAAAAAGAATCGCTGTTACCAAACAGCCGATTGGTTTAGTGGCTGCGATTACGCCGTGGAATTTCCCAGCGGCGATGATGACAAGGAAAGCAGCACCTGCTTTGGCTGCAGGCTGCCCTTTTATTGTAAAACCGGCAGCCGAAACACCTCTAACAACAATTAGATTAATTGAACTTGCCCACGAAGCAGGAATTCCTACTGATGTCATTCAATGTGTAAATGGTTCTGGCTCGATGGTCGGCGACCTGTTTACAAGCAGTGAATACGTTCGTAAAATTACGTTTACTGGATCTACTGCTGTCGGAAAGCAATTAATCAAAAACAGCGCTAATACGGTGAAGCATGTAACGATGGAATTAGGCGGGCACGCTCCTCTTATCGTTGCCGAAGATGCGGACCTGGATTTTGCTGTCGAGCAAACGCTCCTCACTAAGTTTCGGAACGCCGGACAAACATGCGTATGTGCAAACCGGATTATTGTCCATGAAACGATTGTTGAGGCTTTCTCTGCCAAATTAGCTGAAGCCACGAAAAAATTAAAAGTTGGCAATGGTCTCGAAAAAGATACCCAGGTGGGACCTATTATTAACGAAAAGGGCTTCAACAAAATCGTCGACCAAATTAATGATGCAATTGATAAAGGGGCAATGGTCCTGGCTGGAAATCAATTCAACGCCGATAAGGAACAAGGTTATTTCTTCGTCTCCCCTACTGTCTTATTAAATGTTACGCTTGATATGAACATTATGCAGGAGGAAACGTTTGGTCCGGTCGCTCCGATTATTGCCTTTAAAGATTTAGAGGAAGCAATAGAGATCGCCAATAGTACCCCATATGGTTTAGCTGCCTATTTCTTCACCAATAACTATAAAACCGGAACCTATTTGAGCGAAAATCTGGACTTTGGCATTGTCGGCTGGAATGACGGAGCACCATCCGGAGCCCACATTCCATTCGGCGGCATGAAGGAAAGTGGAATTGGCCGCGAAGGCGGAATAGAAGGGATTGAGCCCTACTTGGAAACTAAATATTTATCGATAGGAAATCTTTAGAGACTCTCAACAAAAAGATTTAATACATTTTTAACTTGGCAAAAAAGACCTCCAAATTTTGGAGGTCTTTCTGCTCATGTTCAAACAGCTAATAATATTATTGTGTACCTTCTTAAGAAGTAATCGTGATTGTTTTTATGGTGGTAAGAAATTCTTTCCCCGCCTGCCCTTGTTTCCTTGAATGTGAACTTGATGCTTTCATTCCGCCAAATGCTCCTATGGTTCCATTTTTACACCTTTTATATTATTCTAAAAATAAATGGATTAGGGAGTGGGATGAGTGAATACAATTTTTATTGCCGGACATGCCAAGCTGCCAACAGGTATGGCTGCAAAAAATGTTTTCGAAACGTTAACAATTACTGCAGAAATCGATAAACATTATGGAGTAATTGTGGATGCTTCTTGTACATTGGCTACTGAACATGGGAGGGATTTTATCAACAGGCTCCTCAAAGGTCATAGCTTACGGAATGGTATCGAACTCCCTCTCGATCAATTAAAAACAGGTTATTTTGGAAAAGCAAATAATGCCCTGATTGCCGCCTTAAAAGACTTATATAAACAATATGAATCACTTACTAAATAAATTATCGTTTCTAAGTAAGGGCTCCAATGAGGAGCCCTCCTGTTAACTGTTCTTTACAGTTTCCTTTTCAAATGGCCAGGCTGGCAGCCCCCTGTTTAATACTTTATCCTCCCTGTAACCAAGTACGTATTCTGCCTGCATAATGGTATGAATTTCCCTAGTACCTTCATAAATAACGGGTGCTTTTGAGTTTCTTAAGAATCGTTCAACAGGGTATTCACTGGAATAGCCGTATGCCCCATGAATTTGTACGGCATCGTCGGCCGCTTTATTGGCAAAATCACATGCCTGCCATTTTGCAAGTGAGGTTTCCCTAGTATTCCGCTTCCCTTGATTTTTTAGCTCGCCGGCCCGATAAACCAATAAACGGCTCATTTGCAATCCCGCCTCCATGTTGGCAATCATTTGCTGAACCAGCTGGTGTTTTCCAATTTCTTTACCAAATGTTTTTCGTTCATGACAATACTTTACACTTTCCTCTAAACTTGCCATAATCAGACCAACAGCTCCTGCGGCAACCGTAAAGCGGCCATTATCAAGTGCGGCCATGGCAATTTTGAACCCTTCGCCCTCTTTGCCTAGTAAATTTTCCTTTGGAACTCTTACCTGGTCAAAGAACAATTCACCTGTATTGCCAGAACGGATTCCTAATTTCCCTTTTATTGCTTTAGAAGAAAAGCCAAGCATGGTTCGCTCCACGATAAATGCGGAAATCCCGTGATGTTTTTTGTCTTTATCTGTATAAGCAAATACGATAAAATGATCGGCAATATCACATAAGGATATCCAGGTTTTTGACCCATTTAGAATATAATCATCGCCATCCCTAATGGCCGTTGTTGAGAGCGATGCCACGTCTGAACCAGCCCCTGGTTCTGTTAATCCAAAGGCAGCGATTTTTTCGCCTTTGGCCTGCGGAACGAGATATTTTTGCTTTTGTTCCTCAGTTCCCCACTGCAATAGAGTTAGGCTATTTAACCCGATATGAACGGATACGGCCGTACGAAAGGCTGTGTCGCCTCTTTCCAGTTCTTCACAAACAATGGCAAGGGAATTATAATCCATACCGCTGCCGCCATATTTTTCAGGGATACACACCCCCATCAGATCTAATTCACTTAAACGCTTCCAAATAATAGGATCAAAATGTCCTTGTTCATCCCATTGTTTCATATTTGGGATAATTTCCTTATCGACAAAACTCCTCACCATTTTTCTTAACATCTCTTGCTCTTCAGTGAAATCAAAATTCATAGCTAATACCTCCTGGTTTTTTAAATGATTTTATTTTCTTTTAATTGTGTAATTTCCTCTAAAGAGAACCCTGCTTGTTGAAGAACTTCACTGTTATGTTCCCCTGCCATCGGAGGGTGTCGTTCCATTTTCACCTTTGTTCTTGATAATTTAATAGGTGAACCGACAAGTTTTACTAACCCTGCTTCCGGATGATCGACTTGAACGACCATTTCACGAGCGGTAACCTGCGGATGGTCAAATACTTGATCTATTGAATGAATGGGACCACATGGGATATTTTTTTTCGATAATAGCTCTATCCACTCATCAACAGATTTCGTTAGCAGCAGACTTTCCAAAATTCTTGTAAGTTCTTCTTTATTTTTAACCCTAGCCTCATTTGTACGAAATTTTTCATCCTCCCCTAGCTCCCTATCTCCCACCACTTCACATAATGTGGTAAATTGCCGATTGTTCCCTACTGCAATAATGATTTCACCGTCTAATGCCTGAAATTTGGAATATGGGACGATATTAGGGTGATCATTTCCGATTCTTCGTGGAACATTTCCTGAAATTAGATAATTGCTGGCCACATTTGCAAGCGAACTAATTGCTGTATCCATCAGTGACATGTCAATTTTTTGACCCTGACCGGACTTTTCCCTTTCATACAAGGCTGCTTCAATGGAAATGGCAGAATACAAACCTGTCAAAATATCAACCATTGCCACACCTATTTTTATAGGACCACTTTCCTCACTCCCCGTTATACTCATCAGTCCGCTCATACCTTGGATAATATAGTCATATCCGGGTAAATGCCGGAACGGCCCCGTTTCCCCGAATCCAGTAATGGAACAATATACTAACTGCGGGTTCATTTTTTTCAAAGAGTTATAGTCCAGGTTCCATTTTTCCATAGAACCTGTTTTGAAATTGTGTATAAGAACATCTGCATCTTTAGCCAGTGTCCGAATAATTTCCCTTCCTTCTTCTGTTTTCAGATTGACCGTGATGCTGCGTTTATTTCGATTGGCACATAAATAATAGGCACTAACCCCATTTTGAAACGGAGGCCCCCAGCTTCTCGTCTCATCGCTCCCCCCAGGGCCTTCCACTTTAATGACATCTGCGCCGAGGTCTGCTAAAATCATCGTACAATGAGGGCCAGCCAGCACCCTTGTTAAATCTAATACTGTTACACCTTCTAATGCTCCTCCCATACTGCCTCCTCCACTTATTAAAAATTTCTTTACAATAACATAAAAAGCCAGCCCAAATACACACAGTTGTGTTTTGGACTGGCTTATGCTCCATTTAAACCAACCTGCAAAGGCCGGGAGTGGAAACTTATCAGTCAATAGAATAAATGTTTAGATGTTTGCTTCACTGCCTTCAGCTGTTTAAGCGGATAGGATGAAGCTTATACCCATTTTATAATAGTTTTCAGAATAGTTCAAGTATTTTTTATTAGACAGTTTTGCACTGTCATTACTAAATTGTGTCCTAGCATTGAAAAGTAATGAATTTTGATTGTTGGTCCTTATAAGAATAAGGGATTGGACAAGATTGACTTAAAAAAAGATTCAAGGATTATTTTACATATTCTCTATTTTCTTTAACTCTGTTTCGATATACGATCTGCTATGGTCAAACCCGATAATGGCCAAAACGTTACCGTTATGATCCGTTAAAGGAGCAAAGCTTGTTTTCCATTCTCCATAAATATCTTCATATAAAGAAGTTACCCCTGCTTTCCCTTCCATCGCCTCTAATGCTACTTCCATCATTTCAGGTGGTCCCTCATAAATATGTCCAGGTGGAATCACAAAATCTTCACTGGCTACAATCGTCTGCATTTTATTATTATCTAAAACTTTAAAAATATATACCCACTCAATGATTCCTTCTTGTTCACGTATTTTCGTTAATTTTTTCTGAACATTTTTATAGGTTTGGTTGGATGATGGTGGCATACTTGGATTCACTAATTCAAAGATTTCTTCTGGAAGAATAACAGTAGACGTAACAATCGCCATGGATCGTAATTGTTTATTTAAATGTTCTTCAAGTATTTTTCTTTTATTTTGAGGAGAAAGAATTTTGTGTTGCATTTTCTCGCGGATTTTTTTATATTTTCTACTCATTGTAGGTTGACTGATATCCAGAACTTTTGCTGCGAGCTTAACAGATTTATATTTATCGATGGCCATTTTAATTAATTGTTCTTCAATCAAATCCACAGCTTCTTGCAGTGGCATAATGTGATGAATCATAGGAGGTTCCTTTACAGCAGTCTTCTTGGGAATGTATTTGTAAACTAAACTTGAGTCAACGTCAATTTCTTTACTAGTCACAACGATTCGTTCAATTGTATTCTCTAATTGCCGAACATTTCCCGGCCAATCGTAAATACATAATAAATCAATTGCATCTGGTAAAATATTGATATTTCTTTGGTATAACGCTTTATATTTTCCTACGAAATGATAAATTAAGTAAGGAATCTCTTCTGTTCTTTCCCTCAATGAAGGGATTTCAATTGGTACTACATTTAAACGATAATATAAATCTTCTCTAAATCGTCCCTCTTTGACCATTTTTTCTAATGATTGATTCGTTGCAGCTATTATTTGGACATCAATATGAATCGGTTTTGAACTTCCTAATGGTGTGACTTCTTTTTCCTGTAAAATCCGCAATAGCTTTACTTGTAAGTTCAGTGGTAATTCGGCAATCTCATCAAGAAAAATAATCCCTTCATTTGCTAATTCAAATTTTCCGGGAGCACCATTTTTGTTTGCACCACTAAATGCCCCGCCGACATAACCGAACAATTCACTTTCTAATAAATTTTCCGGAATGGCACCACAGTTCACTGCAATAAATGGTTTAGAGCCTCGATTTCCTAATTGATGAATGGTTTTAGCAATCATTTCTTTTCCTACACCTGACTCCCCTAATAAGAGAACTGTTGTTGAAACTTTTGAAACCATTTCAATTGTGTGAAATACATCTTTCATTTTTTGACTATGAACGACCATGGAAGGCGTTTGTTTTATATCCGGCTCTTCGTTTGTTTCATTAGTAACCATTAACGGGTCGGAGATACTTTTTAATCCCCATACCATTAACTCTTCGCTAGGACCATTTGATTGGAACACAGTTATTAGAATCGTACTGCCATTCCAAGCCTTTAATTGAAGCGAATGTACCTCTTTATTTAATAATTGAAAAATCAAATCTCCAAAGAATGCAATTTCCTCTAAATCAGTAAATGTTCTTCCTATCAGTGTGGTAGAGTTTGTTGACCAAAAATTTTTCAATTTTCCACTACGAAATAAAATTGTTCCCTTTACATTCGTTACAATCATTTCATCATAAATAGATAGAAAACTAGATTGATAAGCTTGTAGTAGTTGATCATTTGTCAAAATCATAGACATCACACATTTAACCCTTCATTCGATTTACTTTTAAAATTTCGGATTATTCAAAATAAATTATTTCATATTTGAATAAAGATTTCAATTTTGAATTTGATAAAAATATTAAATATTAATTTGTGGCTATTTTGTGAATGTTTTTTATTTGGCATGAAACTTGCTAATAGTTATAACAAAGGTTTAGAAAAGTGAAATGGCACTATTTATTTCCTGTACTGCAAGTAAAATGAATCAACTTCCAACAATCCAATCTGAAAATGAGATGATTGTTGAAAAATTAAAGGAGGAATTTATCATGTACAAATCTACTAATTTGGATTTATTTCCGTATCCTTTCCGAAACATTAAAGAAGGTACCAACTATCGCTATTCAAATGACCTAAAAAAACTTGAAAAGCATGAACAAAATTGTATTGTAATAACACCAGAATATAAAAAACAAATAAAAAGAAAAAGGGAATTACTTAAGGAACAACCAGAAGTAAGATTCCAATCATATCCACATACAATGGAAATGCAATGGGAAGTAGCAGAAATGCTGATTAATATGGCGGTTGAACGCTACCCGATGCATTTCCAAGTAGAAAAGGACGGTAATCACTGGACTTTTCATAACTCCATCTTGAATGAAACGGAAACTTTTATAATTGGTGATGCATCCAGCATCGAGCTTGAGCCACTTGATTTAATTGGCCGTCATTTCGCCACTGACTTTGTATTAATGGTTCTTCGGGATGACAATCTTTATTTGGAAGTTGCACAAGAATCCTATGCTGCATTATTCTCCCCTCACTGGAATAAAGGAATGTCCTTTGATGAAATTCATGGACCTGTTCCGTTTGTGTCACGTACAGGTGTACCGCTGGCCGAAAGAGTTCGTAATTTCTTAATACGCAATGTTTTACCGGGTGAGCCATGGACCCGAATCAACTGGAATTTAATGGCCAACCGTTGGGATGTAAACTATGAAACATTTGATACATGGGGACCAACACGCTCCCTAGTTACCTCAGAAAATGCCGGTGAACTAGTAAGACTTCGTGTAGAAGAACAATTTTTCTATCGTATGCCAAGGAGTAATGCGATTTTATTCGTATTAAATACTCAATTCCTGCCAATGGAGGATTTGGCATTACGACCAGAATGGCTTGAGCAAACATACTCTATTCTCTCAGATATCCCTAAACCAATGGCTGATTATAAAGGATTTACCCCGTTTATCGAACCTACAGTAGAATATCTGAAAAACTTGGTTGAAAAAGTAAAATTACACTCTAACTAGGGAGCAATAATTGGAGGTATGTAAAGTGGTATACAACAGCCCGGTATTATTCGATCAATCAGAAACAATTGTTGAAAAATTCACGGTAAGACATGATAGGAGAAAATTGCTGATTATTTCTGCAGAACAAAGAGAAGCAGGCACAATCCAACAATTTACGAATGAAATAAATGGCCTAAAAGAATATGAACTTATTGAAATCACTGATGAATTACTATTAAAGAACATTAGCGAAGGATTAGATCGTCAAAAAATGGGAACACAGCTTTACATTTCTGCTAAATGGGATGATGCCGTTACTATTTTTTCAGCAGCAATTGAGGCTGGTTTTTCAGAAGATGAGATTCAAACATTTATTTCTGGCGAAAAAAGACGATATGTTTATTGTATCAAATGCTATCACCTTCAAGAAGTTGAGACCAAAGAAACAGATACGATTTGTTATCATTGCCAAATCAGTTTGGAAATAGGTCCCTTTTTCTCAAGAGAGCGAAAAGGTTATATTGGATATCCTTATAATCCTGCTTTTGTAACATCAAATTAAAAATTACCTGAGAAGTAAAAAATTTTTATAATAGTCATAATGATAGGAGTAATGTGTATGAGAGCATTCGGAAAGATTAAAGTTTCCGTAGGAAAGATAGTGCAGGAAACAAAAACGGTAAAGCGCTTCCACTTGTATCCGGTTGATCTAGAATTACTGCCTGCATTTACTGGTGGTTCCCATATCGCAACTTATGTAAATACTGGTAATGACATTATTGAAAGGAATTACTCACTTGTTAGTCATCCAACTGACCGTACACATTATGCGATTGCCATTCGCAAGGATGAACATTCAAAAGGAGGATCTATTTACTGGCATGATGAAGTCGAAGTGGGTGATCAGTTAGAAATCAGTTGGCCTAAAAATCATTTCCCACTGGCTTTCAAATCAGCTAAACATCATGTGTTTTATGCAGCTGGAATCGGTATTACGCCATTTATAACCATGATGGAAGATTTAACAGCTGAAGGTAAATCATTTGAATTGCATTATGCTGCAAGAACAAAAGAAGACTGTGCCTTTTATGATTATTTAAATGCAAAATATCCTGGAAAATGTCATTTCTATTTCTCGAGAAGGGAAAATCCTACTAAAATGACGCCTGTCACAATGGCTGAACATCGGATTGGCTCACATGTGTATTTCTGTGGACCAGTTTCAATGGTAAAAGAATTTCAGGCTGCAGCAGAAATCTATGGTTACCCAAGTCATTCCATTCATTTTGAGTTATTTGCTGCGACTGATGAAGGTCCCAAAAATCCTTTTATTGTAAAGTTAGCTGACAGCGATTTGAAGGTGGAAGTTTCAAAAGAAGAAACATTATTAGATGCACTTTTGAAAGCTGGGGTAGAGGCTCCCTATTCTTGTAAAGTAGGCGGATGCGGAAGCTGCGAAGTCCAGGTAGTTGAAGGGGAAGTTGATCACCGCGATCACTTCTACAAAGATGAGGAAAGATGGACAAAGAAAATTATTTTAACTTGTTGCTCAAGAGCAAAAGAATCTGAAAAAGAGCTCATTTTAAACCTTTAATATAGCCTTTACTCATTATTAGTTTAATATCCTTAAAATCCAGTATAATAGGAGGCAATTCTTATGACAACTACCACTCAAGTATTAGAATTAAAAATGTTTATTAATGGTGAATGGAGACTTTCTAGTAATCCAGATACCAATAAGGTGATTAATCCGGCGAATGGTGAATTAATTGCTATAGCTCCCAGAGCTACAGTTGAAGAAACCAAAGAAGCCATTAAAGCGGCAAAAGAAACGTTTGAAAGTGGGGTTTGGTCCAATCTAAGTGCACAAGAACGTGCGGATTACCTATTGAAAATTGCTGATAAAATTGATGAAAACCACGATGAACTAGTAGAACTTGAGGTAAAAGATAATGGAAAAATTAAAGCGGAAGCTGATATTGATATAAGTGATGCTGCTTCTTGTTTCCGCTATTATGCTGGCCTCATTAGGACCCCAGATGGACTAACATATCATGTTGCCGATCCAATGCAAGCTATGGTAGTACGTGAACCAGTAGGGGTTACAGGGTTAATTGTTCCTTGGAATTTCCCATTCCTGATGAGCGTCTGGAAATTTGCTCCTGCTTTAGCGGCTGGGAATACGATTGTATATAAGCCAGCAGAAGTCACTCCGGTAACTGCAATGAAATTAGTTGAAATTATTGAAGAGGTCGGTGTCCCGAAAGGTGTTGTCAATTTAGTATTAGGTAAAGGCTCTGTAATTGGCGAAGTAATCGCAGCCAGCCATGATGTAGATATGGTTTCATTTACAGGAAGCACTGAGGTAGGAAGAAGTATCATGCGTAACGCTGCAGGCAATTTGAAAAAAATCTCCCTTGAATTAGGTGGAAAGTCACCAAATATTATATTTGCCGATGCTGATTTTGAAGCCGCTGTTGATCATGCATTACTTGGCATTTTCTTTGGCTCTGGTCAGGTATGTTCAGCTGGGAGCAGGATTATTGTCGAAGAAAGCATTTATGATCAATTCGTTGAGGAGTTCGTAAGACGCGCCAAAGATATTAAAGTTGGACCTGGATTAGAAGAAGGTTCTGAAATGGGTGCCATTGTAAGTGAAGCACAGCTTGATACTATTCTAGAATATATCGAAATTGGTAAAAATGAAGGTGCAACATTAGCTTGCGGTGGAAATCGTGTTACAAAAAATGGCTTAGATAAAGGATTCTTTGTTGAACCAACCGTATTCATTAATGTATCTCCAGAGATGAGAATCGTAAAGGAAGAAATCTTCGGACCTGTTGCGGTTATTCAAAAGTTCAAAGATGAAGAAGAAGCAATTAAACTGGCAAATGACACAATTTATGGTCTTGCAGGCGGCGTCTTCACTTCAGACGGGGCAAAAGCACTACGTGTGATTAAACAAGTACGTGCTGGTATTACTTGGATTAATGCTTATGGACCAACCTACAACGAAGCGCCATGGCATGGATATAAACAAAGTGGAATTGGTTCAAGCCTTGGAACATTCGGATTAGATGAATTTCAAGAAGTGAAACAAATTAACATTAATCTTGCTGTAGGACCAACGGGCTGGTTTTCAAACAATAAATAGCTATCAAATTTAAAATTAAATACCTTTCTATCTAAGTAATGGTTGTGAATATTACAATAACTATATATTGACACAGTAATGGCAAATAGGAATATAACTACTTATTTAAGGAGGCTCAAAATATGCAAGAAAATCTGAACAACAAAAATGGCGGGTCTGCTTCAGAACATCATGATAGTGATACTGCGCAACTAGCATCGCTTGGATATAAATCTGAATTTCGTCGCGACATGAGTCCATGGGCAAACTTTTCACTTGGGTTCACTTATCTTTCTCCTGTAGTAGGTGTATACACACTATTTGCCTACGCACTTGCAGTAGGCGGACCACCAATGATCTGGAGTTTTGTTGTCGTTGGACTTGGACAATTACTAGTCGCACTTAACTTTAGTGAGATTGTTGCACAATACCCTGTTTCAGGGGGAGTTTATCCTTGGGCCCGAAGATTATGGGGGCGCAAGTGGGCTTGGATGACTGGCTGGGTTTACTTAATAGCTTTGCTTGTTACAATTGCCAGTGTTGTGTACGGAGCTGGACCTTTTCTAGGACAGATTTTAGGTTTTGAATCGTCTGTTGATACAACGATTATATGTGCTTTAATCATTCTTATTCTAGCGACTATCATTAATTTTCTTGGTACGAAGGTTCTTGCAACTGCAGCCATTATTGGTTTTGCTGCTGAGATTATTGGTGCGCTTGTAGTTGGTGGCTGGTTGCTATTAACAGAAAGACATCATGGTCTTGGTGTGCTTTTTGATTCTTTTGGTGCTCAGGGTAGCGGTAGTTATTTTGTTGCATTTGCAGCAGCTTCATTAATTGGAATTTTTCAATATTATGGGTTCGAAGCTTGTGGCGATGTAGCTGAAGAAGTCCCCAATCCAGGTGTTCTGATCCCGAAGGCAATGCGTCGTACGATTTACATTGGTGGTGCTGCCGCAACCTTTGTTTGCATCTCTTTAATCCTTGCCGTTGCTGATATCCCAGCAGTTATCTCTGGTGAGGACGTAACGCCTGTAGATACAATACTAAGCGATGCATTTGGCACTATTGGTGCAAAAATTGTACTGGGTGTTGTTGTGATTTCTTTCCTATCATGTGCTATGAGTTTACAGGCGGCAGCAAGCAGACTTGCTTATTCGTATGGACGCGATGATATGATCGTAGGAAGCCGATTATTAAAGAAGTTTTCTACTTCTCGGCACATCCCGCCATATGCCCTTCTTCTTGCGGCTTTTGCTCCTGCCATCATTGTGCTTGGATCAAAAGTGTCTACAGACGCGATTACAAAAATAGTCAGTTTTGCGGCTTTTGGCATTTATCTTGGATTCCAACTGGTTGTCTTTGCTGCACTGCGAGCAAGAATTAAAGGATGGAAGCCAAATGGCAAGTATCAATTAGGTAAGTGGGGACTGCCTATCAATATTGGTGCACTTGTTTACGGAATAATTGCTATGATTAACATGTGCTGGCCAAGAACGCCAGATGCACCATGGTATGATAACTATATCGTGCTCATTTCAGGAGTGGTAGTTGTTGTTACTGGATTAGTGTATATGATGATTCATCGCAGCTATGGACATAGCAGTATGCCGTATAATGATGCGATACCTAAAAAATATATTCCGAAGCAAAACGAGCCCAAAGACATATCAATGTAGGATGAATGAGTGTTACAGCGGTTACTTAAGAAGAGAAATCGTAGATAACTATTTTTTATATTGATTTTTTTAAAAAGTAGAGGACGGTAACACTATACTAAATAGGTTAAGGCTTTATGGAATATCTCCTGTCATCTCACCTCTACAATATCGAGATATGAGTGGTAAAGCGAACTTCCATTTTTCTAATTTGGAGGGCAATTTTGGGGGCTAAACATCAAAAAACGCCTTCAAATTCGAAATTTGGAGGCGTTTTTTGCAATTCAAGGTGATTTTATAGCATTTTTGTTTGAAGGCATTTATCTTTCTAAGGTTAGGTAAAAATCTATTTAAGTTGACTCTAATAAAATGTATGGTAAGCATGCGAAAATGGAGTAAATAATCCATAAATAGGATATTCTATAGACCACAAATTCACTACCTTTAGATGAATTTGTGGCCTTTGCTTTTTTTAAGAGAAAATCGCTAAAATTAATTTTCTATTAATATTGTGCCAAGCACCATTCTTTTGTTTTTTGGTCGGCAAAGGATGCTTCTACACTATTTGAATATATTTCTCGGTAATCCTTTTTACTTAGATTAAATTCTTTGTTAACTAAATGGATTTCTTTTGACATGGTAGTATCCGATACTGTTCTGTTATCCGTACTAATTGTCACTTTAATTCCATCTTTATGAAACTTATATATGGGATGTTCAGAATAATGCTGAACAGCTTTTGTTTGGACATTACTTGTTGGGCACATTTCAAGCACTACCTGTTTTTCTTTCACTTTCCTATAAGCCTCAGCACAATCTTTAATAAACACTCCGTGTCCTATTCTTTCAGCCCCCAACAATTCAACAGCTTCTAGGACGTTTTTACCTATACCTGTTTCACCTGCATGAATGGTGACTCTATAGCCATATTTTTTGGCTAGTGCAATTGGTTCTATGAATCTTTCACAAAAGCCTTCTTCTTCTGATGCACATAGGTCAATGGCTACTACACCTTTTCTTAGGAATCTTTTCCCTTTTTCAACAACCTCAAATGCACTTTCTACAGACATAGACCTCAAGCAAGACAGAATAATATTACCCTTTATTTCGTAACAGCTTTCTGCTTCCCTCATCCCCTCTATAACACTTTGAATAATTTCTTCAACCTCTAGACCTTTTAATGTGTGAAGCAATGGCCCAAATCTGACCTCCAAATATTTCACATTTTCTCTTGCCGCATCCTCAAAAAGCTCAAAAGTAATTCTTTTTAAGCTTTCCTTGGACTGCATGATCAAATTTGGAAGAGAAAATCTTTTTAAATATTCCTCGAGAGAGTCACATTCCACAGGAGCAATTAACTCCTTTTGCAACTCTTTTTCATCAAAAGAAGGTAACTGGATGCCCTCCTTTTGCGCAATATCAATAATGGTTTCAATCCTAACGCTCCCATCCAAATGACAGTGAAGTTCAATCTTTGGCAACTCTAAAAAGTTCATTTTTTACCTCCAAATATAGTTTTTATATTTAATACAGAATAAAAAAAATTCCTGATTACGAAG
>NZ_JBALNF010000014.1:18507-36325 GCF_036962465.1 Neobacillus vireti
CTTCGTAATCAGGAATTTTGGTTCCTGGTAGAGACCTCCAAACCATATTATTGGAGTTATACGAAATTTTATTGAATTCATATACGCTTTTTAAAGGATAATAAAAATAGTTTAGGTTGTCAATATAATGAATAACACTGAAAAATCATTTTGTTTTTATAATTACAACCCGTTATTTCTCCCACTAACTGTAAGTGAACTACTAAAAACGTCACAGCAATTATCGAAACAATTGGGGTATACTCCGTGATTTTGTAAATTTAATTACCTTTTCTATTTCAACATTTCTACCTCCTTTTGTACTTAAAGAAAAAATCGTCCTTATCTACCAGACGATTTTTTCTTATATTTTAGGCATAATGCCAACTACTTATTTGAAGATGCCCAGTGATACTCTAGCTAACCCTTAACTTAAGTACCCTATATCACAATCATTGATGAGAACAATTACTTATTCTCTCCTTTGAATAAGTTGAGTAAAATAATCTTTAACTTCAGCAGGAAATCCTTGTTCGCCATATATAAACTTTTCTAATTCTATAACGTGTTCTCCGTCCAACTGGTGCAATACTCCAAACGTGTCGCCTTTTCCATTTTTATTCATCGCAACATCAAGGTCGTTTAGGAATTGTTTTATGTATTCAAACGTATTTTTCATCGACTTCATACTCTCTGCTGTATCAATACCTTGTTGTTTTTGAATAGATATCACATAAGAATAGTGTTGTTCCCATGCTATCAACCGTCGTAAATTTTCAAAATCATATGCAGCTTCAACTTTATAAGAAAAAGTGGACAATTTTCCAAATCCTTGACCTAATTGTTCGATCCTTTTGGAATATTCATTGATGTCGATTGTATTTTTAAATATGGCCGCTTGTTCCGAGATCAGTTTTTTCATTCTTGGGTCCAATCTACTCGATTCAACTTCCACGATTTTATAATTTTGACTATCATATTCCTTAAGTTCAGCAGGAAATTCTTGTTCGTGATAGGCAAACTTTTCTAATTCTATAACGTGTGCTCCGTCCAACTGGTGTAACACCCCATACGTGTCGCCTTTTACATTTTTATTCATGACAACATCAAGGTCGTTCAATATTTGTTTTACGTATTCCGGCACACGTTTCGCTCGAACGATTCCTTCATTTGTTTCATTATCTTGTTGTCGTTGTAATTGTTCCGAAGAAAAGTTAATGGTTGATCCCATTTGTATCAACGTTCGTAAATTTTCAAAATCGTAGGCAGCTTCTACTGTAGGATATCCAGTGTACTGATTGGCAAATTCCGACACTAAATGATCGAATTTCGCAGTGTATTCCTTGAAGTCGGTTGTATTCTTAAACTCTTCAGCTTGTTCTGCAATAAATTTTTTCAATCTTGGATCGAATCCATTCGTATCAGGATTCGCATTTGCTGTTTCTTTCGTTTCTGCTTGTTTTTCCTGCTTTTCATTTAAACTATCTGCATGTGCATTTAGTAAGGATAGCGATGAAATAATGATCACTACACCAATTCCAAGTATAGACCAACCATATGATTTCTTTTGAAATTTTTTAATCATAAAAATTCTCCTCTTTAAGATTCTTTTATTTCTACTTAAATTGGCCAAACTAGGTATTTGATAATTTTTTGAGTAGTGTTCTAAAAGACTTATAATGGTAAGTCCATACGGAATTTTTTCCTCTTCCTCCATAAACGTCAGTGCATATGCATCACATGCAAGTTCCTGATCCTCCCGCATACAAACATAGGCAAACCAAAGAATTGGATTAAACCAATTAAAGATTAGTAAACTATGCATTAGCCAATTAACACCAACATCACTTCGTTTGATGTGGGCTAACTCATGATAAAAAATATGTCGAAGTTGTTGATCCGATAGTTGACTAAGATAAACATTTGACAGTAATATCCTGGGGCGAAAAAAACCAAGTACTGTCGGACTAGATATTTTACCAGCTAAGAGTAATGGGATACTTTGCTGCACAGACATAGATTGCTTACAATTCTCAAAAACTTTAACAATCCGTTTATCCGTAATAACAGGTTGTTTTTGTATGTATCGGTGTAATTGTCGATTGATTAGATAAGTTACGAAACCTAATCCAATAACGCCTGCTAACCATGTGTATAAAGCAATAGTATGTAAGGAAATTGATTCCTCTTTTTGCTTCTCAAGAGGAACTGTTGATTCTGTTTTACTATTCTTAGTTGTTTGTTCTGAATCAGTAGAGAAGCGTTCCTCTTCTGTGACTGCGCTCGTATCAGATACATCCGTTGTTGTTTCTTGATTAGATTCGTTTTCTGAAGATACTACTGGGTGGCTTTGAATGGAAACGGCCTTTTCATAACTTCTTGAAAGAATAGAATAAATACTATACGAACTATCTGGTGACCACGGTAGTAGGAGCCGCACAATTAAAATCATCCAAAGTAAAAAGTGCCATCTTGGGGTAAGCCTGTTTCTTAATAAGATTTTAACACCTATGATGAGTGCAACAAGTATACTTGACATAATAGTTGTTTCTATTACCCAGTCAAATAATCGAGGAAGATAGCTGTCTAACAAAATATCTAACATTTTACCTTTCCTTCCTCTGATTCTCTTCTGTCTTCTGATCTAGTATTCGTTTGAGTTCGTTAATGTCTTCTGGAGATAGTTTTTCTTCTTTCAAGAAATTTACAAGTAACGGTTTAAAGGCCGCACCATAGAAACGTTTGAGAAATGATCTTGTTTCTACTTGTATATAACTATCTTGAGAGACCAAAGGAAAATATTCATACATCCGCCCTTTTTCTTGATGATAAGAAACCGCTTCTTTTTGTACTAATCTGTTAATTAGCGTTCGGATCGTTTTCGGTTTCCAGTCCATCGTTAATTCAAGCTTTTCAATAATCTCATTCGCTGTTTGAGGAGCTTTTTCCCAAAGAACTTTCATAATTTCCAATTCGGCTTCTGATATTTTATGTAATTCTTTCATAATTTTGAATAAACCTCCTGTATTACAAATGTAATCCACCTGTTTATATTACATTTGTAATCTATTAGTGTCAACCATATTTTGGGTATTAATTTGATAAAAGCACCATTTCGTAAAATAAGAAGAGACTCACGATACTACGTGAGCCTCACTAGTTTTATAAATATTATGGATACCCATTCAATTGCATTATCGAATTACTTTACAGTATATCTTTCATTAATAATATTTTGAATTTGTGCTACAGTTGCTGGATCTTCAAGCCCTGTGATGTCACCTGAGACCTGTCCTGACATGAAAATCTCCTTTAATAAGCGGCGCATAATCTTTCCGCTAACTGTTTTCGGGAGTGTTTCTGTGAAAATAATTGTTTTGGGCAGAGCAATTTTTCCGATAAGCTGGATAATCCGTTCATTTATTTTTTCTTTTAAAATATCTGTCCCTAGCGAAGGGTCATTTACCCGGGCAAATACAAGCGGTACCTCTCCTTTAATTTCATCTGGTACACCAATGACAGCTGCTTCAGCCACCCCTTCACATTCAAGCACCGCACTTTCAATTTCCATTGTACTTAAGCGATGCCCGGCAACATTGAAGGCATCATCAGAACGACCTACCACCCATACATAGCCATCCTCATCAATTAGAGCCAAATCACTAGCAAAATAGCTGCCTTCTACTTGGCTAAAGTAAGAGGAAATGTAGCGCTCCGGTTCCTTCCATAGCGTGCGGCAAAGCATTGGAAATGGTTTTCTAATAATTAAATTTCCTAATGTCCCCGGTTTCACTGGATTTCCCTCTTCGTCCACTACTGCAATATCAGCTCCTAAAAATTGCATTCCGGCAGATCCAGGTTTCATTGGGGTTAACCATGCTGCGCCAGCAATTGGACATCCGGCTGTTTCCGTTTGTCCCCATGTATTATTGACACATATCTTTTTCTTACCTAGTACTTCATACGTCCATTGCCATGAATCCGGATCAAAAGGTTCACCAACTAGCGAAATGACATCCAGGCATGACAAATCAAATTGATCCAAAACTTTTTCACCTAAACTCTTTAACATCCGCAATGCGGTTGGAGCGGTAAACAATTTATTAACACGGTATTTCTCAACCACCTGATAAAATCTGTCCTTTGTTGGATAGTCCATTGCTCCTTCATATACGACCGTGGTGACTCCATTTGCTAATGCACCCGCAATGCCCCAAATATGCATTGTCAACCAGCCAATATCCGCCGTACACCAAAAAACATCGTCATCATGATGGTCCATATGATATTTGCTATAAATATAATTTTGGATGACAAAGGCCATCCCTGAATGAACGACACCCTTTGGCTTTCCGGTTGTGCCGCTCGTATAAAACACAATTCCATATTCATTGGCTTCTAGCCTCTCCGGTTCACAATGGATACTTGCCTTTTTCGTTAAATCCTCCCACCAGAAATCACGTCCTTCTTTCATATTGATTTCTGTGTTTAGGCGGTTTACCACAATCACCGCTTCAATAGATGGAATATCTGGAATGACTGTATCTACTTTCTCTTTCAAGCAAACCTTATTTCCCCGTCTTGTTGTAGCGTCCGTCGTCACGATAATTTTTGGCTCAAAACTAACGAGACGGTCCTTCAAAGATTTTTCAGAGTAACCTGAAAAAACGGTATTGTAAATGGCCCCAATCCGAAAACATGCAAGCACCGAAATTATCGCTTCAGCCAAATTAGGAAGGAAAATGGCCACACAATCCCCTTTTTTCACACCGAAGGAACGGAGAACATTAGCAAAACGGTTTACTTCAGCTAGCAGCATATTATATGTAAAAAACTTCGTGTCACCGTTTTCCCCTTCCCAAATGAGTGCCGTCCGATTTCCTGCACCGTGTTCCACATGGCGGTCAAGTAAGTTTATACAAGGGTTGCTTATACCACCTTCGAAAAAACGAAAATCAGGAAGACTTCCACTCATTGTTTTTTGCCATGGTTCATACCAAACTAGTTCTTTTGCCACATCACTCCAAAAAGCCTCGGGATCTTGTTGGGATTTTTGAAGAAGTTCTTGAAAGGCTTTACTGCTCCCAATTGATGTATTTAATAGTTTTTCTTCGCTTGGATAAACAAGTTTACTTTCTGCTACAACCTTTAAAATCCCACTAACATCCATCTGAATCCCCCTAAAATGAAATATTAGAAGCCTATCGTTTAACGCATAAGTTTCTTATTCATCTGTTGCACTATTGAAAGATAACACACTTCTCCTTCATATATATTCATATATATGCCAAGTTATGGAGAAAACTAGGGCAAAAATTTATAGAAAAATGTAACTCCCTTTTAAAATGAATAGTGTATGAAAACGCTTTAATTTTGTGGTATTCAAAATTCATCGTAGAGAATAGATGCAACACCTCCTTCCACAATTCTATTAAATGGTAACATCAATAAAAAATTAACATAAATATTCTGAATTTTCAATACCTTCATTAAGAAGAAAATCATTCTAGCATTCTTTTAAAAATTAAAAAAGAGAGCTGTAACCCCCTAGAGGCTGCAGCTCTTCTCTTATTACAAGTCAATACCCAGGCCTAGCTAGGCCTAAAATCTTACTATTTCTGTTTTTCCCACTTATCAAGTTGCTTTTGCTTTTCTTTAATAATCTTATCCATACCTGCTGCTTTTAGTTTTTCTTGGAATTTTGGCAATTCCGTTTCTGGATCAACCAAACCATCTTCTAATGCGCCCTTATACTGATTGATAACGTTTGATACAGCAGCAACTTCAGTTTTAACTGCCGAAGAGTCAAATAAGAAACCAAGAGCATTGGATGCTTTTGCGTTTTTATTAAAGGAGTCCATTTCTTTCCAAAGATTTGGAGAGTCACCTTTCCAAATATAAGATAGAAATTGGTTACCGAATTGAAAACCTGAGTTAAGCGCATAACCTGTATTGTTTGCATCAACTCCCTGTGGGTAATCAATCACACCGGTATCTGTTTTCAGATAATGTTTTCCTTCAATTCCCCAATCGATCAAATTGACTAAATCCTTGTCGGAATACAATAAGTTAAGTAATTCCACGGATTTTTGGGGATTTTCGGCAAACTGTGGAACCGCCCACATAAAACTAGTTACTGTTTGAGTGTCGGATATGATTGGTGTTAATGGAACACTTACAACTTCTGATCCAACATTCTTTGATACTTGACCATCAATGCCCGGTTTTGAACTTCCCATGAAGGCGAATATTTTCTTTGCCTTCATAAGGGATTCGGCGGATTCCTTGTTAGTAGCTGCACCAGGTAAAATATATCCTGCTTTATACCACTTTCTTGCCACTTTTACTAATTCTGAATATTCGTTGGACTCGTAATAATTACTAACCTTTAATTTTGATGAATCAAGGAGTACACCAAGATTATCCCCTAGCGGATCACCCTCCGGAAGAAATAGTCCATCAACAATTGTTGCAGCCCCAACTTGTCCAGGCATTAATGGAGAAACGCCAGGTTCATTTTCTTTAATGGTTTTTAAAACCGCTTCTACGTCTCCCAAGGATTTTATTTTACTAATATCGATATTATATTTATCTACTAAATCTTTTCTCATGATTAGACTTCGATTTACAGCCAAATCTCTTATTGTCGGAATACCATAAGTTTTTCCGTTAATTTTACCGGCACTGATAAATTGTTCTCCCAGAGAATCAGATATACCTTTACCATATTTTTCAATTAATTGATCTAATGGAAGAAGCTGTCCCTTTACAGACTGTCCAGAATAATCTAAAAAACTAGGAATATTACCTGTTATAAGTAAATCTAGCTTTTCCTTACTTGATAACATCAGATTCGTTTGCTGTGTATATTGACTGGCATTAATAGGAAGTAATTTAACGGTTGCGTTAATTTTTTCTTTCGTCAATTTATTAATTTCAGTTTGAACCAATTCCAAATCCTTTGGCGGAGGACCAAAAGCCAAAAAGGCCATGGTTAATTCGACCGTTTTACTATCTTCATTAGCTGTTTGATCTTTTTTGTTTTCACTTGAGGTCTTGGTGTTGTTACTACAGGCAGCAAGAAGGATCATGATAGAAATAATGATAGAGAAGAAGCTGTATTTCTTTTTCATTTTTTACCCCCACAATGATTATTTTTTATCTTTTTGATCATCTAAACTTAGTAACTGCCAATAATTCCCCCTTCGTGGATTGAAAGCGTTTTATGTAACTTTAAATCTAATATAGCATCTAGTTTTCAGTAAAACAATATATTATTTTCATATTTTTCATTAATTTTCTAAATATTTTCAATTAATTTCAGTTATTATTTCGGTTATTCTCAGAAAACATAAGCAAATGAATTCACTAATTATTAAAATAAAAAAACCTGGATAAGAGATCATATCCAGGCTTTTAATAATATTTAATTGAGGTTTGATTGATTATGAAACGGTTGATCCGCGTTTAAGAAGTTTATGCTCAATTAATACTCTTCTGCCCGTAGAAATTTCACCTTTCATAATACTTTCAAGCATTCTCATCGATTCGTAGCCAATTTCATAAAAAGGTTGATCAACAGTGGTTAGCTTTGGATTGGTCATTTCTGAAATTTCCTGATTATCGAAACCACAAACGGCAATATCCTCTGGAATGCGATATCCTGCATCTTTAAATGTATTTAAACAAGCTACAGCCGAATTATCTGTTACACAGAAAACACTATCAAATGGAATTTGTTGTTCCAATAATTTTGTTGCCGATTGGGCACCGCTCTCATAACTGTTGTCACTATACTTCACTAACTTTGGATTAAATGTGATACCGTTGTCTTCCAATGCTCTACGATAACCTATCAATCGATCTTTAGAAAAGTTTGTGGAAATACAACCTTCTCCCTCTTCAATTCCCATACCAACAAAAGCAATCTTTCTTTTTCCTGTCTCAATTAAATGAGAGACTGCATGATACGCAGCATTTACATCATCTACTGTAACTGCATATGCATTTGGGATAGAGGTATACTGACTGCATTGCACAACGGGAACGGTGCCACTTATTTCTTGAAGCTCTTGTTCACTAAATAACATATTTAAAATGATTAACCCACCTAATTGCCCTTTTGGTAAGAAACTCCAAGGCTGTGAGCTTTTCGCTTCACTTGCATGATAGCTTATCATGATCTCATAACCATGTTGTACTCCAAAATCCTGTATTCCAGCAATAATATCATGAATGATAGCTGCTGCAAGGACAACAATTACTTTTTTTTCACTATTTTTTTCAGTTCGAACGGTGGTTTTAGGAACATACCCAAGCTCCTCAATCGCTTTTAATACTTTATCTCTTTTTTCTTTTGTCACTATGTAATTACTATTTAAAACACGAGAAACCGTTGCAACAGATACCCCTGCCTTCTTCGCAACATCTATAACAGTAACCATTTTATCACCTGTTTTTCTGTAAATACCTCAGGCTTTTTCAGCCAGTTTTGAATTAATAGTACCACAACACTTTGCAGTTATAAAGTATGGGTTTCAAAAACGTTTATTTACAAAAAAAATGGAAGTCCGTTTTCAAACGGACCTCCATGGTATGAACAAAACTGACCCTATATCTTTTCACCAATTAATCTTGAAAGCATCTCCTGATGACGTCTTACTTGATCAACCTCATTAGCCAAAAACTCAATACCTCTATCTTGCTGATCTCTTTGACCTTCATATTCAGAGTTTATATAACCATTAAACCCATTTTCCTTTAAATATTTAATAGGAGTTTCATAATCAATAGCAAGATCTTCATAACAGCCTGGCTTACCAGGGATTTCTGTCATATTGTAGAACTTTCCATGCATACTTACGATGTATGGGATAATATCTATTAAATCTTCTGGATCTCCTGATGATTGACTAAGACTCATTCTTTCAATAGTTGACAAATCAAGTTTATGATTAGGATACGTTTCACCTAATACTTTGACAATATCGTCTAAGCCATAATTTTTACCGTTTTCTAATAGAAAATCAATGGTTTCTGGAATATCGGCATGTCTTTTTGCATAATCAATTGCTACTTGTGATGGTGAATGTTGGAAAATCCCAAAATCAGGTACTAATCCAATATGCTTACTACCTGTACGATCCGCAAGTTCAATAATTTGCTCTGCCATTCTAAAATCAAGTGCTCCTGCCATTCCTATTTTAGGTTGTACCCTTTTTCCTGGCTTAATAGGAAGTGGTGCATGAATTTCTTTTCCAATTCTCACATCATATTTTTCTGCCGTTTCAAGTGCCATTTCAATTACTTCTATTGGAACAAGGCAAAGCGGACGCACATTTTTAAACCCTAATTTAGCAGCAATTTTAATATCATTTTTTAATCTTTCTGCCGCCTCTCTATGTGTCATAATATGATCTCTAAATTGATGTACATCTAGATAAATATCCATTGTGACTGCATTCATATTATATCTTGCCATTTCATTATTCCAATCAAATATAAACTGTTCAGATGGAAATGGATAATCTCTAATTATGGCTTCATCAATAATCTCAATACCATCTGTTTTAAGATTATCGTGAACCTCCTTAATCATATCTTTCCAATTCATTTGTTTAAAAAATTGCGCTTGCTGATAACTATATAGTGAGACCCCTCTTTTAATGGACATATTATCATCTCCGTTCCTGTAATTCTAAATCAAATGAACAAATATTTGCCGTCTTTCCCGAACCTGCCCCTTTTCCTGGAACCGGTGGATTATTTAACCATTCCTCATCCCATGGCATGTAACCATATGCTGCTAAAACAGATTGTTGTAGCTTAATAGTATGCATTCCAGGTGTTAACCCACCTTCTTTTTTTACATAAACATACCCTTCATCATCATAATTCCAATGTTCCCAAACACACTTCTTAATTTCTTCAAAATCTCTTGGCTCTTTATCATTTATTTCAAACTTTTGCAAATCTTTTGGATATTCAACCCCATCACATTCAATATAATATCCATTGTGTAAAGACAAGAAACAACCTCTATAATCTGCTATACGAACTGCAAATTTAAATCCAATAACTCTATCATCTTTATATACATTTTCAAGACTATCATTTCTAATTAAAAAATTATCAAACATTATTATTCTCCTTTCATATTAACTCTTTTTTCTATCTGTTTTAATTTTACCTTATTGTTTTCAGAAAATAAATATATCATTATTCTATTTACATATTTTTTCATAACTTTTTTCATATGTTACATTAAGATTTTACATTTTAGGTTAAATATTTGATGCATCTTTTTATCATTACATGATTAACCTAATCAAAGGTGTGTTATCTGGTACCTTGACTTTCAAAACGATAGTTAGAACGCTCTTATCGCATTCGGTCTCAATTTTTCCATAGACGGTCTTATAATTTGTTATGCAAACATAAGACTACTTTCCTACACGGTTTCCCGGTTAAAAGTTACACATGATAAAATTTGTTATTGTACAGGTCGTAGTTCATTAACCGTAACAAATCAGTTAAATGAATATGCTTAACACTTTGTTCACAGAGATTTGAACTGTTTGTGAATTGTTATACAAACTCCTTTTAATTCAAGATAATCGGATTATAATAACAGTGTAATCAAGTTACAAATACTAATTAATATAAAAGGGGTCTTTAAAATGATGAACAAAATTTTGAGAGAAAACAAGATCGTTGCCGGTATTTTAACTGTCTTACGTTTATATTTAGGATATGAGTGGATGACAGCAGGCTATCACAAACTCACAGGCGGATTTGATGCAAGTGGATTTTTAAAAGGAGCCATCGCGAATCCGGTTAAAGGTCCGGAAGGAAATGTATTATATGGCTGGTATGTTGACTTCCTGCAGCACTTGGCATTACCAAACGCACACATTTTCAATACAATCGTTCCATTAGGTGAATTCCTTGTAGGTCTTGGATTAATTCTCGGCTGCCTAACTACAGCCGCCGCATTCTTCGCTCTCGTCATGAACTTCGCGTATATGTTTGCAGGGACTATTTCTAGCAACCCAATGGACATTTTACTTGGCGTGTTTATTATCGCAGCCGGCTACAATGCAGGTCGCATCGGTTTAGACCGTTGGGTGATCCCATTTATCACTAAATTTGCTGCAAAAAATAATAACACAGATCATGTTAAGCGCAGCGCTTAACATAACTTTCGAAATAATCAAAAAAAGAAGACTAAGTCCTGAACTATAACCCGAATAAAGAACACTTAAAAAAAGGCCCTTATTCGGGTTTTTTGTGTCCCCAGGATTAAAGCCCGTTTATAATCATTTAGAGAATATAACCGGAGGAAAGTTAAGATGAGTAAAATTATATTTACTGTGATACAGATGAGGGTATTAGAGAGTAATCCAAATGTGTATCTGGTTTTCACAAAGTGTGGAATTACTAGGATGGTAAAATACCTCTGTAAGATGGCAAGAGTAAGCCGGAGTGGATTTTACGCATGGATTAATGCTGAAAACCAATTGGGGTTAAATAAAATAACTCCGGCGAAATACCGGAGTCATTTACTAGCTGCATAAAAAGGTCTTTTTTAAACTGTCCACTTTATGGGCCACAGTTCAGCAACCTTTCAGGAAAAATTCGAATTCCTTCAAGGTTGCTGATGCTGACTTGATTTTCTGATTCATAAATGGTCCTTTCTTCCATTCAATTTATAATAACGATTTTCATTTTCCCTAGCTTGATTGAATGTGAATACCACCCATTTTTTTCACTTAAACAGGGTAGAATGTATCTTATCACAGGAGCTACATAAAATATATTTACTTGGAGAACTATGTCTTTATACATTTGCCCCAAAATCCCTTAGTGATATAAAGATTCAGTCAGAATCATTTTTCTATTTCAAAAGATAATCTACCCCTCCAATTAAGAAAGGTCTTCACCAAGGAACTCTAATATCTTAAAAGAAAGATAGATACTAAAAATATCCTCGATATTACTTAAATTGATATTCATTATTTCTTCTATTTTGCCTATACGGTAGTATAAAGTATTTCTATGAACATTCATGGCGGTTGCCAGTTCGGATTGGCTTTTGATATTCATGATATAAGAATAAAGACTTTTAACGTAATCTGTCTTCCGTTTACGGTCATAATCAATTAATTCAAAGAGTGAGGGATGACATAATTCTTTAAGAGACTCCTGACCTGAACATAAATTAAAGATATGCTGCAGGATATAATCATCATAGAAAAACAAAACTTTCTCTTTATGCGCTCGTCTTCCTGCATTAATTGATTTAAGTGATTGTTGGTAATATTTTTTCAAATCTAATAGATCGGTAAATGGGCGGCTTATCCCGATAACCATATCGGTTTCTTGCATTATTTCATTTAATTTGTCTAGTTGAACTTCACTGAAGGCCTCATGATGATTCAATAATACTACCATTCTTCCCTCATATAAGACACATGCCACCATATCAAATACACGATCAAAAAACCCTCTAAAATGATTAAAAGAATAATCGGATATCTCTTTATCATTAGAAGAAAGCGTAAGGATTCGAAGACTACTATTCATTTCCCAGCCACTTAGACGAAGTCTTTCTTTAATCGTTTCTCGATCCTTGATTTTCTCATCAAGAAAATCCACAATTAATAATTCTTTTTTGTTTACACTTAAGTTTTCATAATATCTATTTCTTTGTAGATGCAAAGAAATGGCGTCACTTAAACGTCCGATCAGCGCTATATCCCTTTCAGTAAAAGGCTTGAAGGCTTCCAGTACAACGACATGGCCAATGTTTTTATGATTAATATAAATATTAGACCATACCCGCGGGATGGTTACTTTTGATATTTCAAAAAAAACTGGTTTTACAATAAAACTCATATTTTGCTTTAATCCCGTTTTCATGATTTCGATTTGATAAGATTCGTATTCCCTTTTCTCTATGCTATTGTTTAGATGTTTAAAATAAACTGGCACTTTAACATTATGAACCGTACTTAGGAAGCCATTTTTCAAAAGAAACTGTAAATCGTTATAAGTTTGGTAGCCTTTGGAAACGACTTTATTCCATATATAATCATCTAAGATAACATTTTGAGTGAAAGCAAGGATTTTGAAATTCTCATCCCGAACAAAAATGGGATTGCCGATCATATCAGAAGCCGTATCAACAAGTACTTGGAGATCTTTGCCTTCTGAAAGAATACTAAACAACTTGGACGAATGATCATTTAATTTTTGATACTCAGAGGTAATCTCCAGGATTTCGTTAAAAACAGAAATCTTGCAATGACCAATTAAAGAAATGATATTCAGACTTTGATTAGTAATGAGCCATTCAGGGATAGCATTTTCTGAAACCAAGAGAAGATTGGTACGACTCAAGCTAACGTGCTCGATTGGTAGATTACTAGTTTCTGCTATATATAAAGTATTCGGATCAAAAGAGGTATGATTTTTTTCCATCAGCTTAACCGCCTTGATAACGGCTATCTCTTCATTGTTCAAATGAATCTTCGGTTGATGGTGAGCTAACTTTTCCAAAAAAATATCAATATGTATTTCCATAACTTCCTCCAATTCCTTTGTGGATGTGCACAAACCTTAAAGGTGATCATTTAAACATATGTACATTGTTAGGATGAAACACAGATGATAGCTTATTAATAGAAAGAAAATTCCAAAAAAATAAAAAAGGAGTGTTGAAATGAAAAAGAAGAGAAATCGTCCTAAAACGATTATGAAAGCGCTTGCTATAAGTTCAACAGTAGCGCTCACAGCAAGTATGACAGGATTTGTTACGGCTAGTCAAGCGGAAAAAACAAGCACAAAACCAAAGGATCCTACAAACGATAGTTCGAGTACGATTGTGAAAAATCAATCTACATATACTAATGGAGAGAGAAAGCCTAATGTAATCTACATTGTTCTTGATGATATTGGTTTCTCTGATATTGGGGCCTACGGGTCCGAAATCAAAACTCCAAATATTGATCAGCTAGCGTCTGATGGTCTGCGCTACAATAACTTTAATACCACCCCGCTGTCTTCACCAACACGTGCGTCCTTGCTAACGGGAAGAGAAAACAATTCAGTCGGGATGGGAAATGTGGCAAATGTCTCGTTAGGACCAGACAGACCCAATATGCAAGGCAGTGTCACCGATGCTGCTGGAACCATAGCTGAGATTGTCAAAGAAAAGGGTTACAATACGTTTGGTGTTGGAAAATGGCATCTCGCACCTCTTTATACCGCAACACCTGCCGGTCCGTATGATTACTGGCCATTATCTAAAGGGTTTGAGAAATACTATGGATTTATGGATGGTGAAACCTCTCAATTCGCTCCACAGCTAGTAAATGGAAATGAAATGATAGATCTCCCAAAAACGGAGGATTATAACCTGAATGATGATTTACTTGCACATGCCAAAAAGTATATTACCGATCAAGTATCGATTTATCCGGACAAGCCTTTCTTCATGAACTATGCATTTGGAACAGGCCATTCTCCTATTCAGGTACCTGAAGAATATATTGATAAGTACAATGGGGTTTATGATAAAGGCTGGGATAAAATTCGCGAGGAGCGTTTTGAGCATCAAAAAGAACTCGGCATCATCCCAGAGAATACAACTCTTACTTCGGACTCAAATGTAAAGAAATGGGACAGTCTTACTGCTGATCAAAAGAAGTTATATGTGAAATTTATGCAGGCATATGCTGGATATATCACACAAGCAGATGAAGAAGTTGGGAAGTTAGTAAACTATCTTAAGGGAATTGGACAGTATGATAATACAATGATCGTGCTTATTGGGGATAACGGAGCGACCGATTCAGGCGGTCCGGATGGTACAGATAGCTTTTTTAGCAGCTTAACGGCAGGCAGACAACCGACAACAGAAGATCTTATGCCGAAGTATAATCTAATTGGCGGCCCAGATATGCAAGCTTTATACCCTAAAGGATGGGCGCAAGTATCAAATACGCCTTTCAATACTTATAAGGGAAGCGTCTACGGAGGTGCGCTCCGAAATCCGCTGATCATCACATGGCCAAAAGGGATTACCGATAAGGGAGAAATACGGAGACAGTATGTACATGTGACAGATATTACCCCTACCGTTCTTGACATCCTTAAATATGAGGTGCCAGAGATGATTGATGGGGTTGAGCAGATGCCGATGTACGGGGCTAGTATTGCTAGCACTTTTAACGATGCGAATGCTCCTGAGGTTAGGAAAACAGCGATTTCGTATTTCCAGCCAAACCGGGCCATCTATCATGAAGGTTGGAAAGCGATCGCAAAACATAAGAACGGTACCTCCTTTGATGATGATATTTGGGAACTATACAACGTTAAGGAAGATTTCTCAGAATCCAAAAATCTCGCGGACAAAGAACCTGATAAACTAGCAGAACTTCAAAAACTATTTATGTCTGAGGCAGCAAAATATAAAATCTTGCCATTGAAAGAAAGCAGCCCTAATGACATGGGGTATATCAAAGAAGATTCAGCTGCAAACCGGAACAACTTCAAATATTACCCAGGTACAGGATTGGTCACTCCTAACGCTGCACCGCCAGTAAATACAAGCAGTTTTACGATTACCGTGCCTGTGACTAGAGAAAATGCTTCGAATTCTGGCGTTCTTGTCGCCATGGGAGATGAAATCGGAGGATACACCCTTTATATCAAAGAAAACAAGCTTACATTCCTTTACGATAAATTCGATTCGATCTCCAAAATAACTTCTACTAAGAATGTGCCACTTGGTAAATCAGAAATTAAGTTAGACTTCAAGCGAACTAGTATGGCTGGGGGTATCGGAACGCTCTATATCAATGGACAGAAGGTTGGAGAAGGTCAAATTCAAACCACCCCTCTTGTTACGATTGAAGGAATGAGTATTGGAAAAGATGCACTAAATCCAGTCGCTCAAGAGTATAAAAAATTAGGAGATTTCGCTTTTACAGGGAAGTTTGATTACGTTCAATTTGATGTTACGAAGTTTATCCCAGGGACTGCGCATTAATAAAAATTGAAAGGTGCATGGGAAAGCCTTCATAAAAACAACAAGGCTGCCCCATGCCTTCTTTTTATCACCACTATGATAATGAATTATTCCCTACTTAAGGAGTTGACCACAAATAAATGCAAAAAGAACTAATTGGAACAGGATTTCACGTTTTGTCAAAGCCTGCGGGCCCTATTTGCAATATTGATTGCAATTACTGCTTTTATACGGAGAAAGAAGCATTATTTCCAAAAAAGAACAATTTCCGAATGTCAGATGAAGTTCTTGAAAAATTTATAAAAACGTATATCTCGTCACAGGATATCCCTGAAATTCAGTTTGTATGGCAAGGTGGGGAGCCAACCCTCGTTGGGCTGGATTATTATCGTAAAGTTGTTTCATTGCAAGCAAAATATGCAGGAGGCAAGAAAATTATTAATTCATTACAAACGAATGGAATTCGCCTCAATGATGAGTGGTGTACTTTTCTGAAGGAAAATGTTTTTTTAGTAGGTCTCAGTTTGGATGGTCCAGAGAACTTACATGATTACTATAGAGTGGATAAGAAGGGAAATCCAACCTTCTCAAAGGTTCTTGCGGCACTTAACTTACTGAAAGAATATGAGATTCCATTTAATGTACTCGTTAGTGTGACGAGAGAGTCTTCAAGAAAGCCACTGGAAGTCTATCATTTTTTAAAAAACCAGGGAGTAGAATTTATTCAATTTAACCCGATTATTGAGAGAACACCTGATGAGATGGCCGTCAAAATTGGACTTAGACATGCTACACCACAAGCAAATCATGCTGAGGGGCAAAAAGATTTAGTTACTGATTTTAGTGTAGAACAGGGAGCTTTCGGAAACTTTCTTACTGAAATCTTTGATGAATGGGTTCGAAATGACGTTGGTACTGTACACGTCATGAACTTCGAGTGGGCACTTGAGTCCTGGTTAGGACTGCCGTCAACCGTTTGCATTTTTTCAGAAGAATGCGGGAATGCATTGGCAATCGAGCATAATGGGGATATTTATTCCTGCGACCATTATGTTTATCCGGATTACCATTTAGGGAATGTTTTAGAACAAAACCTAAAGGGAATGGTGGAGTCGAACAAACAGAAAGCCTTTGGGCAAAACAAGAAAAGCTCCCTTCCCAAGCAATGTAGGGAATGTGAGGTCAAATTTGCCTGCCACGGCGAATGCCCTAGACATCGATTTGTGCGGACACACGATAATGAACCCGGACTGAGTTATCTTTGTTCTGATTATAAGCACTACTTTCATCATATCCACCGTTACATGAAGGTCATGGTCCAGTTAATAGAAAATGGACTTCCTGCTTCAAAGGTAATGGATGTGATTAAAGCTCCGATTGTGATAGCAAATTAATAAACTTTATTTTCGCTTGGAGAATTTGTGTTATTACACGATTCTCCTTCTATTTTTGCGTCAGGAAAGCATTTTTCAAATTTATACTTTTCTAATGCAAAATCAGTAACAAGAATGGTATTCAAGAAATCCCATATTCCTGGTGCGCCGCCTCCAGATACTGTCATTGAGGACGGCTCCGATTAATTTTTAGCTATTGTTTTTACTTTCTTTGGCAGCTCTTTTCCTGTCTTTTTTACTTTGTTCAAACTCTGCTCCAAACTCTGTATCGGCTCCCTTACTTCCTCCAGTATGAGGCTGATTTCGATACTCATTGCAAATGCTAATAAGCCGTAGCTCTCCCTATTCCTTTCCTTCGACAGTTATAAGGACTTCATAACTGCCGTAGCTCTTCCTATTCCCTTCCTTAGAC
>NZ_JBALNF010000014.1:36371-40379 GCF_036962465.1 Neobacillus vireti
AACTGCCGTAGCTCTTCCTATTCCCTTCCTTAGACAGTTATGAGGACTTCATAACTGCCGTAGCTCTTCCTATTCCCTTCCTTAGACAGTTATGAGAACTTCATAACTGCCGTAGCTTTTCCTTTCCTTCGACAGTGATGAAGACTGTTTGATTTCCCTAAGGAATTATGATTTGTGCCATTACAGAATCAATCCCCGCAGAATTTACTTAAACATTTATTAAGGATTAATCACTGGTATTTATCAAAATAAATCACTAGTATCTACATTAAGATAAAATAAAAAGGCATGAGTCCGGTCCAATACCGAACTCATGCCCAAGCGATCGCACGAGCTATTGATTTATCGATACTTCAATACATTCATTCAATCTATTAAACCTAAAGCTGCCAGATACAAGTTCAAAATGGGCAACTTTTATATGATTAAAAGTCGTATTTCCTCTATAAATAACACCTTCACATACTACCTCACACTTAGCATCCTCTTCAACAGGTAAATATAAATCAGCAGTTGTATTTGCAGGTACTTTTACTTCATACCGATCCCACAAACTTTCCCCACTCTTTGTCCATCCGCTATGAATCGTTCCATATGGCGACTCAAAGCTTCCTTTTACATATTCCATCTTTCCACCCATTTGAGGCTGAAGAATAAAATGCTTGTAGCCTGATTTTTCTTCATCAGACATGATTCCTAGTTGATAACCCATCATCCATTCATAAATAGCACCTAGCGAAAAATGGTTAAAAGAGTTCATAGAATTATTGCCATTAAATCCACCATCAACCGTATAGGAATTCCAGCGTTCCCATATGGATGTTGCCCCATTGATAACAGGGTATAGCCATGAAGCATACTCTGTTGATTCAAATAAGTTATAAACTTCCTCTATATATCCATATTTGGATAACGTAGGTACAAGATTTGGGGTTCCTGAGAATCCGGTTTTAATCGTATAATTACCCTTCTCCGTTAACGTCCTCTTAACTGTTTCTTGATAATGGATCACAGCTTTCTTTTCATTTTCTTCATTAAATACACCATATCTAAGCGGAGTTGCGTAAGATGCTTGAGTATCTTGAAGTTTCCCTTCAAAATCTCTTGTACGGCCATCCTCATCAACATAAAGTTCGTTCCACTCTGCCTTTGTTATTTCATAGGCAGCCTGATACTTATTAGAAAGCTCAGTATCACCAATTATTTCAGCCATTTTTGATGAAGTTTCTAATAAATAGGCATAAACGGCATTATTAATTAACGTGTAGTCGGTAAGTTCAATACTTAACCAATCAGCAAGAATACCCGTTTTGCTGGTTAATCCATTATAAATTTTATCATCAATAGTCATTGGATTTTCCAGCAAATAGTTTAGATATTTATCAATGGCTCCAATATTTTCACGAATGATCTCCTTCTTGCCATATTGTCTATATAGGTTATATGGAATCAATACAAGAGCTGCGTCCCAAGAAACACCACAGAAACCACCAAATCCACCTGTATCTTGATTAGGCAGTATATAGCTTGGAGCAAATACAGGAAGTGCCCCTGTTGTAAACTGACTATCTCTTAAGGTGTATAACCATTGACGATAAAAATTATAAACGTCGGCATTATAGGTTGCTGCCATGGAAAATACCTGCGCATCACCCGTCCATCCCAGCCGCTCATTTCTTTGTGGACAGTCTGTTGGAAGAGATATAAAATTACTGTTTTGGGAGTTCTGAACATTTTTATATAATCTATTGACCAATGGGTTCGAAGATTCATAGGTTGAAGACAGCTTTATAGATGACAAAAGGTATGTCTCAACAAATTCCACTGGAAGCGGCTCACTGAGTCCTGAAATCTCAATAAAACGGAAACCATGATAGGTTCGATGAGGTTCTATGACAACCGCTTCACTTCCTTTTGCAGTATAAAAGTCAGTCGAAAGAGCCGCACGATAATTTTCAACCATCATCATATCTGCAATGCCTGCTTCTTGATATTCCTTCAAATGACTAGGATAAAGAATCTCAGCATAACGGATAATTAACTGTTGACCAGCCTTAAGCACTCCTTCTGGTATCACAATATGAGGAACTCCCAGTACATTTTCACCCATATCATAAATGTAGGAATAATTACCTTCGAAATCTTTATGCTCGCTGGTTTTTTGTACACTTTTTGAGACAATCGTATTAATAATTCGAATCGGCTCATCCAATCTTGTCATAAAAGTATAGTTTTCAAATGTAGATTCGGTTGGAATCTCAACTGCTTTTCTCCAGCCTTTTTCATCAAAGTCCACATTCATCCAGCCAACTACTTCTTTGTTTGCATTATAGCGTTCCCCTTGGAAGAAGGAGCCATACTCAACAGGTCCATTACCATAGTAAGACCAATTTTCTTCATCCGTTACAATGGTTTCAACCGTCTGATCGGTATACTCGATCACTAACTTTGCCATCAAAGCTTGACGATCACCATAAAAATTATAGTTATGGACGATGAAGGTCTGATAGCCGCTCCACCAACCTTCAGCCAGTTGGACGGCAATGGCATTCTTACTCTCACTATTAAGTAACTCTTTCACATCATAGGTATGGTAAGCAATTCTTTCACGGTACTCCGAGTTCCCTGGGTTAAACCAGTGGTCACTAATTTTCTCTCCATTCATCCACATTTCATAGATGCCCTGAGCCGAAACATACAGTCTTGCTTTTTCAATTTTTTTCTCAGCCTTAAACTCTGTTCTAAGCATAGGAGCACTGCCATATGACGGATTGGCAAATACTAAAATATCCTGATTGCCGCCAACAACAATCCTTCCATCTTCTCCCACATGTACCCCTTCAAGACCTTTAAAAATATCGTAGGTAGCTCCAATTTTCTCTCCAAAAAGAATTCCCTCACTATATGGTCCTGGATTATGAATCGCTATGTTCTCAAAGATGGCTTTTTCTCCTGCAGCTACTGAAAAACCAATTTCATTCAGATTAGGATAAGTATTATAATCATGCGTGTTGCCTAAAGGGTTAAGCTGACGATTTTCATCGACTACTATTCCATTTATCTTAAAAGTGACCTGATTTAAGTTACTCAATGTATCTATTGAAATACTCATCTTTTCATAAGCATTTTCCTTAGAAATCACTGTATTTGGAATCTCTAATGAAAACTCAGCTTCATTTGAGTCATTCTCCATACTTTGTCCAAGAACCGGCATACCAACGACATAAATATTAAGCTTTGCCGTATCACTTATACCATTTAAAAGCTGCTCTACATCTACTTCATATTTGAAATAATTAAGCTCTTCCGCTTTTCCCCATATATTAAAGTTCTTGTTTTTTAATCGAAAATCATTTGCGCCAAAAATGATTCCTGCCTTATTACACCCTTCCGTTAAAGTTAGATCCATCCTCAAATCAAAGTAGCATGCAGAGGTCGCATCCAATGTTAACTCATCTGCTCCGATCCATTTAGCACCATTACCTAAGGATTTCTCATTCTCTAACATAAGTCCCGTTTCAAAAAAATGATTCTTAGATTCGTATTTATTTCCATGATTATCTACTACTGATAATTCAACATTGTATCTTGTGGATGATTCAAGAAGTTCTCCTTCATAAAAAATCTCAACAGCAGTATCTGAGAAGACTTCCCCTGAATCCCAAACAATGCTTCCATCTTCTTCTTTCACGATTATTTTATAAGATTCTTGCATAACACCTATTTCGTCAGATAAAATCAACCAACTAAACTCTGGCTTCTTACAATCGATCCCGATTGGATTCACGAGACCTTCTGTTTTTAATGTAAGCATTATTCATATCCTTTCATAAAAAAATATAATTACCGAGAGAAAAATATTGCTGTTTTTTAACCTTGATTCCTAAACAGATTGAGCTCGATTCTATTTAAATCAATAACTATTACTATACTAATTCAAATCAATAGGTAACCATATACAGATATTTAATTAAAATAATTGATCTTTTTTAATCTATTCTTTTTGTC
>NZ_JBALNF010000015.1:0-212 GCF_036962465.1 Neobacillus vireti
TCTCTAAGTAGATCAGAGGATGTAGAGAAACCTGCAAATAACAACTGTATTATCACTAAAATAAGCTAAGCAATTGTGCTTAGCTTTAATGCATTGATTTGTGACCGAGTCGAAAAAATTTAACTTTATTATCGAATAGCCAAAATTCTAAGGATATGTTTCTTTTTTTATCCATATATCCAATTATATAACCCCTTTAAAAAATGAATGTT
>NZ_JBALNF010000015.1:262-58852 GCF_036962465.1 Neobacillus vireti
TTATAAGATGGTTTTACCATATTTTTCATATTCCAAAGTAGTTGTCACTTTGGTATTTCTACTTAGGATGTAATAAAAAAAGCTGCCAAATTGCTGGCAGCCAGTTATCCATTCTTGCACCTTAGTCGATTAGGACGGTTGTTGAATGGTTATTAACTTCATCTAATGAATATTATGCTTTTTAAAGTTACCGCCTTTTACTTCTGCTACATCATAGACTGTAACAAAGGCTTTAGGATCCTGTTCATTAATAATTTCTTTAAGTTTCGTTTCTTCTAAGCGGTTAATCACACAGGTGATTTCTTTAAATTTTTCATGTGAAAAACCTCCATACGCTACTTTATACGTGGCACTGCGGCCTAAACGATCACGAATGGTCTCTACCATTACTTCAGGTTGAGCGGTGATAATATTAAAGGTTTTCGAACCACTTAGCCCCTCTTCCACAATGTGAATAACTTTTGAAGCAATAAAGTAAGCAATTGCTGAAAGAATCGCCCCTTGCAGACCAAAAACAATCGAAACGAAAATAAACACAAATATATTTAGGAATAGAATGAGATCACTTGTACCAAATGGTAATTTTCGTGAGAGCAGAACTGCAAGCATGTCAATACCATCTAATGCTCCACCATTACGTAAGGCTAAGCCCATCCCAAATCCAATGATAATTCCGCCAACAACGGTAATTAACAACGTATCCCCTTCAATAATAGCCGGGGTATGATGCATGAGAATTGTACCAACCGCTAGTGACACAATTCCAATAATCGAAAATAAGGCAAAACTTTTTCCAATTTGTTTATAACCTAACCAGATAAAAGGAAGGTTTATGATAGCAATAAGAACTCCTAATGGTAAATCAAATAGTTCTGAACCAACAATACTTAGCCCCGTTACTCCCCCATCCGATACGTTGTTTGGAATAAGGACCGTTTCTAGTCCGTATGCAGCAATAAATCCCCCGATAATGACCATCAAACCTCGCAGGATCAATTTTAGTTTATTCGGTTTATGTATTTTGTTTGTATTCATCAAATTCCTCTCTTCCACTGAAAAATTAGAACTTACAAATTCACATCGATCTGAGTGGTAATCATGTCATCTTTCGTGATCCCTAAAAATTTCAGAGTCTCTGCTGGTGTTGAATGGTTAAAATGTTTTTGTAAAAGTGCAATCGAAACACCTTGTTTGAATGCATGAAATCCAAACGTCTTTGCCAGTGAATTCGTCCCAATCTTTCCTTCAATGCCTACCTTTACAGCAGCATCATGAATAATTCGATAGGCCTGCTGCCGCGTAATCGGTTGTTTAAACTTACGTGATTGGAATAAATAAATCTGTTCTTCTCTGTTGACTTGAGTTAAGTAAGAGATTACAGCTTCCTTCACTTTGTTATTTAAAAATACGGTCTTCCTCCTTTCACTCTCCATTTCTGAGTAATGATAAAAATCCTTAATTTCTCCCTCGCCATTAAAAAGTTCCTTTACCTTAATCAAAAGCAGTTCAGATATTTTTAGACCTGTATTGATTCCAACAACAAACAATAAATAATCCCGATAGGATTGTTTTTTAAGGTGTTCTTTTATGGAATGTATTTGTTCCAGGTCTCTAAGTGCATCGACTGTTTCCACCTCAGCATTACTCCTTCAATGTTACTTAATTTAAGTTTAATTTATAATTGAGTAACATTCAAATCTTTAGCTCGTGAGATATCGATTTATCTATTTTTTGAAAATTGAGAAGCAAGTATACTTTTTATATCCAGAATTTCTTCCAATATCAAACTGTAAAAAAGGCGATGCCCTAATGCAAGCATCGCCCTAGAAAATTAATGTATTTAAATCGCACAGGTACTCTATGAATACTTGCCCAAGTTAGGTCTATAGAAATTTCTTCTTAAATTTGTTTATGTTCGTGTTTTCTCCAATGATATAGAAATAATCCCCATTTTGAAAAGGAATTTCTACAAAGTGAGTTAATATAGGCTCTCCATCTCGTATTTTAAAAGAGACTGTAAGTCCATATTTTCTCGAAAAATCTAAACTGCTCAATGAATTTCCAATCATTCGTTCGGGTACTTCTATCTCAATCGCTGTTAAGATCGTCCTCTTTTTTATATCAAGTTGTGCTTGATTCCCTTGCTTTTTAGCAATTGGAGAAATGTGGCTATTTTTGACATACTCAGTTCGTACAACAATTCCTTTGAATTAGAAAATAAATAGGTTGCTAGTTTTTCTATGAAAGGGCTATTATTTCATTGGTAGGCAAAAAAATTCAACTACCATGAAAGCAGAGGAAATTTTCGTGCATGTATTTAATTGGAGAAGATTTTGGATGATGCTGGTCGGTAATTTATTTATAGGGATTGCTGTTTCCCTTTTGCGATTAAGTAATTTTGGTACTGACCCTTGCAGTACGATGAATTTAGGATTAAGTGGATTTTTACATGTTTCGTTCGGTATTTATCAATTACTATTTAATTTAATCTTACTGATTATTGTATTTATATTTGTTCGACATACGATTGGGATGGGTACGATCGTTAACATGGTAGGAATCGGCTTTTTTTCCGATTTCTTTTTATATGGCTATTATAAGTTATTCGGCTCTACCCCACTGTTCATGACAAGAAGTATTTTCCTTGTTATTGCCATCCTTTTCGTGGCAATGGGAGTTGCCCTTTATATGACCTCCGATTTAGGCATAGCGCCTTACGATGCCCTGCCACTAATCATTCAGAAATTATCGCATGACAAAATTCCATTTGCACTCGCCCGAATGATCACTGATGTATTAGCTGTTGCGCTTGGTTTTTCCTTTGGAGCAGTTGTGGGAGTTGCTACTGTCATCATTGCCTTTGGTACCGGTCCACTTGTACAATACTTTCGGAAACATCTGGCAGAAGCATTATTACAAATGAAATAGGAATCTTCCTTCTCCCTGGTATTCCTCCGTAATCATGACTGAGGAAATAAAAAAGCTGACCCATAAGAGTCGTAATGATCGACCTTTTGAGTCAGCTTCTTTTTTATTTCTACTTCATTTAAAGGATTCATTATTAATAGACTGCTCGACTTCAAATTCCACCCACTTATCCTTTGTCACGAAGTGTTCAAATCTTTTTGACTTGTTTATGAACAGATTCTTAAAGAACTCCAAATTTAAAATCAATGAATCTATAATGACAATGTAAATAAGCTGATTATATTGTTAATTGCTTTTGACCCTTATTCAATCATTCAAACTAACTAAGAGAAATTGTAAATGAATTTGAAATCGATATTGATTCTTTGGAGGAATTAAAAAATGAGTATGTTTTGTTTTCAATGTCAGGAAACTTCAAAGGGAACAGGTTGTACCGTTGTTGGAGTCTGTGGAAAAAAAGATGATTTAGCAAATATGCAAGATTTATTGATTTACACCATTAAAGGAGTATCGATTGTGAATACAATCGCTCGTAAAATCGGGATCAATCAAAAGAAAACAGATGTATTTGTCGTAAACGGTCTTTTTATGACCATTACCAATGCAAACTGGGATAAAAATGAATTTTTTACTACAGTAAGAGAAGGATTAAAGCTCCGCGAAGAAATTAAAGCAGCAATCACAAATGCAGGGTATTCGTTAGACAACCATAGCGATTTTGTCACTTGGAATGGTGAAACCAATTATGAGCTTGAAGTGAAATCTGCTTCTCAAGAAGTTAGTATTTTAGCGACAAGAGATGAAGATATTCGTTCATTAAGAGAGTTAGTGACTTACGGTTTAAAAGGAATGGCTGCCTATTTAGAGCATGCAGCAAACCTTTACTATGAAAATGAAGAGTTAAATGCGTTTATGCAAAAAGCACTTGCCATGATTACAGATGATTCCGTAAGTATGGAACAATTAATTGACCTTTCCATGGAATGTGGAAAGTACGGCGTTCATGCCATGGAGCTTTTAGATACAGCCAATACATCCACGTATGGTCATCCTGAAATGACGAAAGTAAACATTGGTGTACGCCAAAATCCAGGAATCTTAGTGAGCGGCCATGACCTGAAAGATATGGAACAGTTATTAAAGCAAACGGAAGGTACGGGAGTAGATGTTTATACACATAGCGAAATGCTTCCAGCGCATTATTACCCAGCATTCAAAAAATATGACCACTTTGTCGGTAACTACGGAAACGCATGGTGGGAACAAACTCGTGAATTTGAGAAATTTAACGGTCCAATTCTAATGACAACTAACTGTATTGTACCGCCAAAGGAATCGTATAAAGGCAGAATGTATACCACTGGAGCAACGGCTGTTGAAGGTGTAACTTATATTCCTAAAAATGAAGATGGTACAAAGGATTTCTCGGTTATTATTGAGCATGCAAAGAAATGTGAGCCGCCAGTAGAAATTGAAACCGGTGAAATTATTGGAGGATTTGCGCATAATCAAGTGGCTCAAGTAGCTGATCAAGTGGTAGAAGCAGTGAAAAACGGTGATATTAAACGATTCTTTGTCATGGCTGGCTGTGATGGCCGCCATAAGAGCAGAACGTATTATAAAGAGTTTGCCGAAGAGCTTCCAAAAGATACGATCATACTAACAGCCGGTTGTGCAAAATATCGCTACAATAAGCTGGATTTAGGTGATATTAACGGTATTCCAAGAGTACTTGATGCCGGTCAATGTAACGATTCCTACTCTCTCGTTATGACGGCATTGAAGCTGAAAGAGGCATTTGGATTAGAAAGTGTCAATGAATTACCATTATCTTATAATATCGCATGGTATGAGCAAAAAGCGGTGATCGTTTTCTTATCTTTACTTTACCTAGGTGTGAAGAATATTCACGTTGGCCCAACCTTACCAGCTTTCTTGTCACCAAACGTAACAAACTTCTTAATTGAGAATTTTGGTGTAGGCGGCATTTCCAATACAAAAGCCGACTTAGAAATGTTCATGAACAGCTCAGTTGATGCTCAAGGAAGTGCATTAGTTTAATAATAGACTGGGGTCCCTGCTGGGATGAAGGATAAAGGGAAAGTCAGTGGCTTTCCCTTTATTTTTTTCGTTTTTATAACCTAATCAGTCAATTGTCAGAACAAGTTTCCCATTTCCTATCCCTTTTTCTAGCTGTTCAAAGCCTTGCGACGCTTGCTGGAGCGGCATCGTTGTCCCAATAACCGGACGAAGTGCACCACTTGTCAGCATGCCAATGACACCATGAATGCTTTGTTCATATTCCTCTTTTGGGGCATTCCAAAGAGCGGTTGCTAAAATATCACATTCCTTTTGCATGGCAAGACGTGGATTTATTTCGATAGAACCGCGATTTCCAATAATGACGATTTTGCCAAATGGTGCAATCAGCTTTAAATCGGTTTCTAAATTCTTATTGGCTAAAAACTCAATAATAACATTAGGTCCATTGCCATCCATTAAGGCCCGCACCTCTTCAGTCGTTGCTTCTGTCACATGATCTATAACTAAATCTGCTCCAGCTTGCTGGACCATTTTTTTGCCCTCTGGCTTGCTTGCCGTTCCAATCACTGTAGCACCGTGAGCTTTCGCCATTTGCACAGCCTGTAATCCAACCCCGCCACTGGCTCCATGAATAAGAACGGTTTGTCCAGGCTTTAGACAAGCACGTTGAAATAGTGCACGATAGGCGGTTAATGCCGGTACCCCTAATGCTGCACCTTGTTCAAAGGAGACCTGGTCCGGTAATGGATGAACCGAAGCTGCATCACAGACAACTTTTTGAGCAAATGTACCTGTACTTTTACCTCCCATTAAAGACGCAATAAATACACGATCACCAACACGAACATTCGTAACTTCTTCTCCAACCGCCTCCACAATCCCAGCACCGTCTAAGCCTGGGGTATAGGGCAACTGAGGAACACTAAATGCATATGTACCTGTTAAGGTGTAAGTATCACTCGGATTCACACCCGCGGCATATAAACGAACAAATACCTCTCCCTTTCCTGCAACTACTTCCTCAACGTCGGTAAATACTAATTTCTCAGGTCCGCCAAATTCTGTAACTTGAATGGCTTTCATATTTATCACCCTCCTCGTAGTTATTATATATCGAAAAATATCATTTACCGTAGTATGAAGGTTTGAACTAAGAAACCCACATATATTTACATTTTATAAGGCCTATTGACTACCCAGGTGACCTATTATTTGTATGGTCGGTCGTCAATAAGCTCCATTGACTACTCTATTGTCTTATTTTTTGGATGGTCGGTCGTCAATGAGCTCTATTGACTACTCTGTTGCCTTATTTTTTTGGTGGTCGGTCGTCAATAGGCTTTATTGACTACTTTGTTTACACATTTTTTTGATGGTCGGTCGTCAACAAGCTCTATTGGCTTGCTGTTGGCTTATTTTTCGAGTGTTTTGATAGATTACTCCACTTTCAAATGCTCCACAAGCCGGCCGAGTAAATCACTTAAAACCATTATTTCTTGATCATTGTAAATATGATAAGTCTCTGCATTAAAATCATTTCGTAACGATTTCAGTTGCTCATACACATGGATTCCTTCCTCTGTTATTTTCACTCGCGTTCGTCTTTTATCTTCAGGGTCTTGAAAGAGGGTAACTAGATTTAATTGCTGCAAACGATTGATCATACCGGTCATATTTTGTTTTGTTACCAGCATTTCCTCTTTTAGTTCACCAATAGAAATTTCTCCCCTATTCATGATGGTTCTTAGAATCACCCATTGCTGTATGCTAGTCAGGCCAACCTCCGAAACTATCTTTGCTCCATATCTGCTTAAGAGATTGGATATCCTAAAAATATCTAACGTAATGTTTGTTTTTACTTCTTCCATACAAACCTCCGGTCCATAGATTATGATTATCTTAATGCAGTGAAAAAACTTAGTCAAGTAGTTGACTAAGTTGTAAGGATAACTTAAACTAATTTAGTCAATAACTTGACAAACAAAAGGACTTTTACCTTAGTTATTTAAAAATAAAGGAGACAAAACATGCCAAAAACAACAACGAATCGTAAAATGGTAACCGTTGCAATGTTGGTTGCGATTCTATTAGTCGCGATTGATGTCACGGTTGTCAGTACCGCCATGCCGCGGATTGTCAGTGACCTGAGCGGGTTAAAATTAATCAGCTGGGTATTTGCCATCTATACACTGACCACTTCGGTAACAACACCTATTTACGGTAAATTAGCTGATTTATTCGGCCGTAAAAAAATTTTTATCACGGGAGTTATTCTATTTGTGGCAGGATCAATGTTGTCAGGTGCTGCTCATACGATGACTCAATTAATTTGGTTCCGAGCTTTTCAAGGAATTGGTGCGGGGGCTGTCATGCCGTTAACCTTTACGATTATTGGTGACCTCTACCCTGGCGAGCAGAGAGCCAAAATGCAGGGAGTATTTAGTGCTGTCTGGGGAATCGCAGGTCTACTTGGCCCTTTAGTAGGCGGTTTCTTCGTGGACCAAATCAGCTGGCGTTGGATTTTCTATATTAATTTGCCGGTCGGTTTAGTCTCGCTTGTGTTAATCACTGTCTTCTTCCACGAAACAGTTGAATTGAAAAAGGACCGTAAAATTGATTATCTTGGAGCAATTACGTTTACATTTGGAATTTCGACTCTATTATACGCTCTACTCAATGCAGGTCCGGGCCAGAAATATGCATGGAATTCTACAGCCATTTACATCCTGTTTGCTGTAGCGGTGATTTTTATTGTGCTATTTGGTTATATCGAAACCAAAGTAAAAGAACCGATGCTTCCTCCATCCTTATTCAAGATTCCAGTGATTCTCGTTTCTAATCTCATCGGTTTTCTAGCCGCTTCTGTCCTGATTGGCGTCAATGTTTATTTGCCCATGTGGATCCAAACGATTCTCGGACACAGTGCAACGAGCTCAGGACTTACGCTTATGCCAATGTCGATCGCATGGCCCTTAGGTGCTACTTTTGCTGGTCGTTATATGTATAAAATTGGTTCTAAGTTAACGGCCATCCTTGGTGCTGTATTGATTGCCCTAGGTGGGACATGGCTGCTGGCTGTGGAGCTGGACTCCCCGTACTGGTACTTTGTAGGAATTATGATTGTAATTGGTCTTGGAATGGGTTACGCGACCACTCCAACCACCGTTCTCGTTCAATCGGCGGTTGGCTGGCAAATGCGTGGTGCGGCAACGGCATCCAACACGTTCACTAGGTCGATTGGCCAAACGGTCGGGGTCGCTGTCTTTGGAACTATTTTTAACAACTCCTTAATTAATTATGGGAAAGAACATGCAGGCGGTGGTTGGAGCGGAGGAGGCAATATTAGTAATGTCTTAAGCTCTGAAACCATAAATAAGCTTCCTGCAAACGTGATTACCATGATCCATGAAGGGCTTGCCCATGGAATGCACTTAGTGTTTATTCTTGTGTTTTTTATCGGGGTCGCGAACCTCATTGCAACCTTCTTCCTTCCTTCACATAAGAAGGTCATGGAGCAGCAAAAGCAAGTTCAACATTAGTCATTAAGCCGCCAATTTGGCGGCTTATTTTTTTAAAATGTTGTAGTTTTTAAGGTACCAACTAAAAGCTTAGTGTTCTTTTTTGGGTTTGCATTACATAAATGACTTTTAAGGGAATTATCGGGTAATATAATCCTATAAGTTAGTTAATTGCAGTTCAAATGCTTACACTACGGGGGACCTTATGCGTTATTCAATATTTAAACGAGCCTTAATTGGTAAACCGCTGAAAACAAGTGAATTAGGCGAACAACGATTAGGTAAATTAAAAGCACTTGCCATCCTGTCATCCGATGCCCTATCTTCTGTGGCCTACGGTCCAGAACAAATCATCATTGTCCTATCCACTTTAGGTCTTATTGCGCTCTGGTATTCGATACCAATTGGAGTAGGTGTCCTCATCCTTTTAGCTGCGCTCATTTTATCCTATCGTCAGATTATCTACGCTTACCCTCATGGCGGTGGTGCCTATGTTGTCTCGAAAAGTAACTTGGGGAAAAATGCAGGACTTGTAGCAGGCAGCTCATTATTAGTCGATTATATCTTAACAGTCGCCGTCAGTGTTTCAGCCGGAACCGATGCCATTACATCGGCATTCCCTCTATTACATCCCTATAATGTGGTTATCGCATCCTTCTTAGTTATTTTGATTACGATTTTGAATCTCAGAGGTATTACGGAATCTGCTTCTGTTCTCGCCTATCCCGTCTATATCTTTGTCCTGGCGTTAGTCCTTTTGATTGTAGTGGGACTGTGGCAAATTGTTAACGGACATATTCCATCCCATTTACATACACCGATCGGGACGGCTGTTCCCGGGATAAGTTTATTTTTCCTATTGCGCGCCTTTTCATCAGGCTGCTCGGCACTTACAGGAGTAGAGGCTGTTTCAAATGCGGTTCCTAATTTCAAGGAACCTGAAGCTAAAAATGCCGTTCATACGTTAATGATTATGGGGGCCATATTAGCGGTTCTTTTCACGGGAACGATGTTTTTAGCCTATTGGCTGGGGATTTCCCCTAAAGCAGATGAAACGGTTGTTTCCCAGATGGCATCTAAAATTTTCGGGAGAAATTTCCTATACTTTTTCATCCAGGGAACTACGGCTCTTATTTTGGTACTTGCTGCAAACACCGGATTTTCTGCTTTCCCTATGTTAGCGGTTAACTTCGCGACAGACAAGTATATACCGAGAATGTTCCTAAATCGCGGCGATCGACTTGGTTATTCAAACGGAATCCTTACGCTAAGTGTTGCATCTATTCTATTGATTATCATCTTTGAAGGAGCAACAGAACAACTTATTCCCCTTTACGCAGTAGGGGTATTCATCCCTTTCACCCTGTCGCAAACAGGTATGATTGTGAAATGGATGAGAGAGAAGCCTTCTGGCTGGCAATTGAAAATGACCATAAATCTAATTGGCGCGCTGATTACTTTCACGGTTGTAATCATTTTCTTTATCACAAAGTTTTCTCAAGTCTGGTATATTCTCATCTTCTTACCGATTATTGTCTTTGTGTGCCATCGGATTAAAAGGCATTATGATGCCGTTGGTGAACAACTTAGGATAACTGCAGGTGATGAAGCTCTGCCGTTAGAGGGGAACATTGTCATTGTCCCGGTAGCTGGGATTTCTAAGGTGGTCGAAAACTCCTTAAACTATGCGAAGTTAATTGGTGACTCCGTTATTGCCGTTTATGTAGCTTTTGACCGTGAGAGTGAGAAACAAATGGAGGATAAATGGATGGAATGGCAGCCAGATATTCGTCTTGTGACTTTGTATACATCCTACAGAAGTTTATTACGACCGATTGCACGCTTTATCGAAATCGTTGAGGAAAAGGCCAATGAACAAAAATACACAATTACGGTATTAATTCCTCAATTTATTACAAAAAAAAGATGGCACGATTTCTTGCATAACCAATCAAGTTTATTGTTACGACTCTATCTCATTTATCAAAAAAATGTGATTGTTTCAACCGTACCATTTCGATTAAAAAAATAACATAAGAAAACAAAGTACTAGGGATTCCAAGCGTTTTTCTTGGAATTCCCTTTTTTGGTTCAAAATTAAAATAAACTTTAATGATAAAGAATCACACAATCATAAAGGATATTCTCTACCCAACTATTTATATACATGATAGAATCATAAGGTTCGGTTTTAGATTAGTATGATTTTAGGTGATGATGCAATGAAAGAAACTATATTGATACAACAAAAAAACAAATTAGCGTTCCTATTTGATTTCCTAAAAAAAGACCTCGTCTTTACTATATCCTTAGTACTTGCGGTTCTAAGCTGTGCCATTCAGCCGCCCAAACTGGAATACATTAATTTTCATGTACTAATTTGTTTATTTAATCTTATGCTTGCTATTAAAGCTTTCGAAGAACTTAAAGTATTGGATAAATTGGCGATTAGTCTTTTAAATAAATGTAAGAATCGTAAATCTGTTTCATCGATTCTTATTTTGTTATGCTTTTTTAGCTCGATGATCGTTACTAACGATGTAGCCTTACTTACTTTTGTCCCTTTGACTCTTTTGATTAGCAAAAAGACGAATTTACCTATGATGGAGACGGTGATTCTTCAAACCATTGCAGCAAATATTGGCAGCAGTTTGACTCCAATGGGAAATCCGCAAAATTTGTTTCTATATTCTTATTTTGGGATTAAACCGTTGTCTTTTTTTACAACGGTTGCCTTTATGGCTATCCTGGGTTTTAGTTCTCTCTATTTCCTTATTCGAAGACAAAATGGATCAAAGTTGAATGTAGACCTTGAGCCGGTTAGGGTTGTAAATGGGAAAAAGACAGCGGTTTGGGGAGTGGTCCTTGCAATTATTATTGCTTCAATTTTTGGAATTTTAAACGATGAGATTGCCTTGATAGTGACGTTATTGATTGCCCTTCTATTAAACAAAGAATTATTACTAAAGGTAGATTATTTATTGCTTTTAACCTTTATCTGTTTTTTTATTTTTATTGGCAATCTATCTCATGCTGCGGCTGTACAGACATTTGCAAATACAAGCCTAAAAAACCCTGCTTCTATCTTTTTTAGTTCTATCCTTTTTAGTCAAATTATTAGTAATGTACCTGCCTCTATACTGCTTTCTCACTTTACTAATGACTGGAAGCCTTTGTTATTGGGAGTCAATATCGGTGGACTTGGAACACTTATTGCTTCACTAGCCAGTGTCATCTCTTACAAATTATATATTCAAGCAAATCCCAGCGAGGGTAAACCGTATTTAACAAAATTTACAATCTACAATTTTTCCTTTTTATTTTTTCTGGCCCTGCTTCAGTATGCCATTTTTAAATTTTTTAGCTGATATAATAATTTCAGGATCCTCTTAATAATGAAGGATCCTGATTCTTTTTTATGGGAAGAAATTTATTCATTCTATGATTCTGCCGCAAAAGCCTGTGCTTTAGTTAAATGAACCGTACCAAATGGATGTTGTGGAGGAGCGTAGATCGAATAAAGTTTTAACGGGGTATTACCTGTATTTGTTACATTATGCCAGGTACCAGCAGGTATCATAATGGCAAAATCATCATAAACCTTTTGAACAAAGTTTAAATTATCTTTTGTCTTGCCCATTTGCACAACTCCTTGACCTTGTTCAACCCTTAAGAATTGATCAATGTTAGGATGAATTTCTAAACCGATATCTTCCCCAATATTAATACTCATCAATGTAACTTGCAAATGATTTCCTGTCCACAATGCGGTACGATACGTATTGTTCTGTTTAGCAGCCTCATTAATATTGACTACAAATGGTTTCCCCCCAAAATCTTTCATCTTATTTCTTGCGTCATCATAAACATTCCAGTAATCAGGCTGTCTCCTATAATGATCATACATTGGGACATGACCATAATTAACATAAGGCTGATATGGGTATGGATACCTCCAAGGGGTATAGTACATCTAATTCATTCCTTTCTCACAACAATTCAAATTATCTTATGTACTATTTTATGGGAATGTACTTATGGACAGGACGAACTTAGCTCAAAACAGTTGGTCCATTACTGTGGCTTTCCAACTAAACATTAAGATAGACAAAAAATAGGATCCCTATATAAGTGGAATCCTACTGTCAAGTAACTTTCAATTGTCACAGAAAAGGGCGAGAACCTGCATTTAATTGACTTCCTTTACCATCCATTTACATCTCGAAATGAATGGAATTAGCCTTATTTAATAAAAAATCGGCCGGCTCTTTCCCGTATAAATACAAACGATGCATCGGCCTTGTCATCGCGACATACAACAATTTAATGTCCAGGTCTGCTAGTGAATACGACTCCTCCAAGCTTACGAGCAAAACAGAATCAAACTCCAGCCCTTTTGATAAATAAGAAGGTAAAATCACGATATACCCCTTCTTCATTTCTTCTTTTTCCGCTAACAACTGAATCGGCAGATGACTATTTTCGAAGAGCTGGTATATTCTTTGACTTTCTTTCTCTGTCCGTCCAATAATGGCGATCGAGTGCAGTTCTTCTTTTTTGAGTGAAGTAATCTCTTGTTCGAGCAGGATCCTGACCTGTTCCTGATTCTTAGTGTCAATCGTTTTAAAAAGTGGCTTTTGGCCATGACGAATAACAGGTTCGACCTTAGGCAATTCCTGGTCCATTAACATCAGGATTTCGTTAGCTAAATTCATGACTTCGACCGTCGTTCGATAGCTTTTTTGTAAGGCTTGATAATTCGCATTCGGAAAGATTTCTTTCAAAACCGGTGTCCAGCTATTTAACCCGCGATAGGAATGAATCCCTTGGGCTAAATCCCCTACGATCGTAAACAAGTCAGTCTCAAAGCCTTCCTTTAAAGCTGCAAATTGAAAATAGCTGTAATCCTGTGCTTCGTCGATGAAAATACTGCGCATTTTATATTTATCTTCGATGCCTTCAAGCTTTGATTTCATAAAAAAGATTGGCGCTAAATCCTCCATTTCATAAGCACCTCGTTCAAAAATCCTCAAACAGTACTTACTAAGTACCTTACATTCTTGATATGAAAGAGTAGTGGAATGCTTTTTTAGTAATTCAGGAGAAGACATAAGTTCCCTGTAAAGGGTGAATATATCCTTCATGACAAAGGCATCCATATATTTTTTTACAGCAGTCTTTGCCTCTTGTTCTACCCGCTTTTTTCTCTCTTCCTTTCGTTCCATTAAGGAAACGACTATTTGCTTCCTTTTTTCTGACTTCATTTTCGTGTTATAAAGGGCTTTTTCAAGTGCTTCCTCATATTTTTTGTTCAGATTCGCCAACATAATCGACTTTTTCTTTTTTAGATCATCTTCTAACAGGTTTTTAATTTTTCCAAGCCTTTTGTAGATTGGCATGTACGTGTATTCTTTTAAAAATAGTTTTTTCAGCTTTACGCCCTTCATTAGAACGGATTTTTCAACGACAAAATCTTCTTGTGGGGCAAGCTTCTCTTCCAATTCATTAATATATCGCTGGATTAGTTCCTTAAATTCGAGTGAGCCCTTGAAGCTTGAAACCCATTGCATCGATTTGGTGGTTCGATTCGCTTCTAATAGTTTGATTAGCTTGGAATTAGGCGAAAATAGTTTGAGTTTTTGGTCCAAGCAGCTTCTCATAAAGTCAATATAAGTGGTTTGATTAATCTTGTTGACCCCTAATTCCGGTAAGACGGCCGAGATATAATCAATAAATAGTCGGTTAGGTGCAAGAATCATTAATTTTTCTGGAGGAAATCTAAACCCAAAGGAATAGAGAAAGTAGGAGATTCTATGGAGTGCAATCGTTGTTTTCCCGCTTCCGGCGGCCCCTTGGACGATAATCGGGTGCGTTAAAGAAGCCCGGATCACTTCATTTTGTTCATTTTGAATCGTCGCAACAATTTCTGTTAAGCGATTGTCAGCTTTACCTGACAACGACTTCTGCAACAGTTCATCGTGGGTGGTTAAATCGATATCTCTGATTTCTTTTAATAATCCATCGATGATCTCATACTGCCTTTTTAAAGCTAAGTAACCGGTTTGTGTTTCCCCGTAAGCTTCATAGGACACCTCTCCCAGCCGTCCGTCATAATAGACATTGGCAATCGGTGACCTCCAATCGACAATAATCGGCTGCTGCGAGACACGGTCAAATAATGATACTTTGCCTATGTACAAAACTTCTTCTGTCTTCGTGCTAGTGCTCGTAAAGTCAATCCTTGAAAAATAAGGTTTACCGATGACGCTTTCTAACCTTTTCAGTTCACTTTCAGCCAATTCCAGAAAATTCGCATTCGCGAGGAGATCGGTGTAGCTCGTACTGCTATCGTTAGAATTCAGTTCGGCAAACGATTGTTTCATACTTTCAACTGCAAACTCTTTATTCTCTTTTGATATGTCTAAAACGGTTCGTATATATTCCTTCGTAAACTCCAAGCGCTCTACTTCAGCTTGAAAGTCTTTATGGTCTCGGGCCGACACTTGATCTTGGGCACTCATCCTTATTACACCTCATCTCTCCATACTATTTTTGAATCTTGGGATAATAAGACTAAACTAAGTCTTTTCTACCGTCAAGTACTAAACATAGTTAAATCCATCCTTTAAATCAAAAGGATGGATTTAACTATATGCTTTATGATTACCTTTTCGTTAATTCATATATCGATATTCCCTCAAACGATTCAAGATAGAAATCTCTTGTAATAGCTCTTTACCTATATTCGTTTCTCTTACCTTTTTTCGCACCAGTTCTTTATCCACTACCCGCTTTACTGATAAGACATCCGTGCCGTCACATAAGACATCTTCTTTGGAATGAAACTGTTTATGGGCTACCAATTGCATACCGTACGAATTATAAAGGAGCGTATACCCTGCAATACCTGTTACAGATTGATAAGGTTTTGAGAAACCGCCATCGATGACAATCATTCTTCCATTCGCTTTGATTGGATTTTCTCCCTCTATTTCTTTTACTGGCGTATGGCCGTTGATAATATGCCCCTGCTCAGGGTCGAGATCAAATTCAGCAAGTAATTTTTTACAAATTTCTTCGTTTTCACGTAAGTAATAATAAGGGTTCTTTTTCTCCTTATGTGTTTCCTTTTCCTTAATAAAGTATCGTTCAAAGGTGGTCATCGCTCTTTTTCCAAACAGAGATGAGTATTCTCCGGTCCATAAATACCAAACCATATCTGTTGCCAAGTCATCTGTCATTTCTGGGTGTTTAAAAGCATATCGTAAATAATATTCAAACGTATCAAGTAATTCACGGCCTGCATATGTTTTATTTTCAATTGTCATTTTTTCCATATTTCCTTCATCATCTAAAGGAATACAACCATGAATTAACAAATTACCGTTATATTTCAAATAAAGGCTGCCTTTTTTCATTAGGAAATTCATATGTCTTGCCAGCTTTTCGGAATGCTGAACGGAAAATAACAATTTATCGATCACTTGTTTTTCCTCTTCTAATAATTGATCTGGCTGATTTGGATTAACCGTTGCAAAGCAGCTATTTTCGAGAAGGTAGGTTTTTCCATTTATCGTGATTTCGTTCTTTTCATAATCAATTTTTTCAAGTAACTGCCTTTCGGACATATTAAAATTCGGGCGCCTCTTGATGATTGGGATTTCCAACTTAAATTGAATCATGGCGATAGCTTGATGGATTTTTGTAATTTGCAATTGTTCATAGTCAGATAATTTTTTTTCGGAATGGACCTTAGGTCTAAAAGCTGGATTATCTTCGTAGTACTTTTCCGCTAAATTCAGTAATGGTCTTAGATTGATTCCATATACGTCCTCAATAATATCTAAATTGTCATATCTAGCACAAATACGAATAATGTTAGCCAAGCATACCTTTGACCCAGCAAAAGCCCCCAGCCATAGGACATCATGGTTTCCCCACTGAATATCGACCGAATGGTAACCAATCAGCGTTTCGATAATTTTATCGGGCTCAGGTCCACGGTCGTAGATATCCCCCACTACATGTAGATGGTCAACCACTAACCGCTGTGTCGTATAGGCAAGACCGATAATCAGCTTTTCGGCCTGCCCTAAAGAGATGATCTGCTGGACAATTTTTGAATAATAATCATCCTTATTGGTGGAATCATTTTTCTTGTAAAGCAACTCTTCAATGATATAGACAAACTGATTCGGCAAAGCTTTCCGTAACTTAGAGCGTGTGTATTTAGAAGAGGCATAAGAAATAAGCTTAATCATCCGTTCAATGATTTCTGTATACCATTTATTTAACTCTAGTTCATTATAAAAATGATTTTTTTTGAGCTGCAGTTTTTCTTCTGGATAATAAATTAAGGTTGCAAATTCATTCCTTTGGTTTTCCGATAAGATATATTGAAACAGGTCATTGATTTTCTCTTTAACTTTACCAGAACCATTTCTTAATACATGTTGGAAGGCTTGGTACTCGCCGTGTAAATCACTGACAAAATGTTCAGTCCCTTTTGGTAGATTTAGGATCGATTCGAGATTAATAATTTCTGTTACCACTTTTTCAGCGCTATCATACTTTTGGGCCAGTAAATCCAGATATTTTGCATTCAAGAATATGTATCCCCTTTCAAAAGTTGACTATGTATTGTTCTGTTATTTAAATTTCTTATTTACTATTATAAGCGATAAATAGAATATATTTAATTTCTTACTATCTATTTTTATAGTTTTATTTATTTTAATAGAAGAAACCTTCGTTATGTACAGAAATCCGATGCAAACATGTGCCTTTGTAACTCAAATAGGATGATAATTTTTGATATATTATGGTATCCGATATAATAGTTTTCAACTGATTTTAAACAATGGTCTGCTAACAAAATTCCCCGTAACTTGAGGAAACCTATTAGGCGAGCTTTTGACATTTCTAAAAATGGGTTCTTTGGCATGAAAAATAGCTCAGAGAAACTAATCCTCTGAGCATGAAAAGTTTCCTTTATTCATGGAAATCGCTTACCCGATTGAAAGCAACATCCAATGCGATAGATCAAACACTTTTTCTACTTGTATTGAAAACGTTGATTTTTAACCGCAGGACTGGAGTTTTTTCTGTATTGTTCAAATCCGTTATCATAAAATTGAGCAATTTTACTAGACCAGTCACTAGAATCTTGTCCATTTGTCCGTTGTGACAAATAGGATGAAATGGTCTGATCATATTGGTCAATGATTTCCTTTTGAATCTTAGCATCATACTGTTCTTTCTGAAGGGTAGCCTTCAGTGGCAGCCTTGGTTTCTGACCAGGTACATTTCGTGGATGTCCCACAACCAGGCCTGAAATTGGAAAAACATATTCCGGAAGATTCAAAACATCCACAAAGGCTTGCGGATTTCTCCTTAATCCTCCGATTGGAACGATTCCGAGTCCCATCGATTCCGCTGCGATTACGGCGCTTCCCAGTGCGATTCCGACATCAGTGGATCCAATCAATATTGCTTCTAAGTCCTCAACGACTTTAAAATCAGTCCCATTTTTTTCAGCTGCCAGCTTCGCCCGATAAAAATCCATGCAGAACACTAGAAACACGGGAGCTTCCTCGATCCACCTCTGGTTGCCTGCTGCTTTCGCCAAAGCTGATTTTCTTTCAGGCTCCCTTACTTCGATCACGGTTACTTGCTGACCATTTATCCAATTGGGACCAGCCAAAGCCGCCTCAATAATCGTTTCGATCTGGTCTCCACTTACCTCTTTTTCAGGGTTGAATTCCCTGACTGAGCGATGGTTTCTTAATATTTCAATCGTTTCATTCATAGAATCAAATCACTCCTCGTCTATACAATACAACACACTCTTTATCAACTTTAAACACCCGAATCTCATAAATGGGCCTGTCACCACCGCAGGTGGTGACAGGCACCATTTTACTTATTAAGAAGTTCGAAAAAGGAACAAATGGTCAGGATCCCTTTATCAAAGTTTTCCAAGTTAAAGTGCTCGTTTGGTGCATGAAGGTTTTCATCTGGCAAACCGAATCCCATTAAGACCACAGGCACATCTAGAGATTGGTTAAAGTCAGATACAATTGGAATCGAACCGCCTTCTCTTTTATAAACTGGTGCTTTTCCATAGACGTTTTCATAGGCTTCGGCTGCTTTTTGAATCATCGGACTGTCGATTGGCGTTAAGAATGGATTGCCCGTATCTTGTAAGGAAACCTCCACCGTACATCCGTTTGGTGCTTGTTCTTCCAAATGCTTTTTGATTAATTGTTGAATTTTTTCAGGGTTTTGATTATGGACTAAACGGCAGGTGATTTTGGCATGTGCTTCATTCGGGATGACCGTTTTTGTCCCTTCTCCCTGAAATCCGCCCCATAACCCGTTGATTTCTAAGGTTGGCCGGGAACTAATTCTTTCAGGATAAGGAAAATTGTTTTCCCCTCCGGTTAAATCGGTTAGCCCTAACGATTTTTTTAGTTTTTCTTCGTCGAAACCCAGTGCTTTAATTTGTTCCTTTTCAAAATCTGTTAGTTCGACGACATCATCATAGAAGTGTTCGACATTTACTTTACCGTTTGCATCATGAAGGGTGGACAGAAGCTGTACCAATTGATGGTTGGCGTTCTGGACTCCTCCGCCAAACATCCCCGAATGCAAATCAGAATTAGCGGTTTTAAGGGAAAATTCCAAGGCACATAGACCTCGTAAAGAATAGGTGATAGCGGGAACGCCTCTGTCCCACATATCAGAATCAGATATAATTACCACATCACATGCTAATTTTTCTTTATTATCGAATAAAAATGGCGGAAGATGAGGACTTCCGATCTCTTCTTCTCCTTCGATGCAAAATTTAACGTTTACCGGTAATTTACCTTCTAATTTCAATAGTGTTTCGACTGCTTTGATATGTAAGAATGTCTGCCCTTTGTCGTCGGTTGCCCCTCTGGCATAGATCTTCTCATCACGGATCGTTGGTTCAAACGGAGGAGTCTCCCATAAATGAACAGGATCAACGGGCTGTACGTCATAATGGCCGTACACTAAGACTGTCGGCGCATTTTCTTGATGAAGCCAGTCCCCATAGATAATTGGATGGCCTTTTGTCTGAATAATTTCAACATGTTCCATGCCAATGCTTTCTAATTTATTGGCAATCCACGACGCAGCTTTCTGAATGTCCTCTTTATGCTCCGATAAGGAACTTACGCTGGGAATCCTGAGCAGTTCTTTTAATTCTTCGACGTTTTGCTGATGATTTTCGGATAAAAACTCGGATAAGTGACTCATGTTCTCACCTTTTCTTTTTATTTTCTATTTTATTTTATACAAAAAGTAGGAAGAATACCTACAATTAGCTCTGAAACAATTTAAGCTTTGTTGCTTTTGAACCTGATTAAGCACCTTTTACTAAGTTTCAGGGCAATTTTCGCAAACGTTCTTATCTTACGAAAAGATGCCATGAAGCATTACGAAAAACAACAATTATGCGAAAATATCCTTAAATCAAAACAAAAAGCTGCCAATGCAGCTTGAACCTCAATGAATGTACCTTTATCTTCTTATGGTAAATGGACGAGTAGAATATCTTCTAAGATTGCGAGTTCTTTTTTCAAAATTGGAATGATAGTGGTAACGGATTTTTCATCCACCTCGCAAATGGTAACCGCTGGTCCGCCTTTTTTAGCCCGTTCTAGTCCCAGGCGGGCAATGTTATACCCATGCTTATTAAGAATATTTGATAATTCCGCTAGAAATCCTTGTTTGTCGATATGACGGATCACAAGTGTCGGCCGCTCACCCGAGAATTTTAACGGGTAATCATCCAATTCTTGAACCTCGACTTTTCCACCACCTAATGAACTCGCCAATATTTTAATCCTTCTCGTTTCTCCTTCCAATTCAATGAGAACCGTATTGGGATGGTAACTTCCTAGTATTCTTTTGGTAAATTCGTAAGATAAATCATTTTGATCCGCCAACTGTTTTGCATAGGGGACATTTTCATCACTCGTTGCCAACCCGAGTACCCCTGCTAATAAAGCTACATCGGTGCCATGACCTTCATAGGTTTCTGCAAATGAGCCCATTAAGGAGAACTTCACATGAACAGGTTTTTCATTTAATAACTGGTTGGCAATACTGCCGATGCGAACGGCGCCTGCTGTATGTGAACTAGAGGGACCGACCATAATCGGGCCAATGATTTCATATGCACTCTGATATTTTGCCGGCTGGCTTTCAGCTTTTTTGTTAAATACTTGTCCCATGATTTGCTTGCCAGTTGGTGTTCCGGCCAAGCCTCCTATTCCCGTTTCCCTTAATGATTCAGGCATTTGTTGTCCTACTTCATGCATCACATTAATCACTTCATCGGGTGGAATCACACTATTGACGCCTGCTAATGCTATATCCGCTGCCGCTTGGGCCGTGATCGCATGTAGTCCATTTCTGATAATGCAAGGTATTTCTACTAGTCCTGCGACAGGATCGCAAACCAACCCTAGTGAATTCTTTAATGCGATCCCCACCGCATTTCCGACCTGTGATGGCGTTCCCCCTGCTAATTCAACCAACGTACCTGCTGCCATCGCTGTTGCCGATCCCACTTCTGCCTGACATCCGCCTGCGGCTCCAGATATGGATGCTTTATTGGCAATGACTAATCCAAGGGCAGAAGCTGTGAACATAGAAAGAACAATTTCATTACGTTTAAATCTGCCACTTTCCAGAGCATGAATAAGAACAGCCGGTAATATGCCAGCTGAACCTGCTGTAGGTGTTGCCACAATCCGCCCCATGGCTGCATTGACTTCAGACACGCTCAGCGCGTAGGAAAGGGTATCTAATGTTTTGGGGGCGATAAACGACCTCCCTTTTTTTGCATAGAGTTTCACACGATATCCATCCCCGCCTGTCAAGCCGGTCCGAGACATCACAGGACTTTCTGTCCCTTTTCGTACCGCGTCCTCCATTACACCTAATTGCTCCGACATTTTTTCCAATAATTGATACTTAGGGATTCCCTTTTGTTCTTCTTCTGTTTTTAACATGATCTGAGCGATGGTTGTGTTCCCTTTTTCCGCCAGTTCAATTAATTCTTTTAAAGAAGTAAAGGACATATAACGTACTCCTTTCCTTGTAGTCACTACTATTATTCCTTATAAATACTTTGCCCTTCCACCTTTATAGTAGAAGGGCAAAAGTAATGGAATTCATCATTTATACGAAATGATTATTTGCTTGCTACCATCAATTTCGGAGGCATCAAACCTGCAGGAATTAGTGATTCATAGGTTTCACCATCGAGCGTTTCATTTAATTCTCTTTTGGCGTTTTCTATTAATTCGGGATTCTTGAGTGCAGAAATAGCTGTACAAGCGATCGCTTTTCCTGCGAGTAACATCGCTTCGTGTGCATACTCTTCTTTGCCTTGTGCGACAACCTGCCATGTATGAAACGGGGTACCAAACGCCCAAGTTGACGTGACACATTGTGCAGTGGGAACATTCCAGCTGACGTCAGCCACATCCGTTGAGCCACTCATAAAACTTACTTTGTCGGAAAATGGAACAACAAAATCAGCAATAGGTCGTTCAGCCAGCCTCCTGGCCATGTCTTTACCGACAGTCGCTGCAGCACTTTGTTTCTCTTCCTCTGTCAAAGTGGCATACATCTCTTGTGCAAAATCGATACTCGAATCTGTTACACTTGGAAAACCTAACTCTTGCATATGTTGATGCATTACTTTTTCAAGTGTCAGGTTTGGAATTAAATTATGACAGGATCCCTGTATACTGTGCTCCATTTTCGTTTGTGTCATCAGTGCTGCACCACGCGCGCAATCTACCACTCGATCAAATAAATCTCTTACCTGATTGGGCTTGGGTGCTCGAATTAAATAGGTCACCTCTGCCTCAGATTGCACCACATTCGGTGCTAGCCCGCCTGTATTGGTTACAGCATAATGGATGCGGGCCTCATCAACCATATGTTCTCGCATATAATTGACACCCACATTCATCAGTTCAACGGCATCGAGGGCACTTCTGCCCAAGTGTGGAGCCGCACCAGCGTGGGCACTTCTGCCCGAAAATTTAAAGTCCACATGAATGACGGCGTTTGAGGTAGAATGCATGACAGCGTTCATTGTTGCCGGATGCCATGAGAAAGCCACATCCACGTCCTTAAACAGTCCGTCCCTTGCCATAAACGTTTTGCCATAGCCGCTTTCTTCTGCAGGGCATCCATAATATCTTACTGTTCCTGCCATTTGATTCTCATCCATATATTCTTTAATGGCGATTGCTGCGGAAAGTGCACCAACCCCCAACAGATTATGACCACATCCATGGCCATTTCCTTTAACCGAAATAGGGTTAAAACTTATGCTGCCTGCTTCCTGACTCAGCCCCGCTAACGCATCAAATTCACCAAGTACCGCTATGATAGGGTGCCCCTTGCCAAATGAACCGATAAAACCGGTTTCTAACCCCGCCACGCCTCTGGTTATCGAGAACCCTTCACTTGTTAATGTTTGACAAAGTAAATCAGCCGAATGAAATTCTTCAAACCGTGTTTCTGCAAATTCCCAGATTTGATCACTTACATTTGTAAACAAAGAACGTTTACTCTCAATTATTTTTGATATTTTTTCTGTTAAATTCAACTTATCCATCTCCTATCCTACATGTTGACTAGTTAACTCAATTTGTTTTTTTGGTCGAATTGTAAATAATGAACCTGCACATAAAAGAGCAAAGATAACCAGCATAATAAATGCTGCATTGTATGAACCATTAAAGGCATCCACTAAAAACCCAATCAACATTGGTGTTAGGACACCTGCAAACTGCGCACCGGTATTAATAAAACCATTTGCCGTCCCCACCACTGCTTCTGGGAGAATCTTCAAAGGGACAGTGGTAATCAAAATAATATTAAATGAGAATAAGACAGTAATGATACTTTGATAGATTACAAACATCGTAATGTTAGGCGCAAAAGCCATGAGGAGGAGTGAACCCGCCGAAATTACCGCAAAAACGGCTGCCAAAAGCTTGTCCTTCCCCTCAGGTAATTTATCTAAGACATATCCACTTAAAAACATCGCTAAAACACCTGCGAGCGGAGGAATAGCAGATACGTAACCAACAGATGTTAAATCGAGCCCTTTTACCTTCACTAAATATGTTGGCATCCATGAAGTTAATCCCCAGTTCACTGCATAAATACTAAAATAAGCAATAAACAAATTCCAGATCATCGGTGTCTTCAATACATCTTTTAAAGGCTGTTTCTTTTTACTAGAGGTTTTCCCTCCCTCAACACTAGTCCTTGTTTGTTCCTTAAGAAAGAAAACAAACAATAGGGTAATGACAATTCCTATTACACCGACTGAGTGAAATATACCTCTCCACCCAATGCCTTGTATGAGATGCGTTCCTGCAATTGGGGTCAAAACCCCCATGATGGTTCCAGAAGAGAGCATAATAGACATGGCACGGCTCCTCTCATTGATTGGAAACCAACCAGCTATTCCTTTTGACGCTGAAGGAAAGAAACTTCCTTCCCCAATTCCAAACAGAAAGCGGATGAGAATCATCGATAATAAGGACCATGCAAAACCTGTTAAGACGGTAAAGATGGACCATGCCAGTAAGGCGGTAATAATGATTTTCCGGAAACCGAATCGATCTGCCAGCCAACCGCCTGGAATCTGCATGATGGCATACCCAGCAAAGAAACTACTTAATACAATTCCTGTCTCAGATGCACTAAAGTGTAAATCCTTTGAAATACCTAAAATAGCATAATTAATAATAAAGCGATCAAAATTCCCTAATGACCATCCTAGAAAAAGCATGGTGATAATAATATACTTCCAATTTTGCTGTACTCTCGTTACCATATACCTACCCCCTATCAAATTAAGTAATGTGATGTTATTCTAAATATAAAAAATTCTGACTATTTAAACAATGTTCAAATCTACACCATTCATGTAAAATTAATGTAGTTATATACACTCTTAATAGGAGGGATCCATATGAACGCACGAATGAAAATCGAGCAGTATTTGAGAGAACAATGTTGCCTTCCTAGTTATCAGTTATGGGAGAGTATTAATGGAATGGATTTTTCTCTTGTTTCCTCTCATCAATTTCATGATAAGACCCCTTCTCCAAAGACTCTGAGAAAAAATATCACCATGGCTTTTTCGGATTACAATGAAATCCATTTCTATTACCCTAGTCACTCGACCTTTGTCCTAAGAACAGCAGGAGTCAAAAGGTCGGAAAGCTGTAACCAGGAACACCTTACATTACTCGTGGATCTTTATTATTTACAATTGATGTTAGAAAGAGAGAAACATATCCGGAACAAACTAATAGAGAGTATACGTGATATATCTGTTTTAGAAGATATAGACTTTCTGCTAACGAAAATCCTTGAAAATGCTCTATCCGTTATTCCCAGTGCGGATATGGGGGTCCTTTGGATGTATGACGGTGATATAGGCAAACTACTTCCTAAGGCATGGACAGGTGGACCGAGTGAAGAAATTAAAAATATGAAGATGAACATTGGGGAAGGCATCATCGGAAAAACGTTTCAGACCAATCAATCGATCAGATTGACTTCGATGGGTGATATTATTAGAGAATCAGCAACGATGTCATCTGAAAATACCCAGCATCTACTTAATTCCTTTCAATTTGAGTCATTGCAATCGATTATTTCGGTGCCAATAAAGGTAGAAGAACATACCTTATGTGTATTGATTGTTTATCAGAATGGTCACACGTCCCTTTTAACAAAAGAGGACCAGCGGTTGCTAGAAAGTTTCTCTGACCAAGTTTCCATTGCTCTAAAAAATTCAAAATTATTCCACGATCTCAAGTTACATAATCAGTTACTGATACAACGTGATGAAATTCACGACACCTTTATTAAACTATCCCTTCAAAGCAAAGGATTGAAATTCATCGTAAACGAATTAAATAAACTAATCCACAAACCATTAATCATCTTTGATTTTTCCGAGGACCAAGTGTTTTCAAGTCCTGGTGAATGGTTATCAGAGTTTCCTAACGAGTTAAAGAAACTCATCACCTACTGTCAAGAACCATCTTTTCATTCTTTACAAGTTCCAGGACATGAAAAGCTTTTATACATTTATCCCATTCTAGCGATCGATGTACCTTTTGGTTTAATCATTGTGGAAATAAATGATGGTATTCTATTGCCCTTAGATAAAATGATTTTAGAACAAGCTAGCTCGATCATTGCATTAGAAATGATCAGAAGACACAAACTCACTGAATCGTTTTATCAAAAAACCCATGATTTATTTCATGATTTCCTAGAATGTAAAGATAATTATTTACTAACACAAAAAGCAGTTGAACTAGGAATGGATGTCACATCCAATAATCTAGTTATTTTGATTAATATACCTTCTCACTTGGATATCCAATTGACCAATATCCAGATTCATAAACTTATTTCACTAATTAATCAACATTTTCATTCCTATACCCCTATTGTTTTCGGATATCGGAACAAAATTACGATGCTTTGTCAATTTTCCAGTCAAAGCGAGAAAAAGTATTTATTAAATAATCTTAAAACGATTCAAACGAGCTGGAAGTACTTATATAAAGGAGACTTAAAAATTGGAGTAGGTTCCTCTTATCAAGAGCTTGAATCTATACAAAAAAGCTATATAGAAGCCGACAAGGCCATAACGTATCTAGTTTCGAAAAGAAAGACGGGAATCATGAACTATGACGAAATTGGAATTAATCGGCTTTTTATTAATCATCCGAACGAAGAATTAAATGCATTCATTAATGAGGTCTTCCTTCCACTTCAATCAGAAAATGATAAAAGCTTAATGCTCGAAGAAACGCTGCTTATCTATATGGAACATGACCGAGCACCAGGAAAGACCGCACAATTATTACACATTCACGTTAATACTTTATATAAAAGGCTTAAAAAAATAGAAGACATCCTTCATATTTCTCTGACAGATACAGAAGACATTCTGAAACTGCAGCTTGCATGTTATTTAAGAAAGACCAGTAACTCGATTTAGAGGAACGGTACTAACGGTACCGTTCTTCTTTAAATGGATTTGCAGTCATCGAATAGCCGAACTCTTCCCAAAATCCTGCTTGATCTTCTGTCATAAACTCAATCCCAGACACCCACTTGGTGCCTTTCCATAGGTAAAATACTTCCGGTGGAATAAACCTTAGTGGATAACCATGTTTTGGATCGATATCCTGCCAATCATGATTTTGATCCTTCCACCGGTAAACAAACAAAGAATCGTCCCCTAATAAAGGCTCAAGCGGCAGGTTGGCAGAATATCCAAATCTCTCCCGATTATAGTAACCATAAATTTTAATGTATTTTACCTCTTCCTTTAGTTCAACAAACTTTAATAACTCTCTAAGGGCAATTCCTTCAAAGGTTGTATCAAATTTAGACCAGGTGGTTACACAATGCATATTAACGGTAGAAATGGTTTTCGGAAGCTCCATAAATTCCTTATAGGATAAAATTTTTTCTTCTTTTACCTCACCAAAGAGTTTGAAATTCCAAGTGGTTTTATTGAACTCGGGAACGTCCCCTTTATGAAGTATGGGCCATTTTTCTGTTTCAAATTGGCCAGGCGGAAGCTGTTTTTCCATCATACACCATCCCTTCTTCCTCTTAACGTATTAAATTACAGTGTTTCATATAGATGATACCAAATAACCCAAGCAAACCAAATTCATAACACTCTACAAAATTTGAATAGGGGTAGCAGCTCCAGTTGAGGACACGGACTCATTCGCTTTACCTCAATAAAAATCACTATTGCTTTCTAAGTATTTGCATAGAACCGTCTCACGATTTCCAATAAACTTTATTCTGTCTGTACACAGAGTTTACACGGGCTTAATATTCACATGATATGATTGGTTTACCACGAATGAGGAGGCAGAATAAATGAATGTGCGTGCAATATTTATTGATATGGATGGTACACTGTTAAAAGCCTCAAACAGCATTTCCAATCGTAATAGAGAAGCCATAATTAGGCTCATGAATCAGGGAATCAAGGTTTTTCTAGCTACTGGTCGACACTATGAAGTAACCGCTCCCTACCACAAAGAAATTGGATTATCCACTCCCATGATCTGTTTGAATGGTGCTGCTATTCACGATGCAGAGACAGGAAGAGCTATACAAATGAAGACCGTCCAACTGAGTGAAGAACGATTCCACCATCTGACTGCTGAAAAACCTTGTAATGTTATTATCCATACAGCAAATGGGCTATATTGTAAGGAAACGAGTGAAGAAATCGATTATTGGACAAAAATCGGGCTAATTCCGCCACGATATTTTGGAGATTTAAGACTGGCAAACTATCGGGATGTTCTTAAATATAGTGTTCGCACAGGTGCACCTAGTCCGAAATTTTCTGCCTTGTTTAAGAATGAAGCTGAAGTCATCGATTGGGAAGACGGGTTTGAGTTGGTTGCTCCTCATGTTTCCAAATGGTCTGCTATTAAGAGCCTGCTTACCGAATTTCGAATTAGCCCAAATGAAGTCGTAGCTATTGGAGATGGACCCAATGATATAGAGATGCTTAGGTCTGTCGGTACTGGTGTGGCGATGGGGAATGCTAGCGAAAAGGTTAAAGCAGCAGCTGATTTTGTTACAGGACACCACGAAAATGATGGATTAGCTGAGTTTATCGAACGTTATCTTCTTAAATCTTATGAATCATACGCTATTTAGAGGTTTTTATTATGACTTTTTTAAATTGTAATTTGCTTAGCGTACAAAATTTCCGAAATGTTGGCGATACCTCCTGAATAAAAAGTCTTTTCATACAAAGAATATGTATAGTCTACTACCAGATTAGGAGGGAGTCGCATGGTAAATATAATGGAAACAATCATGGATGCCATGAAATCACTGACAGTTCAAGACCAAAACGAAGACCAACCTCTTCATGTCGGAGAAGTGATGGCATGCTGGATTTACTTAGCTGGACTTGAATTAGCCAAAGTAACTGTTCAAGCAGGTATAAATACCACGATGGATGATGAACTAAAAGCAATACTTGAAGAAGATATGAGACTAGGGACCAGTCAAAGGGAAAGACTTCATGATTTCATGATTAAGGAAGGAATTTCGTTACCTCCTGCCCCTGAAGATATGCCAAAATCAGACCCTAATAGTATTCCTCTTGGTGTTAAATTAACGGATGATGTGATTGCAAACGAATTATCTTTAAAAATCGTAAGTTTAATTATGCGTGCTGCTGGTGCTGCTTCCGAATCAATTCGTACAGATGTCGGTTTAATGTTTATTCAATTTCAAGCAGAAAAATTTGCTTTCGCGACTAGATTAAAACATTTAATGCGCAAACGCGGATGGATTAAAGTACCACCATTTTACGTTTCACATGGTTCCCAACAATGATTAAGTTAGGGGTAGCGTAGTAACATGTGGGTAAGAACACAAGAACACACTAAGTTCTTCCGGGAAGTATTGATATGCCAATCAATACTGGGTCTATTACCTATGATTCAAAAAAATCTTTACTATTACATGGTCACTATGATCCTGCCATTTTGCTCAAAGCAAAAGCTAGAGTTATGAAATGGAAAAATAGACAGAACGTTATTTTCAAAAATAATGGGCATCTTCCAAGGATTGTAGAGCCTGAGAAATACTTATAAGAAATATTAAGTTTCATGCATAAATAATTAATCTATTTTTTATGCTTACGGGTGCTTTCCTTAAAGATCTGGCTGCCAAAAAAGCAGCCTTTTTTTATTGAGCTAACAAAGAAGGGTAGTTGAATAAATACCCTTAAGCTATCGGATATAAGAATGGCACAGTATAGCGGACAGGGCCATTTTATTTTAATTACAAAATAATTACAAATCACGGTACAATTTTGGTTACAATTTCGATTACATATTCGGGTTTTGCGACAGGAAACGGAACCCGTTATACTTTTCACTCCCTATTTTCTGAAGAAGATAACCAGACCCCGTCCCCTTTCCAAATGGTTCTTCTTTATTGTGTGACAAACAAAGGAATACCACTGAAAATTTCACCGTTTCCTGGTTGTTTTGTTGTAAAAAAATGATTAATCGTAAAGATTGACGGGTACTAAAGTATAGAATTTTAATGGATAAAGGAGGATTTTATGTTTCGACACCAAAAGCAATTACAGTTTGAGGTAAAAGTAGACCGACCAGATCCAATGCTCGCCCGACAAGTACAGGAAGTACTTGGTGGTCAATTTGGAGAAATGACCGTCATGATGCAGTATCTCTTTCAAGGATTTAATTGTCGCGGTGAAGAAAAGTATAAGGACATGTTGATGGATATTGGCACAGAGGAAATAGGACATGTTGAAATGCTATGCTCTCTAATCAGTCAATTACTGGATGGTGCGTCTCCAGAAGATCAGGCTGAAGCGGCAAAGGACCCTGCTATTGCTGCAATCATGGGCGGGATTAATCCCCAGCATTTACTCGTTAGCGGTCTAGGCGGATTGCCCACTAATGCAAATGGAGTACCTTGGAACGGTGCCTACATTGTTGCAAGTGGAAATTTATTAGCAGATATGCGTTCAAATTTACACGCTGAAAGCCAGGGTAGACTTCAAGTAGCTCGTCTGTACCATATGACAACCGATGAAGGTGTCCGTGCAACATTCCGCAAAATGCTTGCCCGTGACCGTTACCACCAATACCAGTGGATGGCGGCCATTGCAGAGCTTGAAGAGAAAAACGGTGTGGTAGTTCCCGCTTCCTTCCCTGCTGAAGCTGAACAGGAATCCCAGCCTCAAGCCTATGAATTTTGGAATCTTTCAGAAGGCAGTGAATCCTCTGAAGGTCTTTGGGCAACAGGAAGTGCACCTGATGGGTCGGGAGACTTTGTGTTTATTGAAGAGCCAATTGCCAAAGGCCAAGTACCTAATCCAAGTATACCATCTGAAAAATTACATCACGATTTAGATATCACTAAATTACCTGCGAAATAAGAACTATTTAACAAGATGATCTCTTTACGAGTTCATCTTGTTTTCTTGTCTTTTTAACGTAACATCATAAGGTGATTTTATTTTAAAAAAGTCTACATCTATGTAGGCTTTTTTTCATATTTATAATTTGGAGGTGAAAAAATGCCAAGAGTAAACTATCGAACAGCGGACGTTGCCTTAATGGCAAGGATGATGAGAGCAGAAGCCGAAGGTGAAGGAAAATTAGGGATGTTATATGTTGGAAATGTAATTGTAAATCGCCTTGTAGCTAATTGTTTAGACTTTAAAGGTTTACGTTCTATTAACCAAGTTATTTTCCAAGTACAAGGAGGAAATTTTTCCTTTGAAGCTGTTCAAAAAGGAAATGTATTTTATCAAAGAGCCAGAACGTCTGAAAGAAGATTAGCCAAACAAAATTTGGATTATTGGCGACAACACCCAGGGAAATATGCCCTTTGGTATTTTAATCCACATGCCCCATGTCCTCCCACCTGGTACGGTCAACCACAATCTGGTCAATTTAAAAACCATTGTTATTATGAACCAAAAGCTGGAACATGTGATTCCGTATATAGCGGATAGGGAGCATGATATTCGGGGTACTCAATTGTTACCAGAGTCATGTTATAGAAAAATAAAAAGGGACCACACCATTTGTAAATATACTGGTGTGGTCCCTTGTTTAATGTGCAATTTTTTTTGTGATTACCTGAAAAATCGATTTAAACGTTAAAAATTCCCTGCATTTTTGACGATGCGATTTTCGCTGTTCATCCTTAATTTTTTAATATCGAGACGGATGAGAAGTGATACAGCTAGAGCGATGATAAATATCCCTGAAAAAATAACCAACGTCCCTTGATAGCTTCCAGTGGTCTCCCTGACCCAGGCTACAAAGATTGGTCCGACTAAACCGGCTGCAGCCCATGCTGTCAAAATGTAGCCATGAATAGCCCCAAGCTGCTTTGTTCCAAATAAATCACCGATGTAGGCTGGTATTGAGGAAAAGCCTCCTCCATAACAGGTCATGATCATATAAACAATGATCGAAAAAAGAATTCCAACTGTTATGTTTGGCAGCATAAAGAAGGCGACAATTTGAAAAGCAAAAAATAGTGTGTACACATTTGGCCTTCCAATGTAATCAGAAATGGTGGCCCACACAATTCTCCCTGATCCGTTAAATAATCCCATGATTCCAACCATTGCCGCGGCTCCCGCAGCCGACATCCCCACTAACTCTTGAGCCATTGGAGACGCAACTGAGAGGATCGCGATTCCACAAGTAATATTGATAAACAGCATTATCCATAAGGCCCAAAACGGTCTTGTTCTGACTGCTTCATTGGCGGTTAACTGACGAAGGTCACGGTTTAGTTTCATAGCACCGGACTTTTGGACAGCGGCTTCTAGTCCTTTAGGGACCCACCCTTCTTTCGGCGGAGCAAGATACTGCGCAGAACAAAAGATAACTACGAAGTAAGCCAATCCAAGAATATAGAAAGTGTTTGAAATACCGTACGCTTCAATTAAATGATTCATAATCGGGCTGCTTATCAAGGAAGCAAAGCCAAATCCCATGATGGCCAGTCCAGTTGCAAGACCTCTCCTGTCAGGGAACCACTTTACCAGCGTAGAAACAGGGGTGATGTAACCAACCCCCAAGCCAATTCCTGCAATCAAACCATAAAATAAGTAGAGTAATAGCAAGGATTCTAAATGAATGGCGAGACCCGCCCCAGCAATTCCCACTCCAAAAAACAGAGCGCTAAGTGTACCTGCTGCTCTCGGCCCAAATTTTTCGACAAAGTGCCCTAAAAAAGCGGCTGATAAACCTAAAAATAGAATCGCTAAGCTAAACGTAAACGAAATTTGCTTCAATCCCCACCCCATCTGTTCCTGCAGTGGTTTGGTAAAAACACTCCAGGCGTAAACTGAACCAATGGAAATATGAATTCCAACGGCTGAAAGAGCAATCAACCAACGATTTTTTGTTTGCATCCTTTAAGTCCCCTTTTCGAGTTGTCTTTTCTTGCTGTGAGTTAATTTAATTCGTACTTAGTCATAAGTAACCATCATTTTGTCAGCTGCTAGTGCGGCACGCTGCCTTGCCTCCTCGACTGTTTCTCCATTGCTTAACACAACTGCCATACGTCTTCCTACTTTTGTATCCGGTTTTCCAAACACCCTAACCTGTGAATCAGGAATGGATAAGCTTTCAGAAATCCCGTTTATCTGGTAGGTCTTACTTTCCTTCGTTGCTTTAATCGTATGACTTGCACCAGATCTCAGCAGCTGAACTGATGGAATTGGGTAGCCTAAAATCGCTCGTATATGTAAGGCAAATTCGGATAGGTCCTGGGTTACCATTGTCACCATCCCCGTATCATGTGGCCGGGGCGATACTTCACTAAAATAAACACCTTTGGAAGAAAGAAATAATTCCACTCCAAACAGGCCGTATCCTCCAAGCGCATCAGTGATTTTTTTTGCGATGTCCTCAGCTTCTGCGATTTGTTCGATTGACATGTCATGCGGCTGCCAGGATTCAATATAGTCCCCATCTTTTTGAACATGTCCGATGGGAGCACAGTAGGTTGTTCCTGAAGTGGAACGGACGGTTAGCAGGGTAATTTCTGATTCAAAATGGATAAATTCCTCGACAATTACCCGAGTTTTTTTGCCTCTTCCACCTGAAATAGCCTCTTGCCAAGACCATTCTACATCCTCGATTGAACGGCAAACGGTTTGCCCTTTTCCAGATGAACTCATGATTGGTTTAATTACACAGGGAATCCCGATTTCCTCTACAGCAGTTTTCAATTCCTCTAATGTGTTTGCAAAAGCATAGTTTGCAGTAGGAATCCCCAGTTCTTCACTTGCCAAACGCCGAATTCCTTCCCGATCCATGGTCAGGTTCACTGCTTTAGCCGTCGGTACTATCCGGAATCCTTCGTTTTCAAGATCGATCAAGGTTTCTGTTGCAATCGCCTCAATTTCAGGAATAACAAAATCCGGCTTCTCTTGTTCTATTACTCTTCGAAGTTCTTCTCCATTGAGCATGTCCACCACATAGGAACGGTGAGCCACCTGCATCGCCGGAGCGTTTTCATATCTGTCTACTGCTATGGTCTCAAGTCCTAAACGCTGAGCCTCGATAATTGTTTCTTTACCAAGCTCGCCGGAACCGAGCAGCAGTACTTTTTTTGTTTGGGAACCAAACATCTTGTACAACCCCTTATCGTTTGCCTTTTGATTATAGTAACCTATAATTACACTTCACACAAGTGGTATTTTTCTTTAAAACACGAACAATAATAATATTTTATACTATAATTATTCGTATTTTTATTCGAAAACGCAACCAACTATTCATCTTCTGCCCTTGACCTAAATAAAAATTAAGTAAAAAGCAAAAAAGAGCACATCCTTGATGCCCCCTTTTCATTAGAAAATGAAATGAAATCTCCAAACGACCGCCGCAATCCACACTGAAGTTCGACCGTTTATTTGGATTTGAACTTTTTTATAAATTTATTAAACATGGGAGAGATTTCTTTCAGCAATGGTTTATATTGTTTAGTTGTTTCGACGAGCATATCAACCGTCTCCATCAGCAACCCAACATCCACCGTATTAAGAAGTTTTCCAATTTGTTGTTCTAGTTGATTTTGAGGAGTTGGCGAACTGTCCTCTTCTTCATTTCTCCTAGAGGCAAAAAACCAATTATCAAAGTGATTGGATTTGCGATTCAAAGGCGGAGCTGCTTTTTGGTCCAGAAATTCTTGTGAACTGCTTTCATTCTTTGTATGTTCTTCTCTGTGTTGATGGACTCCAAACATTAATTTACGATCTGGAATATCTTGTGAACTACTTTCATTCATTTTACGTCCTTCTCTGTACTGGTGGGCTCTAAACATTAAATTACGTTCTGAAATATCTTGTGAACTACTTTCATTTTTCTTACGTCCTTCTCTGTGCTGATGGGCTCCAAGCCTATATCCTCGGTTCGGATTTTCTTGTGAACTACTTTCGTCCTTTTTGTTTCCCTCTCTTCGCCGATTGGCTCCAAACATTAATTGCGAAAACCGATCTAATTCTCCATTTGGTTCCTTTCTAACTCTTTTCTCTTCCCCCAACGATCTCACTCTTCTTCCCTTCGTCCTCTTTTAGATAAAATATGATGGGGTTTATAACAAGGTGTGGACAACATAAGAAAAAAAATCAGGATTTCCGCCTGATTTTTTATGACTTTATTGAAAACATCATTATCCCATTAAGGTTTCAGAACCTGCTCTTTAAAAACTTCCTGTGAATCTATATTAAGCGCTCCCATTTTTCCCTGATAAACCAACATAAATCATAAACCAAAACGGAGCCATCATCGTGATTCCTCGGATGAACCCAATAAAAAAATTTAACATAGTGCTCTCCTCCTTATGAGTTGAAGTTATGAAGATTTCCTTCCTGGCTTTTACTCCATTCAAATTAGAAATAGGTACCATTGGTCAAAACATACACTTTAGCAAGATGACTATGAGTAAACTGTTCCGTCTAAAGGCTTTCTCATCCTATGAATGGATCTCCCTTTTCACTGCATTCAATGTCACCTTGTCTTTCTAGTAAAATACCCGTTTATAGAGGAGGAGAAACGGAATTTTGAAAAATGGCAGCAAAATTCACTGTTAAGAATCCGTGCCCAACCTTCATTCCATATTCAGGTTTTTAAATATACAAAAAGGGTATATCGTAAGTGATTACTAGCAACTATAAAAGAGGATGTGACTGATAATGCTATCTACAAACCAGCTTGATCAATTAAAAAATAGTCTTGAAGAGGATAAACAAACCATTGAAGGTCAAATAGATGTTAACCGTCAATTGGATACAAGCTTACGGGAAACAGTCGATGAATTATCGACCTATGACAATCATCCTGCCGATCTGGGGACAGAATTATTTGAACGTGAACGAGATTTTGCCTTAAAACAACACCAGGATGAAGAGCTTAGAAAAATAAATACGGCCCTAGAGGCCATTGAGAATGGAACCTATGGAAAGTGTCTGGTTTGCGAAAACGATATTCCCTACGAGCGGCTGGAAGTTATACCTTCCACCTTGTATTGTGTCAATCACTCCCCGGAAACATCTGGTGGAGATTATCGTCCAGTCGAGGAAGACCTGATAGAGCCGCCTAAGATTAATTCCTTCAGGCATGAACCGAAGGACGGTGTAATCGATACACAAGATAGTTTTCAGGAAGTGGCCAAGTTTGGAACCTCGGAAACTCCTGCCGACCTCGTTGGGGATTATACTAACTATGATGAACTTTATAACCGTGGTATAAACGAAGATTCTTATGCGGAGGATTACGAAACTTATTCTGCGACAGACATAACAGGTCAGCAAAAAACCGTTCTGCCTTCCAAAAAGAAGGAAGAATACGAGGAACTGCTTGATCGTAAAGGAATTGACTCCAAAATTGGAGATATTCCATATAAATGGAAAGATAGTTATCTAGAGGAAAAATTAGATGAGAAGAAAACAGAGACTAAATAAAGTCTCTGTTTTACCTAAACCATCCCTTCTTCTCTCGTTAAATAAAAGGAAAAACCAGTTTTCTATTTCTTCCCCTGCAAGCCCTTCCCTTTCCATCATTGAATCAATCAGAAAACACCAACACAACCACTCCCCAAATGTCGTTTTCATGTGCATCATTCTCTCGATTGAATAAAAATAACATCTTCTATCTTATGATAAAATATATATAAGTAATATTCTGTAAATTACAGTTTAATAGAATATATCAAAACCTCAGAGGTGAAGCAAATGAATGGGGAATTTTACAGTAAACACTTTAAGCTTGAAAAGGTTAGTGATGGTGTTTATGCCGCTCTAGCGAAAACAGGTGGAGGTGCTGTAGCAAATGCAGGCTTTGTGGATTTAGGAGACAAAATTATCGTTTTTGATACGTTTAACACGCAACAAGCATCACAAGATCTAAAATATGCCGCTGAAATGGTAACAAATCAGAAAGTCACATTGGTGGTTAATAGTCATTGGCATGGTGACCACATTCGAGGTAACCAAACCTTTAAGGATAGTAACATCATTTCTAGCCAAACTACTCTTTCAAAGATAAGAGAGCTTCATCCTTTAAGAATTAAAAAACAAAAAGATGACCTACAGGGACTATCAAATTATATTGAGTCCCTAAAAAATCAATTAGATCATTTCTTTAACTCGGAGTTACAAAATCAAATTAATTTTTTAAGTGAAATAAAAGATTCGTTACCCAACCTGGAATTAGTATTACCAAGTCAAACATTTATGAACGAACTGAATATACAGGGAACAAAGCGAAATGCAAAGCTCTTTACGTTGGGTGGAGGGCATTCATACTGTGATGCAATGCTTTATATTCCCGATAACAAAGTAATTTTTATGGGAGACCTGCTATTTGTTAACTGTCACCCAACGTTTTTTGAAGAGTCGGATCCTAAAAAATGGATTGAAATTTTACACAGGGTTAAGAACCTAGAAATCGAAGCAGCAATACCAGGACATGGTTCAATTGGAACAAAAGCAGACCTTACAAAAGTAATTACCTATATAACGTATTTGATGTCTATCGTTTTAGAAAACAGTGAAGACGATAAAGTTGAAATTCCTACTATTTATAAAGATTGGACTTCCCCAGAGGTTTATCACCAGAATATTAAAAGGCTAGAAGAAACATTAATAAAATAATATTCTGCACAGTCTGTATCCCTTCCCTTTGAGAAGGGAATTTTTCTTGAATCAAAATTTTATTATTCCATCACTTCCCTCTATTACCCCTATAATTGATACAAGGTTTAACCGTTCGTGATTACGTTTATACATAAGTGAAACCTATTTTGGAAGGAGGAGTAACTATGTGGTATGCTGCGATGTGGGGAGCCATTTCTGGTTCTGCCGTTTTCCTAGGTGCCCTTGCTGCGATGTTTCTACCCGTTAAGCAAAGGATCATTGGAGACATAATGGCTTTTGGTACAGGGATATTGATTGGTGCAGCTTCCTATGAACTGCTTGAGGATTCCCTCCACAATGGAGGTTTAAAAGCAACAGCGATCGGATTTACTTTGGGTGCTGTTATTTTTACGCTCTTAAATTATTTCGTTTCGAAAAAAGGGGCGAATCAACGAAAAAGATCCAATCAGCAAGCCAAAGGGGCAGGGCTTGCCATTTTTATCGGAACCGTGATGGATGCTATACCCGAATCCATCATGGTAGGAGCCAGTCTTTTGGAAAAGCAGTCTGTCAGCTGGTTGTTAGTGGCAGCGATTTTCCTCAGTAATATTCCCGAAGGACTTTCCAGTACCGTTGGTTTAAAAAACAGCGGATATAAGAAAAGTAAAATTTTTCTTTTGTGGTTGTCTGTTTTGGTGATTGCTACCATTAGTGCCTGGGGAGGATACTTTTTTCTTTCAAACGCACCTGACTATCTTTTGGCAGGAATTGCCGCTTTCGCAGGGGGCGGAATTATTGCTATGATTACTTCCACCATGATGCCAGAAGCCTACGAAGAAAGCGGAACCGTTACTGGATTGATTGCTGCCTTGGGGCTTTTGGTATCCCTGGTCATGGACCATTTTTCTTAATAAACATAGTGACAGATAAAAAAGGTGCTTTCCTTAATGGAAAACACCTTTTCTTGTGAATCATTCATCTACTTCGAAACGGTCGCTAACGTTGCTTCCGGAGTTGTTACCTGATCATAAAAATTCACGAACTGGTCACGTTCCTTGCTATTACGGTATGCCATGGCAACACGTGGATGTTCATTAAGCACACCAGAAATCATGTAAGGAATGATATAACCCCACTCCCACTTATTTCTCATTTCAACCATGTGTTTTTCTATTACACCAAGTAACGGTCTAAGTTCATAGCTTGATTTTTGAATATAGCTAACGAGAAGCTCTGTGTTACAGTTCCCTGCGGCACGTCCCATGCCATAAACAGACGAATCTAGGAAGATCGCACCATTTTGATAGGCCGTTAAGGTGTTAGCGAATGCTAGCTGCATATTATTATGGGTATGAATTCCAAGCTGTTTATTAGGGAGCATCGACTGGAACTTTTTCACTTGATGGGCAATTCCGGCAGGATCTAAACTTCCAAAGGAATCAACGACATACACCACATCTACAGGGCTTTCTTTTACCATTTCCATCGCTTCAATCAGCTGATGCTCCGGCACGCTAGATAAGGCCATAATGTTAAGTGAAGTCTCATATCCTAAATCATGGAACATTTGAACAAGTTCTAACCCTTTATCCACTTCACGGACATAGCATGCCACCCGTATCATATCCAATACGCTTTGCTCACGGGGCAGAATGTCATTTGGATCTACACGGCCAATATCTACTAGAGCAGAGAGCTTCGTGAACTTTTTCTCAGGTATGACCTCTTTTAGGAACTCATCATCCAGAAATCTCCATGGATTATGCTCCGTCGCGTTGAGAAGTTTCGCAGAATTTTTGTAGCCGATTTCCATATATTCCACACCGGCTTCACTAAGACCATTATATAAATCCTGAACAAATTCCACACTGAAATCCCAGTTGTTTACCAATCCCCCATCACGGATCGTACAGTCTAATATTTTGCTGCTATGTGCCATAATTGTAACTCCCCCTGTTATTTACTCTTTCGCCATATTATTTGTTATTATTAAAGGGGTTATATCATGATTCGAGCAAAGGTGTCAAATTATTTTTTTAAATTATGAATATTCTTAACAGTATTTGGAGAAAAACTATGCTATCTGCTTAATTCACAAATCGAAGCCATGGTCAAACATTGTCGTTTCCAACCTTCGATTTCATTTAGTCAAGATAGACTTTATTTATGTTTCCCACTATAGTGCCATCTCCCCTCCACAATCTCGGGTAGTAATCCTCTTATGTATTCTTTTAAGCTTTCCGGCAACTCATCTTTTTCCAGTTCATCAAGAGTAAAATAAATAATTTGTGCTGCAGCTGGATCCATGACTTGGACTTGAATTTGTGTATGCCCCTTTATGTCCGAAATTTTCCTTGTTAGCATGATATGAAAAGACATCTTATCACCTCAATACCATTATACAAGAACAAATGTTCCTTAATTAGGAATTTAGCTGAAATTTAGAAGGAAATATTTTTAAAATAATAGACCTTCACGCAGGCGTAAAGATCTATTATTGTTATAGTAAATATGCCCTTGCCTTCTTTATCAACCAAAACGCAATCATCGCGACGATGGCTAAATAGAATTCCACCACCCACAAATTTGTGAAATAACCCGTCTGGACGAATACGAGTGGGAAATCAATCGCTGCATGAATCAGAATGGCATATAGCACGTAAACAAATTTCTTTTTTATTACCGCAATCAATACCCATAGACTAAAAGCAATCTGCATGAAGACGGCGAAAAACCGTTCGACAGCGGCTAATAAATAATAGGGGATACCGTTATTTAATACGGCATCTTTCATCATTGCGAGCTGATCCGTTGGGATTTGTCCTCCCAACGATTTTTCTAGTGTTCCTGCATTAATCATAAAAGCAAACAAAATGTTTGGCACGATCATCGTTAACATTAAGACCACTGCCTCAATGCCGCCCCAGCCTACGCCAAAAGAAATTCCGCCTTTGTAATCATGGAATTTTTTTAGCAGCCAGGTAAATAAAAGAAAGCGGCCCAGCTCTTCAAATAAGCCCGCTGCCATCCCTCCATACACCCCAAAAGCCCAAGGGTGGTCAGCATAATGTGGAAAAGCCGTGATGACCGCGAGATGGAGCGCCTTTTCCAAAATCTGTGTTATCACCACAAATCCAATCGCACCTATGATTACTGGCTTTACGGCAATACCTGACTTCTTGCGAAAAAATAGAATTAACCCAATAAATAATACAAATGAAAACACAATCGGAACAAACATTGAAATAATCGTTGCTGTACTAACCATTCTAAGCTCCCCCTATAGAAACCTTTTTATTATCATTATTAATAATGATAATAATTTGTTTACCATTAACTGTCAATACTCAATTATAAATTGAAACAAATTTTTTTTAATAATAGGCCTTTCCTCACTTCCAATCTTAAAGTTTGTCAAACCGCTAAACAGAACAGATGTTTTGTTGTACAATAGTGATTGTCTGTTTTTGTATGAATGAGATTAATAGGATGAAAGGTGGAAATAAATTGAATGGTACCTCACATGCTGTCATTGGATCTGCAACAGGATTTATTGTGGCTCATACATTTCATGCCTCTCCGACTGAAACACTCTTGTTTGTCGGACTTGGATGTGTTTCAGGATTAATGCCGGATTTAGATATTGATGGGAAACTGCGCGGAAAGATTACTCTGCCGCATGAGGTAATTCGGCTCTCTGCCCTGATCATTGGATTGATGATGATTGTCTATAGTTTCGTGGATAAAGCAGTTTTAGAGCAATGGCTGGGGATTGGCATCGGCTTGTTAATTATTGTGATTGCCTCCCTCATTAAGCAGAAACACATGTTAACGATTACTGGAATAGCGGTCCTTGTGGGCGGATTCTCGATAGACGAACGATGGTTAATACTGCTCGGAATCTACCTTATCGTTGCGTCCTTTTCTCCTCACCGCAGCTATACCCATTCCATCTTAGGTGTTGTTTTCTTTGGAATCATCTCTTCCAATTTAGAGACTTCACTGGGAATCCGTGGTGTGTTCTATACCTGTTGTGGGGGTTACATCAGTCACCTGATTGCTGATTTAAAAATTCTGCCATTTAATAAACGTGGGATTAAGCCATTTTTACCTCTGTCACACAAAGAAATTTAACTCTAATAACTTTTGTTAGATGACCACTTGTGTGGACGGCTCCTCACCAACCCTTGAGCAAATTTGCCATACATACTCATTAACTTCACGATGTTAATTTATTTAATTCCTTTTTTAAGTGATTGAATACTATTAAGTAAAAGTGATTAAACCATGGTGGAGGAGAGGAATTTGAAAGCAGCAAATCAAATTGGTATGGAGATTGGTATTTATTCGTTAGCGGATTTATACCCAGATCCACTAACAGGGAAAACCATCAGCGTAAAACAGCGAATGGAGGAAATCATCAAAGCTGCCAAATTGGCGGATGAAGCAGGGCTGGATGTATTTGGTGTGGGAGAACATCACCGTTTAGATTATGCTGTGTCCTCACCGCCAGTGGTCTTGTCAGCCATTTCCCAAGTCACAAAGCGAATTAAACTTACCAGTGCTACAACTGTGTTAAATACAGTAGATCCTGTTCGGTTATTTGAGGATTTTGCCACACTGGATCTTTTATCCAATGGACGCGCTGAAATTATTGCCGGACGCGGGGCTTTTTTAGACTCCTTTCCCCTTTTCGGTTTTGATCTAACTAATTATGATGAATTATTTGAAGAACACCTTGAGCTTTTTCTAAAACTAAATGAGCAGCAATTGGTCACCTGGAATGGTCGTTATCGTTCATCCCTAAAGGAAGCAGCCATCTCTCCGCGTCCTATTCAACAGCAGATTCCCATATGGGTAGGTGTAGGAGGAACTGTGAAAAGTGCGGAACGAGCTGGCAGATTGGGTACTGGATTAGCTTTAGTGATTCTTGGCGGGGATCCCTGTTTCTTTCAGCCGTTTGTTGACCGATACCGAGAATCAGCTGCTCTAACCGGCCGTGCTTTGGAAGACATGAAGGTTGCGGTTACCGGGCATGCCTATATTTCAAAAACGAATCAGCAGGCAATTGAAGAATATTACCCGTATCATTCCAATTATTGGCACCAGCTCAATCGTCATCATGGGGTCAATAAGACTTGGTCAAGAGTCGAATTTGAGCAGATGTGCAGCAAGGATAAAGCCCTATTTGTTGGAAGTTCACAGGAAATTATCGAAAAAATTATGCGTCACTATGAATTGTTTGGACACCAACGATTATTAGCCCAAATCGATATAGGTGGAATGCCCTTTAAAAAGGTCGCCGAGAACATTGAACGGTTGGCAACAGAAGTCGCACCCGTCATACGAAAAGAAACCAGGAAATAATGAACCCTAGAGTCAAAAAAATGGAAGGCACTCAAAGTTTGGCAGAGTATTGACATTGTTGAATAAAAAAAGGATAAAATATACTCACTACTATGTATAACAAAGTAGTGATTTTTTCATCCACTACCTTGCTATACAATATAGATGTGATAAGAAAGGAAGCTATACCATGTCCTTAAGAAGTCAATTATTAAAAGGAATATTGGATGGTTGTGTATTATCCGTCATTGAAAAGGAACCCGTGTATGGCTATGAACTGTCGAAGAAACTGCAGGAAGTGGGATTAGGAGATGTCAGTGAGGGTACGATTTATCCTGTTTTATTACGATTACAAAAAAACGGTCTTATTAGTGGGAGAGTGCAGCCATCAGAGTCTGGTCCAAATAGAAAATATTATTATTTAACTGAACAAGGCAAAGAATCACTTGATACGATCACTTCAGAGTGGATGCAAATTGTAAATCCTGTTCACTTATTATTCAAGGGGAGGATATTTTCGTGAAGGCTAAACAGTTAATTGAGGAAAATAATCGAAAGCGCGAGCTTCTCAACCCAGAGAAAGGTTGGTGGGATTGGAGCGTTATCGATGGGAATGGTTATTACCGTAAGCTTGTTCCTTCCTGGCTTTGGCCCCACGTTAGAGTTTACGTGGTGGGCATCTCTGCTAACAGGAGGAATCCTTTGGAATATCGTAACGATGTTGAGACGGGTAAATAGCGGGTTTCGGTGAGGAATAAAATATCCCCCATATTCTAGCGCACTAGTAAAATGGGGATATTTTTTTCTATCATTCATTAAATGATTATGATTTAGATTAGAGAATATCTCTCTTCGGAGAGCTTTTAAACAGCTTTATCTCTCCATTTTTAGGGATTCGTTCATTGATATTTTCAAATTTATCTTCCCTCTGGCCCTCCCAAGTATATTCCTTAAATGAGCAGCAAAAGAGTTTACGGGCTACTCTTCCTTTTTCTCCAATTAAGTTGAACCAGCCTTGTCCAACATAAAAAGGATTTGTCAGAAATCTATCAATGATATAAGCAATACGGTCCTTCTCTTCCCCAGGGTTCCATTTCGTTTTAGAAGAAAGAGCTAAGATAAAGTAGTTTTTTAACGGATCTAATTCTAATAATTGCAGATGGTACTTCTCGCTTTGTTTTTGATTGAAATCCCCTAGAATGGTTTTGATGCTTTTTTCGACGTCTATGCCAAATTTACTTGCATCCTTCCAGGTCACTAAACGTGAATCAAAAATGGACAAGGTAAGGATATAATAGGCAGCAAAATTTTTTGGATCAAATACTTCATTCTCCACTCGCTTTTTATCTTCTGGTACAACAATAAACCTTTTATAGTCAGCAAAGAAATCTTTCATCACATCGTATACCTTCTTTCATACTTTGATAGAATGAATGAAAAAAATGGCTTTTGTTTTTTATATTCTAACTATTCCTTTAATAAGAGTAAAAATCCTGCTGTTTCTTACAAAAATCCACATCTTTCACGAATTTTAATCAAAAAGTCCTATGAAGGGGTTCATAATTTGTCATAATCGTTTGGTATATGACCTGTATATCAAGCCATTGTCGAGACGGTGAATATTTGATTTAGTATTACAACCCTTATCTTGTTTTTGTGCCCGTTAGGCTGAATTTGCTTTCCCGACGGGCACAATTATCTGTTTTTTTGACCGACCAGCTGAATTGACTCATCCAACGGGCACAATTAGCTCTTTTTGTAATCGAATAGATATCACAAAAATTTTCCATTCTATTGAACTGTTTCCACATAAAAGCACATCACTATTTTGGGTCGTTAGTGATGTGCTTTAGAGTCTTTCATCAAAAAACGTTCTCTACTTCATTGTAATGCAGCCACTAAATCCCGATTGGGTTACGTAATTCACTTTGCCCCAGATGTTTCGTTTTTCTTTTTTTGCTAGATTTTCATCCTCCTGATAACGATCAATGTATCGATAAGGTGGATGGATGATATAGACCACCCGAGCGAATCCTTCTTTAAGCAATGTTTCTTGAACCGATTTTCCTTTTACAAATACATAAGCAAGCAGGCGCCCGTAGGAGTCCCTGTCATTCCCATTCTCCATTTCAAGTGTGATATTTCCTGCTCTCACTAGCTCCTCATTCCGCTGAAAGGCTTCCATCGCAAAAGGCTGAACACACATGCCTGGCTTTTTCGATTCCGGTGTATCGATTAATAAATATCGAACTGTTTCTATGTTGCCGTCCACCCTTACTTTAATCGTATCCCCATCAATAGTCGCAACCCATGTAACAGGTATCGTACTGCCTGTTTCTTCTACAATTGAATCGCCTAATAGAGCTTCATCTTGAATGACCCTTTCATTTCCTGTACCCTCTTTGTTCTGCGTACCCTGTGGATGAAAAGCTAGAATCGAAGTCGCAGCAATCAAAACGCAGCCGGCTAATCCTTTTTGCATAAAAATCCCTCCCGAGGAATTTAAAAATGTCCTTACCTATTTTTACGTTCTATTCTGTTGGTTGGCCAAGAGTCCCCTCCATAAGGACATCCGCCATTCACCCTTTAAATAAAGAGTAAAAGACCAAAAGGTTAGACATGTTTGAAAAATTCGGCAAAAAAAAGCTATCCCACTAAACCCGGGATAGCTCATATCGTATTTAATTGTTTATCACAATATCATCAAAATTGATTCTACTTCCTGAAGTACCAGAAACGACAATTCGGAAGCGGACTGAAGCCGTTTGGGTAAGGGCAAACGTTTTAACGGTTAAAGTGGAAGTACTAGTATTCGTGCTCCCCACGTTTGTCCAAGTCGAACCGCTATTCGTCGACATTTGCAGCTGCCAATTAGCTCCGCTGTCGGTTCCGAAATTGGCATGAGAAATCTGAATACTCTTCGCCCCGCTGACATTAAAATTCATCGTAATCGCTCCAGCTGCTCGTACACGTGCCGATTGCAAACCGGTTTTTTTATCGGTGGATAGATTGCCGATAAGAGCATTATCAAAGTACCAAGAACCGCTCGCAAGCGTCACATTTCCTGAAGTGTAGGCAGTTTTAGAACCGGATTCAAATTTTTCATTCAAAGTTGTAGTTGTACCACCAGATCCGCTAGAACCGTACCCATAAGATCCGGATTTAAACGTGGATGGATTATACCATTTATAGCCTGGGTCTGGTGCAGACCACGGTTCTACTTGCGGCTCTGTCGATGTTTGTGGATTTTCCATTGCTAGCAAGGCGGCTGGCTGATCTAGCTGCAGCCCGCTAACCTGGGTGAATGCGGTATAACTTTCCTGAATGGCTAACCAATCGATGATATTCACAAGTAATGTACCATCATTTTGTTCTTTAAAACCATCGTAAGTCGTCTTCTTAGAGCCTGTTTCCTCACGCAAATATTTTGGGGTCGCATCTTCAACAGCCGAGGAATCTCCGATAAACGCTGCTTTTCCTAATCCAAGTTTGGAAACAGCTGCATAGGGGCCCTCTGCTCTTCCTCCACCATTATAGACGCCCTGATCGACCGCATTGCTCCAAGCAAGTGTTGTTTTTGGAAGATAGACAATTCCTTTTGCCTTGGCAGGGTCTGTAATCGCTAAGGTGGAGCCGGCATGCATGGCAACCGTAGTGACGCCCGTTGTTATTCCGAAGGCTTGGCTCGGTGTGACGATATCATTGGCTGTTACATCCCCAATCGCATTGTAGCGGAAGCGGATTCCAAAGTTAGCTGACAGCCAATCAGAGCCGGTGACACCCTGCATGGCGGCAGACGCAGCCTCTTCTGATGTCATCCCTTTGGCCGGATCGGCATAAGCACCGCGACGATAACCATTAAAAACCTCCGAAGCATCCCAGCGGTTTTTGTTGCGATCCGCATTATAATGATCGCCAATGAAAAAGATACTCCCGCCATTTTGTACATATTGAATCATTGCCGCTTGCTCAGAAGTTTTATAGGGAATGTTAGCTTCCCCGATGACGAACACATTATAATCTTGTAAATCTTGATAGGTAATCGGAGTGGTTTTTCTCAGCTCTTTTGCGTAATAACCTTTATTGGCTAAAGCATTGGAAAAATCCGAGAAACCTCCATCCAACACCCAGTCTGCTGCACCAGCTGTTTGTCCATGGGTATTATCAAATAAAATTTTCTTGCCATTTGCCGTCCCAACGGGCTGTAGTTGTGGGGCAGGATCGAGCGCATTTTCTGCTAAAGCAAACGTTGGTAGATAAAGAGCTGAAGACATGAACAGAAGGACCAATGCGAAAATGGGAAAGCTTTGACGTTTCATTCCATCACTCCTCGTATAGGTTGTCCTCCATAAAATACCACACTCATGTTAGGTAAATATTAAGAATAGTTAAACTTTTAAAATTTTCCCAACTATCCTTAAACTAGTAGTTGTGTGACTATCTTTGTTCCTTATTCTAATGAATTAATTTCCACTAAGTCCCAAGATGTAATGATACCTAGGGGCTTTTCACTCTGTTCCCCTGTTTCAGTTATGATGACCGCTTCCAATTTTTTATTTTTCTGATGATAGTCTTCAAATATTTCTTCCACTACAAACATATCTGTTTCCTGACCTACAAACTCGACTGATAGGGGCCGATGGAAAGAATATAAGTCTTGTACCCTTACTTCATCTAAGTAAACCGTATTATCGACTAAATTTTGAGAAAACCACTGAATAATCCCTTCTGCTGTTAATAGCCATTTATATCCACTTTGATTGTATATTGGATAAACAGAATACATTTTACGGTTAATGACAGTAAGTATATCCTTTAATTTTGCATCTTCTAGATAATAAAATACGGGTTTGGTAGCAATCGAAAGAGCCGTCCTTGGTTCATTGATTTTGGACGCGATCGTTTCAATTTGTTCGACTACGCTCATATGTGGTTCCGCGATATAAAACCCTGGTTCAACTTTATCATGGACAATAGAGTTTCTAAGTCGGCCGTATATTTTTAAATCATCATAATGTTTTCTGATGATGGCATGCATCGGAAAACCTATTCTAAGTAGTTCCGTATATTTGTTTGTTTTTGCATTTTTAATATTTTTTTGCAGCCAAGTATGTATTTTATTAAAAGCCACTTCGAAACGTTCAGAAAGTTCATTATCTGTTTCTGTTGTCATATTATATCCCTCTTTTATGTTTTATCATTATGACTAGTGGAAATCGAATGGTTATCTTGCAAAAGGTATTTCCTTTCACTTGATTTTCACTATGCTAATAGTATTATTCTACTAAATTATTTAGCAGAATAACAACTTCGTACGTTTATCCAAACTACTTTCCATACAACTCAGAATAAAAAGAGGAGTCCTAATGTTCTAGGCACTCCTGCTTTTTTATCATTTTTTAGTTGTTCTATTTTTAACCATCTACAAATTTAATGATGCCCTGCGCTTTTTACGATCATAGAGCTCTAATGCAACTAAAAATAATTTTCTTTTCATTAATTCTTGTTCCAAATCTCTTAAATTTTGGTCCCACTTATTCAGTATGCTAACTACATATGCCTCTACTATATTTTCGTCACTAGCTTCCTCCCATTCTATCTCCAGTTCCTTTTCCCAAGTAAGTGCTATCAAAATATAAGCCTCCTAAAATATATTCTATTTTAGGCAGCTCAGCCATCATAGTGTAGAACCTTAGACCTGTAGCTTTGCGTCCCAATCTTTCGAGTGGTTTGCCTTTATCTATAAAGAGTTTTAATTAATCAAAGTAAATTATATTACAAATATTTCAAATGTTACTAAATAAAATAACACAAATTTCGACATACTAAAGAATTAAAAGGGGCAAATGCACTGATTCATGAGGAAATACTTTCCATGGTTGTTATCAGAATCTTTATCTATGCAAATTAATAGTATTGAGCTTATAGTAAATTATGATATTATTTAAAAAAAGAAAGGGGTTATTAAATGAATACAACATACTCGCCAACAGCATCAACGAAAACTAGAGCGCTAGTCATCAATGCACTTTTCATCGCATTAACCCTAGTTGCTACTATGTTTATTAACGTAAAGCTCCCAATTATGAGTAACGGAGGACTAATCCATCTCGGTAACGTACCTCTATTTATAGCAGCTCTGGTTTACGGTAAAAAAACAGGAGCCATCGCCGGCGCTTTTGGAATGGGCTTATTCGATCTAATTTCCGGATGGGGAGCATGGGCACCGTTTACCTTTATTATCGTAGGGGCAATGGGCTTTGTAGCCGGTCTTATTGCTGAAAAGGTACCGGGGAAAAGAGTTCTTGTCTATTCACTTGCAGTTGTTGTTGCCCTGATTATCAAAATCGTGGGCTACTATTTTGCCGAAGTCATTCTTTATGGCAACTGGATTCAGCCAGTCGGCTCCATCCCTGGCAACTTTCTACAGGTCACCCTCGCTGGTATCATTGTCGTCCCTCTTATTGGACGCTTACAGAAACAAGCTGGACAGAAATAGAAGTAGAAAGTTTTCTCCCTATCGAATGAAAAAAAAGCTGCCATTGCCTGGCAGCTTTTTTTGGTTAATGATAAGCAAGTACCAAGAACAAGAGATCGATGATCAATACTCACTTTATTCCCAATGAAGCTTGAAAAGCTTTTTGATTTCAAACCATGTAAATTGAGCATTTTGAAGATTGGTATTAGGCCCTATATTAAATGGGTTCCTTCATCAGCATTAACATAACATTTGGAGCTGTATACATACACATAATTTTTAATTGTAACTCGCCTATTACACTGGAAAATTGACTTTATAATGTCTATATAACTCCTTGCTCAATCATGGCATCTGCTACTTTTACAAAGCCAGCAATATTGGCACCGACCACAAGATTGCCTGGTGCATCATAATCGACTGATGCTTTCAAACTCTTATTATAGATCTCTTTCATAATTCCTTGTAATTTGGCATCCACTTCTTCTAGTGTCCAAGCAAGCCTGGCACTATTTTGCGCCATTTCTAACGCGGAGACTGCCACCCCGCCTGCATTTGCTGCTTTTGCTGGCGCAAATAAAACATGATGCTCCATAAAAGTATCAACAGCCTCTTGAGTTGAAGGCATATTGGCCCCCTCTCCGACAGCCTTTACCCCATTCGAAACTAACATTTCTGCTGCTTCCTTATTTACCTCATTTTGTGTTGCACATGGTAATGCAATATCACACGGGATGGCCCAGATTCCTGAACATCCTTCTTGGTAAATAGCCTCTGGATGGTCGTTGACATATTCAGAAATTCGTTTATTCTCCACTTCTTTTAATCGTTTCACTGTCTCTAGATTTATTCCGTTTACATCAAACACATAGCCGCATGAATCGCTGCAGGCGACCACTTTTGCACCAAACTGTATAGCTTTTTCAATGGCATAAATTGACACATTGCCTGAACCAGAAACCACTACTGTACTGCCTTTAAAGCTTAATCCCTGACTTTTCAGCATTTCTTCGACAAAGTAAACCGTTCCATATCCTGTTGCTTCTTTCCGGCCTAAGCTTCCGCCATAACCAATGCCTTTTCCAGTAAGTACGCCTGCTTCAAAGGCGCCTCTCAATTTTTTATATTGGCCAAACATATAACCAATCTCTCTAGCCCCTACTCCTATATCTCCTGCAGGAACATCGATATCTGCACCGATATGTCTGCTAAGTTCGGTCATAAAGCTCTGACAAAAACGCATGATTTCTAAATCCGATTTCCCTTTTGGATCAAAGTCGGAACCACCCTTTCCACCGCCTATTGGCTGACCTGTTAAAGAGTTTTTCAGAATTTGTTCAAACCCGAGAAATTTAATAATGCTTGCGTTAACGGAAGGGTGAAATCGTAGTCCCCCTTTATAGGGCCCAATTGCATTACTAAACTGAACCCGATATCCCCGATTCACCTGGACCTTCCCTTTATCGTCCACCCAAGGAACGCGAAAGGAAATCAATCGTTCTGGTTCAATCAGTCTTTCTAGAACGGCTTGTTTCATATAGATTGGTTTTTTGACAAGGACAGGTACTAAAGAATCAAGTACCTCTTTAACTGCTTGCTGAAACTCCATTTCATTTGGATTGCGTTGTTGAACCTTTTTATATAAACGATTTACGTACTCTTTTACGATTTCTGTTTGATTCTCTTCTACTTTTTCCAGCATTTTCATCCCATTCAACCCCTAAAGTATTTAAAATTAAGAAAATTCTCTTTTCTAATATGTGTTTTTATTTTATAATTTTATAATTGATAGTTTCAATATGATTTTCCGATGAAATCAATGCATTTAACGCATCAATGTGGAGGGATAAAATTGGAGACGCGGCAAATTAACTATTTTCTAGAAGTCGCAAAAAGAGAGCATGTAACCGAGGCTGCTGATGTCCTGCATGTTGCCCAGTCTTCTGTAAGCCGGCAAATTTTCAATTTAGAAGACGAATTAGGGGTTGAACTTTTTATCCGTGAGGGAAGAAGGGTCAAGTTAACCCCTCTTGGAAAAATTTTTTATGAACGAATGAAACAAGTATGGAACATGATGGAAGATGCGAAGCGAGAAGTAGAAGAATACTTAGACCCTGAGAAAGGGACCGTTCGAATTGCTTTCCCGATTAGCATGGCGGCCCATACCTTGCCTTCCATTATTTATGCATTCCGGACTCGATACCCTGAAGCTAAATTTCAAATGAGCAATGCTCTTTATTATGATTTAATTGACGGTGTGATAAATGGTGAATTTAATTTGGCCATGATGGCCCCGATGCCCAATCAGGAAAAGGAACCGAAAATTAAAGGAGCGACTCTGTTCACAGAAAATATTGTGGCCCTCCTCCCTCTCCATCATCGATTAGCTGATCAAAAATCAATTAGGTTGCGGAACTTACGAGAGGATCCGTTTTGTGTCCTTCCGGAAGGTTTTGTTTTTCGCGAGCAAGTGGTTCGGGCATGCCATGATGCAGGCTTCACTCCACAAATCGCCTTTGAAGGCAAAGATATCGATGCCTTAAAAGGGCTCGTCTCAGCAGGCTTAGGTGTGGCATTAATGCCAGAAATGACATTGGTCGATAACACCCCGAGGTCCACCGTCATAGTCCCACTATCCGATGCAAATCTTACCCGGACAGTTGGTGTAATCTACCCAACACAACGAAAATTGCTCCCGACGGAGGAATTGTTTTATAATTTCCTGCTTGAAACATATGAAAGATTAAATCAGTTTCGATCGTAAATATTGGCTTGAATTATAGTACTTTACGCATAATATAAGAATTTTTCTTTTAAAAAACACAAATAGGCAGTGATGAATCATCACTGCCCTGATTTTTACTACGTCACGCTTTTTTCTAACATAAAACCATTTTATTATAAAACTCTTAAACTGCGTTTCCCTTTACTTTTACAGGCTTGTTTTCTTTAATTATTTGATTGTTACCTATTAAGCTAATCTCACTAAATGGATTAGTATCTCCCACATGAACATTCGAGTAAATAAACGATTCACTTCCGACAATGGCTCGATTAATCACCGCATTTTCCCCAATAAACGTACCTGGCATAATCACCGAATCCTTTATGACTGCCCCTTTGCTCACCGTTACGCCGTGATAAAGCAGTGAATTTTCGACTCTACCGAACACCTTGCAGCCTTCAGATACTAGAGATTGACTTAAGACCGCTTTTCCGTCCAAATAGAAAGGCTGGTGTGACGTTTCACGGGTATAAATCCCCCACTCTTCATGCTGAATAATCGGATTAGTTTCATAGGAAAGTAGGTCCATATTCGCTTCCCACAGGCTTTGTACGGTTCCGACGTCCTTCCAATATCCGTTAAAACGGTAAGCATACACTTCACGGTTATCATGAATCATTGCGGGGATAATATCCTTACCAAAATCTTTAGAAGAGAATCGTTTTTTCTCCTCTTTTTCTACATATTTTTTCAACACGCTCCAATTAAAAATGTATATCCCCATTGAAGCAAGATTTGATTTCGGTTGTTTGGGCTTTTCTTCAAAATCTAGGATTCTATTGGAGCTGGAATCCATATTCATAATCCCAAACCGATGAGCGTCTCTCCATGGAACATTTATCACAGAGATCGTCGCTTCTGCTTTTGTTTGGATGTGTTGTTCAAGCATTTTACGATAATCCATTTTATAAATGTGGTCACCTGATATGACAAGGACATACTCCGGATTATGTTTTTCAACATAGTTGAGGTTTTGGTAAATCGCATGGGCGGTACCTTCATACCAACGGTCTCCATCCTCACTCTGATACGGCGGCAGGATTGTAATGCCGCCATTTCTCCGATCTAAATCCCAATGCTTACCGTCTCCAATATAATTTTGCAATGTGTGAGGCTGATACTGGGTTAAAACACCTACGGTATCAATCCCAGAATTACTGCAATTGCTTAAGGTAAAATCAATGATCCGGTATTTACCGCCGAATGGAACGGCTGGTTTTGCCATCGATTTGGTCAGGTCTTTTAAACGTGTCCCTCGGCCGCCAGCTAAGAGCATCGCTATACATTGTTTTTTATTCATAATCTTTCACCTTCCCAAAAATTTATCTATATAGTATTTACCTACCCTTTTAAAAAGTTTTCAAACATACATATAACATTGAAAAAACTAGTTGGATCCTAGTTGAGGCTTTGCAGACATAACGGCAATCCTAAGTGGATGTATTCAGTTATTGAGGTCAATATTGGTTGTATATTGGTTGGGAACACGAGGGGAATGAGTCAGTCTATAATTAAATTTTAATCTAAAAAATATTCGTATCAAGTTTATCGAAAGATTATCTAACATTGATATTTCAGAATAATTGGAAGGGTTTACATTTTCTGTTTCCAACGGAAAACCTCTTCAAATGTATATTCGGCTGTTCCTTTTAACATGACTTTTGTATATCAGCAGCTAGCTGCGGTATTATCCCGTTTAGGAATTGAGTGGTTATAAAAAGAGAAGAAGCAGTCTAATTCATTTACGAATTGGACTGCTTCAATTGAATCATTTGTATTCGGGGACAAAACCTTTTATAAAAATAGGCTTCTTATTTTAGGAAGGCTTCTTGTTTAGAAACACGTATTCTGTCACGTGGGAAATACTTAGTAAAAAATTTCTCCACTCTTTCATGTATATCTGGTTGATACCATGCCGCTAAACCATGCTTCTTAAATAAAGAAGGCATTCCTAACTTTTCCGACCGTTTCCCCATCAAACCATCCCCGATCCTTAACGTATCAATCCAAATGTGGTCGGCTCTTCCATCTAATTGTTTGGGGAAGTCAGGAGTAAAGGGCAAAACAGGAGAAATCGAAGCTTGGGTGGTGATTTCCGCATCATGCACTGCTTGAAGAGCTTTTAACCGTAACTTTATCCCTGGTGCAAATGGAGAAAAAATCCTCTTTATGTCTTCCCTGTCTGTTTCAATTGTCATAGATACTAAAACTTTACATTTTTCCTTCAATTGCGTGATCAAATCAATATCCCTCGTGATGAGCGGGCTCCGTGTTTGAATCTGAAGAAAATCTGGCGGATTTTCAACCATCGCTTCTATTATTTCACGTGTCACCTTTGTTTTCCGTTCGATCGGTTGATAGGGGTCTGTGGCTGAAGACATAAAAATATTAACAGGCTGATCTTTCTTACGCAGTTTCAAGATTTCATTTTGGTAATTTTCTGCTGCGTTTGTTTTTATGTCCAACCACTCTCCCCAAGGGATGTCTTTAAATCTTTGAATCGGCATTTCCCTTACGTAGCAATAAAGGCAGGAAAAAGCACATCCGCTGTATGGGTTTAATGAATGGGTAAATCCAACATCCAAATAACCTTTTGCCTCCGTAAGGATTTTCTTTGCAAGAATATTTTTTGTTTCCATCTTAAGCTCCTCTTTTGTTGAATTTCATTGGCAATGACAAAAAACCGGTTCGATATTATGGTGAAAAACAAGTGTTAGAACAGCCACCACTTGCTCCTAAAAAAATAGAAATAGCAAATAAAAAATAATAACAAGAATGTCCATCCTCATGAGGGACGGACATTTTACCATAATTGTTAAATTCAAATACCCTTCCGTTAGTTTAATAAAACTTTTTCATCTGATAGTATCATCATCACCTCGATTTTCAATTTGCTCTAAAACCCAAGGATTATCTCCTTTCTTTGAGTAAGTTATAAGATAAGTTTTATTTACCTCGATTAAGTTCCACACCATGGCTTCCTTGACCATAATTGTTGTTTTCTTTTTCCCTGTAATACTGTTGGGGTCAAAAGCAATTATCCATGCTTTTTGATCATCCTCTGAATGTGCTTTTTTAAGTATATACAATTCGGAGGTTTTGGATAAATATGGACCACCACAAGCTGTAACAATTAAAAGAAAAATAAAAGTAATTAAAATGGGGATTTTTTTCATTGTTTACCTACGCCCTTCCAATAATAATATAAAATTGATAGGTAAAATCTATTTAAGGGCAAGGAGTAGTTATGATAATCATTAGTGATTTTTTAGTTGATTTAATCGGTGATTTGGTTGGTGGTCTGGTTGAGACAATTTTTCCTACTTCGATGTCAAAACTAGAAAAAAACATAGATGAATTAAAAGAAGAAGAATGGTTCACCAACCTGAATCAAGATGTTCGATATAATTACATCATTTGGCATAACAAAAAGGTTAAGCACTACTTAAGGAAGACTGAAAATATTAAAGTTCTCAAAAATAGTGCAGATGAGCGTGAAAAATTTATTCAGCTTGTTATTAAGGAACATAAGAAATTCGTAGGGATACGCTGAGTTATTGAGACATATAAGATGAAGACATCCTTTTCTCGGCAATTTCGATTGAAGAAGAAATAATTTATGTCCAGCGATTGGAGGTGCTTCAATAGATGTATGGTAATACCGGCGGTGGATGATTGAAAGGTGTACATAATCCATTTCCAACCTCTCTATCCTTTTATCGATTTCACTCATAATTGTTTTTCGGGAAAGACCAGATCCGTTAAGAAATCAGATTAAGAAAGGATAGAAAAAAGCCAATCCTTCATTTGAAAAATCGGCCTTTTTCTGATTTTAACACTACCTTCATAGCCTATTTTTGGAAAAAGCGATCCTTTATTTTGAGGATTCGCACTTATTCCCCATTTCCATTCACCGCTTTTGCTTCATTGGTTTTCCAATAATACTCAGCCAGTATTTCTGAAAATATATCGACGGTATGATGGAGTTCGTCCAAATTATTATCTACTCCGCCGATTTCTAACAACATTGCTTTATTGGATATATCTTGATTATAGACACCATTTCCATCTTTATAAGATTTAAGAAAGACCCCTCTACTAACTCCAGGATACTTTTTTTCCAGCTCTGCGTTCAGTGCCTTGGCAAATTCTAGATTATCCAGATAGTTTTTATTTTCTCTTCCTATTATAAATAAGAGCTTTGCGTAGTTAACACCATTAATGGTTTTCGTCGTAATTTGTTTTCGGGCCGAGTCACGGTGAATATCAATAAAATATTTTAGTTCCTTATTTTTGGCTGCGGCTGCTTCAACGATTTCCCGCGATTCTGTATATGCTTTTGTTGGTTTCCATTGTTTCTTTAGTAACTCCTGCGTCATATTTGTTTTATCATGGTCAACGCCAATGCCTTTACTCATTAAATTCCTAGCTAAACGTTCTCCTAAACCAATTACATTTGCTCTTTCGTCCGAGCTTATTGCGTCGTCAGGATTCTTAGCATCCTTTAAAACTGGAAGATATGACTCCCAGCTATGGGTATGATAAATCATTACTGTTTTATGTTCAGGGTTGGTTATTGGTTTATTGTCGTCTGTCGTTTGATTTATTAATTCCTCTGAAGCTTTTCTCTCATTTAACAAAACCTCAGTTGGAGGTGCAGATTCGTATGGAAGATTAGTAATGTTGGTTCCTTCACCAGCTACTACGATCTCAGTGTCATACATTCTTAATCCAGGAATTTCATTGCCTAAAAACGTTCGTGTATCTGTAGGTTTAATTGTCGTCCCTATTTGAAAAGCTAAGTTTGTCAGTTTGGAAACAGTGAAATCAGGATTTTTTACTTTAGGAAAAAAGCTATGATTCTCGGATTTAAAAAATTGCAAAAAAAGTTTTTCACCATTTAGTATACCGATCGAATTATTCATTTTTAGGGAGGAAATATTAATATTTGAAACGACAACTATAGAAATCATTAAAAACATAAATAGGACCATTAGGATAGATCGGAAAGTAAATGTTAGTGTGATAATTTTGATTGATTTCATTGTAAACCCCCTTAGCCCATATATATGTGCTAAGCAGGGTTTTATTGCGGAATTTTATTGAATTTAAACAACACGTCAAGACAAAAGATAATCCCATTAACAGTTGATTTGGCAGTTCAGCCTCTTTACTCGACTTTAGTATAATGAAAGTTACTATTGATTAAAATTCACCATTTATATCTCCTTTTTCTATCAATAAGGGATTGGAATCCATATAACAGAAAAGCCTTATAAAATAAATAAAAGAAAAATTGAAATCGATTGAGTCTAACTAATTTAGCGACTTTTAACTTTTCGGTTACCTTGGTTATTACAAAGGCGAAAAAAGCATTAATACTGGCATTGAGCAGAATAAACTTTTTAAAGTTTCCATACGTTGACTTTAGTATCCACAAAGTACCTACAAAAAAAGGTCCAACTTCTATAGGAAATTCCAATGATAGAATTGTGTTTCGCTTTTTATAAGTAACCCACCATTTTCGTTTTCTTCCAATCTGAACATTCCATAATTCAAGAATAAATATAAATATGGCTGCAGGAAGGAATCTGTTTAAATTTCGTCTTCCAATAAACGGGATGGATAGCCATGAAAGTAAAATCATTGTCATTTTTATGAGCCTCTGATTTTTCAAAGACATAATAATTTAACCTCCCTTACTCCCGTAGGCTTTCCCATCTTAATTTTTTTATTCCTTTATAATACAAAGGGTATTTACCCTTTTTTTTGCGCTTGTTTACTATCCCGCTAACAATGTAGAAGAATGTTTTTGGATAAACTAGTCGTTATGTTTGTATTCTAATATATCTCCGGGTTGACACTCTAGAGCTTTACAAATTGCCTCTAACGTTGAAAATCGAATTGCCTTTGCTTTACCATTTTTTAATATAGAAAGGTTAGCCATTGTAATTCCAACCTTCTCCGAAAGTTCCGTTACGCTCATCTTCCTTTTAGCCAGCATCACATCAATATTGATTATAATTGCCAAGTTATCCACCTCACACTATTCAATCATTTTAAGATACTCAATCTATATTTTCTTTTACCCGCCTTTGAAGGACAAAGTGATTTAATTGTTTTGTTCAGTACCTTAGACGGTTAAATCATTATCAGATTTTATATCGATTGCTTCTTTTAACAGCATTTGGAGAACAGCAGCAAAAACGGCAATTACCATGGACGCAAAAGGAACAACCAATCCGACAAAGATGACACCTGGTGCATCATCTTTCTCCGCAAAGAGATAGAAAAGCGGCAAGACTAGCACGTGCAGAATACTGATTATGACCGCACAATGTTTGATTTTCTTTAAAGCTTTTACGGATAATTCGGAGAAAGCTTTATTTTGGTCAATATAGCGTAATAGTTTGAATGACTGATACAAAGCAACGTAAAAAGGGATTGCTGATGCATAAAAAACGATGGAAACAAGATATTTAATATAAGCAAACTTTGGAAGCAATTTTGCCGCAACATCCCCGATCTCAGGCACCAAAAAGATGCACAAAGCAAGAACTGGGATTCCCATTAGAAGTACAGCCGTCTTTAAAAACAATGTTGTCACTTTATTCATAAAAACACCTCACAAATATTTTGTAATTTGATTTTAAATTATTATTTATCGTTTTTCAATAAATATTTATTAAAT
>NZ_JBALNF010000016.1:0-275 GCF_036962465.1 Neobacillus vireti
TTTTTTCATATGTACCTCCCTAGCTACCCCAAGCCCACCACTAAAAACCTTTGGCTATGAAAGTCATGTAATATGAAAATAAAGAATAGAAAGGATGCCAGCACTGTCAATTATAAATAGTATCATATTTTATAAAACTTGTATACGTAGTGTTAATAAAAGTGCTTTTTAATTGAAAAAAAACCTATTTGACTGCCCCCCAGGATTAAAATCCAATTTAGTGTCCCCAACCACGACCGCAGCCTGAAGTAAGTTCACAAAATGTTCCCTAAATG
>NZ_JBALNF010000016.1:333-76280 GCF_036962465.1 Neobacillus vireti
CAACTTAAATAGCATGTCTCCCCTTTTGAAATTTTCCTCCTATGTAGTATAAAAACTTCATAATTCACTTTGAAACTGCTCTTCTTCCCTCACATCTATTTTTAGATGAAATAAATCCCAAAACAATATTTATTACCGGCTAAAATACGTTATAATTTTATGGTAAAAAACTTTTGTATATATATATCTTCGGGAGGAATACAATGGCAACTTCAATAATTTCTGCTCCTATAACAGTACCATTTAATGAATATAAATGGTTATGGGCTACCTGGACTGTTAGAGAGATATTTAAATCGGTAGATATTTTTCCAAAGTCAGTAAAAATTATGTATAAATACAATGATTTACCCTACGGTTTAAGTACAACTACAGGCAGGAACTTTCACGATGATTTACTTGCTCTTAATTTGACAGATGACAATGGAAGTAGAATTTCCTTTGTTGACACAAATGATAGAAGTTTTTTGAGAGGTTATCAACCCTATTGGACTAATTCCGGTATACTTAGTCCTCCATCTCTGAACAATAATAAAATTGTTGTTACACCTTTAGGAAAAGCTTTGGCAACAGGGAAATTTTCCTTTTCAGAATATATAAAAATTATTGCATCTCGCTTCCAATTACCTAGTCTTATTACACAATATAATGATTACCAAGCTTGGCTTACACATGGAGTAGTTTTTAAACCCTTTATTTTTACACTTAACGTTTTGGTGGAGTTATATAAACAAGGTGGCTTTGCAAATTCTTATATATCAGAGCAAGAAATGGCACTAATTTTAGTTCCATTAGTTCCTAGCATGACACCAAATCAAATTGCTAATGAAATTATTTCTTGGAGAGAAGGTCATCCGAGTTTTAATCTTTCATATCTTTATACTGGGTTTGCCACTGTGTCAAATACATATAGGAATATTAAAGAGTTTCTTCAACTTTTATCAATTGGTGGCTTGTTGGTAAATACGAATATGCTTGTTAAAAGCTTCTCAATTACAAGTGGAGTTGTTACCAGTACTACCTCTAATTCTAACTGCTACTTTTTAAATACTTTTACTAATGGAAAATGGGGTCAGTCTTCATCTAGCACATTTGTGCTAACTGAAATAGAGGATTTCTGTAAGGATGCTGAAAATTTAGGTTATTTCGCATATAACTCAACGTTGCAGGAGAGAGACCACAAATTAAAATTTATTGAATACATGGGAGCTTTTAATAGTAACACCTTTATTCCAACAACTTCAAATCCTGATATAAATAATTATATAGACCTTTTGAAGATGAACAAACAAATAATTTTTGCTGGTGCTCCTGGTATTGGAAAAACAAAAATTGCACTAGATATAGCGAACACTTTACAAACCAATGGTGAATTAGCCGCTGCAGAAACCATCTTGTTTCATCAAGCCTCTACCTATGAGGATTTTATCGAAGGAATAAGACCTTCTATTGATTCTGCAAATTTAAGTTATTCATATAAAACAGGGAAATTCAAATTAATTTGTGAAAAAGCACGTGAAAATAAAAGCCAATATTACCTTTTGATTATTGATGAAATAAACAGAGGCAATATTTCTAGCATTTTCGGTGAATTAATCTTTTTGTTAGAACCTGCTTACCGTAGACCAGAATATCAAATTGAACTTCAATATACTGGTGATTATTTTTATGTACCTGAAAATGTTTTGATTATCGGTACTATGAATACTATTGATAAGTCAGCAGTAGAACTAGATTTAGCACTAAGAAGACGGTTTAAATTCATCTACTTACATCCAGACTCAAAAGTAATTAAAGATGAGTTAGAAAAATTATCCGTTACAATAAACGACCCTGCAGGAGTACCTGTAGACATTCCAAAGACACACGAAAATTTGAATAACATTATTGCCGATGATCCGGGGTTAGGTGAGGACTTTTGCATTGGACACTCTTTTTTCTTGCCAAAACCTAATATTAATTATGATGAAGGATTTTTATTAGATATTTGGAATTTCAGTATTATACCTTTACTAAATGAGTATATTCTTCTATCGCCTAGATTCAAAACTACACTAACAGATTATGGCTTTAACATTTATAGGGGGAGAATTTCTGATTTCGATTTATCTAGTATGTTTAATACGATGGCTCAATTAAGTAGGTGAACCGGTTTATGCGAAGAGTTGAAAATAAAATTTATTATGGAAAAACTGGCATCCGAATAGCTCTTTCTCCAATGGATGAAATAGTATTAAAAGAAACCTTAGATGATAGAGAACGATGGACTAGAATAACACCTAATGGTAAAGAAAAATTTGAGCCCTTGTTTGAAAACATAGAAAGAATTGACTCAAAACACTGTATTGTTACTCCAGGGCCATACGTAGGGAAAATTAAGTTACTCGACTCTGATTTATTATTCTTACCGCCCACATGGTTAAAGGGATTTGATACATCTCATTTAATGTATATGATGATAAAATCAATGCGGGACGAACCAAAGGCTGCATACTTACCTGAATTTGTTACTGAAAATCGATCTAGCGTAAGCGAACTAAACGAACCTCTATATTCTTTTTTTGTAAATGAAGCATTTAAAGCATTAAAAAAAGGAATTTATAGAAACTACGAACATCAAAAAATCATTTCACCCCGATTAAGAGGGAAGCTAGATTTTTCACGTCAAATTAGTTTAAATATTAGGGGAAAAGCATTATTTGCAACGGAACAGCAAGTTTTTAGTGAGGATAATGATGTTAATCAGCTACTATTTTTAGCTAACAAAGTAGTATTAGAGCAGTCAAACAGTTATAAAACAATTGAGACTGCACAACAAGTAAAAAGAATACTACCAAACCTCTCAAATACCAAATCATTTAAAGCTAAAAAAATAAATTTACCTCGAAGAGGAAATCATTTTAAATCTAGTATTGAATTAGCAAAGTTAATTGTATCAGGTCAGTCTATATCCTATGAGGGGGAGTTAGCAAATACTTTTTCGATGGTTATAAATTTATTTGATTTATTTGAGAAATATGTATCAAGTGAATTATTTTCAAGGGATACGAATTATAACAATCAATATCCATTACTTTTAACAGATTCTAACGCCGCTAGTATCCCTTGGAGTAACCGAACAGTTTATCCAGATATAGTTTATTCTTCAAGTACAAAAAAAATGGTAATAGACATGAAATTAAAAAGGATTTCCAATTTTGGTCCGCAAATTGAGGATATATATCAGATTTTTTTCTACTCAACCATGATAAACTTGAAAAGTGGGATACTTATATATCCCACTAATTCAGATACTGAACAAATATATAAATTTCCTTTATCCCATGCTGGAGCTGATAAACTTCAAATTATTGCATATGGACTTCCTATAGTAAAACCTGTAGAAAAATTATCTATAGAAATTGATAAATTACACAGCTTCCTATTAAAAACACCGTAAAAACCTAAACCTTTACGGTGTGTTTTGTATTAACTGGAAAACATTTAGCCAAATTAAAAGCTAATAGTGGCGGAACTGCATTTCCAATCTGTCGATAACCATCAGTCTTTGAACCTGCGAAAACAAAATCCATTGGAAAAGATTGTACTATTGCCGCTTCTCTGACTGATAATCGCCTATGATTATTGGGGTGATGAATTATTACTACTCCACCTTTGTTATCACCTCTTGCAGTAATTGTAGGAGCAGGGCGATCAGGATTAATTTCTCTATGACCCATATATCCATTAAAGCGAAGTTTATACTTTGTATACTCATGGTTAGGTATATCAGGGGCCTCTTCAGGTTCAGGAACATCCTTTAACGCTTCACCAATAGTTACCCACTTCTTTAATCCAAATAACAAGTGGGAAGGAGGCTCTGCATGAGTTGGAGCTGGAAAATCGATAATCTCATTTAAATCTTTTCTTACTCCTATAAAAAAGACTCTTTCTCTCAGTTGAGGGACTCCATAATCTGCTGCATTTACTAAATTGCACGTAACATTATATCCAGCATTTTCAAAATCGGAAAGTATCATTTCCTTTATTTTCCCTTTTGCTAAACTAAGAATTCCTTTTACATTTTCAGCAACAAAGTACTTTGGTTGTTTGGCTTTAATTATTCTTAACATTTCTAAGTAAAGTTTATTTCTTTCGTCTTCTGTAGAACGGTTCATATTTGCTACCGAAAACCCTTGACATGGAAATCCACCAATTACCATGTCACATTTAGGAATCTGTTCAGAAGGAATATCTTTTATATCTTCACAAATGATGTGCTCCCCTATATTTTGTTTATATGTTTCAATTGCTCTTTCATACACATCATTTGCCCAAATGATTTCGTGACCAGCCTTTATAAACCCCAGATCCATTCCACCGGCCCCGGAAAACAGGGAAACGATTTTCATTTAAATTCATCTCCAATTTGTATTATCTAAAATTCTTAGCTAGTAAGTTCGCAAATAGCGGAGGTACTGCATTTCCAATTTGCCTGTAGCATGAGGTTTTTGAACCAGTGAATATAAAGTCCATTGGAAAGGTTTGAATGATAGCCGTTTCTCTAATAGACATTCTCCTATGGTTTTTAGGATGTTGAATAACAACTACACCTCCCCCACCGTTTCCCCTAGCTAATATAGTAGGTGACGGTTTATCCGGATCTACCAATCGATGTCCCGTGAAGTTTCTATTTGTTACTTTATATTCAGAATACACGTGGTTATAAAGAGTACAATCCTCAGAGGGTTCTGGAATATCTTTTAGTGCTTGTCCTATTGTTACCCAAGGCTTTGTATTTTCTTTAGCAGTCTTTGAGTAAGTCGGAGAGGGAAACATTATATCATCATGTGTATCATTTCTTACCCCTATAAAAATTACTCTTTGTCTAGATTGGGGAACACCATAGTCAGCTAGATTAAATAATTTGTACTTAACCCTATATCCTGCACTTTCGAAATCCTCGACTATTTGTTTTACGACCTCGCCCTTCCCCAAACTTAAAATTCCTTTTACATTTTCAGCAACAAAGTAACGAGGTTGTTTATCCTTAATTACACGATAAAATTCCCTATACAGGCTATTTCGTTCGTCATCAATAACTCTAAATCTATTAGCCATAGAAAAGCCTTGGCAAGGAAAACCTCCTATCACTATATCACTTTCAGGAATCTGATTTGAAAGGATTTCTTTTAAATCCCTATGAATAATATGTGTACCTATGTTTTTCTTATATGTTTCTACCGCATCAAAATCAATATCATTTGCCCAAATTATTTCATGTCCTGCTTGGATAAACCCCAGGTCAAGTCCTCCGCATCCGGAGAATAAAGAAACGACTTTCATTATAACACTCCTTTATTCCTATTAATTATAACATAAATATAGAAACGTTTGTTTGTGTTTATCATAGAAAAAACTGCATTATAAAAACTACTAAACTTTATCGAAAAAAGTCGAAAATAAAACTAAGATTTAATTATAATAGAATATAGTTACATAGTACATATTTATAATCACTATAAATTTATATATAAAGATTAGATAGTTTCAAGAAGATTTAGGACTTACTTGTTAATAGATAAAATTTTACCTTGGGGTTTTAAAGACATAATTTAAGGGTGAAAAAAAATTATGTTGATTCTTCACATCCATATTAGTCATTTGAACGTACCGCCGTACCATATTCATATGAGAGTGACCAAGTATACGTTGCAAACTAAAAGGGTCACCACCATTTAATATATAGAATAGTGCACCAGTATGACGTAAAGTGTGAGGACTACAACGTTTGTTATTGATACCTGCAATTTGACCGTATACCCTCATATTATCTCTTACAGTAGCTTCACTCATGTGTTCTCCTTCATAAGTTAAGAAGACAAATTCACTCTCGAAGTCTTCTGTTTCAGCCATATACTCACTAAGTAACTTCGCTGTTTTTGCTGATATTGGAACAGTACGAGCAATTTTAACTTTTGTATCCAATGCCTCTAATTGAATAGTTAAGCTTTTAAAATCGACATTCCTCCTTTTTATATCAACCAGCTCCGAAACACGAACCATTGTATCTAACAGAACAAACAAAATTACCTTCGTTCTAAATCCAGTGTATGAGGAATCATCTATTGCACCTATTAGCTTTTTAAAATCTTCTGGAGTAAATGCTTCAACATTGTCGATAGGGGCTTTTATTGGTTTAAAACGTTTATGGATAGGTTCTCTAATCCATTGCTTATCTTCAAAGATGTACCGTAAAAATGACCTCATTGTCCTTACTCGTATGTTTACAGTTGCTGGAGAGTAATTCAATTCTTCACACATATAAGTTATCCAACCAGTAAAAACTTCAATGGTCATTTCTTTTGCTGATAATTCACGACCAATATACTCCATGAAATATTGGAAGTTATTGTAATATTCCTTAATAGTTCTTGGTGCTAATCCTTCCCCTTTTTTGATTAACATGAATTGCTCAAACATCTCTGAAATTGAATAATCATAGCCTCCTACATTTACTGGTTTTGCTTCACGTTTAATACGTCTTAATTGATTTTGTCGCAAAATAAAAACCCCTTCCATAATAAAAATTACGTAAGAGGTTGAACGGTTTTATGTATCAGCCTAAAACAGTTTCTCATTTCAGCCTAACAAAGTCTTTCGTTTGACTGGTCAAAATCCGTTTGGAAATAGGTACAAACACATATTCGATTTTGATTCAAGAATGTGTCAATGGCGGGACTGCGTGGGAATCGAACCCACCAGACCTGGCACGCAGGTCTCAAGCAGTTTTGAAGACTGTGGAGGACACCAGTACCCCATTCAGCCCCATTTAGATGATAAATCATCATAAAAACTAAGTATATTTTACATTCTATTTCTTTAAATAACAATTATTATCTTGATATCATATTACAATGGAATATAGTATTAATCAATAAATTTGGCCCAATTGTCATTTTTTCGACAAGCAATTCCAATTCCCTTATGACAGTTTTACTAATTGATTAAAGCCAAACTTGTGACGAATTCTTGTCATCCGCCCAAGAAAAAGACTATAATAGATAATAATATCGTTATTGTAGGTGAATAGCATGCTTCAAGGTTGGTTTCTCTGGTTTATCCTATTTTGGGTAGTCTTTTTAATAGGTTCCTTTTCCATTGGCGGCTTCTTTATGTTCCGAAAGTTTCTGAAAAAGATGCCAAAGGAAGATGGCAAATCCGACATGGATTGGGAAGAACATTATGTAAATGAATCCCTTCACCTCTGGGGTCCTGAAGAAAAGGCCCTGCTCAATGATCTTGTCAGTCCCGTGCCTGAACTATTCCGTGATGTAGCAAAACATAAAATCGCAGGAAAAATTGGTGAGTTGGCCGTAAAAGAAAATGCCTCCAAAATAACAGAAGAACTCGTTATTCGCGGCTATATTCAAGCCACACCAAAACGGGATCATAAGTTTCTACGAAAAAAACTCTTTCAAAATCAAATAGATGTTACACCGTATGAACATCTATTTTAACCGCCCTATCAAGGCGGTTTTTTTCTTTTTTTATATATAAAAACACTGACTCACGGAGGAATCAGTGTTCATCATTTACATCATTTTACCTACTATTATGAAGTTCCCTGAAGAGTTTTCTATACGAACGGTACATTGCCACACGCCAAGGGACAATCATGCTGAAAGCCAACAGGAAGAACATCCCGCTTAACTGTCCGATATCAATCGTAGTACTCAAAATTGCTTTTAGGACCAGACGAAGAATTAACAACCCAACAAGGATGTAGATAAAGGCCTTCGACCGTTTTAAATAAATATTATTATCTCGAATTTCAAAATTTGATGTCTTAATCAATAAAATGGAAAACAGCATGCCAACTATAATTGCCTCACCAATTTCCATTGGGGTTAAGCGAAACTCCGGTACCACATACATCAATGCCCCAGTCGCCATAAAGAAAGGTGGCAGGATAATTTTTTTTGCATTGGTCGGTTTCTTTGCTGCTTTCATCCGAACAAACAAAGCAAGAGAGCCCATAATAACAGCTCCGATTGAAGAAACAACTACGTAATTCATTGGATTCATTCATCCCTTATCTTTATCTAATTATTTACTCAACTATTATATATCAAATGATGAATTTTGAGAAAAAATAATCACTGTTTTTACCTTTAAAATATTTAAATGTTCAAGGAAAACCATGCAATAGCTGGAAAGATCCAAATAACTTCCAAACTAGGAAATTCTTAAAAACCAGTAAAGCCGCCAAACATTCCTTGAAAAAGGATAATAATTTTCGTCATCCAGTCAAAGAAGAGCACAATTCCCATGACAATCATGATATAACCGCCGATTTTCATAATCTTTCCGCTGTGCTTCTTAATCCACTTCAATCGGCCGACAAAGAATGACAGGATTAAAAATGGAATCGCAAAGCCTAGGGAGTAGGCAATCATATATAATACGCCTGAACCGGGATTGGATGCGGCTAAGAGAATGACGGATGAAAGAATCGGCCCCGTACAAGGCGTCCACCCAGCAGCAAATGCCATCCCAATTAATACGGATCCAATATAACCGGATGGCCTGTTTTTGAATTCAAAGCGGCGATCCCTCATCATAAATTCCGGTTTAAACACACCGACAATCATTAAGCCAAATAAAACAATAAAGATTCCGCCTAATTGACGAATCAAATCTTTATAAGATAAGAAGAAGCTGCCAAGAAATGAGGTTCCAAAACCGATCGCGATAAAGATAATTGAAAAACCTAACAAGAAAAATAAGGTATGCAGCAAGCTTCGTTTTTGCAGCATGGCATTTTCATCTTTTAGTTCTCCTACAGACATTCCCGTTATGTATGAAAGAAAAGCTGGATAAAGCGGTAAACAGCAAGGAGAAATAAAGCTTAAAAAGCCGGCCCCTAATGCGATGAATATGTTTACATCAGACATATATTAACACTCCCACTATAGTCGATACCTTCTCATTCTAACAAATATGCTCTCTAAAAGATAATGGTTAACGTGAATATTTTGTGTCTCGATGTGAACACGTCAAAAATTAGTAACTTTTTCAAATAGAAACAAATAAATTGGATTTTTTCTTACAAATCTCTTTGAAGTAATTTACATTATAGGTTATACTAGTAAAACAATGCCCTTTTAAATGGCAATAGACTCTATCTTTTTACTAAAAAATTTTAGGAGTTACTCCGGAAAGGACTTCGGCCGTGCTGAAACAAGATCTCATTACTATGATAGAAACAAAGCGAGCTGAATTAATTCAAGTCGCCACCACAAACGGCTTGACATCCTCCGTTGCAATTCGTTACAGCCAGGAACTTGATAAGTTATTAAACGAATATAATAAAATATATATTAAAAAAGTTCCAACCACCGCAATATAAGAAAAGCGTAAGCTCCCTCGAGCTAGACAACTTTCATTGTCAAATCGAATACTTTTATCAACTTTAAAACGAAAGCCTGGCATCTCATGCCAGGCCTTTTTCTATTAATTCACCGCATCCTCCATACGCTCTAGTGCCCCGTTTTGCAGCAGGAACATCTTATGATAGAGTCCTCCCAGGGCCAGCAGTTCTTGATGCGTCCCTCGCTCAACAATCCCCCCTTGGTGCAAGACCAAAATTAATTCGGCATCTTGGATCGTTGACAAGCGATGGGCAATGGCGATCGTGGTTCGACCTTTTCGCATCTTTGCTAACGCGGTTTGGATCATTTCTTCTGTTTCTGTATCAATATTAGCCGTTGCTTCATCAAGGACCAATATTTTTGGATTTGCTGCTATTGTTCTAGCAAAGGCAATCAGCTGCCGCTGTCCGCTTGAAAATGTAGATCCCCTTTCAACTACCTTATGATGATAGCCATCTTCTAATCTTTCAATAAACGGATGGGCTTGCACAAACTTCGCTGCCTCTTCTATTTGTTCATCTGATAGACCCTGATTATGAAGGCGGATATTATCTTTTACCGTCCCAAAAAAGAGAAACGGATCTTGGAGTACAAGGCCCATTTTTTCCCGTAACTCGGCCTTTGTGTAATCTCGAATTGATTTCCCGTCAATTAAAATCTCGCCCCGTTCAAACTCATAAAAACGCATCATCAAGTTAATAATCGAGCTCTTCCCGCTCCCTGTATGTCCTACTAAGGCAACGGTTTCCCCTGGATGGGCTGTAAAACTGATATTTTTTAACACATCCCTTTCACCATCATAGGAGAAGCTGATATTCTTAAACTCAATTTTTCCTTCCTCAATCGTTGTGCTTTTTTTCAGCTGTTGGGCAGGGGCTAGTTCCTCTTCGTCTAATAATGTAAAGACGCGTGAACCGGCTACGATGGCCTGTTGGTATAACGAAAGCCTCATCATCATTTGATTGATTGGTTCAAAGAAACGGTCTAAATAATTGATAAAGGCGTAGATGACACCGATTTCTACACGATTCTCAAAGGAAGTAATCCCGAAGTAACTGAGAACAAGAATCAGGGCAAAGATATAGATGAGGTCAATCGCCGGTCTTAACAGTAAGCCATCAATCTTAATATTTTTCATTCCAGCATTGTAGTGCTGCTCATTGATGTTACCAAATTCTTGGCGGAGGCGTTTTTCTTGGCGAAAAACTTGAATGATCGCCATCCCGGAAAGCGATTCGGCCAGCTTTGCATTTAATTGACTCAATCGCTCCCGCATATCGAGGTAAAAACGAGAGCTCAATTTTCTGTATAAGTTCATAACAAACATTAAGATCGGCAAAATAATCACACATAACAGGGCAAGCTTCACATTTAAGAAAAACATGGCAATAAAGATGCCTATCAGTAAGAATCCACTTTGAATAAAAGTAGCGATGACCGTTACAAACATATCCTTGATGGCTTCTGTATCATTGGTAACCCGTGAAACGATACTCCCTGCCGGTGTTTTATCAAAATACCTTAACCCAAGTGACTGTACCTTGGAAAAGACATCAATTCGAAGCTGCTGGATAATATAAAGGGCAATCTCCTGAAATTTAACTAATTGAAAGAACATGAGAATCGCTTTAACGACTTGAATCCCCATATAAACGGATCCAAGAATCAGCAAGGGCTGAAATTCAAGTTTTCCTGGTGTTAAATAATCATCAATAAAGACTTTCACGATTAACGGAAGCACAATATCGCCAATCGTGGTAAGCAAAAGCAGGACAAAGGCAAACGTGATTATTTTTTTGTGCGGCTTTGTATAGGAAAGAAGACGGTATAAGACCTTTCGTTGTTCACGTTCTGACAGTTCTATTTTCTCGTCCATATTAACGTCCTCCATGTTCGACCAGCTCTTCCAATTGCTGGTGCAAATACATTTCCTTATACCATCCGTCTTGTTGCATTAAGTCTTCATGCTTCCCTCTCTCAACAATTTTCCCGTCATCCAGGACCAGAATGAGATTGGCATGCTGAATGGCACTTAAGCGATGGGAGGTGATCATCGTGGTCTTCCCTTCCCGATTTTGTCGTAAGGAAGAAAGGATTGCCTCTTCCGTTTTAGCATCGACCGCAGATAACGAATCGTCCAGCACTAATAGTTCTGGATTCATCAGCAGGGCCCGGGCAATGGAAATCCGTTGTTTTTGTCCGCCTGATAAAGAGACACCCCGTTCCCCGACAACCGTTTGATAGCCTTCGGTAAATTGAAGAATGTCATCATGAATATTCGCAAGTTTTGCCGCCTTTTCGATTTCGTCCTTTGAAATATCCGGGTTTGTAAACGCAATATTCTCGGCAACGGTCGCGGAAAACAGAAAATGATCCTGGGGAACATAGCCAATTGCTTCCCGAAGTTTTTCGAGCCTATATGATCGAAGCGCTTTTCCGCCAAACATAATTTCTCCCTGATAGCCTTCAAATTCACGGATAAGAAGTTTGAGCAGTGTTGTTTTTCCGGCACCTGTTTTCCCCACAATTCCGAGTGTCTCACCTTTCTTAAGTGAAAAGTAGATGTCTTTTAAAATCGGGTCTGTGGTGCCTGGATAGGTAAATTCGTTTATCTTAAAATCAATATCGCCAATCGGCATGACGTCTAATGCATCATCATTATCGGTGATTTCTACGATTTCTCTTAAGAGCGCAGCGACACGATCATAGGAAGCACGACCTCGTTCCACGATATTAAACAGCCAGCCAAATGCCAGCATCGGCCATATTAGAAGGCCTAAATAAGTAGTAAACGAGATTAATTGTCCGATTGTTAACTCCCCATTAAGAACATATTTTGCCCCAAAAGCAATCGATAGAAAAAAAGAAATCCCAACAATGATGGAGATGGTCGGGTCATAAAGAGAATCGATTTTGGCTACCACAATATTTTTTTGCACGACATCTTCTGATTGTTTGCGGAAATCCTCAATGTCCTCTTGCTCTTGGCCGAATGTCTTAATCACTTTAATCCCGGTGATGCTTTCTTGTGTTTTATCATTTAAAGAGGAAAAGGCTTCCTGTGCTTTGTGAAAACTTTTATGTAGCATCGTGCCAAACCAGCTAGTCAGCATCGCCATAAACGGCATCGGGATTAAACAAATTAACGTTAGTTTCCAGCTGATGGTAAAGGCCATTGCGAGAATCACAAATCCACCGGTAGAAAGTGAATCCACGAGGGTTAACACGCCTACGCCGGCCGTTTGCTGGATCGCCGATAGGTCATTGGTTGCATGGGCCATGAGGTCGCCAATCCGGCTTTTTTGGTAGAATGATGGAGACATTTTGGTAAAGTGGCTATATAATTGGTCGCGGAGGATCCTGCTAAGTTTGACGGATGAGCCAAAAATCATAATCCGCCAATAATAACGAAGAACATACATCGATAGTCCCACCACCATTAATACCACGACCCATTTTATCAGGATGACGGATGTAATTGTTCCTTCGTTGATTTGATCAGCAATAATTCCAATTACTTTAGGCGGAATTAACTGCAGGAGCGCTACAAATAATAAGATAAACACCCCTGACAGGTACGCTTTTTTCTCTTGTTTAAAAAACCAGCCTAGTTCTAAAAATACTTTCAATTAAACACCCCCAACATACATGACGAGCCCTTTGTTTCATAATATTTTCTTCGAACTCCGAGGTACCTATTTTATCAAATTTTTACAAAATAATAAATACTTTGAAATCATTGGATGTCATAAAAAATAAATTAGGTTATTGCTGGATTATATGCTACAATGGGTCTACCATTTGATTTACTTTTTTACATGTGCCCTGCTCATTCGTGAGCGGGGCTCCTTGTTTTTATTATAAAAAAATTAACAAATAAAAAAACAGACTCTGTAAAGAGCCTGTTTTCATTTACTTTTAATTAAGCTTTACGAACGTTAGCTGCTTGAGCTCCACGTTGGCCTTGCTCAACATCAAAAGTTACTGCTTGACCTTCGTCTAAAGATTTGAAACCTTCGCCTTGGATTGCTGAGAAATGAACGAATACGTCTTCTCCGCCTTCACGCTCGATGAATCCGAATCCTTTTTCTGCATTAAACCATTTTACTTTACCGTTTTCCATTTTGTTTCCTCCTGCTGTGTGCTTTGCACACAATGTGTTACTATCCTTGAACTCAGTGATCATCAAGACGAAAAGTTTAATCTTATACTATCCTTTACACCGAACAAAAATAATTCTTCTTTATAATAACACAGTTTATAAAAACATGCAAGGTTTCCAAAATTTAACGACCAAATTTATTTACGGTGTTTTTTCTCCGGTTGGAATCCATAAAAAAACCACCTTCTCATAGTAGTATCAGAAAAAGTGGTTTTTGGATTTAAATTATGAAGGGTAAGTAATTAATTGACAAAGAATGGCCGTTAAACTCCCCTATCTTCTAATTACTTACAAACAAGTGTTGAATCCTTTTGTAGAAGGATTTTACATGGAAGCTTGTCCAGTTTATTTAGATTGCTGCTTGTTCATTGCTGCCATCATTTGGTTGATCTTCTTTTGCGAAGGTTTCATACCCATTTGCATCATCATCATTTTTAACATTTGTTCATTGATTGGCGGATTTTTCTTTAAATAGCTCATCATATATCTGCGAGCAATGAAAAATCCTAGTGCTACACCAGCTGCTAATGCTAGTATACCAACTAGAAAATATAACATTAAACTTCCTCCTTCATGTTGTCTATCATACAGTGTACTAAATTAATCGGAAGAAAACAATATCTCATTTTAATTAGACAAATTTTCTTTCTTTAATTGGTTTTAACCAGCCAACTCGCTCATGTTCAAGATCAATGGCTAAGAAGGAAGATTCACATTTTCTGAGTACTTCAAAAAAAGCCGTTTCCGCTTCAAAGGTACCTTCTGCTTCCACGGTGATTAATTCTTGAAAAACTTCTAACCTTGCCGTGCTTAGTTTTCCGCTAAGGAAAATCGTATACGCACCATGATCTGCTTTAAAACCCTTCATTTTCCCGAGCTGTTTTTGAAGCAGATTGTGTATTTTTAGGACCTCGACCCGTTTCGTAATATATGAAATTTGTTTTTGCGTTATAAATTTAAGTTCGCCGTTAGAAGTTTGATGTTCATGAAAAAGCTGAAAAAATATTCGCTCTCGACCGAAGTAATGGGCGGCAAATTCATCTTCTATTAAGTAAAGCTGATATTTTCTCACCACTGTTCTCTCCTCCGTTGAAACCCTTTTTTCTATTATAAAAAAGCACGAACAAAACGTTTGTCTTACGGCGGCAAAAACTTTCACTACTTTTGTCGATTAGCATGTTACATAATTACTATTTCGGTAGAATTGATGAACTTTCCTCTTAAAAACACAATTGTTCAAAATATTGTAATAACTACTTCTATACTTACCCTTTGATAGATGGCTTTGGCTCATTTTTTGCTAAATTGGCTCAAATATAGTAATTCATAGATTAAAACTGTGATGGATTGGCTCATTCATTTGTATTTATGGCTGATTTTAATCATGGTTTGGTATTATTACCACATTTTTTCATTAGCACATAAAAAAAGAGAACGGAATTTCCGTTCTCCTTCTTAATCTTATTTTTGTAATAGAGCCTTAACACGAGCAACAACATGATCAACGTTAAAGCCGTATTCTTCCATAATTTTTTCGCCTGGTGCTGATGCTCCGAATTGGTCAATTGCCAAAACATCGCCCTCGTCACCTGTATATTTGTGCCAGCCAAGGGAAGCACCCATTTCAATTCCAAGACGTTTTTTCACGCTCTTTGGAAGAACTGAATCTTTATAATCTTGAGATTGTTGTTCAAAACGATCCCAAGAAGGCATGCTGACAACCGATACATGAACACCTTCACCAGCAAGGACTTTTTGTGCTTCAACAGCTAGACTTACTTCAGAACCTGTTGCCAAAATTAACGCATCTGCTGTCTCTTTTTCTGCTGGAGAAACCACATAGGCACCCTTTGAAACACCTTCATAGGCATTTGTATCAGTACCTTTTAATGTAGGTAAATCTTGACGAGTCAAGATAAGTGCAGTTGGTTTATTAGTTGACTCAACCGCAAGCTTCCAAGCTGCTGCTGTTTCATTGCCGTCTGCTGGACGGATGATAGATAGACCTGGCATTGCACGCAATGCAGCAAGCTGCTCAACAGGTTCGTGTGTTGGACCATCTTCTCCAACAGCGATACTATCATGCGTAAATACATACGTAACAGGAAGTCCCATAATAGATGCTAAACGGATCGCTGGACGAAGGTAATCAGAGAATACAAAGAATGTACCGCCGAAAACTTTTACTCCGCCGTGAAGGGCAATACCATTCATTGCTGCACCCATAGCAAATTCACGAACACCGAACCAGAAGTTACGGCCTTCATAGCTGCCTGGCATATAATCGCCTGAACCTTTAATCATGGTTTTATTAGAACCAGCAAGGTCTGCAGAACCGCCAATGAAAATTGGAAGGTTTTTAGCAATACCATTTAGAGCTTCACCAGAGGAAGCACGGCTTGCTAGACTCTTACCTTCTTGGTAGACAGGGATATCCTTGTCCCAGCCTTCAGGAAGTTCATTGTTTAACGCTTGTTCAAGCTGAACAGCTAGTTCTGGATATTCCTTTTTATATTGTGCGAATGTGTCGTTCCATTCTTTTTCCTTTTTCTCACCGTTTTCAACAATAAGTTTTTGGAAGTTGTCGTATACTTCTTGCGGCACATGGAAATCTTGTTCAAAAGTCCATTTATATGCTTCTTTTGTTAGCTTTAACTCGTCTGCACCTAGTGGAGCACCGTGTACACCAGAAGTACCAGCACGGTTTGGTGAGCCATATCCAATGACAGTTCTAACTTCGATCATGGTAGGACGGTCAAGGTCATTTCTTGCTTCCTCAAGTGCTTTTGCGATTTCTTCAAGGTTATTACCGTCTTCAACACGAAGATATTGCCAGCCATAAGCTTCAAAACGTCCTTTTACACTTTCAGAGAAAGACTTGTTTAGGTCTCCATCAAGAGAAATATCATTTGAATCATAGAGAACCACTAAACGGCCTAGTTTTAAATGTCCTGCAAGTGAAGCAGCTTCTGCAGAAACCCCCTCCATAAGGTCACCATCACCACAAACACTATATGTATAATGGTTCACAATTTCATAGTTGTCTTTATTATAAACACTAGCTACATGGCGTTCTGCCATCGCCATTCCGACAGCCATTGCAATTCCTTGTCCTAGTGGACCAGTAGTTGCTTCTACGCCTTCTGTGTGGCGATACTCAGGGTGTCCTGGTGTTTTACTCCCCCACTGACGGAATTGTTTGATGTCCTCCATACTTAAATTATAGCCGGATAAGTGAAGCATGCTGTATAACAATGCAGAACCATGGCCTGCAGATAAGACGAAACGATCACGGTTGAACCAGTGAGGATTTTTTGGATTATGGTTCATGAATCTTGTCCATAATGTATAAGTCATTGGAGCAGCACCCATTGGCATACCTGGATGACCAGAGTTTGCTTTCTCAATTGCATCAATAGAAAGCGTACGAATAGATGTTACTGATAAATCATCAATAGTATTAAACATGAAATACATCCTTTCTTGTTTACGGTTACTAAATACATTCTTTATATTATCTTTCATTGTCTATTAATTCAACAAATAAACAAGGATTAGAACGAATATTTCCTTTTATTTTTAGCTTGACCCTCCCCAGGTGAATGTATGTAATGGAAATGAAAATACCCCGCCTAACGAAAGGCGGAGCTAGATCATGTAGTAGGGTTATACCCTTCCAATATTTTTAATGAAGAGGCCGATTCTTTCTAGCTTTTAATTTTTCAGGTGTTACATCAGTACCTTCTGGATCAATAAATTTTGTATTCGTTAAAGTATCGAGCATATTTGCCCGGAAAGTGGCCAAGTATTCACTTCTTAATTTGGATTGTTCTTTTGCTTCTAGCTCTGTTAATCCTGACGATTTTGCTTTTCTGGCCAGTTCATTGATACGAGCCATTTTTTCTTTTGAGAGCATTCCCACCCATCCTTTCTAACAAATAAAGACACTTGATTTTACTAAAAAAAACCCTTTATGACAAGTAAAGGGCTACTGATTCTGTGATTCTATATATTCCTGATATCTTCGATGAACGGTGGCTTTTGAAACATTATACCCAAACCCTCTAAGGGTGGCGGCAATTTCAGCAAACGTCAAGTCATTGTCCCGCAGTCGAATAATTTGGTCGATCGGCACTTCGATTTTGTCCCTGCCGGAGGATTGTCCAAGATTCTTTAAGTTTTTTTCCGGTTGGTAGCCTTGGTCTACGGCCCGTTTCATGCCGCGTTTAATTTTTACATTATGCAGTTTCCGTTGATATTCTTCCACCATACTAACGATTTTTAATACCATTGAATCTGATTCAGACAGTTGTAATTCACCATTATGAGAAATGCTATAAAGTTGAATTCCTTCTTTTATAATACAATGCAGGAGGGCAATCTTGGCATTCCCTCTTCCCAGCCGTGTTTCATCCTGAATCAACAAGGCCTGAACTTGTGGTTCTTTTATTCTCTCTAATACCTCTAGTATTCCATCTCTTTCAAAATCATAACCACTAGCTTGTTCTTTGATAATGGTATCGATTTCGAATCCACACTGATGTGCAAGCAGGATTAATTCTTCTTCCTGACGTTTTAAAGAGGTTTCCTGTGTTTCTTTATTGGTACTGACACGGCAGTATATAATTGCTTTCATTCCATTTCCCTTCTATTCCTTTGGTGCACTTGCAAGTTGTGTTGGTTCGGAGGATTCCTTTTTACTAACTGGAATCACAATTTTTTCACCAGGATAGATTTGATCTTTGATATTTTCATTATGTTTTTTGACCCAGCTTACGAATTCTTTATGTGATAGAGAATGCTGACCTTCAAATTGGTCAGAAATCTTCCATAGTGTATCCCCTTCAGAAATAGTAACTTTTACATATTGTTCATCGGAATGATGGTTTAATGATAAGAAGATAGCAAATGTGCAGCTTAAAATAATAAGAGTAATAGCATACGAGTATTGGTTCCATATTTTTTTCATGTTTCGCACCTCTTATAAGAATATATGTTCTCTTTTGATTTGATTTCATTATAGTCCGAACGTTTGTTTGCTGTCAACTATTTTCTCGAACTTATGTTTGTATAGTATGGGGCAACATGCTATAATAAAGACAACATTAACCAGGCGAGGTGCATTTTATCATGGTAAAGATATCAAAGCGACAGCAAGATATCCTGGAGTTTATAAAGGACGAGGTTAAAAGTAAGGGATATCCTCCTTCCGTCAGGGAAATCGGTGAAGCGGTAGGGCTTGCATCCAGTTCTACTGTTCACGGTCACCTTGCGCGTTTAGAGAGTAAAGGCCTCATTAGAAGAGACCCTACTAAACCAAGAGCGATCGAAATACTAGATGCGGATGAAGCCGCACAGATTCCTAGAAACAAAGTTGTCAATGTTCCTGTTGTTGGTAAGGTAACAGCAGGTTTACCAATTACAGCCATTGAGAACGTCGAAGAGTATTTTCCACTTCCTGAAACCCTGGCTCCTGCAGATGAGCAAGTGTTTATGCTAGAAATCATGGGTGAAAGTATGATAGAGGCGGGCATTCTCGACGGAGACTATGTAATCGTCAAGCAGCAGCAGACTGCCAATAATGGAGAAATTGTTGTCGCGATGACAGAGGATGATGAAGCAACCTGTAAGAGATTCTTTAAAGAGAAAGATTACATCCGCCTGCAGCCGGAAAACTCTTCGATGGACCCTATCATTTTACGAAATGTGTCGATACTAGGGAAAGTGATTGGGGTTTATCGTCATATTCATTAAATCCAAGAGAGCTGATTTTTTAGCTCTCTATTATTTTTTGTGTGAATGATTTACCAGCTTACATAAAAAAGCCTTGGCGACGAGCGCCAAGGCTTTTTACTGTTTTTAGTATGTGCTCATGTATTGATCGCGTTCCCATTGGTGAACAACCGTACGGAACATATCCCACTCGATTTCTTTTGCTTCAACGAAGTGTTCGAAGATATGCTCTCCTAAACCAGCAACGATTACTTCATTAGCGCTTAATTGATCTAACGCTTGTGCAAGTGTTGCTGGAAGATCGATGATACCTTCTTCGATACGCTCTTCCTTACTCATTACATAGATATTGCGGTCTACTGGAGCTGGAGGAGTTAATTTATTTTTAATTCCATCTAAACCTGCTTTTAGTAAAACAGCCATTGCAAGGTATGGATTTGCTGCTGGGTCCACGCTTCGTACTTCTACACGTGTGCTAAGACCACGAGATGCAGGAATACGAATAAGTGGTGAACGGTTTCTAGCAGACCATGCTACATAACAAGGTGCTTCATAACCAGGTACTAGACGCTTATAAGAGTTTACAGTTGGGTTTGTTACTGCTGTAAAGGCAGGTGCATGCTTTAGGATACCAGCAATAAATTGACGTGCTGTATCACTCATTTCTAGGTTACCAGTTGGCTCATAGAATGCATTTTCCCCATTTTTGAATAATGAAAGGTTCATGTGCATACCAGATCCATTCACACCGAATAAAGGTTTTGGCATAAATGTTGCATGTAATCCGTGTTTACGGGCAATTGTTTTTACAACAAGCTTGAACGTTTGAATTTGGTCACAAGCTGTTAAGGCATCCGCATATTTAAAATCGATTTCGTGTTGTCCAGGAGCCACTTCGTGGTGGGAAGCTTCGATTTCAAAGCCCATTTCTTCTAGCTCAAGAACGATGTCACGACGGCAGTTTTCACCTAAGTCAGTTGGTGCTAAGTCAAAATAACCGCCTTGGTCGTTAAGTTCTAAAGTTGGTTCACCTTTTTGGTCTAATTTGAATAAAAAGAATTCTGGCTCAGGTCCAAGATTGAAGTTTGTGAATCCGAGTTCTTCCATTTCCTTCAATACTCTTCTTAAGTTATTACGTGGGTCACCTTCAAAAGGTTTTCCTTCTGGTGTATAGATATCACAGATTAATCGAGCTACTTTTCCTTTTTCAGCAGTCCAAGGGAAAATTACCCATGTGTTAAGGTCTGGATATAGAAGCATATCAGATTCTTCGATTCGAACAAATCCTTCAATTGACGAACCATCAAACATCATTTTGTTATCAAGTGCTTTTTCCAATTGGCTAATTGGAATCTCAACATTTTTAATGGTGCCAAGAATGTCGGTAAATTGAAGACGGATAAATTTTACGTTCTCCTCTTTCGCCATCCGTTGGATGTCTTCTCTTGAATACTTTGCCATTTTAATTCCCCCTATTTTCATAAAGAATGATTAACATTAATGGAAAAATCGAGACATATCGCCTTGGCGTAATGTAAATCGATTGTTTCTGCCTGTATGCATTAATTCATTGCGGAGAAGCTTTCTAAGTTGTTCATCTGTTAAGTCTTGTTTTGCTTTTTCCGTTTGTTTCTCTACTATATTTGATTGCTGCTCCTTGACCAAGAACAATTGCTTAATTCCAGCCATGTTCACACCTTGGTCAATCAAGTCTTTTATTTCTAACAGTCTATCAATATCATTTAGACTGAATAGACGTCTGTTTCCCTCGGTTCTTGCTGGAGAAATCAATTGGTGTTCTTCATAATAGCGGATTTGCCGTGCGGTTAACTCTGTTAACTGCATGACGGTTCCGATAGGAAACAATGGCATGGAACGACGAATTTCTTTTCCACTCACCAAATTTCTCCTCCCTTACTGGTAAATCATACTGCTATTATATTTCGTGTAAGAAAAGATGTCAATGTTATGTAAGATTTTCTTACATGGTTTTTAAAGAATATTTTGTACAAGATTTTTTCTAACCATTAATATGCCCGATTAAAAATCTAATAGTCCTTTTTCGATTAAGTGATCAATCGCTAAACAAATGGCCATTTTCACGTGAGCATAGGTTAATCCACCTTGAACATAGGCAACATACGGTGGTCGAAGCGGGCCATCCGCCGTTAATTCAATACTGGCTCCTTGAATAAACGTTCCTGCTGCCATGATTACATCATCCTCATAGCCTGGCATATAACTTGGATGTGGTGTGACATAGGAGTTAATTGGTGACGCGAATTGAATAGCTTGACAGAAAGAAATCATTTTATCGCGATCATCAAATTGTACGGATTGAATTAGATCCGTTCTCTTGGCATCCCATTTTGGGGAAGAATTCATTCCCAATTGTTCGAGCAAAGCAGCAGTTAAGACTGCCCCCTTTAATGCCTGGCCCACCACATGCGGCGCCAGAAAGAATCCTTGGTACATTTCTTGAAGGCTATATAGGGAAGCACCAGCCTCCGCGCCAATCCCAGGTGATGTCATTCGGTAAGAGCAAGCCTCAACCCATTGTTTTTTTCCAACGATGTACCCGCCTGTTTTCGCAAGCCCCCCGCCAGGGTTTTTAATTAACGATCCAGCCATTAAATCTGCCCCAACATGACATGGTTCTTGTTCCTCTACGAATTCACCATAACAATTATCAACAAAAACCACAAGATCAGGTTTTATTTCCTTGACAAAGGAAATCATTTGACCAATTTCCTCTACCGTGAACGATGGTCTAGTTGCATACCCTTTTGAGCGTTGAATGCCAATCATTTTGGTGTTTGGTTTTATTTTTCCGGCAACCCCATCCCAATTAATCGCCCCTTCATCTGTTAGGGCGACACTTTCGTAAGAAATCCCAAATTCCTTTAAGGAGCCAACTCCATTACCGCGAATCCCAACGATTTCTTCAAGCGTATCATATGGTTTACCGGTGATATAGAGGAGTTCATCTCCTGGTCTTAGGACACCGAATAAGGCAATAGAAATCGCATGGGTACCAGAAATAATTTGGGGGCGGACAAGCCCAGCTTCTCCACCAAACACATCAGCATATATTAATTCCAAGGTATCCCTGCCAATATCATCATAGCCATAGCCAGTAGATGGCATAAAGTGCGAATCACTGACCCGGTGCTTTTGATAGCTTTGCAAGACACGAAATTGGTTATTTTCCATTTTTTCATCTATTTCTTTATGTACTTCAGCAATTTGCTGTTCCACTTTTTTAACAAGGGGGTAAAGCTTTTCCCCATTTTGCAACTGTTGAAACATGTTGTTACTCCAATCTATATCGTGAATTTCTGTAGTTGTCCGGAGATTTGATGATCCGCGAGCGTGTACCCTTTACAACGGTAAATTTGTCCTTCCTCATCAAAAACAAGTTCCCGGAGGATGGTCTCGTTTTTCAATTGTGAAAGAAGCTTCCCTTCCGTAGAAGGAATGCGCACTTCGTAGGACTCCATCATATCCATGACAACTCTCTCGATCTGTTCCTTTAACGTATGACGATCCTTTTCATCAAAGGCACTAATGAAGACGGTAGTCGTATCCGCAGTGGGAACAAAATCGGGATGTTGAATATCTCTTTTATTATACACGGTTATTTGCGGGATATCTTTTACTTCTAGGTCATCAAGTAACTTTTTCACCGTCTTTTCATGCTGATAGTAGTCTGGATTGGACATATCGACCACATGGAGAAGCAAATCCGCTTCCTTTACTTCCTCAAGGGTTGAGCGGAATGCGGCAATCAGAGTGGTTGGCAGGTCTTGAATAAATCCTACTGTATCTGTTATTAAGGCTAAGAAGCCACTTGGTAAAATCAATTTGCGCGTCATCGGATCGAGTGTCGCAAACAACTGGTTCTCCTCATATGACTCCGCTTCTGATAACCGATTAAAAAGTGTCGATTTGCCTGCATTTGTATAACCGACGATCGCGACTTGAAAGGTCTTATTTTTCTTCCTGCGTTCCCGGTATCTGTCTCGGTGCTGAACAATAACGGAAAGCTGGCCCTTAATATCATCGATTCTGCGGCGAATATGTCGCCGATCTGATTCTAGTTTTGTTTCCCCTGGCCCTCTAGTCCCGATTCCGGCACCAAGTCTTGATAGCGCTGTACCTTGTCCTGCCAATCGGGGAAGTATGTATTGCAGCTGTGCTAGCTCAACCTGCAGCTTTCCTTCTTTTGAGCGTGCTCTTTGTGCAAATATATCTAAAATGAGTTGGGTTCGGTCAATAATCCGTGCTTCTATTTCTGAGCCCAGATTTCTTTTTTGGCTTGGTGAAAGTTCATCATTAAAGATGACGATGTCCGCCTCAAGCTCTTCCACGAGTGCCTTCAGTTCTTCTACTTTCCCTTTGCCAATATAGGTTGCGGGATGAACACGGTCTCGTTTTTGGATTACTGAAGCGATGACTTCTCCTTGAGCGGTTTCAGTTAGAGCTCCTAACTCTTCCATCGAATAGTCAAAACGTGAATCCTCATCCCCGTTTGTCTGACAGCCAACAAGAATGACCTTTTCTTTCGTTTCCTTTTGTTCCACAGGCATCCTTCCTTCCTTAACTGTTCTTATCTCTCATCATAACAAAAAAACTTTGTAATCACTAATTTTCCTCAACCTTTTAGATCATAAAATAAATGTTGTATTTTTCCCTTATCGTGATAAAATTTTATTGTTCGTTTGAGATCGGTTTTTACTATTTGCAATGTGTTTTTGTGACCTTACTACAGAGGGGAAATCAACTATGACTTGGGAAGTTTTAAGTATGATCGGAACCATTGCCTTTGCTATCAGCGGTGCAATCGTAGCAATGGAAGAGGATTATGATATATTCGGAGTTTATATTTTAGGAATTGTTACAGCTTTTGGCGGCGGCGCGATCCGAAATCTGTTAATTGGTGTACCTGTATCAGCCTTATGGGAACAGGGATTATTTTTTCAAATTGCCTTATTGTCGATTACAGCGGTGTTTTTATTTCCTGCTAACCTGTTACGGCATTGGCAAAAATGGGGCAACCTATTTGATGCCATCGGCCTGTCCGCTTTTGCGATTCAAGGTGCGATTTATGCCGAGAAAATGAACCATCCGCTAAGTGCGGTGATTGTGGCCGCAGTTTTAACAGGGATTGGCGGGGGGATTATTCGTGATCTGCTTGCCGGCAGGAAACCAATTGTGTTAAGGGCGGAAATTTATGCTGTTTGGGCTATCCTGGCTGGTCTAATGATTGGTCTTGAAATTGCTGTTGATTCATGGCAATTATATATCCTATTTGTGATCGTAACCGGCTTGCGAGTACTGTCTTATACCTATGATTGGAAGCTTCCTTCCCGACATCTTGGAGTTTCCCAAGAAATCCATAATCAAAAACAAATCGGCGGATAATGATTCCGCCGATTTTTTATATTTGTTATTAATCTTCCTCAAATATTAAATCATTACTTCGAAGGGTCATTAATTCATGTCTGTCATAGCTATTTAGCATCAACAGCCTCATTGCCTGCGCCCGAACTGATTTTTCGATTACGTTGCGGACATACCTGCCGTTTGAAAAACTATTAGGATTTAAAACTGCCTTTACCCAAATCAAATGGTCCTTTAATTTTTTCTCAGCCTCATGGCTTAGCGTATACTCTCTTTCTTTTAACATCCTGCCGGCAATATCCATCAGCTGTTCGATATTATAATCGGGAAAATCAATCACCAAGGGGAACCGCGAATGGAGACCAGGATTTAATGTTAAAAAATGATTCATTTCCCGCGAATACCCGGCTAGTATTAAAATAAACTCATGCTGCTTATCCTCCATATGTTTGACCAGTGTATCAATCGCTTCCTTGCCAAAATCCTTTTCCCCGCCACGTCCTAATGAGTAGGCTTCATCAATAAACAAGATTCCTCCTTGAGCCTTCTTTACTAAATCCCTCGTTTTTTGGGCCGTATGACCAATATACTCACCGACAAGGTCGGCCCGTTCTGCCTCAATGAGATGGCCTTTGGAGAGTACATTCATCTTTTGAAAAAGCTTGCCAATTAACCTGGCAACCGTAGTTTTTCCTGTTCCAGGATTCCCTTTAAACATCATATGGAGGGCTTGCTTTCTGGCCTTCAGCCCCATTTCCTCACGCTTCTTGTTCACATAAATCCAAGCATAAATTTCTTTAATCATGCGCTTCATTTCTTCCATGCCAACCAATGCCCCGAGCTCTTCTTCAATTTCTTTAAGTGCGGTGTGCTCTGGGGGAATGACCTTTGGAACAACTTGGAAATCGGGTACCTCTTTTCTTACTGTAGTTCTTTCATGTGAGTTGAGAACCACCCTTATTTGGCCGTTACTTTTCGTTCGAATTGGTTGATCCAAAGCTATCACCTCTCATTCTGCAGACAGTATACGTAAGGTAGCATGATTTAAGCTACTCAGAAGTGTTTTAGGTTAGGCATAATCCTTCCCTCTATGTGTATTCACAACCGTTGCAATTCATTAAAGAAGATTTCCTTTATTTTTAGAAAAAAAAGAGCCCTAGGCATGAGGGCTCCATTTTGAAACTATTTTATTGATTATCCAATTCAAGCTGGACATTGCGTTGTGGTGCAAACGTGGAAATAGCATGTTTAAATACCAATTGCTGTTTACCCTCTGATTCAAATAAAACGGTAAAATTATCAAAGCCCTTAATTTGGCCTCTTAATTGAAACCCATTTAGAAGGAACACCGTTACATTGGTGTTATCTTTACGGCACTGGTTTAAAAATTGGTCTTGAATATTAATGGTTGTTTTCATTAGTATATCCTCCTCTTTTATCTCTACTAATATGTATTCGATTTTACTTGAAGCTTTCCTTCAACATATTGTGAAATTTCCGCTATTTTTTTTGAGAAATTTTTCACATATGTCATATCAAACCATTGTACATCCATTTTGTTACGAAACCAAGTCAACTGCCTTTTTGCGTATCTCCTCGAGTTCTGTTTTAGCTGCTCAACTGCTTCCTCCCAGGTCACGCTGCCATCTAAATAATCATAAATCTCTTTATATCCGATCGCTTGAATCGACTGGCAATTACGTAAGCCTTGGTTGTATAAGGATTTTACCTCATCTAGCAGTCCTTGCTCAACCATTAAATCTACTCTTCGGTTAATGCGCTCGTAAAGCTTTTCCCGATCCATAGATAATCCAACAAGCGCTGTCTCATACATCAGATCCGGCTGCTGTTTTTTTTGAAAATCCTGCATGGTTTTACCTGTCAAATGGAATATCTCCAGTGCCCGGATCACCCTTCTTACATTATTCGGATGAATTTGTGCGGCACTTTCTGGGTCAACCGCTTGTAATTCTTTGTACAATGCTTCATTACCAATTTGCTTTGCTCGTTCCTCTAGCTCAAGCCGAAAAGCTTCATCACCAGGTACATCTGAAAATTGATAGTCATAAATGACGGACTGGATGTATAACCCTGTCCCGCCAACAATGATGGGAAGCTTTCCCCTTTTGGCAATCTCATTTATTTTAGCACGAACCAAGAGTTGAAATTCCGCAACGGAAAAATTTTCTTCCGGCTCCTTGATATCAATTAAATGGTGCGGGATACCCTGCATTTCTTCTTTCGTTATTTTTGCTGTCCCAATATCCATACCCCGATAAATCTGCATGGAGTCACCCGAGATAATCTCACCATTGTAGCGTTTGGCCATTTCGATGCTCAAATTTGTTTTTCCCACTGCGGTAGGGCCAATAATAACGATTAATTTTTGGTTGAAATCCACTATTTTCTCACTGCCTTATGCTTTTTTTCAGTAATGGAGACTATTTTTCACTGCTGCCATCACTACATGTTAACACAATTTTGAAAAGCAGTAGAACATCAAACAAGTATATACAAAAAATTTGTTTCTTATGCGTTTTTAGTTAAATGAAATTTTTATAACATCTTCCTTCAAATTATGACAAATTAATTGATAAGGTTACAAATCGATAACGGTTCTTTTACAAAAAGCTTTTAACCCCCACATTCATGTTAGGCTTAAACGTAGCTTTTAATGTATTTAAAAATTGAGGAATAGGTGAAAAAAATGCTTTCTAATTTTGATATTGGGATTGATTTAGGAACCGCTAATATATTGGTATATAGCAAAAGTAAAGGAATCGTACTTAACGAGCCATCGGTTGTGGTAATAGATACAGAGACAAAAAATGTAGTTGCAGTTGGAATCGAAGCGAAAGAGATGATCGGTAAGACACCGGAAAAAATTATCGCCATTCGTCCATTAAAAGATGGGGTTATCGCTGATTTTGATGTCACTACTGAAATGCTTAAAAACGTGATGCGAAAGGCATCCAAGAAGTTAGGTTTTGCCCTTCGCAAGCCGAATGTGGTGGTTTGCATTCCATCAGGTTCTACGAGTGTAGAGCGCAGAGCCATCCAGGATGCAGTCCGAAATGCGGGTGCAAAAAAAATCTCACTCATTGAAGAACCTGTTGCTGCAGCAATTGGGGCAGGTATGCCTGTTGATGAGCCAGTTGCCAATGTGGTCGTTGATATCGGCGGCGGGAATACGGAAGTAGCGATTATTTCCTTTGGCGGTGTAGTAGCCTGCCATTCTATTAAAATAGGCGGCGATCGTTTGGATGACGATATTATTCAACATGTCCGCAAAGTGTACAATGTATTAATTGGGGAAAGAACCGCTGAGAATATTAAAATGGAAATTGGTTATGCCCTGATTGATCATGAGGAAAAGTTTATGGATGTGCGCGGCCGCGATCTCGTAACTGGGCTGCCAAAAACGGTTCAACTATCATCCTATGAGATTCGGAATGCGATTAGAGAATCCTTGCTGCATATTATGGAGGCTATTCGTGCTACACTCGAGGATTGCCCAGCTGAGTTGAGCGGTGATATTGTCGATAGAGGCGTGATTCTGACTGGCGGCGGTTCGTTGTTAAATGGAATGGAAGCCTGGTTGAGTGAGGAAATTTTTGTTCCAGTTCAGCTGGCATCAAGTCCATTGGAATCTGTTGCTGTTGGGACTGGACAGGCTTTGCAGTTTATTAATAAGATTCATGTTGGGGTAAAATAGGATATTTTAAAAGGCTGCAGGATTTTTTCCTGCAGCCTTTTGTTATTTTGATAGTTTTGTGTTTCTTTCTAGAGACACAATTCTTTTTCATAATGACTGTGTGCTCTCTTTTTCGGAGTTCACGGGCATAATTATCTTTTATTGTGACCGGCTTCTCTCTTTTTCGGAGTCCACGGTCACAATTCTCTTTTATTGTGACCGTCCACTCTCTTTTTCGGAGTCCACGGCACAATTCCTTTTTATTGTGACCGTTCCACCTCTTTTTCGGATTCCTCGGGCACAATTCCTTTTTATTGTGACCGCTCCACTCTCTTTTTCGAAGTCCACGGGCACAATTCTTTTTTATTGTGACCCCTCCACCTTTAATAACGATCTCACGGTCACAATAGAATACTACATCACCCGTTTAAACATCTTCTCCATTTCATATATCGAATAATGGACGATAATCGGTCTGCCGTGCGGACAGGTAAACGGGTCTGATGCTTTGCGGAGATCATCAAGAAGTGCCTGGATTTCATCATTGCGCAAATGTCGGTTCGCTTTAATCGAGGCTTTACAGCTCATCATGATCGCCGCCTCTTCCCGAAGCTTCTTAATATCTACCTTTTTCATCAATAATACCTGTTCAATCATATCCTCAATAATCTGCTTCTCTTCCCCTTTCGGAAACCATTGCGGATGGGAGCGGACAATAAAACTATTTAAACCGAATTCCTCAAGGAAGACGCCGACTTTTTCAAGTTCACTAAGATTCTCAGTAATTTTGACATATTCATCGGTTGAATACTCCAAGGTAATCGGCACAAGCATTTCTTGCAGCTCGGGCTGAACCTGTCCTACTTTTTCCCGGAAATACTCATATTTCAAACGTTCCTGAGCAGCGTGCTGGTCGATAATATATAAGCCATTTTCATTCTGTGCAAATATATATGTCCCATGCATTTGACCGATTGGGTACAGACGAGGGATCCTGCTTGTGACTTCATCAGGATCAGCCGGTGCATGGTACTCCGTCTGCGGTTGAACATCACTTGGTTCGCTTTCAGGCGTTGACGCATAATCGGAATACTCCTGTTCAAACGTCTCCTCATTCGGTTCAAAAGTAGTTTCCTCCGAAACTGTAAACTCCGGTACCTTTTGCTTAACTGAAATCGAATCAAATCTTGGAACCGAAATAGGCGTCGATTCCTGAACCGTTTGAGTAATAACCGGACGCTCCCACGGAGTTTCTACCGGCTTACTTGTCAATGGCGTCCCTTCATCCAAAACGAACGCCGTTTGCTCAGATTTGGGTTCTTCTTTTTTCACGGGTGTATAGGCGGTTGGGATCAAGATTTTCGATTTAAAGGTATCCTTAATCATCGTGGTGACCAGCTCATTCAGTTCGGCTTCCTTACTGATGCGGACCTCCATTTTCGATGGATGCACATTGACATCAACTAAGAGCGGATCCATCTCAATATTAAGAAGAACAATCGGATATCGTCCGATTGGAAGCAATGTATGGTAACCTTCCTGAATCGCCCTAGCCAGAGCATAATTCTTGATAAAACGTCCATTAATCATAGTAGAAATATAGTTTCTTGAAGCCCTCGTTACTTCCGGCATCGAGGCAAAACCGCTAATCGTATAATCTAGGGATTTTCCGGAAACCGGGACAAGCTGTTTTGCAATAGCCATTCCATAAATCGCTGCCAACACTTGCCGGACGTCGCCGTTTCCGTTCGTTTGCAGCAGTTTCCGCTCGTTATGAATTAACCGAAATGCTACCTCAGGATGGGAAAGCGCCAATCGATTCACGACATCCGTAATGTTGCCAAGCTCTGTATGAATGGTTTTCATATATTTCAAACGGGCAGGCGTATTGAAAAATAAATCCGTAATCGTAAGATCGGTACCGCGTCTAGCTGATGCTTTTTCAAAAACTTCAACCTTGCCGCCCTCAATCACCACTCTGTTTCCGGCCCCTTCGCCTGTGGAGGTCTTCATCTCCAGTCTGGAAACGGAGGCAATACTCGGCAGGGCTTCGCCACGGAATCCGAGCGTCCGAATCCGGAACAAATCATTTTCATTTTTAATCTTACTGGTGGCATGGCGCTGAAAGGCAAGTAATACATCCTCTTCCTCAATCCCATAGCCGTTGTCTGTAATGCGGATTTTAGCGAGCCCGGCCTCTTCGATTTCAATTTCAATCACCGTACTGCCGGCATCAATCGCATTTTCAACCAGTTCTTTTACAACAGAGGCAGGGCGTTCGACAACCTCACCTGCCGCAATTTTATTTGATAAAATTTCATCTAATTGAATAATCTTGCCCATCAATAAAGCCCCCTTACTTTAACTTTTTCTGGAGCTCATACAGCAGGTTAATAGCTTGAAGTGGCGTCACATCTAATAAATCGATTTCTTTAATTTTCTCTAAAACGCGTTTTTCTTTAGGAGTTGGCTCCGCTTTTTTCGGTGATGCGGGCTCATCGAAAAAGGATAATTGGGCCGGCTGCTCAACTGGTTTTTCTATCTCTGCAACGGGCTGCTCGACCACTTTCTCCAATGGAGCCGTCTGAGCATCTGTCTGTTCCAGTTCTGCTAAAATTTCACTCGCCCGTTTGATTAACTCCGCCGGTAGTTCCGCGAGCTGCGCAACATGAATACCGTAACTTTTATCAGCTGGACCTTCTTTAATTTTATGAAGGAAAACAACCTTGCCATTATGTTCAATCGCACTAACATGGATATTTTTTAACTTCGAAAGTTCTTCTTCCAACACGGTTAGCTCATGATAATGGGTTGAAAATAAGGTTTTTGCACCAATTCGCTCATGAATGTATTCAATAATCGCCTGCGCAAGGGCCATCCCATCATAGGTGGATGTTCCCCGGCCAATTTCATCGAATAAAATTAAACTGTTTTGCGTTGCATTGGCAATCGCATTTTTTGCCTCAAGCATTTCCACCATAAAGGTACTTTGTCCAGAAATCAAATCGTCCGCTGCCCCAATCCGGGTAAAGACCTGATCAAAAATCGGCAATACCGCTTCTGATGCCGGTACATAACAGCCAATTTGCCCCAATATCGCTATCAGAGCGATTTGCCGCATGTACGTACTTTTACCGGACATATTTGGTCCCGTGATTAACAGGACTTCACGATCGCTGTCCATCATGCAGTCGTTTGGCACATATTCTTGTGTGTTCAACACTTTTTCAACAACCGGATGACGGCCATCCTTCAGTACGACCCGACGCTCATTCGAGAACTGCGGCTTGACATAGCGGCGTTCTTCACTGACTTGAGCAAAACATTGTAAAACGTCTAATTCACTAACGGCTTTGGCCAATGCCTGTAAACGCGGGATTTGTTCCTTAACCATTTCGCGGATTCCCGTGAATAAATCATATTCCAGCTCTCCGCATTTTTCTTCCGCTTGTAAAATTAATGCCTCTTTTTCTTTTAATTCCGGTGTAATAAAGCGTTCAGCATTCGTTAACGTCTGTTTCCGCTCATATTGCCCTTCTGTTAAAAGGTGAAGGTTCGCACGGGTAACCTCGATATAATAGCCAAATACCCGATTATAACCAACCTTTAAAGACTTAATTCCGGTTTTCTCGCGTTCTTCTCGTTCTAGCTGGGCAATCCACGTTTTTCCGTTTCGGCTGGCATCTCGATATTGATCGAGCTGATCATGATAGCCGTCCCGGATGATATTTCCTTCTTTTAAGGAAAGCGGTGGATTATCAACAATGGCCTGTTCCAGCAGGTCGGTTACCTCTTCACACGGGTCAAGCTTTTCAGCAATTTCATTCATTTGCTCATTTTGCATTCCAAAAAGGATTTGTTTTAAAAAGGGTACCTGCATTAAGGAGCGTTTTAGCTGGACTAAATCGCGGGCATTTACATTTCCAAACGCCACTCGTCCGGCTAATCTCTCTAAATCATAGACTTCTTTTAAGTTTTCACGCAGTTCCTGACGCTCAAAATAATGCTGGATTAACACATCGACCAGATTATGCCGCTGCTCAATTTCTGATTGCTGAATCAAAGGCCGATCGATCCAGTGCTTTAGCATCCGTCCACCCATGGCTGTTTTGGTTTCATCAAGCAGCCATAGCAAGGAACCTCGTTTCCCTTTCGAGCGAATCGTCTCGGTTAATTCGAGATTTCGTTTTGAATAGTAATCAATTTTCATATATTGCTGAATTTGATAGGTCGTTACAGGCTGCAAATGGTCTAGACTTCTCTTCTGCGAGCGGAATAAATAATGAAACAGTCTTGCTGCCGTTTGCTTTAATTTTTCTTGATTCAGATCTTCGAGCAGATGGGCAAAGTTCATTTCTATTGAACTATTATCCTCTATCGAAATTGCCAGCACATCGCGTTCACGCATCTTCTTTTGCAGTTCCCCATCAAAATTACTGGCAACCACAACTTCTTTCGCACTTAGAACAGCCAATTCGTTGAGAACTTCATCAAAATTATTGGAAAGAAGGGTAACCCGGCTTTCACCTGTTGAGATATCGTTGTAGGCAAATCCATAGGTTTGGTCGTCAAAGGCTGTAATGGATGCGAGATAGTTGTTCTCTTTGTCCGTTAACCCTTTTCCATCCATTACGGTACCAGGTGTGATTAACTGAACAACTTCTCGTTTGACCATGCCTTTGGTTTCTCTTGGGTCTTCCATTTGCTCCGCAATTGCCACTTTAAAGCCTTTGGAAATCAGTTGTTCAATATAGTTTGGAGCAGAATGGTAAGGCACACCGCACATGGGGATTCGGTCTTCGCTGCCGCCCTCGCGGCTAGTCAGCGTGATTTCTAATTCTTGTGATGCTTTGATGGCATCGTCAAAAAACATTTCATAAAAGTCGCCTAGGCGAAAAAATAAAAAGGCATCTTGATAATCTGCCTTAATCGTTAGATATTGTTGTATCATCGGCGTATAACCAGCCATAATGACCTCCAGGATATTAATCTTTTATTTAAGGGATTCCCCTCTTGATTGGGTGTTTTTTAAGAACCGCTCTTTGTCCTTAGAGACGTGTTCATGAAGACATGGTTGGTGCATTTCTTGCTTAACTTGTCCTCATAAAGGGTTCATGCGGACCGTGTTGAATCGTTTCTTGCCTTCTCTGTCCTCATAACGAGTTCATGAAAACCCATTTGGCTCTTGTTCACTATTACTTATCTTATTTTCGATTTTCTTCGACAAACTATTATATCATATCCGAATGGTGTCAGGCACCCATTGAATATTTGCCAAATTAATAGAATAAATGATCCATACTTTCGACTATTTCCGTAAGCAAACCATGGTATGATGCAAATTAAAGGGGGAATTTATGTATGGGGTGGTTTGGCAAAAGCTACAAAAATTATGATTTTGACATGTTTTCCGTAAGCCATTTTGTCGTAATTGCTCTTTTAGTCATAGGTGCAACTTGCCTATTTTTGTATAGAGATAAATTGAAGTCTGAAAAATTAAGACCTTGGGAGATTGGCGCAGCCATTTCGCTAATTATAATAGAAGCAACCTACCATGTTTGGATGGTGATCAATGGCAGTTGGCATGTTAGTCATGCGATTCCTCTAGAATTATGCAGCATTAGCCTCATATTAACAGTGATCCTATTGCTATTTAAAAAGAAGTTCATTTATGAAATTTTGTTATTTACGGCTTTGTTAGGTGCATCCCAGGCGATTTTCACTCCATTACTAAATTATGATTTTCCGCATTTTCGATTTTTTCATTTCTTTTATACACACTTAATGAGCATTCTTGTGCCACTCTATTTCACTTGGGTAAAAGGATATCGCCCTACCTTTTGGTCAGTTGTGAAGTTGTTTATCTTTTTAAATGTCCTGATGCCAATTATTATGCTGATTAATAAGTTGGTGGGAGGAAATTATATGTTTCTGAGTCACAAACCAAATGGCACAAGTTTGTTAGATGTTCTTGGCCCCTATCCTTGGTATATCTTATCATTGGAAGGCCTATTAATTTCATTAAGTCTAATTGTGTGGATCCTCTTTCGAGAAAAAACAGCAAGACAAATGGAGGTAGAGAGGAACCTCCCAATGCCTTAACCGATCTTTTTATTGACCTTTGTTAATTTAATTATTATAATAAATAACGTTCCTAATATTTGTCCCGATAGCTCAGCACGATTGAATCCGCTTCAGTGGTTTTGCTACAGCGTACTGATCGAGCAGCTTCTTGATTAATCTTTCTGAGATCAGGACGGGATATACTTTATTGCGTTAGGAAACTAGATATGTTTTATTAAATTTGTCCCGATAGCTCAGCAGGATAGAGCAACAGTTTCCTAAACTGTAGGTCGGAGGTTCGAATCCTCTTCGGGACGTCTAAAAACCCTTGCGATTGCAAGGGTTTTACTGTTTTAATCTGTCAAAATTTCACTATTGAATCATCTTTTTCATTATTCGTTTCACAGAAATTAATGTCATCAAAAACAGAGACACCTTTATAATCGTTCACATTACACTCTACCATTATAAATCCTCCAACAAAAAGCGGGAGAATATTCCGAACTTAAAGTTTTGATATTATTAATAATACAGAAGGAGATAACGGGTTGTAATTTATTCAATTTAATAAAAATTGTTTTGTGTACAAAAAATTCTTCTTTAGTTAATCCTTATGAGACGTACTGAATCTATAGTAATGAAACTGCTGCTTCTGCTTTAGAATCTTCCGTTTCGATTTTAGGAGCTGTTCTAACAAGAAGCGAAGCACTAAATGTTACGATTGCAACAAAAATAATGTAAAAACTAACCGCATAGGAAGTGCCAAACCGATGCATTAGGTACGTACATATTAACGGTGCAATTCCGCCTGCAATTATGGACCCAAACTGTGATCCAAGAGAAAGACCGCTATACCTTAATCTTGCTGGAAAGCTTTGTGCAACAAAAGCACCTTGCGGACCAACCTGCATGCTATGTGGGACCATGGCAAGAGCCGTCGCCAAGAAAACAACGATTGGAATCCCTGTATTAATGAGTCCAATATATGGGAATGCCCATAATAAGGTTGTTACTACTCCAATCAAATACATTTTCCTAATGCCAAATCGATCTGCTAAATAACCGAAAAGCGGAATACAAATGGCCATAATAACACCACCAATGGTGTTTGCATTAATTAAAAATTGTTTGTTCAATGAAAACTGTTCAACCCCGTAGTTGATCATTAAAACTGTGTAAACATAGAATGGACCGTTTTCAGATAGGCGAACTAGAGCAGCTAATAGAATATCCTTAGGATGTTTCCTCAATACTTCCAATACAGGAAGACGTGATACCTTGTTTTCATCTTGTACATTACGGAAGGACGGGGTCTCCGGTATCTTTGCTCGAATGATTAAACCGGCAATAAGTAAAACAAAGCTGAAAAGAAATGGAATTCGCCATCCCCATGTAAAGAACCCATCACCAGATATCGTCATAATTAAGGAAACCATGATAGAAGCTACCAGCATACCTGAGGCCACTCCCATTTGCGGCCACGCAGCCATTAAGGCTTGCTTTTTCTTATCTCCCCATTCCATTGAAAGAAGAACTGAACCTCCCCATTCTCCTCCAACTCCAATTCCTTGTATCAAACGTAATAAAACAATCAATGTCGGTGCCCACATACCGATTTTGTCATAAGTAGGCAGAAGGCCTATGGCTAAACTGCTGAATCCCATTATAAACATCGTTAATACTAGTGCAGTTTTTCGTCCAATTCGATCACCGAAATGGCCGAATATTGCTGCACCGATCGGACGGGCGATAAAACCGATCGCAAATGCTCCAAAAGATTGCAAGGTAGCTAGATATGGATCCGCTGAAGGAAAAAACAGTTTTGGAAAAATCAATGCTGAAGCAGTGGCGTATAAGAAAAAATCATACCATTCAATAACTGAACCAATTGTTGCAGCAACCGCTGCTCTTCTTCCCATTTTTTTATACGTAGTATTTTCCATTTACATTCCTCCAAATAGTATTATCAATGTTTCACTACTATTCAACTCGAGTTTTTTAATTATTCGGAATATTATCTTGATACTTTTTCTGATTTTATGATAAGCTCTTCGGGAGACTGAATTAGTCTCATGTGCTTCAGTAAATCAATAAATTTTTTCATCGTTTCCTTTTGATAATCATCAATATTGGTTTCATCAAAATGATAAAAACCCTTTTTCGTTTTTAATCCAATATTTCCACTGTGCATTTTCTCTTCAACTATTTCAGGCGGCAAGAACCGATCGTCGGTTAAAGATTTTTTTAAATAATGGCTTGCATGGAAAAGAGTGTCTGCTCCTCCCCAATCAATAAATTCCAAAAGCCCTAAAACTGCGAATCTTAGACCAAAGCCTATCCTGGATGCCTTATCAATATCTTCGACTGAAGCAACTCCCTCTTCAACCAGACGTGCTGCTTCATTCATTGCGAGCGCTTGAATTCTTGGCACTATAAACCCAGGAGATGGCGCACACTTCACTGGCACCTTTCCAATCCCCTTAAGAAGTTGAAACATTTGCTCCAAGTTCTCGTTACTTGTTTCGTTTCCAGGACTAACTTCTACAAGAGGCATCAAGTAGGCAGGATTTAACCAATGTGTATTCAAAAAACGCTCTTTATGGGTGACAAATTCAGCTAGATCATTTACCAAAAATGAAGATGTAGTTGAGGCTATTAAGGCATCTTTAGAAGCAAAAGTACAAATCTGGGAGAATACATTCTTTTTTACTTCGGCAATTTCCGGTACTGCCTCAAATATAATACTTGCTTCCTTCCAAATGGGAAAAGAATCATCCAAACGACAAATACTGATTATTTGGCTAATCTCCTTGACCATTCCCGCAGGTATTACATCAGATATTTCCAGTATCTTTAAATGACTATTTATCTCTGCCTCAGTTTCTGACTTAAGCTGCTTGAATTCTTCCGGGCTCCTTTCTTTTATGTCAACAAGTACTACTGGATGACCCTGATAGGCAAAAGCAACAGCAATGCCTCTGCCCATACGTCCAACTCCTGCGATTAAAATGGACTCTTTAACGTGTTTCATAATGATGCAGGCCCTTTTTTAATACTTCTTTTAGTTCACCCTTTGTTTTTGATGAAAGCTTGAGATTTTCCATGGTCCTTCCAGTATCCCGAAGATTTTCTCCTGCTACTGCTGAAGCTATTTGAAGCAGTGCTTGCGCTGTTGGAACAGGGACTCCCATCCATTCTCCAATAGAAACAAGAAAGGCCAAACCGCAAGCAATATCCTCTTTCATATAGCGATGGTTATATAAATTGAGAGGTTCAAACCAATCCTTACCGTCTACTAATTTTTCATGTGCTCCATTCCCATACATCCATTCTTCTCCATTAGGATTATAATGATCATCTAGTGGAAAATGGGGTGCACAATAGCCTAATGCTTCCCTTACTTTGATCCTTTCAGCATCCAACAATTGATGAACCTTACGAATAGAGGGTTGGGTTCCTTCATTATGAATGTCCCATTTTTCAAAATGTTCAATCGGACCAGCATTCATTAATATAAGTGGAGGATGAATAATCGGTCCTGCATTCATTAAAGCACCGTCAAGTGCATCTTGAATTGGCTCTATTGATGGAAATGCTTCTTTTAAAATCTTGAAGGCATAGTCTGATTGATTGCTAGGAAAAACACCTGTTGGAAGTCGTGTCGCTCTCCCAGATATGGAAACAGATTGTTCATCGTGTTTTCTTGATAGGTATGGGAGTGTACCAGTTTCAGCAAAAACAACATTCGCCCGGCATCCTTCTTCTTCCAAAGTTTTTGCCATCAGATAGCTTCCAAATGTTCCCGGGGCCAAGTAAATGACTTGTCCGTCTTCAAGGACCGGTGCAAGTTGCTTTGCGATTGACTCCTGGGAAAAAGCAGGGAGCGGAATGACAATTAATTTAGCACCTTGAACAACCTTCCGGATATCTGTGCTGGCCAGATCTAATGAAACCATTCTTGAGCCAAGATAGTCTTTTAATAGAATTTGTTGTTGTTCAAGTACTTTTTGGAAGGCATTTTTATCCCTTCGCCAAAGCCTCACATCATGCCCCTTTTCTGTTAAATCAACCGCGGCAGCATAAGAACCATTACCTCCACCAATCACAGCAATTTTCATGCAGTTTAACACCATCCTTATAATGATTGACTACTTAACGATAATTTTGATTTTTTCATTTCGGCATAGATTTGTGGGATTTACTTTTATAGTAGGTTTATTCTCGCAGCTAACGTTAACTCTCTAATAGGAAGAAGGGACGGCCAATGGATGCCTCTAGTCGGAAATATCGATCCAAGCCTGCTGCACGGAACGCATGTGTCATATTTGATACTGTTTGCAAGTCGGGAACATTATATAAAAAGCATGCATGCCAATTGTTCGGCCCGGAATGTCCTGCTGTTAAAATATCCCGGTCAAACGTTCCTAATAACTCAGATCCATTCTTTCCCCATTCTTGAAGGATGTCATTTAACATCGGTAAAATTTCTTTTTCTTTTTGCTCCTTAGATGTGTCAAACCATCCAGTTGATTCAAACGTGATAAACACTCTTAATGGATTTGGCACCACTGGTGCACCATGTTTTATTTCAGCCATTATCTTCAACACTCCTTCTGGTATTTTATATAGTTAAGAAGAAGATGTCTGATGAGATTACATTTTATCTCATCAGCAGCCCTCCGTTGATATCAAACGTTGAACCGGTTATGTACCCCGCTTCCTCAGATGCTAGAAATGAAACCATTCTCGCTACTTCTCTTGCCTTTCCAAACCGCTTTACAGGAATCCCTTCCTTCATTTTGTCGAGTTTTCTAGGATCCATCTTATCCATTTCTGGTGTTTCAATTGCCGCAGGTGCGATACTATTAACTGTGATTCCTTCATCAGCTAATGCACGGGCAAAGGATTTCGTTAAGGCAAGCTGACCGGCTTTTGATGCACAGTAATGGGCACCGGATGTCAACGGACCTGCTTGACCCCCAAAAGATGAAATATTGATAATTCGGCCCCATTTTTGTTCTTTCATTGGATGCAAAACCGACTGTGAGAAGAAGAAAGTTCCTCCTAAGTTAATGGAAAGTATTTGATTCCATTCCTCTGGAGTGATATCCTCTATACACGTTTCTTTTCGAGCCCCTGCATTGTTAACTAAAATATCAATTCGACCCCAATGATCAAGAATCTTATCTACACATTGCCGAACAGCTGTTACATCGGCGACGTCCACTGTTAAAAACATGCAGTGAGATGGATCAATTTCTCTTAAGATTTCTGAATCTTGGACCTGACGTAACAAATCTTCATTTATATCAAGTAAAACTACTTTTTTTCCTTCTTCAAGAAATACCTGAGCAATCGCAAGCCCCAGTCCTTGACCGGCACCCGTCACAACTGCAACCTGATTACTTATATTCATAAAAAGGAACCCTCCTTTTGTTTAAGACACTTCTTTTGCCTCAGCTAATTTTTCAATTTTCCCTCTAAAAAACAGCAATGGGGCTTTCTCTTGATCATATGATGCATTTTTTACTAATCCAGTTATGATATAGTGGTCACCGCCCTCCAGGATTTCGTGAACCTCACATTCTATTGTTGCAAGATTTCCATTTAAAATTGGAACATCATCCGCTGACATCGAGTAATTTGCATCAGCAAATTTATCGGTCTTTTTTGCAAACCCCCAACATTCCTCTTCCTGATTTTGTTCAAGAATATTGACAACAAATGGCTGACCCTTTTTAAAGGCTCGTAAACTTCCGGATCTTTTATCAATGCAGACTAGAATTAAGGGAGGGTCTAACGAGAGCGACGAAAAAGCATTCGCGGTTAGGCCAATAAGCTCCTCCCCATATTTTGCAGTGATGACAGTTACTCCAGTGGCAAAGTGACCAAGGGTATTTCTGAATTCTCTGTTATCCATATAACTTCCACACCTCATTCATTGTTTTTCTTTGGTTCTAATCTTCTATCTATTTGGCTTACTATAGTTACTCACGAAAACTAGATCTTTAGCTTTCCCATCACAAATAATATTTGCAGTGCAGCTTGAATTTCAAAGCGATTATTTGAAAGAGATAAATCTAATTCAAGTAATTCCTCAATTTTTTCGATTCTATATCTCATCCCGGTTAATGAAACATTCATTTCACGGGCTGTCTTGCGAAGATTAAATTCATATTGTGAATAAAAGTATAAAGTTTGAACGAGTTCAGCATTTTTTCTATCATCATAAAGAATAATTGGAGAAAGTTTACTGATCGCAAAGTCTTCCAACTCCTTTGGTGACCTTGCATTTAAAAATAGGGTTAAATGTCCTAACTCACTGGAAAGCATAACTGATGATGTTTTCGACTTCATTTTTGCGACCTCTACCGCTTTTTTAGCTTCCACGGACATTTGATAAAATTGTGAGATGTTCTGAGTAGGACCGCTTATCCCAAAATAAATTGGAAAAAGTTTATTTTCAATTTGTTCTAACATTCTTTCAGCAAATTTTTTAATGGTAGTTCTCTCAGATTCAATCATTTTCTTAGAAATCACCATTTGAATCATATTTAATTTTGCTGAAATAAGAATATTTGTGTTGTGACTTTCTAAAAATCGGTAAAACAAACCAACAAGTTTATCACGGATTTTAAGATAATCATAGCTGCTTTTTAGACTATTATTCTCATTTTCTCCATTATCTAATTCCACATTAATAACATAATAGGGCTCTGAAAGATCATATCCCAGGTATAAAAAACGATTATAAATTTCCCTGACATCAACCTCTTTGTTATTTAACAGATGTTCGAGCATTTCACCATTTAAACGGTTTTCTGTCTCAATCGCCGTTCGTTCATTTTGAATATACAGCGCCGAAGCAGTTGTGACCCGCTCCAGTAAATCCTTGTAAAAATCTTCATTCTCTTGCTCTGGTGCAATGATAATGAAGCCAAAAATCTGGTTTTTTACAATAATTGGCGAGATTAATATCTTAAAGGTCCTATCTTTAAGTTCAGTTACAATGATTTGATTCTTCTCCATCATTTCTGTTAATTGTTGATATCCTATATTACGGGCCGTTAAATATTGCTCGATGCCGGGTAATTCCCCGTAAGCTGCTTGCCGTTCAAATGAGTTATTTTCAATTATTACCGGGCAATGAAGATTTTTGCCAAGAAGTTCAGCAAAGTTTTCCAACCCTTTTCCTTGCAGCATTGCCTGGTTTAGACTGCGGCTTAGTGTGTAGCCAATTTTAAATTTTTCTTTCTCCTGCTCTACCCGCCGATACATTTGATCGAGCTCACCCGACATATCGTCATCCTCGTAAAACATTAATTCCTCAGCTATTTCGGCTCCCCATTCTTCAACTGTTTTTCCAATATAGCTGCAATATTCATCGCCTTTTCCTTTACAGCGGCTTTCTTTAAAAATAATTTTTTTCCCCATACACTCGCTCGTGTAACCGCTTGCATAACCGCTTAGAAAATAGCAAATTGGTTCATGATATAATGAAAAATATTTTAAATGCTGCTTCACTTCATATGAATCCAACCAGAAGCCCGAAACATTAAACTTGCCGGTTTTCATATCTACATCAAAGTTTTCAGGATAGGAAAAAACACGACCAGAAAGCTGATGCATTTTCGTTCCGGCAATTAGCCATTCAAGATCATCAGACCATTGTATTGCTTTTCTTAACATGCGTGCCTCTTGGACACCGCAATTCCAACCATATCGAAGCAAGAATCTTTTTGCCCGTTGAACCCCTAATGCAGTTATTAAATCCTTGCGAAGAACTCCCCAGGCCTCTGCGCTTGTAATGGTCATTTGGAAATCTTCTAAAGGTATTTTAGATTTCTCGGAAAAATCCAATAAATGTTCCAGCTTTAGATCATTTGCCTTTCTAGCCAAAAGATCCCCTCCATTATTCTGAATATTTTTTATTTAAACATTCATCTACAAAATAATAAAGGATTTTTTCACTCATATGGATTAAAACACCAATCAACAAATTCGTTATCAGGTAATTGGATAAGCAACTCAGCCGGCTCTCAGGGCAGATTGCTCACATATGGATTAGGAGGGTCAAATGTAGCCGGGCATCGGCGGCACACCAAGGAATACCGAGCCTGCGCCGTCATACATGCTTTCACTGAGGAACGCGTGCTGGGTCACGACCATCGCGTCGCGCAAATAGCGCTGCAGCGGGTGTCCGTCGTAAATCGCCGCAGTGCCAGAAAGCATGTAGGCAGTCTGCACCGCGCTCGCGCCTGCGCGGGTAGCTTGTACGGCTGCCAGACGAAGCATGCTTGATTGTTCAGTGGAGACGCCATCACCCCTCATGATTGACTCCCAAGCCATATCGGTGGCTTCGTAGAAGAAGGCGCGCGCCGATCTTAGCGAGGCTTCAGCCTTTGCCACGGAAATTCGCAGGTAAGCACGATCGGCCATCTTCGGTGCACCGGTAATGCCAGAACGACCACCGGCCGCCATCTGAGAGACCTCATCAAGCGCTGCGCGGGCGACGCCAAGATTGACCACCGCCAGTACTTGCGCTGCATAAGCAACGGATGGATACTGGTAGATCGGCTCTTCAATCGAAGGCAACCCGCCACGGACAAAGGTCCATTCGTCGGGGACGAAGACATCTTTTACCCTAAGATCATGGCTGCCTGTTCCACGCATCCCTAGCACTTCCCAGTTCTCGACGATTTCCACGTCCTCAGGCTTGAGCACAGCAGTGAGCGGCTTGCCGCCCTCCCCGGTGCCAATACCGACGCCGAGAATGTCAGCACCCTTGCAGCCGCTCGCAAACTTCCAGAGACCATTCACCCGCCAGCCGCCCGCGACCTTCTTTGCGGGCTGGACAGGGAACAAGCCGCCCGCGAAGGACACGTCAGGCCCATTTGCATAAAGGCGTGCGAGCGTTTCTCGCGGCAGGGCAGCTAGGTAGATTGCAGCAGAGCCGAAACTCGCTACCCATCCGGCAGAGCCGTCAGCCTCTGAGATGGCTTCGATCAGCCTGAGAAACTCCGAGGGCGAAATGGCATCTCCGCCAAAACAACGAGGGGTGTGAGCACGATAGACACCCAGTTTCTTTAGTTGTTCTACCATGTCCCGAGGCACGTGCCGTTTCTCCTCAAATTCGTCTTTTCTGGTGCGGATTTCAGTCAGCACACCCTTGAGAAGGTTCTGACTTTTCATTTCAACAGTCATGAATCATTCCTCCCTTTGTCTTAATAGAATACCGTTTAATAGTTTCGTAACTTTTTGAATATTGTGATTATAATTACATTTTATCGATTGTTAACACTATTAACAATTTACCAATAGGTCTAAATCAATTGAATTTATAGTATTATTGATACTAAAATCTAATGAATTAGAATATATTAAATAGATTCACGTCTACTTAATTAAGAAATTCACCTTATTTTTGGCATGTTTCTTCAAATATTTTTAAACCTGCTAGTGCACATTGGACATCTTGATCAGAAGTACCGCCCGAAACCCCAATACCTCCAACAATAATTCCTTTGAATATTAATGGAAATCCTCCTCCAAAAACTACCAGCCGATCTGTATGGACAATCCCTGTTAATAAGGCAGGATCATCTTTAATCATCGAATACCATTCATGGGTTGGCCTACCAAAAGCTGCGGAAGTGTATGCTTTGTTTTGTGCAATTGTTCCACTTAACAATGGGGCTTCGTCCATCCGAATAAACGCTTTTAAATTTGCCCCATCATCTATGACAGCGGCATTTACTTTAATTCCCAATTCTTCTGCTTTGTTCGTAATCGTCTCTAGAATTCTTAATGCTATTGACTGGGTTAAAGCATATTTTGGATATAGTACTCGTGTTTCTACACTTTCAATATCAGCTTTTTGGAAAGAATTCTCGTAGTCTTCTATACTGATAAGGTCGAGGTCGCTCTTAGGTGTCATACAGCATCCTAAGGCAAAACTGTTTTCTAATTCTTCATCGGAAAGTGCCTCTTTTGAACGAACCAAATCCTGCTCGTAATCTCCATTCAATACTTTCACCTTGCACATACCACACCCTCCGCGGCGGCATCCGACTGGAAATGGAATAAATTCATTCCTAGCTGCATCAAGAGGAGATTGGTCCGGTGCTGAGTTATAATCAAATTGTTTCCCCCTAGCCCTAAGTGTCACTTTATACATTCGCTTCCCTCCTTCTACTAATTCATTCGATTAACTATCCCCATTAGGTTAACGCTTTCATAAACGACTCCGACAATACTCTAGCATGATAGAAAATCCCGGTCCCTATTTTGGAGGCATCCCAAGTTATGGTTGGCATATCCGCATAGGACATATATCCGTTGGCAAAGGCTTCGTTACGATTGCCAGATGGATCAAAGAAGTAAATGGTTTCTCCTCTTGAAATCCCATGGCGGGTAGGAGTGACATCAAATGGAACATTATACATCGATAATAGATCAGCAGCTTTAAAGACATCATGAAGAGAATCAACATGGAATGCAGCATGGTGAAGCTTCGCATCAGGGCCTTTCACAAAAGCAATATCATGGGCAGTATTGGTTGTAAAAAGAAAGCTTCCCAGCAACTCCTCGTCACCTTCAGTGACAATTCTTTCACTTTGTCTGAAGTTCAGGGCTTCAACAAAGAATCTAGTAACCGTTTTCAAATCGTCCCCTGTTAATAGAATATGGTCTAAACGATGTGGTGCAATCCCTTTCCAATTCAGTGGCCAAGGATTAGGATTTCGATATCCCACTGCTGTTCCCAGGAAACCAATTTCATAATATAATTCGCAATGATGTCCTGTCGGTAATATAAAATGAACTGCTTCACCTTCTGCCAATCTAGAATTCTTTGATATTCTTGTCGTTGTACAACCAAACTCTTCTACTTTCTTTTCGTAATAAGCTAAATCATCTAATGTCTCCACCTTAAAGGCCATATGTGCTAATCCTGGCGAATTTGATTTTGTCAATATGACACTGTGATGGTCAAATTCATCCCAAGCTTTTAAATAGACACTGTTACCCATCCGTCCGGTTTCTTCCAGACCAATAATATTTGTATAATAGTCAACTGATTTATCTAAATCCAAGACTTTTAATTCAACTCGGCCAATACGTAATACTCTCGCCATTTTCTTTTCCTCCTGACAAAGTAAGATTTTTTACTAGAAAATTATTGTTTTAAACGTTCAACAAGTTGTAGTAATTCTTGGTTTGGACCCCTAAATAGGATCATTCGTCCGCCTTCAAGGGTGGATTTAATTTCATCTGACAGAAAGGTAATATTGTTTCCTTTTAAAAAACTAATTGTTGTATCAATATTCTCTACTGTAAACGCAAGATGATTTACAATTCCGTTTTCGTTGTATTGATTCGATGTATCAAACTCTTGAATTAATTCTATTTCCATATTTTTCTGTGATGGCAGAAATATAAAAGCCATCTCCCTATCGGGCTTTCTTCCTCGAAGTCGAACCTTAAACCCAAATATTTCTGAATAAAATTGTATGGTCTGATCCATGTCTTTTACCATTATGGCAACATGCTCCATTTTACTGATCATTGCCTGCTCTCCTTACCATGCTCTCCAATCCTAATTTCCAATAATTAACTTCTTTCGATTTTTTTCTCGGACAAGGGAAACCATGAAATGTTTCCCTACTATTATTTAAATTTATTTTTTAAAGCCTTGATCCACTGTTCTGATTGTTCGTAACAATCACCGATTTGCAGTAATTTTTGATCGGCGAAGGGTTTTCCAATGAATTGCAATCCAACAGGGAGATTTTCTGCAGTAAAACCACATGCAACGGATAATGCCGGAAAACCTAAAATATTTGCAAGAGGCGTCTTCCCAAGTGTAAACATGTTGCTGATGGCCATTTCCGGAACCATAGTACCAATTTCAAATGGTGGTTTAACATTCGTTGGTCCAATTAAGGCATCGAGGCCATTCATTTGCTTAAATGTATCTCTCACAAACTGATTTCTTCTCCGCTGTGCTTGGATATAAGTGGTTGCAGATACTTCATTCCCAAATTCAAAGCGATATTTCAAATCATCTCCATACAGATGGCCATACTTTTTTAATAATGGCTTATGAAAGGTGACAACTTCCGCTTGAGCAATAGTTTTAAGTGCATCAAGAGCTTGTTCGATTTCTGGTAAATCAATTGGTACAATTTCTGCCCCAAGTGACTCTAATTGACGAAAGGCCTGTTCTATGATGACTTTCACGCCATTATCTATCCCTGAAAACATATAGGGTTCATAAAAACCCAACCTTACTCCTTGTAAATCTATCAATGGTTCATTAAATACTGCCGAATCATTTCTACTTACTGTTGAACGATCTTTAGGATCATGTCCCTTCAACACTTCAAGCATGATTGCAGCGTCCTTTACAGTCCTTGTCATTGGCCCGACATGGTCTAACGACCAACTAAAAGGAAGACATCCAGCTCTGCTAACCAAACCATACGTTGGTTTAAAACCTACCGTTCCGCACATCGCTGCTGGAAGACGTATAGAGCCAGCAGTATCTGTACCAACTGCACCAAAAGCCATACCCGTTGCGGTAACTACAGCTGAACCTCCACTTGAACCACCGGGAATCCTTGATCCATCCCAAGGGTTTTTCGTACTTCCATAATGGGGATTTTCTGTCGTGGCTCCCATAGCAAATTCATGCAGGTTTGCTTTTCCGATAATAATAGCACCAGCTTCTCTTAGTTTTTGAACAGCTGTTGCATCCTCATCAGGTATCCATCCTTCAAAGATTTTTGATCCATTGGTGGTTTGAACACCCTTTGTTTGCAAAATATCTTTTACAGCAATGGGGATACCGTGTAATGGACCTCTTATTTGATTGTTCTCCATCGCTCGTTCAAGTTGTTTTGCCTGAACCATCGCCTCCTCTTCCATTACTGTTATAAAGGCATTTAAACGAGGTTCAGTCTCGTGAATTCGGTTGATGGTTAATTGCGTTAATTCCACTGGTGATATTTCCTTTTTTTTAATATGAGTGATTACAGTTTCAATCGTCTCAAAAAGAATATCATTCATTTTTGGTCCTCATATTTTTCAAGATTAAAAGTAAATGCTGGTTCTTCGTTAATAACCTCGATTTCCCCATCATCTAATATCGTTCTTAAATACTCATCTAATGACATCTAATCCCAACTTTCTCTTGGAAGTTCACATTCTACTTTCTAGAGGTTAATAGTCTTATTAATCACAACTTTACTTTCGCTGCATTTTTTTGAAACTGTTCCTTCATTGGAAAGGCATCTTGCCATGTTTTATGTTTATCATCATAGATTCCGTCACTGAATAAAGTTTTCAATGAATCATTATCTAATATGAGCGGTTCGTTTCCTTCTTGGAAGGCTTTTACTTGTTGAAGCAATAAGCGGCGCATATGAATAATAGGTAAGTCACTTGTACCAAGGTGTTCATTTGAACGATCTACGATTAGACCCATTGTTTCGGTTGCTGCATGATCCTGATTGGCTATTCCGCGAATACCGGAAAAGTTTCCTGTTTTTTGTAACTCCCTGCTTTGTCCATATTCATTTTCAATGCTGATTTGTTTTTTGAAATCACCATCTAACTGTAAGCCGCGGCGGGTATAATTTGCTTCTACATCAATCGGACGATTGTGGGAGAATTGAACATCCCAGGACCATGTACTATAGTCATCCCTTGGAATAAATGCATGCCACATTCCGTCCTCCCCGCTGAATCTTGGAGGGAATGTATAAAATGGAAAAATATAATGAATTTCCATAAAAGCATTTTGGTCTTCATTTCCAATTCCCACAGCTACACACCGTTTCCCATAATTTGTGTCCTCAACATCCTGCTTTACAGGTGGATTCCTAACAAGCGGGTGATCCGGGTCAATTCCTAGATCCGTACTTAAAACCCCTTCATTTGTTTCCTGTTTTCCATGTGCTTTATGAAGAAAGGCCGCATGAACATAATCTAAATCATTTTCCATTACTTGTGCATAATTACATTCCTGCCACACTCGTTCAGTCATTGTATTTTCCTCCGGCAATCCCATCCAATAGAATACTGGAAATGCCGGTTGTTTCTCAATCGGTCCCATATAAGTCCAGATAATTCCTTTTACCTCTTTCACAGGGTAGTTTTTTAACTTGATTTGCTTCCTGAATTTTGGATCTCCTTTTTCGGATGGAATATCAGTACAATTTCCCTCAGTATCAAATTTCCAGCCATGATACATACAGGTGAGTCCGCACCCGGCATTTATCCCATAATAAAGTGAAGTTCCGCGATGAGGACAGCTTTCTTCCATCAATCCAACACTGCCTTTAGTGTCACGAAATGCGATTAAATCTTCACCAAGAAGTCTGATCCGTATTGGTTTACCATCACTTTTTAATTCAACTGACTTTAGTGCCGGAATCCAAAAACGACGAAACAATTCACCCATTGGTGTTCCTGGACCCGTACGCGTTAATAATTGATTATCATCTTTTGATAACATTTAATTTCCCCCTTACCCGTATTTTTTTGAAAATTCTAATTTATGAATTCATATTAATAAATTGTAGTGAATCAAACAATTTAGTTTTAGGTCGAAAAAATTGATTTTTACAACCGATTCGTACAGTACTTAATCCCCTTCCCATTTTGATCATGGCTTAGGTACGAAATTAGGATCCATGACAGATCAATTATCAAAACTGACATAAATTTTTTTATCTTATAAACAAAAAAAGAACATGTCCATTCAATGGAAATGTTCTTCGATACACTTATACGCTGTTTTTTGTTTATTTCCCACGCCATGCCTTTATACGGGTATATCCACAGCTGTGCTTTTCCACCAATCCGTTAGGGTAAAATTCCCTTTAATACCCGCAATGCATTATCTCCAATGATTTTTTGAATGTCCAGAATCCTATAGTCATGTTTAATCATCCATTTAATCATATTTTTCATCGCTTCTGCTGGATTTTCTAAGCCTTTAACAAATGCTGATTCTTCGAAACGTTCCCCATGTGATTCACTAAGGGAAAGCATGTCGTCAAATGCGTGCTGCAAGCCAACATGGTCTCCAAAAAATGTATCGGGTCCCAGTCCAACATGGTCAATTCCAACTAAATCTATTAAATACTCCAAATGTTCCATAACTGATTCAATAGTATGTTCGTTTGGATTTTTTGCTGAAAGGGTAGTATTGGGGGCCGCACACACCCCGATGATCCCCCCCTTATCTGCACAAGCCTTTAATACCTCGTCCGACTTCATCCTTGGCGAGTTCCAAACCCCACGTGCACCTGCATGTGTAATAAAGACAGGTGTTTCACTTGCGTATATAACATCCAAACTTGTCTGATCTCCACAATGCGAGATGTCAATAACCATCCCCAGTCGATTCATTCTTTCAACTACTTTGCAGCCGAATTTAGTTAACCCACTGTCTCTTTTTTCTATTAGACCCGCTCCTAAAGTATTCGCTTCATTGTAGGTGATACCCATACAACGGATACCTAATCCATATAAAACATCTACACGGTCCAGTTCATTTTCTAAAATACTTGCTGCCTCTAATGAAGGAATAATAGCAATCCGATTGGTTCTCTTAGCTTCTATTAAATCATGATAATTTTTCGCAATATAAACCGTATTCTGCTTAGCAATATCACAATACCTAATCCCTAATGTTAAAATAACATCATCCCACTTTAAACCGTTTGTTGATGTCAAAATTGAGATTCCATCCATGAAGTTATCGAATAATACGTCTACACCAGATATGGCTAGCCCTTCATAATCATAGACAGTATGCAGTTGACGACAATAAGGAATAATATCTTCTTGATTCTTTGGAACCACAAAACCATGATCTCTCAGGGACACAATTGGATAGTATTTCAATAAGGTTTCAAAAATCTTTTCCTGATCTTCCCTTAATTTTATTTCTTCTGTTTGCCGGTATCTTTCCAACTGTGGTAGTTGGAACGGCTTATAGTGTTTACCTGGTGTTAAATATTGAAATGAATGATACCCATTAAAATTCTTTCCATTCATATGTATGCCTCACCTTTTGTGAAATTTTGATACAAGCTTAAGAATTTCGGATTATAAACATGCCTTACATATTCCTAAAATAAAAACCCCTTTTTCGGGAGAAGTGGGAATCTTTAAGGTTATTATGTAAAGAAGACATAACTTCCATCTTGTTACTCTTTTATAGATATAATCTACTATTATTTATTTAGAAAATAGTTGAATTTTTTTAATTATAATTATCTTTTTCTAACTGTTCCACAGCAGTTTCGGTAGGAAAAATAATTAGTTTTTGTACTATTCTGTAATTTCAGCGAAATAAATAAAAATATTATGGTATTATATTAGAAAAAATGCTCACTTCTGGGGGTAAAAGTATGGTCATAAAAGCAAACAACATATCCTTAATGGATTTACTTGGAATTGACACTGATAAGGACAACTTTTTTCAGTCTCATGGAATGTTTATATCTAGTGCCGATGCATGGGGAGCTTTAATAAAGGATTTAGTTTTGGCACTTGGAATAGAACGGGCAAAACGCTTTTTATTACGATATGGTTATCAATGCGGACAACATGAAGCAAAATTGCTGAAAAATATGTTCAAATGGGAAACCAATAAAGAATGGGTTTTAGGCGGCGTCACCATGCATAACTTATCTGGTCGAACGGCATCTGTCGCAACAAAAACTACTATCAATATAGAAACTGGAGAATTTGATGTAGAAGGTTTTTGGCATAATTCTTATGAGGCAAAACAATATTTACAACATTTCCCCGTTCATTCAGAACCTGTTTGCTACTTTTTAGAGGGATATGCAAGCGGATATTGCAGTACTTCATTCGGAAAAAAAATCGTTTTTAAAGAAGTCGAATGTATTGGAAAAGGGGATAAACATTGCCATTTCATTGGAAAAACACTGGAGTTATGGGGAGAGGAAATTTCAAGTGAATTAGTTGATTATGCACGGGAAGATATTGGAGATGAATTGGACCGGGCGTATAAACGGATTGAAAAACAAAGTGAAATCCTAAAGCGGGTGAATAACTTAAGTAATCAATTAACCCAAATTGTTCTCCAAGGAAAAGGCTTAGAAGCAATATCTCAAACCCTCGGCAGGAACCTTCAGTGCGGTATCGTCGTTTCTAATCAACATTTTGAAACCATTACAGAATATGGACAAGTCCTTAACTATTCTTTACAAAATCTCATCGAAAACAAAGACATGCTTACCCCATCCGATCGAAAAAAAATATATGAAATGAATAATAAACGATCTACCGTTCAGTTAAATTCTTTAGAGCAATTGGGATTAATTTATTTCCCTTTAATTACTCCAATAATCGTCCAAAATGAAGTTTACGGATATATTTCCATCATTAAGAACTCAAAGGAAATTGAGGAACTAGAGTCTGCTATTATCGAAAGGGCAGCAAATATTTGTGCTCTTCATATATTAAATGAAAAAACGGCCATAGATACAGAAAATCGTATGAAAGGAGAATTACTTAATGAATTATTACTCACCCCCTTACAAGACTCAAATATTACGAAAAGACTCTCTTTTTTAGGCTACAACCTAAATAAGCCACATTATGTGTTTATATTTCGTTTACAAAATCAAAAACTAAACTATAAGAACGATAAAATATTTCTAAATGAAAGTGAATTAATTGTTACTACTTTAAGAAAATATTCTTCAATTAGTGAAGAAAAAATATTGATTTCTAAATCCTTTGGACAGATTCAAGCATTAATCCCGGAGAACCTATTACTTTCATTAGAAGGGAGTGTCACAAAATTTGGAGAATCATTACTTCAAGAATTCAAGAAAAACCAGCCTGCTTCATTGTTGTTAATTGGGATTAGTAACCGCTGTTTAGAAACTAATCATTTTCATGAAGGATATAAACAAGCTAAAAAAGCTCTTGATATTGCGCAAATCAAAGGACAGAAACAAAGGGTAATTTTATTTTCGGAGCTAGGTTATATCTCTATTTTGTTAGATGCACGAAATCCCGAAGAGTTAGAAAACTATGCTAATAACATTTTAGGTCCTTTATATGAGTGTGATCTTGAGAAATCTACCGAATTTTTGAAAACGCTATATTTTTATTTGAATAATGAATGTAATTTGCATAAGACAGCTCGATTTATGAATTTATCAATAGGAGGAATGCGATACCGCATCGCAAGTATTAAAGAACGATTTAACATTGATATGATGAATGCCAGTGACCGGCGCGAAGTACAGTTAGCCTTGGACATTTACCTGGCTTTTGGTAAACTGCCTTTTTTAATTGGTGAGTTCAATGAGGATCTACCTTCCATTTAATAAATAATTTTTTAACCATGTAGCTCTTGAGAGAACAACAAGAAGATGGAACTTTTAAAATAAAACTCCTTCTTTCTAAGATTATTAAGGGTTCAAGTGCATCCCATTAAATAAAATCATAAGATCTAACGTTTTTCATACTCCAACTTGAAGGAAGTGAAATTGCATGGAACACGTATTTTCTCATAAATTTTTTCATCAAACAGCCACCCATTTGCCACCAAATATTACAAACCGATGTTGAACAAAGAAAACCTGATAATACCAAGCATTTCTCCATATGATACAGATTAACATTACACATTCCTGACCAGTGGGTCGGAGGTTCGAATCCTTTTTAGGACATACAAAAAACCCTGTAAACCCAATACTTCAAGATTGGTTTTACAGGTTTTTTTTCACAAATTGTAAGCAAAAAAATTAGCCCAGTAGTTAAGTAACCTGATTTCTATCTGCTCACATAATGATTGGGTTTTCAGCCTTGCGGAATTTTGCTCATATCCATATACAACGCGTTCCACCGATGACCGTCCGGATCGGTAAAACCGCAGCCGTACATCCAGCCGCCCTTTTCGCCCGGCTTACCGTATACAGTGCCGCCGGCCCGTTCTGCTTTCGAAGCCAGCTCATCAACTTCTTCCCTGGAGTTCGCCCCCAAAGAGAATAACACCTCCGTGCCCTGCCACGAGTCCGCCACCGCATTACCAGAAAAACCACTGAACGTGGATTCCGGGAAAAGCATCAAAACAACCTGATTATCGCCAACGATAAAACTCACTGAGCCATCTTGACTCACGTACTGCTCATTCAATCGAAAACCAATCCCCGTATAAAACGCCTTTGACCGTTCTGGTTCTCGGACTGGTAGGTTCAACCATATTTCTCTCGACATATCTAACAACCTCCTGTTTTAGAAAACAGTGATTCACTCACTCCTATATAAATTCAATGCTTAGTCTATTCTTCCCTTCTTGGTTGGAAATAAAATCCTTGCGGAGTTCTGCTCATCCCCTTCACTAAAATTAGTATCGGGCCGTTTCACATTTCTGTTTTCTACATATTTTGTAATTACCGCACCATTCCCATTCACTAATCTCTACTACATAATGCATTAAAAAGAAGATCAAAGTGGATAACAAAAGAAATGTAAAGGGGTTACATCCATGATTAACGTATTATTTGTATGCCTAGGGAATATTTGCCGTTCTCCGATGGCTGAAGCTTTGTTTCGCGCATTAGTCAAAAAAGAAAAGTTGTCAAAAAAAATTGCCGTTGATTCCGCTGCAACCAGTTCATGGCAAATCGGCTTCCCTCCCCACAAAGGAACCCTTGAGATTCTCAAGAAATACCATATCTCTTCTGAGGGACTTGTTGGACGCCAATTAAAGAAAGAGGACTTTTTGAGATTCGACTATATTATCGGGATGGACAATAGCAACATAAAAAATATTTATAAGATCACCGGCAAACCTAATCATCCCAAAATCTTCAGGCTGCTCGACCTGACTAGATACAAAAAAGATATCCCCGACCCATTTTTCACAGGAGATTTTGAACAGACGTATCGTCTTGTTTCAGCCGGCTGCCGGGCATTACTCCATAAAATACACAACGATCAAAACTTATAACAAACGAAATTTAAACTCCCAGGTTGAAAAACAAAGAAAGCAATGCCCTAAAAGCATTGCCACCTTGTCCTAGAAATATAAAACCTTATAACGGACGTTCCCAAAAACGTCCCTGTGCCATTCCCTCAATAAATGGAGTAATATCATTTTGGGATAAATTATATACACCTGGTGCTTCTATATTTACTCGGCATCGTTCAAGCGCTTTTTTATCCGGGACCGCCACTGCCAAAGGTTTAAAGTGCTTAAACGTCGTTTCAATAAATTCCAATGCACACGGTTCGACTTCAGAACTACTACTAATTAATATCGCTGCATCAAAAAGACTTGAATCGGCCGTATCAAACGTATCGGTTACTTTTAGTACAGGACTAATCGTAAACACTTTCTTTGCTACAATACTATAATTTATATTATATTGGGCCAGCGTTCGAACCCAATCCGTTACTTTTTCATCATCGGGTTCACCGTTTAACAAGATGGCTGCACATTTAGTAGACGGCTGGCTAACGGTGTTTGCCATACTAAGTGCCGGAGACTTTTTATCCGAGTTTACTTCAAGATTTTCCTCAGGCAGCTCCGCCCCAATATTGTCAGCGACTTCCTCGGCTACTTGCCGATCGATATGATTTAATAGTGCCACCGCATTATTTTTAACCATATCCGATTTACATTTCCCAAGTTCAAAGCTGAGGGCATCTTTCAGGTGCTGCTGTTCAAATGGAGCAAGACTATTGTAGAATAACTTCGCTTGAGAGTAAAAATCTAGAAAACTCTCACTACGGCCTCTGATTTTCCGCCCCTCGATCTTTTCCTGATAAGATTCATAACCACCTATTTCAACTGGCGCCGGTTCAGGCTGATTGCCATTTAAACCGTTGCGGTGGTAGCTTGTTTGCCCTTGATGAATCGCCATTTGATGCATTCCATCCCGTTGATTGTTATGAAATGGGCAGACAGGCTGATTGATTGGAATCTGATGGAAATTTGGACCTCCCAGCCGGGTAAGCTGTGTATCTGTATAGGAAAATAAACGGCCTTGTAAAAGGGGATCGTTTGAAAAATCGATACCCGGTACTACATGACCAGGGTGAAAAGCTACTTGTTCTGTTTCTGCAAAGAAGTTGTGGACATTACGGTTCAAGGTCATTTTACCAACGATTTTTACAGGTACATCCTCTTCCGGCCATAATTTGGTTGGATCTAGAATGTCAAAATCAAAATTGAATTCATCTTTTTCAGGGATGATCTGCAGACCTAACTCCCATTCCGGGAAATCCCCTTTTTCAATTGCTTCATATAAGTCTTGACGGTGGAAGTCTGGATTTTTACCGGCTATCCTCTGTGCTTCATCCCAGACGAGTGAATGAACGCCAAGGACAGGCTTCCAATGGAATTTTACAAAGTTGGCTTCCCCATCCGCATTGATCAGTCGGAAAGTGTGTACACCAAAACCCTCCATCATCCGTAAACTGCGCGGGATGGCACGGTCACTCATGGCCCACATCACCATATGGGCCGACTCATGGTTTTGGCCAATGAAATCCCAAAATGTATCGTGAGCGCTCGCACCTTGTGGAATTTCCGTGTGCGGTTCAGGTTTAAGAGCGTGGACAAAGTCAGGGAATTTAATCGCATCTTGAATAAAGAAAACTGGCATATTATTCCCGACTAAATCAAAGTTGCCTTCATCTGTATAAAATTTGGTTGCAAAGCCGCGGACATCACGGACTGTATCGGCTGATCCTTTTGAGCCCTGAACCGTTGAGAAGCGGACAAAAACCGGAGTTGTTTTCGCTGTGTCAGTGAGAAAGTCAGCTTTTGTATATTCAACCAAAGATTCATAGAGTTGGAAGATTCCATGGGCCCCTACGCCACGGGCATGAACCACCCGTTCAGGGATTCGTTCATGGTCAAAATGGGTCATTTTTTCACGAAAATGGAAGTCCTCCATCAAGGTTGGTCCTCTTAACCCAGCCTTTAAAGAAAACTCGTCCTCCGACACCTTTAGCCCTTGGTTAGTAGTCAATGATGCTTTTTTTTCATTATCAATTGAAAAATTTTCTAATTGAACCGCCTTCTTATTTTCCATTGTGATCCTCCTTACCAGAGTATGTATAAACAGAAAGAGCAGGTAAAAAAATACTCCCTCCTTCAGTACCCTTTTTTCAGGAAAGTGAAACGTGTCGTGACCATTGGATCTAACAAAGCATTTTAGAAAATGAGCAACAAGAAATGCGATATTGTATTTTTTTTCTAAAAAATATGACAAAAGTTGTAATTTTTTATATTTTTTTTACTAGAAGAGCAGTATCATAGAATAGTTATATTTTTGCTAGGAAGGATGAAAACATGAAACTGTTTAAAAAAGTAGCTGTGCTTGTCTTGATGGGACTGATATCACTGTCGTTCGGGATAACGCCGATATACGCATCAGCAAACACGATCTTAGGACCTGAAGTAACCAACTATATTCAATCCAGAGGTAATACCGTTTCCGTTGGTGTTTACGATGCAAACACGGGTAAAACCTATACATACAACCCTTCTAAAACCTACTATACTGAAAGTGTTGTAAAAATGTCGATGTTAGCAAATGTGCTTTACAAAAAAACACCGATTACAAGTTATGAAAATTCCCTGTTGACTAAAATGATCGAAAATAGTAATAACAGTGCGGCAAGTACAATTTGGCGCCAGCTGGGCAGTGAACAAAAGGTCCAGCCCTTTTTTCAGAAAGTGGGTATGCTTCATACAACTGCCGGTACTGGCGGATGGTGGGGACGCACCACCACAACGGTCTCGGATCAACTTATCATGATGAAATACTTTGCTTTTCGTAATGCATTATTGACTGATTCACAAAGAGCGTATGGTCTGAATCTTATGCGGCACGTCCAGTTGGATCAACGCTGGGGCACAGGTTATGGAATTCCTTCAGGAGTCAGTATTGCCTTAAAAAATGGCTGGGTTACTTCCAATCCGCCAAGTAAACTCTATGTCAATAGTGTCGGATACATAAATGGACAAGGTAAAAACTATGTGATTGCGGTGCTCACCACCAATAATAAATCCTTCTCCTATGGAAAAGATACCATCAATAAGATATCAAGCTTAGTATGGAATGAGGTTCCAGCATCCTTTCCGGTGATTGGATATATCGATGCACCTGCGAATAATTCTACTATTATCGGAAAAAGTATCGTAAAAGGCTGGTTCCTAGATAAAAATGTGGTTTCAAAGGTTGAAATATTAGTAGATGGGATATTGGCGGGTAAAGCGGTCTATAGCGATACGAGATTGGATGTCCAAAAAGCCTATCCTCAATATAACAATAGCAAAGCTGGCTTTCATTACCTGCTTGATACTACCAAGTATAGTAACGGAAAGCATACTGTTACCATTCGCGAAACAAGTATGAATGGGCGTGTCACGACATTACCTGGAAAGACAGTTACAGTCAAACATTGATAACTGTTTTTAAAGTTTGGGGCACACTTGTGAACAATAATAATAGGTAAAATAAGACCGCAACCAAAGATGATTGCGGTCCTGTTTGTTTTTTCCAGAAATCATCGTGCTTTTCTCCCCTTTTGCTCACTTCTTATTATGTCTAGTTATTATTTTTTGCGATCAAGTCTTTACAATTCTAGTTCCCATTCCCATCGAAATAAGGCACATGGATGTTCATGTGCCTTTGTTGTTCCTTTATTAAGAATTCATTTCGACTGTTTCTTTTGCTGTCTGTTTGGACAAAAGCGGACGGTCGTTGTCCCATTGCACCTTAACAGGTAAATTAAAATACTGCGTTAGCATATCGCTTGATATCATCGCCTTCGTTTCACCAGCTGCAAAAACTTGCCCTTTATTCAAAAGTAAGGTTTTACTGAAAGCAGGCAGGATTTCTTCCACATGGTGGGTAACGTAAATCATGGTCGGTGCATCCGGTTTTTTGGTGATCCTTTCAACCGATTCCAATAATTGTTCACGGGCAATAAAATCTAAACCGTTTGTCGGTTCATCAAGAATCAGCAAGGATGGATTGGCCATTAATGCCCGCGCAATAAGGACGCGTTGTTTTTCGCCCTGTGATAGCGTGGTATAATCGCGATTGGCATACTCCATGCAGCCTAGTTCCTCAAGGAGATTAATAGCATTTTCCCTTATTTCGTCCGAGGGTGTCTCGTATAGACCAATCGAGGCAAAGGCTCCGCTTAAGACGACTTCAAATGCATTATCATCCGGGTGAAATTTTTCTTGGAGCGATGATGAAACAAATCCAATCTGTTTACGAAGTTTTTCTCCTAAATAGGTTTTTCCAAACTCCAAATCTAGTACTGTGATTTTCCCCTTCGTCGGGAAATTATAGGCATTGAGTAAATTTAGAATGGCAGTTTTTCCGGAACCATTTAACCCAAATAACACCCAATGTTCTCCTTTCTTCATTTCCCAGTTAATATCCTGCAGAATCCTTTTCCCATCCCGCCTTAAGGAGACATTTTCTAGTTGAACAACCAATTCCATCACACCTTTCATTCTCTAATAATATCAAAATTTTCAGAATCAAAGAAGCAGGAACCCCTACTGTCTAACAGGTTCCTGCTTCACTTATTTTATACGAGAACTGTTTTTAATTTCTCCGTCAGTGCAGGAATGACCTGCTTATAATCCGCAATAACACCAAGATTGGCCCGTTTAAAAATAGGTGCCTCTGCATCCGAATTGATTGCCACCACCGTTTTGGCATTGGTAATCCCGGCTAAGTGCTGACTCGCACCTGAAATACCCACCGCAATATAGAGATCAGGTGCAACGACGGCTCCCGTTTGACCTATCTGGAAATTGGACGGGACCCAGCCTGCATCACACGCGGCCCGGGATGCTCCCACTGCTCCCCCAAGCACATCTGCCAAGGCCTGCAGTTCTGCAAAACCATCAGGACCATCCAGTCCTCGCCCACCAGAAACGATAATGGTTGCATCTTCCAGGCGAATATCTGACAAGGCCGACTGAATTTTCACGACCAGCTTGGTTAAAACAAGGTCTTCTTTAGGCTGGTAGTCTACCGAAATGATCTCCCCCGTCCGAGATTCATCAGGCACAGGCAAGTTTTGACTTTTTTGGCGTATCCCCACTACCACATGAGACCGGTTGGCCGAATATTCTCCAAATGCCTTATCCCCATAAATGGGACGAACCCATGTGATTTTTTGACCCTCGGTTTTAAAATCAACTACTTCCGTTATGGCGGATGCGCCCGTCCTTGTTGCGATCCGGCCCACAAGGTCCTTCCCAATTTGATCAAAGGAAAAGACAAAAATAGCTGCACCGGATTGCTTAAATACGGAAGAAAGACAATCCACATAGACGTCGGCCTGATATTCGGCAAGCAACGGATTAGCAACAGTGTAGACCTTATCCGCACCGCAAGCAATCGCTTCCTCGGAACAAGTCACGGCAGCAGGACCTGTTAAAAGGGCTGCAACTTCTCTACCTGTGCTCTTAGCTAACTGAAAGCCAAACGCTAAAGCCTCTTTAGCTCCCGGACTTAAGGCATCTCCCTGCTGATTTGCAAAAACAAGAATATTAGACATATTTGTCTCCTCCTAAAGAATCTTGAGCTCCAAGAGCTTGTCAGCTAATTCACCTGCGAGTTCTGCTCCATCTGTACCAGGCAAGAGTTCACATGCAACTTCTCTGTTTAACACGTATGCCCGCTCAAGTTTGACGCCGGGTTGACACCGTTCTTCATCCAGCTCGAGATCCACCGTCTCATATCTGTTAATCGGCTTCGTTCGCGCAAGCCGAATATCCTTTACTTTCGGCAGCCTCGGAACATTTGTCTCAGAACTAATAATCGTGAAGACAGCAGGCGCGGGGACACTCACTACGGTGTAACCGCCCTCTGCTTCACGAGTGGCCTTTAAATGACCTGCTTCTATTTCAATTTCGGAAACTGATGTTAGACAAGGCATGCCCAGCTCTTCAGCTAGAACGGGCCCCACCAAACCTTCCTCGATATCACTGGCCTGGCATCCTGTTAAAACTAGCTGAGCGCCGCCAAGTTCCTTGATCGTTTGGGCCAGAATATACCCAACAGCCTGACCGTCTAAATCCTCCCACTCTTCGTCCCAAACCCGAACGGCATTATCAGCGGTGAAAGCAAGCGCCCGGCGCAGGGCATCTTCTGATTCATCATCACCTAAGCAGAGAGCAGTGACAGTCGCGCCTGGCGTTTTGTCGCGAAGCTGAATCGCTAGTTCAAGCGCATTTTCTGCGAAAGAATCCAAGACCAGATCTGAATCTACATTTTCCGGACGATTTGTTTTAGGATCTACCTTGAAATGTCGTGGTGTAATTTCTGGATCGTATGACTGTTTGAGACACACGACGATATGCATTTCCCCATCACCTCTTTATCTATTAAAAAATACAGAATTACTGAACAGTGTTTGTTTTGCTCCCTCTAACTGCTAATCCCCGCTCCCGCTTTGGGTCTGGAGATGCTTCGAGGTTGTAAAGTTCCCGGAGTCGTTCTACTGCTTCCGCAGGCGGCTTGGCATTGAAATAACCGCGGCGGGTCATGTAAACTCCGGAGTTTTTGCGCAAGTCCACTAAGGACTCACACATTTTGATACCGGCAGCAAAAGAATCGATCACGGGAACATCGCCGATTCTCGAGACGCCATGAGTGGCTAGGAACACGTTCATTGGTCCCTCTCCTGGAACAATAATATCGGCCCCGTCCGCAATCGCGGCTTCAGCGGCCTTTTTAAAGGAAGCAATCACGGGTTCCGGGTTATTAAAACCAGCTAGGACTTGATCAAATCCCACTTCAGTTTGGACAATCGGACCGAGCTTACAGCCTAATCCATAGCGGGCAGCATTTTGCCGCAGTTCATCGGCAAGCGGGCCGAGAAAATTAACCACACCAATATGATCTCCCAGCATGGAGGCCATATGAAAGGAGGCTTGGCCATAGCCGACTACCGGAATATCGACTAGTGTTCGGGCTTCTAAGAGACCCACATCGGGAATGGTCGCAATAAACATGGCATCATAGCCAGCCTTTTCAGCCATTAAGGCAGCGCGTACAAACTGTTCGCGGTGCAGGTTTTGCAGGTAAGAATAGGTGATAAACTGCCCCGGATAATGAGTGGGATAGGTTTCTTCCGACATTCCGTGTAAAACGACCTCCACATCGGGCCGGGCAATTCGGCGAACATGGTTGACAATGGCATCGCGATACTGGGGAACGCGGTCGATCGTGGTTAAGCTTTGATGCCAAATTTTCATCTCGATTACCTCCTTTTTAAGAAAAAAGTTGTTAGCTCGCTACTTCGAGTTTTGTTTTATTCGCGGGTTTAAAACATCTTTATTGGCGGTTTTTTCATGTTTACGTGCGGTTCTCACATGCTTATTGGCGGTATCAAATATTTATCGGCGGTTTTTTCATGTTTATCGGCGATTTTCATATATTTATCGGCGGTTTGCACATGTTTATCGGCGGTTTTTACACCTTTATCGACGCTTTCATCTAAAAGACCTTAATTACGTTTTAATTAACTGAGTTAATGCCCTAGCCGCAGCCTAGCGAGTTTTTTTAGGAACAGTTATTGATTTTTGTTTTATCAGCGGTTTGCACATGGTTATCGGCGTTTTTTTCATGTTTATCGGCGATTTCTATATATTTATCGGCAGTTTTCACAAGTTTATCAGCGGTTTTTACACCTTTATCGGCGATAATGCCCTAGCCGCAGCCACCCTGCCAAACACAGCTGCCTTTCCAAGCGAACTTCCCGTCATATAACCTGCACCGTGGAAACCGCCGGTTACCTCTCCAGCCGCATACAATCCCGGAATTGGCTCACCGAACGGATTAAGGACCTCTGCAGCAGAATTGACCGCGACTCCTGCATACGTTGCCAACATCGCCACAGTCGATTCAAAGGCATAAAAGGGGGCCTTTTCAATTGGCGTTGGTTTTCCATAGTTATGTGTTAACGTCTTCCTGCCAAAATCAGGATCCTCGCCGGTTTGAATTCCTTGATTGTACCTAGAAATGGTTTCTTCTAATACCTCCAAAGGTACATCAATACAATCTGCCAGTTCTTCTAACGAATCCGCCATATACAGAAGACGGCGGCGACGGAGCAGCTCTAAATCATAGAGCGGGTCATCTGCCACACTTTTATCCATCACGGTTTGATCCCACACTTGATAAGTAATTTTATCAGGCTGATTGAAGGCTGCTTTTCCCAGCAGCTTATAGGAAATCGACTCATTAACGAATCGTCTTCCCAATTGATTTACCATGATTCCCCCTTTATAAAAGGCCAGCCCCTGCGTTTTAACTGCACCGGAGGTACTCGGGTGGAATCCATATGTTCCGTTCAGATATGGTAAATCACTAACCCAGGCCCCGTGTTCCCAGGCCATTTTAATACCATCTCCATGATTCCCGCTCCCGCCAATTCGAAGGGCTCCCTTTAAATGCGGGGCAAACTGTTCAAGCAATGACTCATCCTTGGCAAAACCACCAGAAGCAATCACTACCCCTTTAGTCGCTTCAACTGTCTGTTCGGTCCCTTCCAGCTCATAAAGGACTCGATCGATTCTTCCTTCTCCGTTCTTTAGCAGGCGCTTGGCAGGTGCACACAAACGTATGGTTACATTCGGCAGCTGTTTTACTCGTTTATATAGTGTTTGAATGGCTTGATGCGGGTCAATAATATGACCACGAGGAACACTGTGGCCGCTTACCGCCTCTAATGAGCGAAACTCGATCCCATGCCCTGTAAGCCATTTATAGGTCTCCAACTGATTCTCTGCATAAAACGTTAGTAACGAAGGGTCGTTCACGCCTCCGCCCACTTCTATAAGGTCGTCTAATAGAGATTGATTGGAATCCACTATGCCTGCCGCCTCTTGCATTTCAGTTCCGGTAAATGCCATATAGCCTGAACTTAAAACAGTGCTCCCGCCCAGCTCGTCTTGTTTTTCAAGGAGGAGGACATGGGCACCTTTCTCTCCAGCCTCGACTGCCGCACACATGCCGGCCAGCCCTCCGCCTAAAATAACCAATTCATAGGATTCCATCGGTTCACATCCTCTTACATTTGTTTTCTATTATTTTTCTAAGTATTAAAGTTTTTACCTTCGTGCGTAATATCGATTGGCTCGGATGAGTCAGTATCTAAATTCTTATCTTTCGTTTCCGGGAAAACCCAAGCCCAAAGACATAAAGCGAAGAAAAATCCTGCTCCCATAAGTATGATCGGTTGGTATCCATAAACCGGAAAGATTGCTGCCGTAATTAAAGGCGGAGCAAATGCAAGTCCTCTTCCAATTTGAAGAGCCCAGGAAATTCCTGTACTTCTTACATCAGTTGGAAATATCTCACTAAACAACGAACCGAAGATGGTAGCCCCATTCGATCCCATGTATAGAAAGAAAATAGGGACAAGTATCCAAAAAGAGTGCAATAATGAATCCCAGGTAAAATATAGAAGCAACCCGCCAGCAGCCGCGATAAATGCTAAGTAAGAAAGGGTAATCCTTCTTCCCCACCGGTCTGCGGTATATCCCCCAATTAGTGAACCAACCAATCCGGCAAAGGCTGTAAAGAATAACCACCAGGCTGTTTTCCCCATTTCGAACCCTTCATATTTTACGAGGTAGGTAGGTAAAAAGTTGGTTATTCCATAATAAGCAAAATATTGAAATACAGCTGCAACCAAAGCTATGATAAATGGCTTCCAAAAACGCTTCAGGCCAAACTTTTTCTTAACGTTGGAAGGGCCGGCAGTTTTAATCGTTTTTTCCCATACCTTTGATTCTTCGACATCCTTTCTAAGATATAGCGCGATTAATATAGGAGCTGCTGAGATGGCAAACGTCCATCTCCAGCCAATAACTGGTAATATAAATCCTCCTATAAATGCTCCCATAAAAATACCTATATAGGCTCCGCCATAGAGAAGAGAGCTCCAAAATCCCCGTTGTTTGGCTGGTACCACTTCACTAACTAGTGCTTGGCCCGCACCGTATTCTCCACCTAGTCCAAAGCCTGCAACCGCCGTCCAAAACACTAACCAAGAATAATCAAAGGTAAATGCTCTCATTAAAGTAGCAAAACAAAAAATTACTAGTGTCCAAATTAGTATCTTTTTACGGCCCACTCTATCTCCAAGTAAACCAAATACAATGCCGCCTAAAGCCAATGAGGCCAATTGAACGGAGAATAAGGATGCTACTTGCCCTGTTGATAATGACAGGGATGCAGCCATTGGAATGACTAAAAAACTGAGGACAAAAACCTCATAGTAATCAAAGATCCAGCCAATATAAGCACCAAAAAAGACTTTATACTTGGCAGAGTCCATTTTTTCCGGTTGATTGGGATAATTAGTTGTGCTCAGTACAAGCCCCTCCCCGCTTTAAACATTTTTTGTTGCAATTAAACTTTAGGAAATTACTTATGGAAGTCCGGCCCAATGAACTCCATCAACAAAAGCCCTTGGGCGGGTTGTTTTAAATAAGATCGCAGCTGATTTATTTATTCGAAGTTTTTGATCACTTCTAATGCGGCTTCACATACCTGCATATCATGTGTATAGTGTCCACCACTAACTCCGATACCACCGATCAGCTCGCCATTAATTTTAATAGGGAAACCTCCTCCGAAAATAACCAATCTTTCGGTGTGGGCAATTCCATGAAGCAATGGCGGGTCATTCTTAATTTTGTCGTACCATTCATGTGTCGGTCTGTTATAAGCAGCTGCGGAAAAGGCTTTATTCTGCGAAATCTCCAAACTTAACACTGGTGCACCGTCCATTGCCGCAAATGCTTTTATATTACCTGGTTTATCAACAATTGCAATGCTAAACGGCATTCCGAGTTCTTCTCCCTTAGCTAGCGCTGCTTCTAATAATTTATTTGCCAATGCTAGACTAATATTTTTTGTTTCTACTACCGTTTTTAAATTTGTCATGATTCTTTCCCCTTCCAACTATTAAAATTAATATTTTTATACATTAACAGGCCGACCGCTGCCAAATGCTTCCACGGCAGTGGCTGTTACAGCAACAGATTTAGGTAAACATAAATCGACAATGACATTGGCGATATCTATCGGTCGCAGCCAATTGTCTTTATTCACATCAGGTGCTAATTCTTCCATCATCTTTGTGTCGACAGGACCTGGACAGACTGCATTTACTCTAATTTTGTATGGCTTTAATTCTTCACCCAATGCTTTGGTGAAACCGATGACCGCATATTTTGATGTAATGTATGCACTTCGATTGGGACCGCCTTTCGTTCCCCAAATAGATGAAAGATTAATAATTACGCCGTGCTTTTTTTCAATCATTTTCTGCACGACTGCCCGTGAACATAAGAAGTTTCCCTTTACATTGACATCTTGTAAAAAGTCCCATTCTTCGACGCTTGTTTCAAGAAATGGTTTTAAACTCATTACACCGGCATTATTTACTAAAATGTCAACGGAGCCTAGTTTTTCTTCTGTTTCTTGGACTGCCTGATAGACATTAAATTCGGAACGAACATCTCCGACCATGGAGATAGCTTCCCCTTTTAATTCATCAATAATATAAGCAGCTGTATCCTTACTTTCCAATTCGTTATCTGAAAAAATAGCTATTTTGGCACCTTGTTTGGCTAAAAGAATACAGGTTTCCCTGCCAATTCCCCTGCCTCCGCCAGTCACAAAGGCTACCTTGTCTTTTAATTCCAAGAAAATCATCCTTCCCTTTAAGATAAATTATTATTGGCTTTTTTCTTAGATTGATTAAACTTCGAGTTTCTTTGATTGACTCACATAGGAAACGGCATGTTCCCCTGCTCTGCGGCCAAAAACAAGCCCTCGTAAAACCGAAGTTCCGCCCGGGTATTTCCCATAATAAAGTCCTGCTGTTTCACCGACCGCATATAAGCCTGGAATAGGATCGTGATCCTGTGAGAGAACTCTGCCATTCGTATCGGTTGCTAACCCGCCATTTGTAAAAACATTTGAGCAGACAATTGGATAGGCAATATAAGGTGCCTGATCGATAGGGATTGCCCAATTTGACTTTGGAGGGGTTATTCCGACCGCTTGTTTACCATCTTTTTTATCCCAGTGAAATTCACCCGGTTGAATCGCGGTGTTAAAGGATTCGACGGTAGCCGTTAATTGTTCAGCCGGCACGCCAATCTTCTCGGCTAATTCTTCAAGCGTGTCAGCAACTATAGCAGGTTTATCCGTTTCTACTGCGCGCTCATAATTTGGAAGATCATACATTTTTTGATCACCAATCATATACGCGATATGACCAGGAAGATCATGGAAGATTTTTCGGGCTACTTCTTCATATTGCTCATCGACAGTTGTTTTTCCCTCATCGACAAAACGGTTTCCATTTTGATCAACCAAAATGAAGTAAGGATAGGTCATAACAGCCGCTTCTTCCCGCTTGCTTCTTGGGTCGACCGGTTCAGCATGGAACGAATCAAACTGGCCAGCTGTTTTGGCCCCGATAGACATTGCCATCCGAATGCCTTCCCCTTTGTTGAATAAGCCGCCCTCGGCAACTGTCCGAATCTTATGGGCATCTCTGCCAACATATTGGGCCATCATCTCTTGATTTCCCTGGAATCCACCGGAAGCTAATACAACTGCTCCGACTGTTAATTCGAGGGATGTTCCGCCTTTTACACGGATCATTAATCCATTGACGCTACCTTCTTCATCTAAAAGTAATTTCCAAGCAGCCGCTTCATAAATAATCTCAACACCCAGTCCACCTGCGCGGCGCGCTAATGTGTCAATAATCGCCCGTCCGCCGCCCACTGGCAATAACCGCGGCTTCGATGCGGTTAAAAACATAGTTGGCAGGTAGTCGAACTCAACGCCTTTTTCCTCTACCCACCGTAATGTGCTGCCGGCGTTCTCGGCGAGAGTTTCAATGTACTCTCGATCGGAATAGTTGTCTGAAAAAGCCAGCATATCTTCTACGAAGTTGTCAGCGACTTCATCAAGATTTTTCATCCGCATATAAGAGGCAGTCCAACGGGAGTTTCCACCCCTATGATCATAATCAGCTCGTTCCAGGATGGCGATTTTTAAGTTTTTATTGGATTTCTTTGCCGTTTCTGCGGCAGCTAATGCTGCTGAGGTACCAGCTACGCCACATCCAATTATTACAATGTCATAATCTACTTCTCTCACCACTTCAGCATCCTCCTCTAAATGAGTCTTTACTTATTAATTAATGACTGATTTTCTGCATACTTGTTTTCCCATTCTTTAATCTGATTGAGTTTAAAGAGGGATTGACGCTCTTCCCATGTACAGATCAACTCGTGAACATTCACTTGTGAACCTTCTGCTTTTAAGATTTTTAGTGACTCCGTGATACCTTTAATCGCTGAACGAAGAACGGTATTCGCGCACAGCATGATCTTAAAGCCAATCTCTTCCGCTTCTTTTAAAGAAACCAGTGGAGTTTTACCGCCTTCTACCAGATTAATGATTTGGGGTATCCCGGTTAATGAGCTAGTAATCTGATGAAGTTGTTCCATTGTCGTAGGTGCTTCTACGAAGATGATGTCAGCTCCAGCCTCCGCATAAGCATGTGCCCGGTCCAAGGCATCCTCCATCCCATTTACAGCTAATGCATCAGTCCGGGCAATAATCGCCAGGTTTTCATCTTGCCTTGTATCCAAAGCAGCTTTGATTTTTCCAACCATTTCACCTTTTGAAATCACATCTTTTCCATTGAAGTGGCCGCATTTCTTCGGCGACACTTGGTCTTCCATTTGAATAGCCGCAACACCAGCTCGTTCAAACTCACGAACCGTCCGCATAACGTTAATGGCATTACCAAACCCTGTATCGGCATCGACGACAATCGGAATTGTTGTTATATCAGCCATGCGGGCTACGATATCAACCACTTCCTTTAAAGAAGTCAGCCCGACATCGGCCCAGCCTAATTGGGCATTAGATATTCCAGCCCCAGTGGCATATATTGCTTTAAACCCAATTTCTTCTATTAATCTAGCAGACATCGAATCATAAGCTCCTGGCAGGATAAATGATCCTCGTTGTTTCAAAAGTTCCTGGAACTCTTTCGTTTTATTCATTTATTGGATCTCCTTTTTATTTAAGTTTAGATAAATTTTGTGAATTTTCAGCCATTTTACATTAGTCCTTCATTCCTTATGATTCACTCCAGGCAAAACTCAATTTCGAGGAGTGTAACCATTTTTGTTCGGCAGCCGGCTCCTTTCCTACTTCGCTAATTCGCCGGTGCCAAGTGACTGAAACAGCCTTTTCACTGTTTTTGACTAGCTCGGAAATCCTTAAAAGCGGCATTAATTTTTTCTCACTTGTGACGACCACATCCGTGTCTTGAGAATAACAACCTCCAGTTAATGTAACCGCATATCTGCCGGGGGCAGGCATGGTATAGTAAGGCTGAATCTGAAGGGCACCGCCGTCCCATTCGCATCCCACTTCATAGGAACGTCCTAAAAAGGCAGGCAAGTCTTCTACATTTCCCTTTGATAATTTCTCTCGAATGCTTGTTGAACTAATTTTCTCTCCACGCCATTCCACCTTATTGACTTTTGTTACTTTGAGGATTTCGCCTGAATCTCGTTTCAAGCGTTCCATATGCCCTTCACCGCGAAAGCCATACGTATAATCAAAACCAGCAACTGCATGGACCACACCGAGATCGAGTAAATATTTAGCAGCAAACTTTTCTGGCGACAGCGATGCGAACTCCCGATCGAATTCAACAATATAAAAAATATCGACACCAAGTTCAGAGAACAGTTTCTCTTTATCAGGTAACGGCATTAGATAGTCTACTTTTGTTTTCCCATTTGATAAAACGGTTTTGGGATGCGGAAAAAAACTCATTACCGTTAAGAGTAGATTTTCCTCTTTTGCCTTCCTAAGAGCTGTTTGAATGACTTCACGGTGACCGATATGAATGCCGTCAAAAAATCCTAGCGCCATGATACTCGGTTTTGCCTTTTGCTGCCAGTGTGTCAGATTATCGGGATTCAAATAAATCGTTTCCATGCAGGTGCCTCCTTCTTTGTTCACATTAAGCCTTACCCATTAATCGATACGTCAAAGCCGAATTGTGATTTTCCAAACGCTTCAACCGAGTCTTCGTAAAGATTGGATCGGTGTGTGCATACTGCCAAAAGATCGCGTATGAACATTTCAATTGGATCTCCTTTAAACATCGAAAAGCCACCAAGTGTCAACAAAACTTTCACCGCAATGTCCGCTACGTTTTTGGTGATTTTTGCCCTAATTGCAGCAAATTCACCGCGTTTATCTTCTTTTCCCATTTCATAGTTTTCTAATAAGGAAATATATTTGTCTAAAAGACCTTCTGATTCGTAATATTTAATCGTTAATTCTGCTAATACCCCCTGATGACGGGAATCTTTAGCAGAGTTTCCTCCTAATCGGACCCGCTGCTCCGTCCGTTTCTTAAATTCCTCCAATAAACGCTCCGCGCCGCCAAGGGCGACCATCGGGAATCCGATACAAAAAGATGAGAAAAATGGAACATCATAAAGAGGATAGTCTTTATCATAACCTTCTGGAGGTCTGCCTGTACGATCTGCGACAGTAAGCCGGATTAAATGATGCTTTGGCACATAGACATTATCAACAATTACCTGGTTGCTTCCTGTTCCCCTAAGTCCTAACGTATCCCAATTTTCTACTATTTGTACATCAGATACAGGTAATGTCAGCATGCATAGTTCATTTTCTTCGTTGTCGTCTACTTTTATTTTTACTGCAAGAGAAACCCAGTCGCTATATAAGATTCCGCTTACAAAACTATACTTACCGGTGATCCGATAACCATCCCCATCCTTTTCCACTTTCCCAATGGGAGCAAAGATATCTGCGATTAACCCACCTTGTTTAACCACCTCTTCTGCTCCCTGTTTCGTCATAAAAGCTACTAAACTATTATGAATGGAATAAAGAAAAGTTAACCAAGCAGCAGAGGTATTATATTTTCCAACCGTGCGGATAATCTGGGAATACTCTCTTAAATTTACTTGAGGCTCTCCGTATTTTTTCGGCAGTAATAACTTGGATAACCGTGCTTCTTTCATCGCATCAATGACATTTTTTGAAACAGTTTTATTCTGATCTGCTTCGAGCGCTTCCGATTCTGCGATTTTTCCAACCATTTCTGCCCCTTTTAACAACAAACTCAAATCGGACTTGTTTTCATCCAAAACATTGTTCACCATCATTCGCACCCCTTTTCATTTTTTCTCCAGTTTTTTTTACTGAATTTAAGTTCATCACCTTATATCTTTAGACCATTGCTTTCCTTCGCCTTATGGACAAATCGTGCAGCATTTTCACCTGCAATTTTTCCAAAAACAGAACCTGCCATTAAGCCGGCACCACCAGGATAATTAAAGTAGAATAAACCGCCTACTAGCTCACCGGCTCCATATAATCCTGGAATCGATTGATATAAAACGTCCTGCACCTCGGCGTTCGAATTTATTTTCAACCCGCCAAAAGTAAAGGTGATACCGCATGTAACAGCGTAGGCTTCAAACGGGCCTTCATCCAGGGTATTTGCCCAATTGGATTTCTGAACCGCCAGCCCTTCTGTACGCTTGCCATCCTTGATAGTAGGATTAAATGGAATATCAGCACGGACCGCCTCATTGTACTCCTTCACAGTTTGTAAAAATCCATTTGGATCGACACCGTCAAGTTTCTCGGCCAATTCTTCCAATGTATCTGCTTTCACTTTTGTTACTTGTTTGCCGCGATATTCTTCCCGTAATAGACCAGACACCTTTTGATCAAATATCTGCCAGGCAAATTGCCCAGTCTGTTCCAGTATCAGCTTGCCGTATTTTGCATACGTATAGTTGCGAAAGTCTGCACCTTCATCAACAAAGCGTTTGCCCTCCGCATTGACGATAATGCCAAATGGATAGCTTAGCCTTTGAAAGCCTTCCGTGAATTCCGGCAGGTACCGGTCTCCGCCCACCGAATGGCAGCCTGACCAGTTTCCACTGGCAATTGCACCAATATTTAATGCCATTTGAATCCCTTCACCCGTGTTATAACGGCTGCCTCTTGCATGAGCTAAATCCCATTTCGGACCTAAATACCGTGTCCGCATTTCCGGATTGGCGTGAAAGCCCCCAGAAGCTAAGATTACTGCTTTAGCACGGACCTCCGAGGTTCTCCCTTTATGTTTAAAAATAACCCCATGGACTCCATCATCATCATGAATCAGTTCTGACGCCATGGCATTAAATAATACTTGCACACCTAACCGCGAGGCTTCCTCATGCAGTGACCCGACTAAACCTGGACCACCGCCGACCGATTCAGCAATCATACCGCCCCAAAATTTAAATTTACCATCTACTTTAAATGCTTGTCGGCCATAAATCGGCACAAATCGAACTTTATGGGATACCAGCCATTTCATCGTTTCAAAACTATTTCCAGTTAGAAGTGACGCGAGCTCTGGATCGGTACGGTATTCCGTCATGCGGCACATATCATTAAAAAATTCCTCTTCCGGATAGAATCCAAAGTCTGTGATGGCAAAATCTTCTGCAGTCAGATCAGGCATGATTTGTTGTAAGTCTTCATTGCCGTCATATGCAAACCGAATCGAACCATGGGTGAATGTGCTGTTTCCGCCTTTTTCGGATTCAGGTGCCTTTTCCAGCACCGTAACCGAAGCGCCATTTTCTCGTGCGGATATGGCCGCACACATAGCAGCATTTCCAGCTCCTATAACCACTATATCTGTTTCAAATTTTCGTATTACAGTCACAAGCCTCTCCCTTTCTTTTAAAAAAGCTGACTCAATCTGGTGATGAGTCAGCACTATATTTAAGCTTCAATGGTCGGCTTATTCATTTCCTTATCCATCACGGAATCACCCCAGTAGGTGTTGCCAATCGAGTGCTCTGCTTCCGTCCACTCCACCGGCTCCCAATCGGGTTCCAGTATTAAATAGGAACCGCTAAACAATTCCACTCGGCAGCCGCTGCCAGGATCTAATACATAGAGATAAAAAGCTTGAGATACACCATGCTTTCCAGGTCCGATAAAATTAATCCCGTTTTCTTTTAAAATATCAGCAGCTCTTAAAATGTCTTGGGCGTTATCATGCCAATACGAAATATGATGAAGCTGATTAGGAGTTTCTGCCTGGGGTCTTGAAATGACAGCAATATCGTGAACCAAAGGGGTAACACTCATCCAGCCCGCAACGGTTTTACCACTATTGTATTTAACATATTCGCGAAGCTTAAAGCCTAGCTGGCTTCCCAAGTAGTCAATAATTTCACCAACATCCATCGAAGTAGCAATATTGACATGATCAAATCTTCGAGGCGAGCAGCCGCGGGCCCATGATTTATAGGTCTGATTTTTCAAGACGGATCGTCTCTTTTCATCTGCCTTCGGTTTTTCTACGTCATAATAGATTTCGAAAGAATGCTGACTCGGCAGTTTAAACCGGATTGCCCGTCCTTGCCCTGTCTCTTCGCCTGCTTCAATCCATCTGACTTCTGTTCCAGCTTGTTCCAACAGTTGCGCAAATCCTTCAACATCCTCAGGACGCTTGGTTCTCCAGGCAATGTGATCAATGTAGCCTCGTGCGCCCCTTGTAAGGGAAAGTGTATGATGTTCAAAGTCACCCCAGGCCCGCAAATAATAAGTTCCATTTTTCTCTTCGGTCACTTCCAACCCAATTACATCCCTGAAAAACCAAAGCGATTTTTCAAGGTCTGGCGTAACAAGGGCCACATGTCCCAGCTTGGCAATTTCCGGTAAAGTCATCCCCAAAACCTCCATTATAATTTAGTAGAAAAATAATCTTGGATTAATTGATTAAAACTATCTTTCTGTTCGATTTGCGTCCAATGCCCTGTTTGACCGTAGACATGAAGCTGGACATTTGGCAAATAAGATAGCAGGTAATAGCTTGACTCAATCGAGCAAACCATATCGTCTCGTCCGTGTACTAATAAAATGGGGTGTTGAATTCGTTTTAAAGCCGTAACCGGTACCGGAACAGCAGCAGTAGCAAAGATGGCATCATTGGAGCGTTGAATTTCCGGACGCATTGCGGTTTCATAACGGGATTCTGCCAGAGCATCAATTTCCGGTGCTAGTTTTTCAGCATCATAGACAAACCAACTCATAATCTGGCGCATTTTCTTTTCCGACGGATGATCATAGAATCCCTTCGCACGGGCAAGCTCTGTACTAAGTTTGGTATTAGGTGTCCCGCCTGGTCCCATTAAGACAACGCGATCAAACCGTTCCGGATGCTCCAAGAGTAATTCTAAAGCGATCGAACAACCCAGCGAATTGCCCACTACATGAGCTTTTTGAATTCCTAATTCATCCAACAGTTCGATGAGCTGATTGACCCACAGATCTGTCCAGCCCTGACGATTCTTGGGCAGTGTTTCAGGATGGCTGCTATTACCGAAACCAAGCAGGTCAGGAGCAAGACAATCATATTGCTCACTGCAGGCATTTAAGGCATAGCGCCAATTTGCCCATGCGTACACCCCAGGGCCGGATCCGTGTAAAAATAAAATGGCCTCAGAGTTTCCTTCACCAGTTCGATTAAGAAATGTTTCAAAGTTTTTAGTTTTAATAACTTGTTGTTTGATTCGATCCAAATTAAATTCTCCCCTTTGTAAGTAAAGTTAATGAAACCCTTTACATTTCTTCGTTTTCTAGTTCTTGCTTAAATTTTAGAAAATTGAGTATGGTAATTCTAGAGAAAAAACCATTTGATTTATTTCTCTTTTTAACCACTTTTTATTGGTTTTTTAGAATTTTTATACATAAAAAAATCCGGGTATTACGCCCGGATTTGAGTACGGTCACCTTAATTTGGTACTTCTATAATACTGTCTTCTACTATATCTGATTTATCCTTTGGGAATAATTTAAGAGTTGTAAGAGTAATCAAACTGATTAGGAGGAAGCCTGCGATAATGAACATGGCTTGGGTAAAATTGAATATCCCCATAATCATCGGTCCCACGAATCCCCCCAACGAGGAAAGAGTGCTTACTAACGCGATTCCAGCTGGTGCCGTTGATTCAGAGAAAAAGAAGGTAATATAAGCATAAAAAGTTCCGGAAATCCCATATAATCCTGCAGAAGTAATCGAAAGCATTAAAACCATCATGGGAACACTTGACACGAAGGCACACCCTAAAAAGCCAATCATTGCCACTGTCACACATGCTGCTAAATGCCATTTGTGTGAATTCGTCCGATCGGCATTCCACCCCGTAAACAGAATAGACGGAATAGCTATAATAGAAGGAATCATGGCCAGCCAGCCGATCTGCAGATTGGTTGTAGAAGAGGCAGATAAAGATTTAATGATCGTTGGCATCCAGTACGACAGGGCATTGACTGCGATAAAACCAGCAATATTAAATAAAGCTAATTTCCAAACTTTTGAATCCTTCAACATACCTAGATGGGAGGTTTTATTTAACTTTGCACTTAAGGCTCGCTCCTTGTCCAATTCCTCTTCGAGCCAGGTCTTTTCCGCTTCGGTTAACCACTTCGCATTGGCTGGTTTATTGGTCAAATAAAATAAAACAACAATCCCCAAAAGTACAGCCGGTATTCCTTCGATAATAAACATCCATCTCCAGCCTGCTAAACCCCCCCACGCAATGGTGTCCATAATCCAGGTTGACAGTGGGGCCCCAATTAACGCACTTAATGGCAAGGCAACGAAAAATAACGCAGTTGCCCGCCCCCTCTCACGGCTTCGAAACCAATAGGTTAAGTATAGGACGATTCCAGGAACAAAGCCTGCTTCAGCTGCACCCAGTAAAAACCGTAAAATGTATAGGTGAGTGGCGGATTGAATAAATGCTGTTAAGATCACCACAATTCCCCACGAAATCATAATTCGTGAAATCCATAATTTTGCCCCTACCTTGTGCATAATCAAATTACTTGGAACTTCAAAGATAAAATAGCTGATAAAGAATAAGCCTGACAGCATGCCGAATGCCTCGGCGGTTAAGGCCAAATCAGCATTCATTTCTAAAGCAGCATAGCCCATATTAACCCTGTCCAAGAAAGCCACAACATATAAAAGTAAAATAAACGGCAAAATTCTTTTCATCGTTTTCTTGACTGTACTTTTTTCAACCGATAGACCTTGATTCAATATCGTTTCCCCCTATCTATTAGTGAAAACCCTTACATTTAATGATTTTAGAAAATTCAATCATTTGTATCTAGAATAAAAAGTAGTTAACTTCATGTGATTTTTAAATAATTTATATTGGAAATGATTTTTCGGAAATTTTTATTAGTTTTTTTAACAAAAGGCTGTGTTATCCTGTATGTTGATTTCCGCTCCAGGCGGC
>NZ_JBALNF010000016.1:76415-108590 GCF_036962465.1 Neobacillus vireti
CAATCAACATGCTAAAAATTAACAATATTCCTTTACACAGCCTAACAAAAAAAGCACTCCTCTTAATGGAATGCTTTGCAGGATTAAATATCTAATTCTCCTAATGCCAAAAGTGAATCTAAAATTAACTGTAACTGATAACTTTGGGTGGAATCACGTAAATCTTTTTGAAGCAGGCTTTCAAGTTTATTGATTCGATACATAAGACCGCTCATAGATAAGGCCAGATCATCCATCGTTTGCTGCAGCTTTCCTCCGTTTGCTAGAAACACATAGAGAGTTTTAACTAATTCCTTTTGTTTGGGCTCGCCTAGTTTAAAGAGCGGTCCTAATTCCTGTTTGGCTATTTTCTTAATTCCGCTGACATTTTTGGAGTTAATCAACACCCCGACTATCCCTAAATCTTTAAAATGAATAATCTTTTTTCCTGTTGCCATCCTTAAAGCAATCAATGATTCTTCTAAGCTTTCCAGAACGCTCTCAATCTCTTCAGCAGAGTCACTTATCCCCATTTTACATTCATAGAGGGAATGCGTCGCTTCAACATGCTTTATCATTTTACCAAGATGACTTAACAGTTGAGTTGATTCGGGAATCAGCATAATAATTTGACCTCCATATTGGCCAATTAACGCCTTATACCCCTGGATGTCTAAATACTTGGCAAGGGTCTCGAGAAATTGGTCGTATTGGTCTTTCCTAATCCCTGAGGTATTCCCCTTTTCCTTTAAATCTAATGCAGCCACATAAAACGGTTCTTCTAAATTAATCCCCATATACCTGCCTCGATGGATTACCTCTTCTCGGGCAGAATATTGGTGTTTTAGAATTTGCTCCAAAAAGTAACCCTTCATTTTTTCCAGAGCTTCAAAACTCGTTTTTTCATTCAAGAGATACAAAGAGGCGGCGTTGGCTACCCGTTCAATAAACATAATGTTATTGTCTTCTCTACTAGCCTGTGAACGTTTTGGATAGAGGAAGCTGCAATAACCAATTACCTTTTTTTGGACAATAATCGGTGTGATCAGGCGTTCTTGATGGACTGTTTTCAATCTAGAAGTTTCAGTAAACAATGGCAGACTCGAATTGTTTTTACGGCTTTTTCGGACCAAACTATCTTTCAAATCCAGACTCAAGTATTCGTACTCTTCTTTATCGATTCCCGCATAAGCAATTTTTTGAAAGCCTAAATCTTCAATGGAAATGGGCAGGCCAAGTAGTTTAAAGGTATTGTCAGCTATGTCTTGAAGATTACTCCCATTCGAGACACTTTCCGTTAATTTTTTATGGAATTTAGAAACCATTTCCACAAGCTTACGCTGCTCTAATAATTGCTCGTAGGTATACTCGAGTTCTTCGATGATATTAATTTCGTTATAAAATTTTAATTCCTCTTGGATCTCAGAACCCCAATCTTCCTGCAGCCTCGCTTCGAAACAGCATTCAAGATCCCCCTTGGCAATACAGCTAATTTCTTTTACAATGACACTTCTTTTGCAAACCGTAGACATATACCCGCTAGCATAGCCGGTTAACGTATGACAGGCGTGAATATTTGATTGCCCATGATGCTTTAGGTGTTCGTTCGCTTCAAAGGAATCAATCCATTTTCCTTTGCCAAGGATTGATTTGATCGTGTCAGAATCGCTCATTTCGATAATTCGTTCCGATTGAATATCTTTAATATGGCCAGTGCTTAAATGAAGGATCGAAGCTTGCTGAAGGAGTTCATCAATATTGGAAGTTTTTTTCATTGCTTCCCCGGCATCGGTAACACCAAGACTCCAGCCGTAACGAAGCAGAAATCCCTTTGCCCTTGTCATTCCTAAATTCTCGATAATCCCTTTACGTAACAGTCCAAATGCGGCGGAAGTGGTGATCATTTTTTTATTCTTTTCTTCACTTGTAGTTAGCTCCAGTATACTAGCCAGGTTCCCCTTCATGGCCACACCCCTTATCGACTAATTAGAATCGAAGCATCCTTTAGACAAGAAAGACTCCTTATCGTTTCATACAAGGAGTCTAACACACATCGTTATTTAATCGTTACAGCCTCTACTTCGGTTAATGAACGGTAACGGCCGCTGTAAAAAATGAGCGGTTCGGCATCTTCAAGCTGTATATCTGTTACCCTGCCAATAAAGAGGGTATGGTCACCCTCCAGATGTTCGGCTGATACCTCACAAGCGATTTGGGCAACCGCACCAGCTAATACCGGCTTCCCATCAAGGCGGTCAAAAATCACCTCTCGATGCTCTTTTAGCTGGCCTGCAAAAATCATCGACAGTTCTTGTTGATCTGCCGCTAATATATTCACAGAGAATGTTTTACTCTGTTTTATTTTTTCAAGAATACGAGCCTTTTCCCCAATCGAAATGACAACCAGCTTCGGGTCGAGTGAAACAGACATGAAGGCGTTCGCTGTCATTCCATGTACATCTCCATCCACATCAGTGGCAATCACGGTTACACCTGTTGCAAATTTCCCCATTGCTGTTCGAATTTGACGATCATCCATCCCGTTGTTCCCCTTTCTATCTTTAAACTTTGTCATCTTGTAACGCTATGCTTCTATTGTTGGATTGTTTTCTGGCTTATTGTCCATTTGATCGCCCCAGAAGGTAAAGCCGATGTCCATCTCATCCAATGTCCATTCGATTGGCTCCCAGTCAGGTTCAAAAATTAAGTAACCGTTTGTAAACAATTCCACTCGTAATCCGCTGCCTGGATCGATGGCGTAAATATACATAGCTTGTGAAATTCCATGCTTACCAGGTCCTTTAAAGAAGATTCCATTCTCTTTTAAAATATCGGCGGCTCTTAACAGGTCCTGAGAATTATCGAGCCAATAGGAAATATGATGGATTTGGTGTGTTGTTGGTGAGAATGGATCATGGCTGACGGCGATATCATGAACCAACGGCGTTACACTTAACCAAGCTCCCACTAACGAATCATCTGGTGCTTTTACATATTCTCTCATTTTAAAGCCTAATTTTTCCTTTAAATAGTCTGAAATAACATTCGCTTTGAGAGATGTTAACAGGTTTACGTGGTCAATGCGACGCGGCGATACCCCGCGAGCCCAGGATTTATAGGTCTGATTCTTCAAGACGGAGCGTTTTGATGGCTCAGCTAACGTTTTTTCCATATCATAGTAAATTTCAAAGCGGTGTTCACTCGGTAATTGAAAACGGATGGCTCTTCCTTGCCCGGCCTCAACTCCCGCCTCAATCCAAGTAACTTCTGTCCCCGCTTCTTTTAATAGATTTGCAAAACCTTCTACATCCTCAGGGCGCTTGGTTCTCCAGGCGATATGGTCGAGATGATTTTTGTCTCCTGCTGTAACTGAGAGGGTATGGTGTTCGAAATCTCCCCAGGCACGTAAATAATGGGTCCCGTCTACCACTTCAGTTTCTTCGAGGCCAATGACATCCTTATAAAACCAAAGTGATTTCTCTAAGTCTTCCGTCACTAATGCGACATGTCCTAACTTTGCAATCTCTGGTAAACTCATTTTAAATCCTCCTAGACATTTTTATCGGGAAAGCCCTTACATTTTATAAAAAATTTGCGCTAGCCTGTTGGCCCTACTCTAGAAGTTTTATTTATACAAAATAAGTGTTAGGTTCCTGTCCGCATAGTATTCTGCCGTACGTTTCTATTAAACTGGATGGGGTGATAAAGCCGTGTAAATGCATAGTCAAGAAATCTCGATAAACCCTTTGCAATGCGTTCGTCTCATAGGTGAACATCGAACCCACCCCAGCAACAAGAAGATCGATCGCTTCCTTACATAATTGATTGACATAACCAAAGTCCGCTTTCACTTTGACAATTTCAGCTTTATCCATGACGATTCCCCGGTCTGCATAGTCATCAATTTTGTCCACAGCCCGATAGAGATGAAGTTCAGCAGAATCAATTTTAAGCTGTGCCTGCGCCACCTGCAGATGAGTGATTGGTGCCTCGTTTTGCTTATTGTAAAAAGTGTTTCCAATCCCGGCCTTTGGAAGTCTCTCCATATATAAGTCCATTGCAGCCTGAGCAAGTCCTAATGCCGGAGCAACGATCGATAAGGTTAGAGATGGCACAAAGGACGAACGATATAAACCTACATCCTTAAGGGGATCAATTAAATAATGTCCTTTACTTGCCAGCCGATCCAACGACACGCGATGTTCTGGAACAAAGACGTTTTGGATTTTGCAGCTATTACTGCCTGATCCCTTAAGACCCATTACATACCAGTCATCTAGTACTTCTAACTCGTCCCGCGGAATAACCATAATCGCCATCTCGACCCCGCCGTTGTCATCGACAAGCGGGAAGCCAAAATAACACCAGTCAGCATGGGGACTGCCTGAAACAAACGGCCATTGTGCTTCTTCGATAAAATAGCCGCCATCAACCTTTTTAATATTGCATTTGATTGGCTTAAAGTTACCGGCCAGGACTACATCTTTTCCAGGAGGGTAAATTTCGCTTAGTGCTTTTTGACCAAACGTATAAGAGATCATATAATCCCGTATATTACTTAAAGCCACAAACCAGCCCGCCGATCCATTTCCTCGTGAAATTTCCGTTACAACCTCGGTATAGGTCCGCATATCGGTTTGATAACCGCCAAAGAGATGAGGACGTAACACTTTAAGGGTACCTTTATTATTCATTTCCTCAATTATTGCTTGGGGTAACGTATTTGTTTTTTCAATTTCCTCACTATGTTCCCGTAATGTTGGGATCAGGGACCGAGCATTCTCCACCAATTCTTTTTTTAATTCAACCACACTTTGCTCCATTAATAGGACCTCCTGGATTAGTAGTTTTTGGACTAGCTTAGGATACGCCGCTTTAGTTCAATGCCCTGATATTTTTCCCCAACCAGCTTGGCTACTCGGCGCATATGTTTTTCCATCAGATTTTTAGCGAGCTTGCTATCATTTTCCTTCAAGTAATAGAAAATCATCCAATGCTCGGTTTGGGATTGTTGTCGCCGTTCTGTGGTAAATAAGTCCTCCGGGTTTCCGACAAAATTTAGATAATCCCAAAGCTGCTTTGCCAAGTTGAAGGTATAGGTTAACTTAGAAGCTTCATAGATTGTGCGGTGAAAGTCAATGTTGAGGCTGCCATATTCATCAGCAGATAATTCCGGCTGATCCATTCGTTTTAAAATGGATTCCATATAAGCAAATTCTTTTTGAGTTAACAGTAATGCCGCCTGCTCGGTCATTAATGCATCCAAATTTGCGCAGACTAGCAGTCGTTCTAATACTTCTTCAGGATTTGGTCGTTTCACATAGACCCCTACTTGTGGAACGATTGAAAGAAAACCTTCTTGTTCCAGCTTGGATAGCGCCTTGTGTACGGGTGTCCGGCTCATTTTTAAGGCCTCGGCAATTTCATTCACATTAATGGCGGTATCGGGTTCTAAGATCCCTTCGATAATTAATCTTTTTATATAACGATAAGCCTTTTCAATTTTCATCACATACACCTACTAGTTTTCAAGGATTTAGTTACCCCTATATTATGGTAATTTTTTCATGAAGTCTATTATTATCTAAACGATTAATAATAGGGGAGCAACGGTGTATGGGAAGGCTGGTTTTAAAGTTCACCGTTGAAAAAATCGGATGTTAATTTGATAAATCTTTCTTTTTGCTCTACCTGTGCCCAATGGCCGCACCGTTTAAAAATGTGGAGTTGAGCATTTGGGAGATAGTCCATAACATAAAGACTGCTTTCAAGTGGTACAAATCGATCTCCATGTCCGTGGATAAGTAAGATTGAATGGTCCATTTGTTTTAAGGCAGAAGGTGGGATTAGCATATCTGAAAGATGCGACTTGGTGAAATTTTCCTCGTAAGATCTTCGTACTTCCGGTTTTAAAAACATCTCTAATCGCTCGGCCACGATGCTATCAAGTTCATTTTCAAGCACGCTTTTATCATATAAGAACCAGCTTAATAAGTTTTTAAAGGCTACCGGATTAGGATCCTTATGAAAGTTTGCCAGTTTGGCAAGCTCTGGAGTTGGTTCCGTTAAACCACCGCCAGCCCCCATTAAGACCACACGATCAAATCGATTTGGAGCATACATAAGCAGATGCAGGGCGATCACGCCTCCGAGGGAGTTGCCAACTAAGTGGGCTTTTTCAATCTCTAACGTATCCATTATGGCTAAGACTTGCTGCACCCGCTCACTCATCCATTCAGCGCCATTTTTTGGATATTCTTCTGGATGGTCAGTTTGACCAAATCCAAAAATATCTGGTGCGATGACATAAAACTTCTCCTTAAAATGCGGTAAGATATGCTTCCAGTTTGTGTTTGCACTTGCTCCTGGTCCGCTTCCATGAAGAAAAATAATCGTTTCAGCAGGTTTTTCTCCACCCTCATGGATATAAGTCTGATAGTTTCCAGTCTGAATTTTCCTCGTATTAACAAATGTCATATTCCTACCTCCATTTTGCAGAATCATTGACTTCTACCCACAACTAAAATTTTAGTTGTTTGTTTTTCTCCAATTTTAGAGTCATTTAGTCAAATTAAAGCGCTTTCTTTAACTAACTATAATTCTACCTTCCCTTTCTTTATCTTGTCAATATATTCTAACTATTTTTTTATTTTCAGTCCAGCTGTACTGTTTTAAACCAAAAAACAGTACAGCTAAAATAATGAAACAGATTCATTTCATCATTTCAGCTTTACATTTAATAGCTTATAAGGATTATTGTCCGATGGGGACTTCTAAATCTCTTTTTGGGGCTCTCACCGTTAAAGCCCAAATTACGGCTAATACAATTAAACCTACAGCACTTACCGCTAATGGAAATCTGCCAATCTCTTGATGAAACAGATTTTGAACTACTTGGAACCCAAATGGCCCAAGAATTCCGCCAAGCCCTTGCCCGACAACGACTAAACCAGCTCCGGATGCCGCTCCAGCCGGTGTAAGCTCGGTAACCCTTGTAAATACTCCTGGCAGTCCAACCCCCATCGCAAAACCGCCGACTAAGCTTCCGGCAAATATGACTGGTAAGGAAGGTGCAAAATAACAGATTGCCATGCCAATCCCTGTTATGATGACTGCAATCGGTAAGTAATAATTCGGCAGCTTGTGCTTGATTTTCCCGAATAAAAACCCTGCGAGCAGTGTTCCAAATGTAAAAACAGAGATCGCCATGCCTGCCTCAGTTGCACTTCCTAATTTATCGGCTTGAATAACAACGGAAATATTCGTAACATAACCAAAAATGAGTCCTGAGTATAAAACCTGTCCAAGACACACCCAATAGATTGCTTTTGGTAATTTCACTTTTACCCGAGTTTCATTTCCTGCTGTTTCTATCGGCTGTTTCTTTTCAGGCTCCGGCAAATAAAGAATCGTTACAGCTAAGATCCAAATAGGGAAGAGGTACGTTAAAAACCCATATTGCCAGCCATAGGCATCAGCTAAAATTCCACCCACTAGTTGGAAAAAGATGGCCCCTATACAGGCAATCGTGGAGGTCCCAAAACCAATTAGGAAATCTCTTTCTCTACCTTCAAAGAAATCAGTAATTACATCCACTGATAAAGGCATGGTAATCCCAACACCTAACCCTAAAACTCCCCTCATCGCAATAATTAACGGCAGACTGTCCATAAAAGTTGGCAGCGTACCACCGATGATGAAGAGACCTAGACCAACAAAAAGAAGTGTTCTTTTCTTAAACGTTTTGGAAAGTTTGCCATAAAAGAGAGCTGGTACTATTTGAATTAATCCTGGAAAGGTTGCGACTAGCATGACAATCGTCGGGTCGTATTCTGGAAATGCTTTAATAATATCTGCCATGATCGATCCTGCTACCCCCGCAGCTACATCTTGGAACGCAAGAATTACAACCAAAAACTTAAGAAAATTTCTACTGATTGTCTTCATTGCCATTGTGGAACCTCCTATAATCTAAAATAGATGCAAAGATGTTACCCAGAGGTGATGATACAGAATAGCTTTCTGTTGTTTTTGTTGGCCACCAAGAACAACAGACAAAAAGTCTCAGCTTACCAGAACTAAAATTCTAGTATTACATATTTTGGATAATAACTGAGCGAAAATGGTAAAAAAAGCGCTTTCTTTTACTAACTGTAATTCTACATAGGCCAAATATACTTGTCAATATATTCAAAATATTTTTTATTTTTAAAACAATAAACATTATTTTACGAAAACACAAAAAAATACGCTGCCCCTGTCAGCGTATTTTTTATCCCAATTATCTAATAAAATGTTACGAATAAACTTCCTATTCACAGCGTTATTTAGCGTTTAAGCGATAAAATTAGTGAAAAACTATTATATGAGCTTATTCTTCTGCCAGAGCCCGGTATTTTCCACTAAAATAAATGAGCGGCTCCAATTCTTCGATATGGATGTCCGTTACCCTGCCGATAAACAAGGTATGGTCCCCCTCGACATGTGCCGCAGAAACTTCACAAGCAATCTGTGCCACGGCACCAGTTAACACCGGAACCTCGCCTAACCGCTCAAATTTCACCTCTTGTTGATTTTTTTGCTGTCCCGCAAAAATCATCGATAGGTCCTGCTGCGAACGGCTGAGGATATTAACGGAAAATTTTCCGCTCTGGTTTAGTTTTTCTAACATTTGTGCCCTTTCAGAAATCGAGACTACCACCAATTTTGGGCTTAGTGATACTGACATAAAGGCATTTGCCGTCATACCATGAACGCTTCCTTCTACTTCTACAGCCACAACGGTTACCCCTGTGGCAAACTTGCCCATCGCATTGCGAAAGTGACGATCATCCATCCTGCTTCTCCCCTTATCCTCCTAAATTTGCTATTAAAATTCCAGCACAAGCTGAAAATAACAGTATATTTAGCCCTAAGCCAATTAATGCTCCCTGCCCTAACCGTTTCTTTCCCATTGAGAAGGATACAATTGGGAAAACGATAAGTGCTATTCCAGCAAACAGCATATAAGGAAGAGTTAGAGTGGAAGATGCTATTAATAATAATACCCCTAGAAGGTAAATACCTAGCGCAATTCCTATTCCCAACCACAGTTGCTTTAATGAACCATCGTTATGATTTTGGCTCAATGAATGTCCCCCCTCTTTATATTTAGGTAAAGAATTAATCGGCACGAATGTAAGTTTTCCCCTCAAGTTCGGCCTGAATTTTCTTTAATTCCTGCTCTTTATCATCGCGGTAAAATAAATTATAGGTATCGAATGGTATAATTCTCCCATCCGGGTGTGCAATATGGACACAGGATTTCTTGACGGAACGAACATCAAAATTATATGCATCTAAAAATTGCATGATAATCACCCGAAAAACATTATCATAACCAATTTGACCCGGCATCGAAACCTTCGGCAAACAACACAATAGATCCTGTAAGGATAGGGCTGATGAATCTGGTGAATGATTCAAGGAAAATAGTTTAAAAATCATATCTTTTATATGATCATCTTGTTCAAATACAATCGTATTTCGTTCACCTTCTAAGAGAATGTTAGGATCAATTAGACCGGTTAAGGGCGTAACCAAATCATTTTGTTTTAAAGCATAACCCATTGCTAAACAATCAGGGTGACACGGGACAGGAATGATATCCTTTTGGCCAAAAACTTCCGATTGATCAATGATCATCTGCCGGACTTCACTTAACGTTAACCGGTTCGTCCCTGGGTCGTATTCCTCCAATCTTCCTGCCGCTTGGATCGGCTGAAACGTTACCCCTCTCACACATTTTTGTTTCAGGCCATATTGAATGATGGTTCCAACTTCGTGATCATTCAACCCCTTCTTAAGGGTCACTACTAGGGTCGTGGAGATATTATACTCATTTAAATTTTCGATTGCCTGCTTTCGTATTTCCCTTAGGTCCACTCCCCTTAGCTCCTCAAGTGCCTCTTTTTCAAAACTATCAAATTGAAGGTAGATTTCAAAGCCGGGAGAATAAGCAGCCAGGCGTTTCACAAACTCCTTATCGGTCGCAATGCGAAGACCATTCGTATTAACCATTATATGACGGATAGGCCTGGATTTTGCCATATCAAGGATGTCAAAAAACTGGGGATGGATCGTAGGCTCCCCGCCGCTGATTTGAACAATATCGGCATGCCGTTCATTTTTAATAATATTATCGAGCATAAATTCAATTTGCTCTAAGCTCCGGAAACTTCCTTTTTGCGGTGAGGATTCTGCATAGCAGATGGGACATTTCAAATTACAGCGTTCCGTTACTTCTAGGAGCGTTAAACAGCTATGCTGCTCATGATCTGGACAGAGGCCGCAATCATATGGACAGCCATACTTAATGGGGGTATTCCAGCGGTAAGGCATTTCAGATGGTTTAATAAACTCCCGGCACCATTTATAATAGGCGACATCGGTAGATATCAGTACTTTCTCCCGCCCATGCTGGAAGCAATTTTTCACCAAATAGACTTTTTCATTTTCGATGATGACTTTCGCTTCTACTTTTCTTAAACAGGTGGAACAAATACTATTTGTCAGTTCATAAAATAAATAGGGACGATTAGGCATGAATCTCTCTCCTCTTTTCCGTTTGTTTTTTTAAGACAAGCGCTATGTAATAGATGATTCCTAGTAAACTAGCAAGTTGAATGTTATTAAGAATCAAGTACGGATGCGGGGTTGGTTTTATAAAATCAATCAAAAAACGGAAAAACAAATAACTAAGCATAAATAATTGAAACAGCAAGCCTTCCCAGCCTAAGTGTTTTCTTTTTAAATAGGTTAGAAGGATGAGGAGTAAAAGCAAGAAAACGATTTCATATAATTGTGTGGGATGACGTTTCATCCCATCACCAAAATCAATACCCGTTATCCAAGTAGTGGGAGTCCCATAGGTATGATCATCTAACCCGGTTAAAAAACAGCCGATTCGGCCAATCATCATGCCTATTGTTAATGGCAGTACAAAGTCATCACCGGTCGATCGTGTCCAGCCAATCCACTTTTTGGCGGTTTCCACACCAATGAGGCCACCTAATAACCCGCCCACAATCGTCTTCCCTTCGACTAAGTAAATGATATTGTTCCAGTTTTCAACTGTTTTCTCTGGACTTTCAAACCAATATAAGACTTTTGATCCTATCGCAGCACCTAATGTTGCACCGACAACCACCCAAATGGCTTTATCTAATGGGATTCTCTCTTTATTTCTTGTATATAAATAAACCCTGAACCCAATAAAATAGGCCAGTGATTCGAACAAGAGGTGTGGATGGATGCCAAATAAATAGACAGGGAAATGCACGTTTAAAGTCTCCTTCCCATATATAGATTCTATTCTATATTATCAGAAAATTCAGCTGATGGTTTTATTTTTTCCATTTTCGTTTTATTCTTCGATACATTCGATAACCTTTACGAATTCCATCAACGACTGAAAAAGGAATGGGCGGATGGTATTTATACAGCAGGGGCCGATAAATTTTGTGATAAGCTTTCTTCAAATCGTCCCACTTGCGGCAATAGCCTTGTTTATAAAAATCAGATACATCCACAATATAGCCTCTTCCTTCAAACATTACGACATTCTTTCCATGGATATCAAATGGATTTAAGCCGACTGAGCGGGCATACGCTAAACCCTCATCAATATCCTCAATGACGACCCTTGGAATTTGAATCCCTTTTATCAGTGCATTAAATAACGTGATTCCTTCTAACTTTTTTAAGACTAAATAATTTTCTCCATAAGTATAGAGTCTTGAAAAGGTTTCATGGGTCCCTAGTTTTTGATAAACCCCAATTTCGTTGACAAGCTCCGCATGATTTCGGCCATACACTTTTACTACTAAGTCTGGGTAGGACTCATGTAAGAAAACCCCTGCATAATTGCCACAGCCAATCGTCTTCCACGAGATAGAGCGATTATCCACCATGATTGGATCAAATGGATTTAACACAGACAAGTTTATATTCGGTAATAATTCTGTATCGATCAGGTTAACATAGTCTTTAATGTTCATTTGCACACCTTCTATCATTCTCGACTTTCGTCCTTTGTTTGAATTTTACCAAAAATATTCATCTATTGTTGGGTTTAGCCTAGATATTTCTATTCAGCCAATATACAATTAAAGAAATATTTGCTCTGACTGCCATTTTAGATGAAAACGGTGAAAAAAAAAGAGGTGTGTCAATGACTTTTCCGATTTTGGAAACCAAGAGACTAAAACTAATTGAACTAACCCATCAACATATGAATGCGGTTTATGAGATACTATCATTAGATGAAGTGACTCGTTTTTATGGAACCAATTCCTTCACCTTACAAGCAGAAGCTACTCGATTAATTGATATGTTTCACAAAAACTATTTGGATAAGCGGGGAATTCGCTGGGGGATCAAGTTAAAGGAGAATCAAAGAATCATTGGTACTGTAGGCCTAAACGTGCTCAATCTTAAAAATAAACGGGCGGAAATCGGCTATGAGCTGCATCCCGCCATATGGAGACAAGGCTTTGCTGCCGAAGCCGTTAGTGAAGTCATTCGGTTTAGTTTTGAACAACTGGGATTATATCGAATCGGTGCGCTTGTTTATCCGGAAAATATCGCATCCCTTTCATTACTTGATAAATTAGGTTTTAGAGAAGAAGGCTTACTGCGAGGCTATATGTTTCAAGATGAGCAGTTCCATGATACGTTTATGTTATCGTTATTAAAACCAGAATGGGAAAAGAGCCAGGAAAAATAATCCTGGCTTTTATTCTTCAAAGTAATCCTTAACAGCTTTTGGGTTTTTTACCTCTTCATCCTGATAATAAGGATTATTTTCTGTTACATTTTTCGGGTCAAGATTGGTTTTGATCACGATCATTGGCGTTGGTGTACTTTCAAGAATGATTCGATCATTTAATTGATCAAAGTCAGGCATTTTTTTATTTCCAGTTTGTCGCGGCTCCATATTTGCACCTCCTAGATTCTAGCTTGCTGAGTTTTTTAATAATCATTCATCAAACTTACATCCCAGAAGAATTCATTAGAAAATCCGCGAACGGTCAAGGCACTCAGGCGTTGTATTTGCTCAGTCTAAAGTAGGAATTTTTTTCATATGCTGATAAAAAGAAAAACTAGGAAGTGTTACCTTCCTAGTGTCCTTACTCCTCTTCCCCGCCGACTAAGAAATCTGGGTTTAATTCCTCAAATTCTTCGTCATCCACATCTAATCCCCAATCATCATCTTTGTCTTTGCAGGCTTCTAGGCTTACTCGGACACATACCTTCGTTTCGCCTATAACCTCGACAAGGAATTCCCTTTCGACATGGACGATGATCCGGTTACCATTAGGGGAGATGACGGCTTCACAGCAGTTAGGCTGTTGCAGCACTCGAGCACAAATTTCATTGTCATCGAGGCAGTCATGGTCACGATACTTTAACTTAATGGTATCTTTGTACTGAACGCATTCAGTTACAACTTCTGTTTTGGTATTATCATTATATGAATACCAAACATTGATATCATACGAGCCATGTATCTCTACCGTTTTACCCACTTTTTTCGCTTTGTATTTATGGTTGATGATCCAACAGCCAAGAATACTTGTTGGATTATGCGCCGGGCTAATCGTATGATTGGACTGAGTGAATTTTCGTCCTTTCGCTACTACGGCCTTTGTAATTATCTCTCTATATTCTCCCATTTCGCGCGAACCCTCCTCATTCATTTTCATTTCATCGTATGCGTGAACTTAGACTAGTGTGATATATAATTTTGTGAATACTGGTTAAAAGTTTAGTCATGCTTCATTTTATGCGGGATTTATAGGTGTGTGACTTACAATACCTGTACTTTAAAAGGAAGGGGATGGAGATTCTGTGTGAAAAAAAGGTCAAAAAGAAAACCAGACTTCATTGAGAAGCCTGGTCAGTTATTTTAATGGTCGTGATCACAGTCGTTATGGTTATCACAAGCTCCGCCGCCATTTTTCAAGCTTGAACCTGTTTCCCCCATTAACACATCTCCACCAGTGGAAATGATAATTTCATCGGTAACCGTATTAGAAATAGTAGAAGCAATCAACTGAAGCAGTTCATTTACATCCACTTGGGATTGTTTGAAATCCTGAACTACTGGAATCTCATCCAATTCCTTTTCAATTGCAGTGATTTTGTCTTCAACCTTCTTCAATGCTTCTGCTTTACCATAATGCTGTAAATTCACAGCCTGCTTTTGCAGACCTTTCATATCAGAAATTAACGTTTTAACCTTTTGATTTTCATTAATATGAGCTTCTGCCCGTTTAAAAAAATCTACTTCGTCTGTTTCTGCAATCATTCGAGCTAGATCTGCTGCACGAGCGACGATATCGTCTTTTGTATACTTCGCCACTTTATTTCACCTCAACTGGTTCTAATTCTTCAACCATTTCTCCATTTAATGACCATGTTTTTGCATCTGTAATCTTTACTTTAATGATTTTTCCAATCACTGATTTTGGTGCGATGACGTTAACAAGCTTATTTTTAGTCGTATAACCTGCAAGGACGTCCGGATTGTTCTTACTTTCCCCTTCGATCAATACATCAACGGTTTGACCAACATGCTTTTTCATGGCTTCTAATGAAAGTTCATTCACCAAATTGTTTAGACGTTGAAGACGTTCTTTCTTCACTTCTAGCGGTACATTATCTTCCATTTTTGCAGCTGGTGTACCTTCACGTGGGGAATAAATAAAGGTATAAGCTAATTCGTACCCTACCTCACGATAAAGTGACATTGTTTCTTCAAACTGCTCATCTGTCTCATTCGGATAACCAACAATGATATCGGTGGTAAGGGCAACATTTGGAATAGCGGCCTTAATTTTTCTCACTAGCTCTAAATATTGTTCTCTTGTATATTTACGAGCCATAATTTTTAAGACATCTGTTGAACCTGACTGAACTGGAAGGTGAATATGATCCATTAGGTTACCGCCCTTGGCAAGCACCTCAATCAAACGGTCATCAAAGTCGCGCGGATGGCTTGTGGTAAAACGAATTCTTGGAATATCAATTTTACGTAATTCATCCATTAAGTCTCCTAGACCATAGTTCAGTCCTTCTAAGTCTTTTCCATATGCATTAACGTTTTGACCTAGTAAGGTAACTTCCTGATAACCTTGTGCCGCTAAATGGCGTACTTCCTGGATAATTTCTTCTGGTCTGCGGCTTCGTTCTTTCCCGCGTGTATACGGAACGATACAATAGGTACAGAATTTATCACAGCCGTACATAATGTTAACCCATGCTTTGATTTTCCCACGACGTACCTTCGGAAGGTTTTCAATGACGTCGCCTTCTTTTGACCATACCTCGACAACCATTTCTTTCGACATGTAAGCTTCATTTAAAATATTTGGAAGGCGGTGGATATTGTGTGTGCCAAAAATCATATCCACATGATGATAGGTTTTTAGAATTTTATTAACAACCGATTCTTCCTGTGACATACAGCCACAAACACCTAAAAGCAGGTCCGGCTTTTCCAATTTTAGTGCTTTTAAATGTCCAAGTTCTCCAAAAACTTTGTTTTCGGCATTTTCACGGATCGCACATGTATTAAGAAGAATAACATTCGCATCCTCCGTGTTGTCGGTTGGTTCATAGCCTAATGCAAGAAAAATCCCTGCCATTACCTCCGTATCATGCTCATTCATTTGACATCCATAAGTACGGATATAGAACTTACGGCCTTCACCCATTCCACGAAACTCTTCAGGTATAGCGAAGTCATTATGATACTTGACTTCTTCCTTACCACGTTTTTTCGCATCTTTTAATGAAGGTGCTGTAATCACTTGTTCGAAGTATTTGCTGTAATCCTTGGCGGATTTTTTGTCCGAAGAATTAGCTGTTGCTACTTTCTGACCTTCTAACCGTTGTTTTTCATTCATGTTCAAAACCCCTTTCTTTAAAAATAGCCTCAAATGTCTATTAAATTCCCAATTGTTATTTATTACCTGTGCTTAATATGAAAGTCCACACATTATTATAGTATAAAGGTTTACATGCCTGAAAACAATAGAAATCACTGTTAACACACGAGTTATCAAATGATATCACTGATAAAAAAAATTATTAAATAAACGTTCTGAAAATAGCCAGCTTCGTATTTGAAAAAACGATAAAAAACCCGTGGAGTAGTCCACGGGCGGTATTTCATCTATTACATAAATTCAGCAACTAATTTATCAAAGTGCGCTTGATCAAGGTTTAATTCCGCTTTCGTTAATGGTTCTGCGGAATAACTAGGAATTAATTCTTGATAAGAAGGACGCTCAGTGTTTTGGTAGATTAGACCGGTTACTAAGCCGTTATGCTGCATTAATGTTTGCATTGCTTGTTCGCGATTAGAAGGATCATATCCTTCAATCGTACTTAGTTTTGTAAGGTTTTCCTTAAACCAGTCATATGTGTTAACTTTGTTGTAAGTTACACATGGGCTGAACACGTTAATTAAGGAGAATCCTTTATGTTTTATTCCAGCTTCAATTAATGCCGTCAGATCCTTTAAATCTGTCGAGAAGCTCTGTGCGACAAATGTAGCGCCAACTGTTAATGCCATTTCCATTGGAGAAATCGCTTGTTCAATCGAACCCATTGGAGTAGATTTTGTTTTAAAACCTACTGCAGAACGAGGGGATGTTTGTCCCTTTGTTAAACCATAAATTTGGTTATCCATAACAATGTAAGTAATGTCAACGTTACGACGAATCGCATGAATGGTGTGTCCCATTCCAATCGCATACCCGTCACCATCACCGCCGGAAGCAATAACAGTTAAATCACGGTTTGCCATTTTTACACCTTGGGCAATTGGAAGTGAACGACCATGAATGCCATGGAAGCCGTATGAATTAATATAACCAGAGATACGTCCTGAACAGCCGATCCCTGAAACAACTGCTAAATTTTCTGGTTCTAAACCACAATTTGCTGCTGCACGCTGCATTGCTGCCTGTACAGAGAAGTCGCCACAGCCAGGGCACCAGTTCGGTTTAACATCATTTCTAAAGTCTTTAAAAGTGGCCACTTAGAACAACTCCTTACATTTTGAATGAACTTCGTGGGGTAGGAATGGGTTCCCATCGTATTTAACATATTTAGTAATTTTATCAGCATGACCAATATTCATTTTCATAATGTTTGCTAACTGTCCTGTTGCATTGTTTTCAACTACGATTACCTTTTTCGCAGATTGAACTAATGGAAGTACTTCCTCCGTTGGGAATGGATGAATTAGGCGAATTTGGGCATGATTTACTTTCAAACCATCTTTCGCTAATCGAACCATAGCCTCTTCAATTGCACCGCGAGTCGAGTTAAACCCTACAATTAATAAATCTGCATCTTCATATGGTGCATTTTTATAAACAGGTGTGTTAAAACGAATATTTTCAACTTTACGGAAGCGTTTATCCATTTGCGCAATCCGGTTTGCAGCTGATTCTGATGGTTTACCAGTTTCAGCATGCTCAACTCCAGTAACATGGTGGATTCCGTTCTTCATACCAGGAATTGTACGAGGGGAAATGCCATCTTCTGTTACTTCATAGCGCTTGAAATAGCCTTTGTTTTCAATTTCAGGAAGCTCTTCGGTTACAAGCTTTCCACGTCGGATTTCAACTTTAGATACATCCAAAGGTTCAACGGTTTGCTTACCTAATGATAATTGAAGGTCAGACAATACGATGACCGGACATTGATATTCTTCAGCTAGGTTAAAAGCTTCTGCAGTATCATAGAATGCTTCTTGAACAGTACTTGGCGCTAAGACGATTTTAGGAATTTCACCATGTGTTCCGTAAATCATCGCCATTAGGTCAGACTGTTCTTGTTTTGTTGGAAGACCTGTAGAAGGACCTCCACGCTGTGTATCAACAATAACTAGCGGAGTTTCTGTAATACCAGCTAGTCCAATTGCTTCCATTTTCAAGGATAATCCAGGACCAGATGAAGCTGTGATCGCACGTATACCACCGTAACTTGCACCAATCGTCATTGTACATGCAGCAATTTCATCTTCTGTTTGAATTACTGTGCCGCCAACAGCTGGTAATTTCTTAATTAAATATTCCATGATATCAGAAGCAGGTGTAATAGGGTAAGCAGCCATGAATCGACATCCACCTGCCATAGCACCTAATGCAATTGCATCATTTCCAATCATATACATACGGCGTTTGCCATCTGCTTTTTCAAGTACCATCGTCGGTACAGATGCATCCATTTTTTCTTTCATATAATCGTAGCCCGCTTTAATGGCATCCATATTCTTGGCTACAACCTTATCACCTTTTTTACCAAAAATCTCTCGAACTACTTCTTCAAAAACTTGAATATCCAAATCTAGAACGGCAGAGGTAGCCCCAATGGCAACCATGTTTTTCATTAAGGAAGTCCCTAATTCTGTTGCAATTTCAGTGAATGGAACCGCATACAAGGAGGCTTCAGTGTCTTCAGGTTTCTTTGGATCAAATTTTGCATCAGCTAAGATGACACCATTACTGTGCAGTTCTTTGTAGTTAACATCAATAGTTTCTTGGTCGAATCCTACAAGGATATCCAGGTCATCAGAGATAGAGCGAACCTCTGTTGTACTAACTCTGATTTTATTATTCGTATGACCGCCTTTAATACGTGATGAAAAGTGACGATAGCCATACAAGTAATATCCTAGGCGATTCAGTGCGATAGCAAAGATTTCCCCAGTACTTTCAATACCTTCCCCTTGTTGTCCGCCAACTTTCCACGAAAGTTGATTGATCATTCCTTACACCCCTTTGGATATGTATAATTAAGTAGTCTAAATCATTTTAATTGTAGCACAATTCCAAGTAACCCACTAGAAATTAGCCTATGAAAACGCAATTAAGACTAAATAGTCAGAATTGAGAATATGTACTAAACGCTTACAATTCTAGACCTAAGAACCCAAAATTGCAACCCTTTGGCTCGAAATATTGTCTAAAATATGAATATTTTTTTATTATTAAAAAATGGCTATTACATCACTAGGGAAATTACGTTAAAATAAACGTTTAGATATGCAAATACTAGATTCCTTTACTATAATTAGTATTCTCATTTAGCTTTGTGTTATATAGCAGAATAGTATTTTTCTAATTCTTATATACTTTTAACAACAAAAAACCTGCTGGAAACATTTCCAAGCAGGTTTTTGCTGTTTATGTCCTGAGGCCTATCTCTTTCAACGCGGCTCCACAATTAGCTTAATGGCTGTGCGTTCTTCCCCGTCAATCAAAATATCGGTAAACGCAGGGATACAGATCAAATCAACTCCGCTAGGTGCTACAAATCCTCTTGCAATCGCTACTGCCTTAACGGCTTGATTCAATGCACCCGCACCAATTGCCTGTATTTCTGCTGCACCTCTTTCACGCAGAACTCCGGCAAGTGCACCAGCTACAGAATTAGGATTAGATTTTGCTGAAACTTTTAATATTTCCATTCCTAGCTCCCCCTTAGAAAAATCCCGATCCCGCATGAGCATTTCATGAACAAATCAGGTTATAACATTCCACTGCTACTATATTCAGCTGTGAAATGACATATTCCGGCTTGGACGAAAAAAGTCAAAAGAAAAGCTCCCGTGCACGTGTGCACGAGAGCTAGAAAACGCTTTTACTGCTATAGGCGCAGTCAAAGCCGGTAACATCCATTTCGATTCGGAAGTTTTTAACTATAAAAAGGATGGTCATCATTGATTAGGATTGGCACCATCTTTTTAGAAAATCCTGTTTTTCGATCTAATTCAATGTAAACAGCACTAAGCTGATTTCTGCCGGCCGTCGGTACTTCAAATCGAACTGGCAGGCTTGTTAGGAACCGTTTGAGCACAGCCTCCCTTTCCACCCCAAGAATACCGTCGTAGGGGCCTGTCATGCCCACATCAGATAGATAGCCAGTCCCTCCTGGCAAAACCCGGCTGTCAGCCGTTTGAACATGTGTATGAGTGCCAACAACAGCCGATACTCTTCCATCTAAATACCAGCCCATGGCCTGCTTCTCACTGGTTACTTCCGCATGAAAGTCCACAAAAATGAAAGGCGTCCTTTCTCTGGCAATTTGGACTAATTCATCCGCTTTTTTAAAAGGACAGTCCAACGGGGCCATAAAGGTCCGACCCTGAAGATTTATAACCGCTATTTCAAATTCATTAACCTTAAAAAAGGCGAGTCCTTTTCCCGGTGTTCCTTCCGGAAAATTCGCAGGTCGAACCATATTTTTTGCCGAATCGATAAATTCAAATATCTCTCGGTTATCCCATGCATGATTACCCAGTGTAACCGCTTGGGCACCATGGCTCAAAAATTCACGATAGATCTTTTCGGTTATCCCCTTACCGCCCGCTGCATTTTCACCATTTATGATCGTAAAATGGGGCCGATATTTTTCCTTTAGCTTTGGCAGATATTCCTTCACCATGTCTCGCCCCGGGGAGCCGACGACGTCACCGATAAAAAGTAGATTCATTTTATTCCCTTTCGTTGATAAAAATTCGTATTGTTTAAATTGTATCACATATGGTTCTTCTTTAATCAAAGTAATGCGTAAGCGCCTTGAGCAGGAGAACTGGAACTGAACAATTCTCACATCCTTGATGCTTTCATATCTTCATGCAAAAAATAAAGCAGTGCATTCGCACCGCTTTATTTTGCATATTCAACAGCCCGCGTTTCACGGATGACTGTTACTTTAATATGTCCAGGATAATCAAGTTCCTCTTCGATTCGTTTACGAATATCTCGTGCTAATCGATGAGCAGCAAGATCATCAACTGCGTCTGGTCTTACAATAATACGGACTTCTCTACCTGCTTGAATCGCAAAAGATTTTTCAACGCCTTCATAAGACTCTGAAATCTCCTCAAGCTTTTCAAGGCGGCGGATATAGTTTTCGAGTGTTTCACTACGAGCTCCTGGTCTAGCAGCTGATAAAGCATCTGCTGCTGCCACAAGGACGGCAATGATGGATGTAGGTTCTGTATCACCATGGTGGGATGCAATACTATTGATCACAACTGGGTGTTCCTTGTATTTCGTTGCAAGTTCTACCCCGATTTCCACATGGCTTCCTTCTACCTCATGATCAATGGCTTTACCGATGTCATGAAGTAATCCTGCACGCCGGGCCAGTGTTTCATCCTGACCAAGTTCAGCAGCCAATAAGCCCGAAAGCTGAGCCACTTCCATAGAATGCTTAAGTACGTTTTGACCGTAGCTGGTACGGAATTTTAAGCGGCCAAGGATTTTGATAAGATCGGGATGAAGTCCATGGACTCCCACTTCAAAGGTTGTTTGCTCCCCGACTTCACGAATATATTCATCCACTTCCCGACGGGACTTTTCAACCATTTCCTCGATTCGGGCCGGATGGATCCGTCCGTCTTGAACTAACTTCTCTAAAGCTAAGCGAGCCGTCTCTCTTCGAATAGGATCAAAGCCTGATAGAATGACAGCTTCAGGAGTGTCATCAATAATCAAATCAATTCCCGTTAATGTTTCAAGGGTACGAATATTTCGTCCTTCACGACCGATAATCCGGCCTTTCATTTCGTCATTTGGAAGGTTGACGACAGAAACAGTCGTTTCCGCAACATGGTCAGCAGCGCAACGCTGGATGGCTAAGGAAAGAATTTCCTTCGCTTTCTTGTCGGCTTCCTCTTTCGCCCGATTTTCACTCTCTTTAATCATTATAGCCGTGTCATGGGATAGTTCTTGTTCCATTCTGTCGACAATGATTGCTTTTGCTTCCTCGCGCGTTAAGCTCGATATACGTTCGAGTTCAGTTTGTTGTTTTCGTACCAACTCGTCCACTTTGCTTTCCATCTCTTCAATATGCTGTTGTCTTTGGTTTAGAGAATCATCCTTCTTTTCTAAAAGATTTTCACGCTTATTTAACGTTTCCTCTTTTCGATCTAAATTCTCTTCTCTTTGCAGTAAACGGTTTTCTTGTTTTTGCATTTCATTTCTTCGTTCACGAACCTCACGTTCAGCTTCAGTACGAAGCTTGTGAATTTCATCCTTTGCTTCTAGCAAAGCTTCTTTTTTCAATGAATCAGCATCACGTTTCGCATCTTCAAGAATCTGCTCTGCAGCATTCTTTGCACCTGCTACTTTTGCATCAGCAATGGATTTATGAACAAAATAGCCAACAACGGCACCGACGATAAGGCCAAGCAAAATGGAGATGATAGTAATTAAATCCAATCGTTACACCTCCTCTTGCTATGAACTTTTGTTTTTTTTTTTAAGTGTCGGCATGTACATTGTTTAGACTCAACATACAGCAAGCACCAAGGCTTTTCGCAATGTAATATTTCCAAAAATGTAAAATATACATGTTAATTGTAAAGCTGTGAATATTTATTGTCAAGGCTTTGTCCGATTAGCTTTTTGAAATATTTAGAAATCAGCCTAATCTAATTGATAGCTTATAATGCCAATACTGTATATTTATAAACGTTTGTGAATTTTAATACAGAATTAACAAAAAAGCAAAACCATTTTCTGGCTTTGCTCGACTCAGACCTATTCTAATAAATTAATCTGTTCATCTTCATCTTCTGATTCCGTTACAATCTTTTCTCCGTCTAAACCGAAGTGTTCACGGATTTTTTGACTAATATCATCCCGGACTTCAGTATTTTCTTTTAAGAATAGCTTTGCATTTTCACGGCCTTGGCCTACTCTTTCATTGTTATAAGAGTACCATGAACCGCTTTTTTGGACGATATCTAATTCGGAACCTAAATCAACGATTTCGCCTTCTTTAGAAATACCTTCTCCATACATAATATCCACTTCAGCCGTACGGAATGGCGGAGCTACCTTGTTCTTTACTACTTTAATTTTAGTTCTGTTACCAACCATTTCAGTGCCTTGCTTTAAAGTTTCTGCACGGCGTACTTCAAGACGGACAGTGGAATAGAATTTTAAGGCACGGCCACCAGGTGTCGTTTCGGGATTTCCGAACATGATTCCGACTTTCTCACGAATCTGGTTAATAAAGATTGCAATTGTTTTTGATTTATTGATTGCACCTGATAGTTTACGAAGAGCTTGCGACATTAAGCGGGCTTGTAAACCTACGTGTGCGTCACCCATTTCACCTTCGATTTCAGCTTTAGGTACTAGGGCAGCAACGGAGTCAATTACAATAATATCAACTGCACCGCTTCGTACTAAAGCTTCAGCGATTTCAAGCGCCTGCTCACCTGTGTCAGGTTGGGATAATAGTAATTCATCAATGTTAACACCAAGTTTTTGTGCATATGTTGGATCAAGTGCGTGCTCGGCATCGATAAACGCTGCTTGTCCACCTTTTGCTTGTACTTCTGCAATGGCATGAAGGGCAACGGTTGTTTTACCGGAGCTTTCTGGACCATAAATTTCAATAATACGTCCTCTAGGGTATCCGCCCACTCCCAGTGCCACATCAAGTGCTAAGGAGCCGCTCGGAACAGTTTGTATTCTTGTTTCGGTTTTTTCTCCCATTTTCATAATGGAACCTTTACCGAATTGTTTTTCTATTTGCTTTAACGCCATTTCTAAGGCGGCCTTACGGTCACTCACAAATAGTTCCTCCTTTTTATATATAAAGAATTAAAGTTAAATTATTGCGTTGAAGTCTATGAATATAAAACCTATTATTACTATACCTTCTTTTAGTCTATTTGTCGAGTAAAAAGGCGAACATTTATTCGACCAATTTATTAACAATTAATAGGAGGAAAACAGCAGTATTAACCCTGTTTTTGTTTTTTTACTGTTGTTAACTAGCTACTAATTCTATTTTCCCTTTTTATCTGAAAAATGAAACTTCTATGGTTTTATTAAGTAGGAATTTTTATGGAATCTCCTATTCTTATTGGACAACATTCTTTATGATTTTGGTAATTTGTCTAATAGGAGGGCTCTATTGGACAAAACTTTGTTATCCCTTAGCTAAACTGTCCATTAGAAGGGTCCTATTGGACAAAATTCTGTTATTCCTTAGCTAAATTGTCCATTAGAAGGGCCCTTTTGGACAAAACTCTGTTATTCCTTAGCTAAATTGTCCATTAGAAGGGCCCTTTTGGACAAAATTCTGTTATCCCTTAGCTAAACTGTCCATTAGAAGGGCCCTTTTGGACAATTTCCTCTGTGATCGAAACCTAACTATCTAATAGAACAACACTATTGGACAAATCCCTCTTTACCAAAACCTAACTGTCTAATAGAACGGAACATCCCTATTAGACAAATTCCCCATTTATCAAAATCTAAACTGTCCAATAGCAATAATTCATCACGCTCTCCCGTCCAACCCCACTCCAAAACAAAAAACCACAGAACACTAATTAGCATTCTGTGAATCTTTTAACGTTTTCAAGACAAAATAACAACCATATTTCACCGCACGATTGCGAATTGCTTCCCTTGTTCCTCCAAGAGTAAGCTTTTCCACTATCGTTGGCCTTCCCTTACTCGCAATTCCAATATAAACCGTGCCCACCGGCTTGCCTTCCAGCTCATCCGGACCTGCTACACCAGTGAAACTAATCCCAATAGCAGCGCCTACTAACGAAGCCGTATTTTCTGCAAGCTCTATTGCACACTGTTCACTGACCGCACCATCATTCTCAAGGGTTTCCTGTCTCACTTGCAGAATATTGTGCTTTACTTCATTTGAATAGCAAACCACTCCACCTTTATAAACAGAACTTACACCGGCAATCGAGGTTAACTCCTTCTGGAACAAGCCCCCAGTTAAACTTTCCGCAGCTGTAATCGTTAGGTTTCGTTCTTTTAAACCCTTCGTCAGTTCAGCAAATAATGAAGTATGATCATACCCATAAATATACTGACCAACACGTTGACTTATTGCTTTTTCCACTTCATCCAGCATGGACTGGGCAACATCCTCGTCCACGTGTTTTGCCGTTAAGCGCAGGGTCACTTCCCCATCTCCGGCTAGCGGGGCAATCGTAGGATTGCTCTGTGCATCTATGATATCGATAATTTCCGTTTCCAAGGCCGCTTCCCCGATTCCAAAGAAACGCAGCACCCTTGAAACAATTTTCTCATTCGCCGTTTCCTTAGAGACCAGGGCCTGGCAGCCATATTGACGAAACATCGGTTCCATTTCCTTTGGAGGACCAGGTAAAAGCATGTATGTATTACCATTCATCTCCAGTACCATACCAGGAGCCATACCATGGTCATTTGGAAGAATATGCGAGCCTTCTAACACCAATGCCTGCTTACGATTATTTTCCGTCATCACACGATTGGTCCGTGCGAAATATTGCTCAATCGACTCTAATGCCTGTGGGTCCATCACCAAATTTTTACTTAGATGGCGGGCAATTGTTTCTTTGGTTAAATCATCCTTGGTTGGTCCCAATCCACCGGTAAATATAATGATGTTCGCTCGGCCTTCCGCCGTTTTAATCGCAGAAAGCAGCCTGTCAGGATTGTCCCCTACAACTGTATGAAAATAGACATTAATTCCGAGCTCTGCTAATTGCTGTGAAATAAATTTTGCGTTAGTGTTAACAATTTGTCCAAGCAATAACTCCGATCCTACGGCAATGATTTCAGCATTCTTCAAGCCTATCCCCCCTTAAAAACATCGGCAGTCTTATTTTGAATTTTTTAATACATGGCTGTTCTTTGCAAAGTAATCCCAGCCAGACCAGATCGTAAAAATCATGGCTACCCATAGTGATAAAATATCAAATCGGAATGAGATCATTTCAAACAATATATTATGTAATAATAGTGAAGAAATGGCGATAATTTGTGTCCATGTTTTAATTTTACCTAGCATATTCGCTGCGACAACCTCACCTTCACCTGCGAGTAACAAGCGAAGTCCAGTAACCGCAAATTCTCTGCTGATAATAATGATGACTATCCAAGATGGAGCATAAACATCAGGGAGTTCAACGAGAACAATTAAAGCGGCTGACACTAGTAATTTATCAGCCAATGGATCAAGGAATTTCCCCATATTCGTCACAAGGTTATATTTACGGGCATAATGACCGTCCACCCAGTCTGTGCAGGAAGCTATTATAAAAATAAGTGCACCCACAAAATGGGTAACTGGTAAATCTGCTCCAAGAAGATGCATGTCTCCCCAGTCAAAAGGTACAAGCATCATTATTAAGAATAATGGAATTAATAAGATCCTTGATACCGTTATTCTATTAGGAATATTCATATTTTTTTCTCCTTATCATTGAAAAAGTGAAAAATAGCCATCAGCAGATGACTATTCATTCTTCAGAACATGTTGAATCCTGATATTCTGAACATTAGCTGTTGCTGGTATTGCATACTCAAGCTTTTGATCGTTAATATAAATATCAGTATCTGCAGCATTTCCGACCCTAATCACAGCCATATCTTCTGCGGATAAATCTTGAGTTTGACTCTCCGTTGCCCCTTTTTTAAGGGTACCTTGGAAAAAGGTTTTCTGTTTTCCATTTTTAATGCTTACCCATGTTTGTCCTTTTGAAACTATCTTAATGACAAATTTATCAGCATTTTTTAAATCATAGGTTGTGGTGTTTCCCTGTGTTTGAACAGCTGTTACCGCCTGCTTTGGTGTATCAGCAGGAGGCGTCGTTTCCACATTTGGCTTTGCTGTTTCTGCTTCTTTTTTGGTGTCGTCTTTTTTGGTTACTTCATCTGCTTTAACTTTTTCAAGTTTGGCTGATTTTTCAAGTTTAACCTGCTCGCGGTCATTACTGATCGTTTCATTCTTCGAATCACCGGCGTGGATGGCAATAAAGTAATATAAAAGACTAGCAATCCCTATAACAAAAACACCTATTAAAACCTTTGGCAAGGCGTCTAATACTTTTGAGTCCCCTTTTGAGATCGCTTTGTGCGTATTCACACGTGATAAATGATGTATTTCATCATTATGGGAGGCTGGGATCTCGTTTTTATAGGTTTCAAAGATTTCATCAGGATTTAAATCCAGTGCTTCTGCATATTGCTTAATAAAAGCCCTCACATAAAAATTCCCAGGCATGCTGGCATAATTACCTTCTTCTATCCCTACTAAATATCGCTTTTGAATTTTGGTTATGGTCTGAAGATCGTCTAAGCTTAAATTTTTAGCTATTCGGGCTTCCTTTAATCGATTCCCTAGTTCCGTCACCTTTAACACCTTCCAATTTATTAAAAATCAAAATCTCCAAAATCAGATCCGGAGAACATATTATGCTGATCAACGACATCGTAGGTGATTTCTTCTTCGGCGTCGTTGCGAAGTTCAATGATATAATCGAAATCGTCTAGCGTGTACTCTGAGTTCTGTACAAAGATATCAGGATGCTCAATCACTTTAACGGAAGGCAAGCGCATAATTTCACGTACCAGCTGCCAGTGACGTTCATTCGCACGTCTAGTAGAGACAATTCCATCAAGGATAAACAAATTGTTGGCGTTATATTCATCCTCAATCAGCTGATTACGGATTGTTTGTTTTAGCAAAGTCGATGAAACAAACAACCAGCGCTTATTGGCACAAACACTTGCTGCAACCAGTGATTCGGTTTTACCAACGCGAGGCATCCCACGAATACCGATTAGTTTATGCCCCTCCTGCTTAAATAATTCTGCCATAAAATCAACTAATAATCCAAGCTCATCCCTCACAAATCGGAATGTTTTTTTATCATCAGCGTCCCTTTGGATATAACGGCCGTGTCTAACTGCCAGCCTGTCACGCAGTTTCGGCTCTCTTAGTTTTATTAGTTTTATTGTGTCCATAGTATTTAAAATTGACTCAAGCCGTTTTATTTGATCATCATCTTTTGCTAAGATTAACAATCCACGCCTGCCTTCATCCACACCGTTTATGGTGACAATATTAATTGCAAGCATCCCTAATAAAGAGGAAATGTCACCCAAAAGACCAGGTCGGTTTTTCTGAATCTCATATTCTAAGTACCATTCTTTTTTCATTAATAAAAAACCCCCAAAAAGAAGTTTCGACAAATTTTTTACACTGTCACGTCTAAACCTTATAATAAATGATTTTGATAGAAGATGAAAGGAAAAACAATGAATATGGTCTATTTATTAAAAATCTTTACGGAAAAGGCAGGATGTTTACAAAAAGCGAAAAGAGAGACCCTCAGGCCCCTCTTTTTTAGCGTGATCCGTTATTTGAAATTAATTTTACCATCATGTTAGCAATCGCCTGCTGTTCTTGTTTATCCGCAACAGACCAAAGATCTGCAAGAATTCTTTCCTGTTCATTTTTCGGCTCTACTTGGTTTGCTAAGTAGTCACCAATTTGAAAAGCAAGGTTACTAACAGCACCTTCACTCATGCCTTCGTTTTGTGCATGATGAAGACGATCCGCTAAGAAGTCTTCCCACTGTTTCCAGTTTTCTAAAACAGACATTGTATTCCCTCCTTTAGAATAGTACAAGGTTATTTTGCGAAGAAGCACCCTGAACTATTCATAGGAAACCATGAAATTTTTCTTAGGTATACCATCCCCCGTTGACCGACAACACCTGACCTGTGATATAGGAGGACTCATCAGACAGTAAAAAAGCTGCACTGGCAGCAATTTCTGCAGGCTTTGCCATTCTTCCCATTGGAATTTCAAAGGAAACCTGCTCTAGTTCTTCAGGTGTGAAGGCCTCCATCATGGGTGTATCCACAGCGCCTGGAGCAATGGCATTTACGCGAATTCCATTTAACGCCACTTCTTTACTAAGCGCTTTTACAAAGGCAATTTGGGCCCCTTTTGCAGCGGAGTAGGCAACTTCACAAGCAGCACCTGTCTGCCCCCAAATTGAAGTAACAACAATAATATTCCCTGTCCGTTTCGTTAATAATTTAGGTAATAATTCTTTGGTTAGCATCATGGGATTTAGGACATGAATATTCATTAACTCTTCGGCCTCGCTATGCTTTAAATCGACCAGCAGTCCATAATGACTTTTCCCCCCGCAATGTATCATAGCATCTAACGAAAAGATTTGCGGCAGAACAGATTGATATCCATCAGCAGAGGAAAAATCAGCCTGGATGGGGATATATTCACCGCCATAAGTTTCAAGCTTAGTAATTAAATTCCTGATCGATTGTTCGTTTTGATTGTAATGCAGATATAAATGATACCCTTTTGCGGCTAAATTCATGGCCACCGCTTGTCCAATTCCCCCACTTGCTCCCGTTATTAACACATATTTTTTCAATTATAATCACTCTCTCATATAGTAAGGCCCACACGCCAGTATTTTGGCTGGTGCGCCACTAATCTGTTGCTATCCGCCAGTAAACCCCACACAAAACCACTTCTCAAGCATCCAACGCCAAAGAAGCGCCGGGTTACGACGCTTCCTCGCCTACTTTTGTTTCGGGATCACTTGGCATACCGAGAACCGTTCCTCTGAAATAACTTCAGAAGCTAACGTTTGTAAATCCTGCAGGGTTATCTTTTCGAGCGTTGGCACAACGTCGAATAAATTCATATCATTAAACGCATACCGGGTAAACTGGTTAGCGATATATTCAGGTGAATTCACAGCCCGCAGGAAGGCACCAATTTTCTTCCTTTTAGCTCTTTCTAACTGTTGATCATTAAACACACTGCCTTGTTTGGCATCAAGAAGCATTTGTCTCAGCCTGTCAGATAATTTATCCGGCTCCGCCGTATCTCCTCCTATCATCGCAAAGCCAAAGCCTTGTTCCTGGGTATAGTCATAGGAAAAGGTTTCATCGACAAGCCCCTCGTCATAAAGCTTATTATAGTTATCCGAACTTTTTCCAAACAATAAATCGAGCAGCACATTCATGGTTAACTCATTTTTGAGCAGTACCTCACCAGTCTGATCTACATGAAGGGCTTTAATTCCTAAGAGCGCTTTGGAAGTTTGCACATTCATTTGAAGAACCTGTTTCTTTTCAGCAGCCTGCGGCGGCTCTTCTTCAAATTTACGTTTAATCTCCGGCATCGCCTCATAATCCTTTTTCGCCTGGTTTTCTCTCACTTGGGTCATTATTTTTTCCGGGTCAACAGGACCCACAATAAATAACAGCATATTGCTTGGGTGGTAAAAGGTATTGTAACACTCATACAGCCAATCTTTATCTATTTCCGCAATCGATTCAATGGTCCCAGCAATATCAATTTTCACTGGATGATTTTGATATAAATTCTGGATCAAGCCGAAGTATAACCGCCAATCAGGATTATCATCATACATGGTTATTTCCTGACCAATGATACCTTTTTCCTTTTCGACCGTTTTTTCGGAGAAATAGGGACTCTGTACAAAATCAATTAGAGTTTCTAAGTTTTTTTCTACATCAGAAGTACTTGAAAATAAATAAGCTGTCCGCGTAAACGATGTAAACGCATTGGCAGATGCCCCTTGACGGCTAAACTGCTGGAACACATCGCCATCTTCCTTTTCGAAAAGTTTGTGCTCTAGAAAGTGGGCAATTCCATCTGGTACCTTGACATACTCGTCTTTGCCGAGTGGCACAAAGGTATTATCGACCGAACCATATTTGGTTGTAAAGGTACAATATGTTTTATTAAAACCTTTCTTTGGCAGGATATAAACATTTAAGCCATTAGACATCTTTTCATGAAAAAGTTCCTCTTGAAGCTGGTCAAACGTAATTTTCTCCATTATTTGCCCGCCTCCGTTCCCGTTAAGAAATAAATCGTATCAAGCTGAATCTTTTCTGCCACTGCTGTGATTTCTTCCTTTGTCACTTTATTCATTTCATCCATCCAGGTATCAAGTGATATCGTCGTATCTGCCACCACATTATGATACAGAATTTCGGTTAAGCCTCTGGCCGTGTCTACTGTCTCCATAATTTGATTTTGAATCACTGCCTTGGTCTGCTCTAATTCTTGGTCGGTAAAATCTCCTTTTTTCATCGCATCCATCTGTTCATGAATGATTCCAACTGCCTGGTCATAGTTTTTCAAATCAATCCCTGACATGACCAGCATTAAGCCTTTATGGCTCTCAAGCCGGCTTGCCGCATAGTATGCAAGACTGGCTTTTTCACGAACATTAATAAATAGTTTAGAATGTGAAAAGCCGCCAAAAACCCCATTAAATACTTGAAGAGCAAAATAATCAGGGTCTCCATAAACGATATTGGTCCTGTACCCGATATTTAATTTCCCTTGTTTTACATCCTGGACTTCTTTTACTTCATTCACATTTGATCTAGGGGCTGATTTTTCAGTTTGGATTTTTTTCGGGGTCCGATTCTCAAACTGTAGTAAATGGCCTGCTAGTTGTTTTACTTCCTCTTCTTTCACATCACCGATTACATAAAGGTCCATTTCATCTTCTGAAAAGGCCTTTTGATAATATTCGTATAAATTTTCCGGTGTGATGGCATCAACATCGCTGGCTTCCCCATTTACCTGGAGGGCATATGGTTCGTCTTTACACATTTCTTCTAATAGGCGGACATTTGAATAACGCATTTTATCATCAAAAACAGATTGAATCCGGGATTTAAGAACTCGTTTTTCCTTTTCCACAGTATCCTGATCAAAGGCATTTCCGCTTGCATTTGGATTCGTTAAAATCTCTGATAACAGTTCAAATCCTTTTTTCAACAGTGGGGCTGGGTCGCTTAAAAATTTTTCATTGGCTATTTCCAAGGATACACTCATCACATGGTATTCACCTTTTTTGGCCAAATCAACATAAAGTGTTGCCCCGTATAGTTCATCTAAATAAGAGCGTAATGCTGTGGTAGAAGTATGTTTAGCCGAACTGCTTTGTAATACATGCGGAAGCAGGGCCCGTTTCGTTACATCTTCTTTTGTTAAAGGTGCTTTCATTCGCCAGACGAATGTATTGGTCTTATACTTTTCGGTTGCAATGACATGGAGTTTATAACCCTGCAATTCTGTAATTTTTTCTGCCGTTGAGTCCATTGTAATCCTCCTTTTTCTAAAGGGCTTACTTATAATATGTAAACATTTTTCTTTATATCTTTTCCTTTTGTAAAAATACCTATACTTCTTACTATAATTTGCCAAGCATGTACAATACAAGAAATTACGCTTATTTATTAAAAATGCTGTATTAATCCTGAATGTTGATTTCCGCTC
>NZ_JBALNF010000016.1:108702-120280 GCF_036962465.1 Neobacillus vireti
CAATCAACATGCTAAAAATCAACAATAATCTTTTAACACAACCATAAAAAAAGAGCTCTCAATTGTTGAGAGCTCTTCCCTTTACCGACTGCCTTTAATATAATGAGTACCACTTGCCTTTGGAGCATCGGCCCGGCCGATAAATCCAGTTAAAGCAAGGACTGTTAATACATATGGAGCAATTAACAAGTAGACATTCGGAATTTCTTTTAAGAACGGTAAACTTGATCCGATGATACTGATACTTTGAGCGAAACCAAAGAAAATCGCCGCACCCATTGCACCAAGTGGATGCCATTTACCAAAAATCATCGCTGCTATTGCCATAAAGCCTTGCCCACTGATTGTAGAGTGGCTGAAGTTAGAGGTAATCGATTGAGCGTAAACTCCCCCGCCGATTCCACCTAACGCTCCAGAAATGATTACACCCAAGTAACGCATTTTTGTCACGTTAATCCCCATTGTATCTGCAGCCATAGGATGTTCCCCTACAGAACGAAGACGAAGACCAAATGGTGTTTTATACACAATATACCAAACGATAATCGCTACAATAATAGCAAGAAATGAGGTCCAATAAGTGTTTTGGAAGAATATTTCCCCAATAACCGGGATATCTTTTAAAACCGGAATATCAATTTTGTTAAAACCTTTGTTGATAATATCTGTTTCACCCTTATCATAGATAAGCTTGACAAGGAACAAAGTTAAACCTGTTGCCAATAAGTTAATCGCCACGCCGGAAACGGTGTGGTCAGCACGGAAAGTAATGGCTGCAACCGCATGTAACAGTGAAAAAATCGCTCCTGCAACCATGGCAACAATAATTGCAAGCCAAGGGGTTAGATTACCAAACGTATCTACAAACGTAAGGTTGAACACAATTGCGGTGAATGCTCCCACTACCATTAAACCCTCAAGACCAATGTTTACAACACCTGAACGCTCTGAAAAAATACCGCCTAATGCAGTGAAGACAAGTGGAGCTGCCCATAACAATGTGGATGGAACGACGATGATTAAGATTTCCATTAAGCTCAACTTACTTCACCTCCTTTTTACTGAATCGATCAATAAACACCCTTATTATATAACTTGAAGCAACAAAGAAAACAATCAAGGCAATAATAATATCAACCAGTTCATTTGGAACACCAGCTTCGAGCGGCATGTTCAATGCCCCTACTTTTAAAGACCCGAATAATAATGCCGCGAAAAATACCCCTAATGAAGTATTGGCACCAAGTAAGGCCACCGCAATCCCATCAAATCCAACACCAGTGAAACCGCCTTTTACAGTTGCATAGCCAAACGTACCTAAACCTTCCATTGCTCCTGCCAATCCAGCAAAGGCACCAGCAATAACCATAGAGAGAATTATATTTTTATTTACACTCATGCCTGCGTAATGAGCGGCATGCTGGTTAAATCCAACAGCACGTAATTCAAATCCTCTTGTTGTTCTTTCAAGTAAGAACCACATAACAATACAACCGATAATGGCAAGAACAATACCCCAATGGAGTCGCGAATAATCCGTAATACTTTGTAACCATTCCGATCTTAATGATGCAGATTCCTTAATCATATCGGTTTTATCTTTATTATCTGTGATGATATTTTTAATAATGTAATTGGAAACATGTAAGGCAATATAGTTCATCATAATTGTAACGATTACTTCATGAACGCGGAAACGAGCTTTTAAAAAGCCAGGGATGAATGCCCATAAAGCCCCTGCTGCCATTGCCGCAATAATAGCTAGTGGCAGATGAATAACTTTGGGAAGGTCAAACGCTACTCCCACCCATACTGCTGCAAGCCAGCCGACGAGGAATTGTCCTTCTACCCCGATATTAAACAGGCCTACACGGAAAGCAAATGCTACAGCTAAACCGGCAAGAATGTAAGGTGTGATTTGTCTTATCGATTCCCCTATATAATAAGACTCACCAAAAGCCCCATTCCAGAGGGCCGAGAAAGCTGCCACAGGATCATAACCGCTGATAACCATGATAATGGTACCAACAATAATACCTAATAAAACAGAAATAATCGGTGTTAAAATACTATTAAAGCGTTTAAGCATGGGAGTGTTCACCTGCTTCCTTTCTATTTGACCCAGCCATCAACAAGCCAAGCTCCTGCTCCGATGTTTCTTTAGGATTGACGATGGCAACGATTTTCCCTTCATAGATAACAGCAATTCGGTCACTCACGTTTAGAATTTCATCTAATTCAAATGAAACGAGCAAGACGGCTTTACCATGATCTCGCTGTTCAATCAAGCGTTTATGAATAAATTCAATTGCCCCGACATCCAAACCACGTGTAGGCTGTGCAGCAATTAACAGGTCTGGATTTCGATCGACCTCGCGGCCAATAATCGCCTTTTGCTGGTTACCGCCGGATAATGCACGAGCTAACGTATATTCAGTTGGTGTCCGAACATCAAACTCACTAATTAAGGTCCGCGCTTTTTTATAGATCTCTTTAAAATTCAGGACTCCACCTTTTGAGAAAGGCTTTTTATTATACGTTTGCAACACCATGTTCTCGCCAATTGGAAAGTTTAAAACAAGTCCATGTTTATGACGGTCCTGCGGGATATGGCCAACACCTGATTCTGTAATCTTGCGTGGTGTTTGGTTGATTAGTTCTTTTCCATTTAATTTAATGCTGCCGCTTTCTGCCTTCCTTAATCCGGTAATGGCTTCAATTAATTCGGTTTGCCCATTACCATCAATCCCGGCGATACCGACAATTTCACCAGCTTTTACGCTTAGATTTAGGCCATTGACAATATTAATTCCGCGTGGATCTTTTACGACTAGATCTTGAACAGAGAGAACGTCTTGTTGTGGTTTTGCCTCAGTCTTTTCTGTTTTAAAGACCACTTCACGACCAACCATTAAGCTCGCCAGTTCATTAGGATTTGTTTCACTAACATTAACGGTACCAATACCTTTACCTTTACGGATGACCGTACAGCGGTCAGCTACTTCCATAATCTCTTTTAATTTGTGGGTAATGAGAATAATAGATTTACCCTCTTTTATAAGCGTTTTCATAATTTGCATTAGTTCTTTAATTTCCTGAGGTGTAAGTACAGCAGATGGTTCATCAAAAATGACAATCTCCGCTCCGCGATATAATGTTTTTAGAATTTCGACCCTTTGCTGCATTCCCACGGAAATATCCGAAATCTTTGCTTGAGGATCAACTGCAAGACCATATCGTTCAGAAATTTCACGGACCTCTTTTTCTGCCTTTTTAAGATCAATTTTCCCGCCAGTTGTGATTTCTCTGCCAAGTATAATATTTTCTGTTACCGTAAAAGTATCGACAAGCATAAAGTGCTGGTGCACCATGCCGATTCCTAAATCATTTGCAATGTTAGGGTTGGTGATTTTCACAGGTTTTCCTTTGACCCGAATTTCGCCTTGTTCCGGTTGGTATAGCCCAAAAAGTACGTTCATTAAGGTGGATTTACCTGCACCATTTTCACCAAGTAATGCATGAATTTCGCCCTTCTTCAACTGAAGGGTAATGTTATCATTCGCAACGAAACCGCCAAATTCTTTACGAATGTTGAGCATTTCAATTACAAAATCCATCTTTCTCACTCCCTGCGATAAGATAAAAGGAAATTTTGACCAATAGTAGTAAGAGGTCAGACCTTTCAGATTTTTAAAAAAACAGGGATTATCTCCCCACTAAAACCTTAAATGAAAGGTAGAATATGCTTCTACACTTCAGTTAGGATTTCATTAAGAAGGAATAAGCAGGCGGCTAAACCCGCTTATTCCCTTTTTTATTATTTTGCGCTAAATGTTTTTAATTCTGCACGAGTACCAGGAACCTTTACAGTACCTGATTTAATTTTGTCCGTCCAATCTTTAACAGCAGTTTCAATAGCGGCTTTATTTGGTGCTTTGCTATTGATTGGTGATAGACCAACACCGTCTTCAGCAAGACCGTATAAGGCAACTTTTCCGCCAGGGAAATTACCATCTTTTGTTTTTGTAGAAACGTCGATAACAGCATTGTCTACTCGTTTAAGAGCGGAAGTTAAAACAACATCTGGACCCATGTTGGCTTGATCACTGTCAACCCCGATTGCCCAAATTTCACGAGATGGATCTTTTTTCTTAAGGTCATTAGCTTCTTTAAATAGACCAACACCTGTTCCACCAGCAGCGTGGAAAATTACATCTGCGCCGGAAGAGTACATTTTTGATGCGATTGATTGACCAAGTTCAGCTTTATCAAATGCACCAGCATATTGAATGTCAACAGTAGCTTCTGGTTTCGCCGCTTTGACACCAGCTACAAATCCGGACTCAAAACGTTCGATAACTGCACCTTCAATACCGCCAATAAATCCAATCTTGTTGGATTTGGTTGTCATTGCAGCTGCAACTCCCGCTAGGAATGATGCTTCTTGTTCTTTAAATAGGATACTTGCAACGTTAGGTTGTTTTACTTCAGAGTCAACAATTGCGAATTGCTTATCTTTTTGTTGCTTCGCAATTTCTTCAACTGCACCTTGCATTAAGTAGCCAATTCCAAATACTAAGTCAAAATTTTGACGAGCAAGTGTATTTAAGTTAGTAGCGTAGTCAGCGTCAGATTTTGATTGAACATAATCGTATCCGCCTTTTCCTTTTGACATGCCATTGTCTTTACCAAATTTCTGAAGACCTACCCAAGCTGATTGGTTAAATGATTTGTCATCTACACCGCCAACGTCAGTAACCATTGCTACAGAGAATGATTTTGATTTATCTGTTGACCCACCTTTGCTTGTATCATTGCTTTTTCCACAAGCACCTAAAAGTGTTCCAGCAGCAAGAACTAGAGAAAGCGCCATTCCAATTTTACGCATTTTCAAAGTACTATACCCCCTAAGAATGTTGTTTGATTTAGTAGAAATGTTTGCACTACATTTGTTTAGCGTTTACACATATTAACAAAAAAATTATGTTCTTTTTCTTAATACATGAAAACTAAATTTATCCGCCTTAAAATAGTTTACCGAAAATAGGACAGGTTCATCCGTTTCATCGAAATGCATTTGCTTTAACACTAACAAAGCAGTTTCTGGATCACATTCTAAAATGGGCGAAATTTTCTCGTGGTAACCTAAAGGCTCTATTTGGGCAACTGCGTATGTAATTCTGCGATTTGCCGTCTCATCTAAAATCTGAAAAATAGATTCTTCCTCATGGGAAAATGTTTCAGGCAAAATGCTTTCCGGAACCTTGTCAACGCAGTACACAACCGGTTCTCCATTTGCAGTTCTAACCCTCTCCATCACGAAAATTTCCTCATTAGCAGAACATGAAAAACGACGAATATCCTCTTCGGTAGGACCTTGAGTTGATGAACTTAAGAAAATAGTCCCAGGCTTCATCCCAACTTGTTTGATCATGTCAGTGACACTATTTAGTTGTTCAATCCCAGACGTAAACATGGGTCTTCCATTCACAAAGGTACCTACACCATGGCGCCTTATGATAACGTTCTCCTCTTCTAGAATACGAAGTGCTTCCCTAAGAGTCGCCCTGCTTACCCCCAGTTGTTTCGCAAGATCGAATTCTGAAGGCAATTTTTCTTTTTCTTTATATACCCCAGTTTCAATATCCTGCTTCAACCGATCGATTACTTGTAAATATAAGTGCCGGTTATCTGACTTAATAGACATGCTGTTTCCTCCAGCCTTTTTCCTAAGACATCAGACATCTGATATCATTCCTACTAATCGGATTTATATTAACATTTTTTTTGTGATAAATAAATAGGAATATGGAATTTCGTCGAAAAAAGGGGGAAATAAGTGAACATTCATAAAAACGCTTACAAATATTAGAAGAAAACCGCGAATTATGTCGAAAAAGATAGAAAAATAGCAATAGTGAAACAAATATTTAATCATTCTTCCCACTACTATAGTATCACTTTTTATAAAAAATAGACTTACAAAAAAAAGAGCCGGATGGCCCTTTTTTACTACATTATTTAAAAAGCAGAGAATCTCCTTTTCAAGAAGAGTTTATGAACTCTGCTCTTCATTTGGTTTTGCCTGTAAAACGGTGCGTGGCTTACTACCTTCGTATGGACCTACAACACCGCGGGCCTCCATTTCATCGATGAGACGTGCAGCTCTAGTATATCCAATCCGGAACCGCCGCTGCAGCATAGATACTGAGGCCGTCTGCATATCAATAATTAAGTCGACAGCATCGTTGTATAATTCATCATCGACTGCTTCTGTTACCTCTGGAATATCATCCGGAATCATTTCGGCCTGATATTGTGCTTTTTGCTGCGAAATTACAAATTCGACTGTATCTTCTACCTCTTGGTCTGAAAGAAAGGCACCTTGAACGCGAACAGGCTTGGATGCTCCTACAGGCAGGAATAGCATATCCCCTCTCCCCAGCAGTTTCTCTGCACCGCCCATATCGAGGATTGTCCTTGAATCGGTCGCACTTGAAACGGCAAAGGCAATTCGTGATGGTATATTCGCTTTAATTACCCCCGTTATGACATCCACAGATGGGCGCTGAGTGGCAATAATTAAATGAATTCCGGCTGCACGCGCCATTTGCGCTAGCCGAGTAATCGAATCTTCAACATCTGATGAAGCAACCATCATTAAATCTGCCAACTCGTCAACTATAACCACAATATAAGGCAGCAATGGCTGTTTATCATTTTCCTCAAGATTATGTCTTCTCACATGCTCATTATAGCCTTCAATATTACGTGTACCTGTATGAGAAAACAGTTCATATCGTCTTTCCATTTCACTTACTACTTTCTTCAAGGCTTGTGATGCTTTTTTTGCATCGGTTACTACTGGTGCTAGCAGGTGTGGAATACCATTATAAACGTTTAACTCGACCATTTTCGGGTCAATCATCATTAATTTCACTTCATGTGGCTTTGCTCGCATAAGAACACTTGTGATGATTCCATTGATACAAACACTCTTTCCGCTTCCAGTAGCCCCAGCAACGAGTAAGTGCGGCATTTTATTTAATTCAGCTAGAACGGCCTCTCCAGTGATATCCCTGCCGAGACCAATTAATAATTTGGCATCGGGCTTATCATTTTGAGTAGCCTCCAGTACTTCCCGTAAGGAAACCATGGCTACCTCGGAATTTGGAACCTCAATTCCGATAGCCGATTTGCCTGGAATTGGTGCTTCAATCCGGATTCCTTTAGCAGCAAGTGCTAAGGCGATGTCATCACTTAAGCTGACAATTTTACTCACTTTCACTCCCACATCAGGATGTACTTCGTATTTTGTTACAGCAGGTCCTAAGTGAACTTGGGTAACGCGCGCTTTTACTCCGAAGGATTGGAATGTCCGTTCGAGCTTTGCAGCATTGGCATGTATTAATTCATATTCACCACTTTGATCCGTCTTCCTTGGAGCCTTTAACAGCCGGAGCGGTGGTAATTCGTATGTTACATTTTCCACTTCTGCTTCAGTAAATGAGATTGGCGGGGTATTATCATCGTCAACCTCTTCCGTTTTACTATTTTGTTCTTTCCCTTTTGCTGGTTCTTTTTCAGGTTTAGGGATTGATGGTTCTTCTACATAGGCCCGATCCGCAAAACTAGAGATAATTGGCTCAGGAATAATGGTTTCTTCCTGTTCCGGGGGCACATTGTTATGAACTGGGGCAGGCTGTCTTTGGCGATTCTCTTTTTCCTTTTGTTTCTCGGCAATGCGCTCATTACGACGCTCTGTTTGTTTCTGCTTCCAATCGGACATATCCAATTTAAAAGCTTCCCATTGGCCTTTTGAAAAATCGAAAAGAGTAATGATAATTTTCCCAATGAAATCACCAATTGACTTTCCTGTTAACAAAATTATTCCGATTAATATAAAAATAAATGCAATAATTTTTGTTCCTGTTTCTGCGAATAGATAGTGAAATAGGGCAAACAAAACAGCTCCGAGTATACCTCCGCCAAGGTCAGTGGTGCTTGTCTCCCCTCTGACTTCCATCATAAATAACTCCCAAGTGTTACTTATCACGCTAGGGTCTTTAAATTTCCCATTATTGGTAAGTAAATGGAATAGTGTTACATGACTCAATAGGAGGATTGCCGAAATAATAAAATAGGTGCCAACTAACTTAATGTGAAAGAAAAAAGGAATACTTCGTTTCCACATTAAATAAACACTTAATATAACTAGCCCTAACAATCCAAGCATATACCATTCACCCATCCAAAAACGGAAGAATAGAACGGTGGCTTTTCCAACTGCCCCGAGCTTGGCAATTGAAATAATTGCTAGCGCTAAAATGGCAAGGGCCGATAATTCAAATTGAACGGTCCGTTTTAAATGATTGTCTCTCTTTTTTGGTTGTCTTCTCTTTTTTTTGGCCATTTAATCACCTTGTACGAAAAATATGTTGTTCTGATCTATACTAAAGTCTAAATCATTTATATGTATAAAGAAAGCAGCCCAAATTTGGCTGCTCTTTTTCTCTTTGATAATTATACCATAATCTACTATTGCAATGCCGATAAACCTCCCAGGTTAGCAAAAGAAATTTTTGCACCCGGACAAAGCTGCTGATTTAAATAATGTTGCGGGTCACTGCTTAAAATACGAACCACTTCTACATGCTCTGAGTCTGTTTGCTCTACCAGCATGGAGACACCCTGATAAGTGATTAATTTTTGTTTGCTCTCTTCCACTTGTTCGGCAGGAAAAATCAGTTCACTTGGCATCATCGTATATAAGATCATTGAATCAGCCCCTCATTTTCCCCTTTTTGGAGTTCAATCATTTCATTTAATTTTTTCATCGCGGGTCCTAGACCGCCTACTTCATCAATTAATCCGTATTTAACAGCATCAATACCGATGACATTTGTCCCAATATCTCTCGTTAAATTACCTTTAGCAAACATTAAATCTTTAAAGGTTTCTTCTTTAATTTTCGAATGTCCCGTCACAAAATTAACAACCCGCTCTTGCATTTTGTCTAAATATTCAAAGGTTGCAGGAACTCCAATCACGAGTCCAGTCAGGCGAATAGGATGGATGGTCATCGTAGCAGTTTCGGCGATAAATGAATAATCACATGAAACAGCAATTGGCACCCCGATGGAATGTCCTCCCCCTAAGACAATTGAAACTGTTGGTTTTGACAGGGAGGCAATCATCTCTGAAATGGCTAGACCGGCTTCTACATCACCGCCAACTGTATTCAGAATAATCAGGACCCCCTCAATTTTCGGGTTTTGTTCGATAGCGACTAACTGTGGAAGTAAATGCTCATATTTGGTTGTTTTATTTTGTGGCGGTAAGGCAAGATGTCCTTCAATTTGACCTATTATGGTTAAGCAATGAATACTAGAATCGGCTGAAAGCTGCGGCACATTTGTTTGGCCCAATTGCTGTATTTTTTCTAATAATGGAGAAGCCTTTTCCTCTTTTTGAGGCTCTTGTCCTTCTTGTTTGCCGGTATCATTACTTTGATATTCGTTATTCATCCTACTACTCCCTTCAAGCATGATATATGTTTAGTATTTACCCGAGAAACAATTTCATGCTCTAAATATAAAAAGGCACTGGTTCATCCACCAGTGCCTTGCTCTAAAAATAATAGTTTCTAAATTCACTTCGAGAATTGTCCTGCTGCAGCGTAAAGGCGTTTCTGCTTTAAATCTCCATTATGATTGGCAATATCATTGGTCTTCTCTTAGTTTTTTCATATAAAGATCGATTCAAGTCATCTCTTATTTCCTGTTTTAAGCTTGCCCATTCAAATGTACTTTTTGCTGTATTTCTTTCTACGATATCACGGACTAATTTTGTAGAATCATCCATTAACTTTTCTGACTCACGTACATAAACAAAGCCCCTTGAAATAATTTCAGGTCCAGCCGCAATCTTCTTTTCCTGCTTTGTTAACGTGACAACAACAATCAGAATACCATCTTGAGATAAAAGCTTTCGATCACGTAACACAATATTGCCCACGTCACCGACACCAATCCCATCAATTAAAACATTACCTGATGGCACTTTACCGGTAATACCAATGCTGTCTTCCTTCCATTCGACTACATCACCGCGGTCAGGTATGAGGATCTGCTGGTCGGTAAGTCCACATTCCAATGCCACTTTCCTGTGTGCTTTAAGCATCTTATACTCACCGTGGACAGGAATGAAAAATTTCGGTTTCATTAAATTAATCATGAATTTTAATTCTTCTTGGCTGCCATGACTAGATACATGAAGGGCCCGTTTGCCAGAGATCACATTAGCACCCGCTCTAAAAAGCATATCAATCGTTTTAAATAAAAAGACTTCACTGCCCTTTAGAGGTGAAGCGGCAATTAACACTGTATCACCTGGTTGGATATTTAAAAGTTTATGTGATTGCTTGGCCATTTTCTGTAATGCCTCAATCGGTTCACCTTGGCTGCCTGTCATTAATACGACAATTTCACGGTCCTGGTAGTTTTTAATTTCACTTACAGGGATAATCAGATCCTCGTCAACTTCTAAATAACCTAAATCGAGTGCAATATGATAAATTTGTTCCAGGCTCTTTCCGACAACCGTAACTTTACGGCCATTTTCACTCGCAGCATTAAAAATATGCTGAATCCGATTGATATCAGATGCAAAGCAAGCGGCAATAATTCGGCCTGGGGCATTATAAAAGGCATTAGACATTTCTCGTTCAACCTTGGATTCAGAAGTGGTGTATCCAGGGACTTCTGCCTCTGTACTATCGGATAACAAACACAATACCCCTTGATCTCCAATGGCAGCCATCTTGCCGACTTCAGCTTGATAAAGCTTTGTTGCTCCCTGGTCAAATTTAAAATCACCAGTATAGACAATAATGCCTTCGGACGTATGAATGCAGACTCCAACAGAGTCTGGAATACTATGATTCGTTCTAAAAAAACTTGCCTGTACTGTGTCTAATTCCACCGTCGTGTTTGAATCCACCTCGATAAAATCAGCTGTACCAGTAAATTCTTGTTCCCTTAGCTTTGCATTTGCTAGTGCTAGGGTAAGTTTGGTTCCATAAACAGGGACGTCAACATGTGAGAGTACATAAGACAACGCACCAATATGGTCTTCATGACCATGTGTTAAAAAAATGGCCTTCACCCGTTCCTTATTTTCTCTTACATATGTAATATCAGGAATGACCATATCGATACCCAGCATTTCTTCCTCGGGGAACATTAAGCCAGCATCAATAATAAATATGTCCTTGTCCACCTCAACAAGGTACATATTTTTTCCGATTTCTCCAATGCCACCAAGTGTAATCAACTTAATGGATGTATTCTTTTTCTTTACCAATTTCCGTTTCCTCCTATGCTGACAATAAATAGATACTTAACTAAAGCCAAGCAAAGCAACCATGAATGAACAAAAAGCTAAGTATGGCTGTTCACTTTTAATCGCCGACCCAAGATCAGTTATGATTATTATACTTGATACCTGAAAACCTTTACAACCAATAATCATTTTTTTATAGGAATAAGGGTGTTTTTTAAAAAAGGCTGTGTTAATC
>NZ_JBALNF010000016.1:120388-133311 GCF_036962465.1 Neobacillus vireti
GCATTTTCGAGGAGTCTTCGCCGCCTTCTGCTCCAATCAACATGCTAAAATTCAACAATAACCTTTAACACAGCCTTAAAAAAAGAGCTAACCGAACAGAACATTCGATTAGCCCTTTTGTTATTTATATACTGTTAAGAAGCGATATGAGTGTAGCCCGTTCTTCTCCCGTTAAACCAACAAGCGGAAGCCTGACTGATCCTACATCCAAACCCTTGATCTGTAAGGCGGTCTTAACTGGCCCAGGGCTTGGTGCGGCAAAAAGCCCCTGCATAAGTGGAAGCAAGTGTTGATGTAATTTAGCAGCTCTAGCCTGTTCCCCATCAAAAAATGCCTTGACCATTTCTTGTAATTCATTTCCAATCACATGTGATGCCACAGAAATAACCCCTGCACCACCAATTGAAAGAACTGGGATTGTTAAACTATCATCCCCACTATAGAGGACAAAATCATCTGCCGTATTTGCAATAATATGTGTCATGGCGTTTAAGTCGCCGCTTGCTTCCTTTACCGCAACGATATTCGGAATTTTAGAAAGACGGATCACCGTCTGCGGCTGAATCGTAACGGATGATCTCCCCGGGATATTATAAACCATCATTGGAAGGGTTGTAGCTTCTGCAATGGCCTTAAAATGCTGGTACAAACCTTCTTGGTTTGGTTTATTATAATAAGGACCGACCGCCATGATTGCATCAACACCAAGCTGCTCAGCCTTTTTGGTTAATTCAACCGAGGCGTACGTATTATTACTCCCCGTTCCAGCAATTACTGGAATACGTTTTTTGACAACTTTCACTACATGATCAAATAGAGCCAGCTTTTCTTCTTTGGAAAGCGTAGGGGATTCTCCCGTTGTTCCCGCAATTACGAGGGAATCAGTGCCATTATCAATTAAATAATTAACCAATTGAGTGGTTTTTCCAAAGTCGATATGCCCATTTTTATCAAAAGGGGTTACCATTGCTGTTGATACTCGCCCGAAATGAACCATTTTAGTACTCCTTTCAATACACAATCGGAACTTATCCGCTGCAAAAAGCAGCATTCATTAAAAACGTTCTTTCTTCTCTATAGCATCAGAAATCATACTCGACTGTTTCTTCCTCTAATTGAAAGGCATCGTGCAAGGAATTGACGGATTTAACTAAGTCCTCTTGTTTAACCAGTACCCAAATAGTTGTATGGCTGTCTGCTGATTGCAAAATACGAATTCCATAATTTGATAAGGCTGTTACGATTTTAAAGGTAATTCCTGGTACTCCTGCGATTCCTGCACCTACAACGGAAACCTTTGCACAATGGCGCTCAACTACCGGTTCATGACCTAACTCTTCTAGGACCTGAATTGCTCGGTCGGTCATTTCATCTGTTACGGTATAGACAACTCCGTTCGGAGAAATATTGATAAAATCAACACTGATTTTTTCATTTGCCATCGCTTTAAATACTTCTGACTGAAGATTATATTGATCTTTTTTAGCAAAGACCTTTATTTGTGTAACATTAGATACATGGGCGATCCCTGTAACGGTGCGTTCTTTAATATCACTGCCGCGATTTTCTTTATTTACAGACGTGACTAATGTCCCAAGAGAATCAGAATAGGTGGAGCGAATTCGAATCGGCACTTTTGCCTGCATAGCAATCTCAACCGCTCTAGGATGAATGACTTTTGCACCCTGATAGGCCAGGTTACATACCTCTGTATAGGTTACAACAGAAAGTGGCCGTGCGTTCTCAGCAATACGCGGATCGGCCGTCATAATCCCTTCTACATCTGTAAAGATATCAATCCATTCAGCGTTCAAGGCTGCACCTAAAGCAGCAGCGGATGTATCACTGCCACCGCGTCCAATCGTGGTTACATCCCCGTTTTTCGCAGCTCCTTGAAACCCTGCCACAACGACAACATCATTCGTCTCTAATTCCCTTAGAATTCTGTCACATTTCATTTCAATGATTTTTGCATTCGTATGATCATTATTAGTACGGAAGCCTGCTTGTGCTCCTGTTAATGCTGTAGCGTTGATTCCGCTCTCTAGTAACATATTGGTAAAGACAATACTCGAGATAACCTCACCGCAGGATAAAAGTAGATCATGTTCCCGTCTAGATATTTTACTAAGATTACCGCCGATTAAGGATAAAAGTGTATCAGTTGCATACGGGTCTCCTTTTCTACCCATAGCAGAAACCACTACAACCACTTTGTAGCCTTCACTTAATGCTTTTTCAATATGGCCTTGGGCATGTTTTCTGCTTTCGTCATCTTTAACAGATGTCCCGCCAAATTTTTGTACAATTATTTTCATTTAACACCAAACCCTGCCTTTATGATGTATCCTTATTTAACTAGACCTAATTCTACTAACCTTTCAGCAATTTGAACTGAATTCCAGGCTGCCCCTTTAAGTAAGTTATCTGAAACCACCCACATATGGAAGCCGCGGTCTTCATCAATGTCTTTTCTAATACGTCCTACGAACACATCATTCTTTCCTACGCAATGTGCAGGCATCGGATATATTTGGTTTTCTGGATCATCCTGTAAAACAACTCCAGGAGCATCCTTTAATAAAGCCTTGATTTCCTGAGCACTGACACCATCTGTTTCCACTTCAAAATAAACTGATTCTGAGTGGCCCACAGCAACAGGAAGTCTTACACAAGTTGCAGAAACTTGTAAATCAGGAAGATGCATGATTTTTTTCGTTTCATTAATCATTTTCATTTCTTCAAATGTATAGCCGTTCTCTTGAAATTTATCTATTTGTGGAATAGCGTTAAATGCAATTTGATAATGATTTTTGTCAGCTTTAACCGGTAAAATTTTAGGTTCGACTGTTTCTCCCGCTAAAATCGATTTTGTTTGTTCCATTAATTCTTCAACAGCCACAGCCCCTGCTCCAGAAACTGCTTGATAGGTGGATACGATGACTTTTTTCAAACCGAATTTTTGACGGATTGGTTCTAACGCAACAACCATTTGAATCGTAGAGCAGTTTGGGTTGGCAATAATGCCCGTGTGTTCATGTAAATCTGCTTCGTTTACTTCAGGTACAACTAATGGCTTATCTGCATCCATTCTGAATGCACTAGTGTTGTCCACGACGATGGCACCACGTTTAACCGCTTCTGGAGCCAGTTCCTTAGACACATTGCCACCAGCACTAAATAACGCAATATCGACACCTTCAAAGCTTTCAGGCTTTGCTTCTTGAATGGTAATTTCCTGTCCATTTACTTCGACTACTTTTCCAGCCGAGCGGGCCGATGATAGTAGGGTAAGTTTGCTAATAGGAAAATTCTCTTTCACTAGTGTTTGGATCATTTGCTGACCAACCGCTCCAGTTGCTCCTACCACTGCAACGTGAAAACCTTTTTGCTGACTCATTTCTAGTTCCCCTTTCAAACCTGCACTGAACATTAGTGGTTATTCTTAAATTTACATCAGAAGGGGTTGACCCCTCTGATGAAAGATTAATTTATTTTAACATATTCTTATTAAGAAATAACCTTTTTTAGCGAAAGTGGGGGAAATTTAGTCGGAATCCTTATATCTTTCCACCAAAACAGGCTGGAGTTGTTTCCCTTCAAGTGCAGCTTCTACTGTTTGCGTTAGCAGCGTCATTCTAGCAACCATTGAATTTGGCTTTTTGACTGGATCGTCTTGACCATATGGAATAAAATAAATATTTTTAGTTGCCATTAGTCTCATGAGATTAACTCCATTTAAGCCTAAAGCATCATTCGTGGAAATTCCAAGGACGACGGGTTTTAAATTCCTTAGTGTCGCCTTGGCGGCCATTAATACCGGACTATCATTCAAAGCATTTGCAAACTTACTCATCGAAACACCTGTTAAGGGTGCAATGACCATGCAATCAAGAGGAATTTTAGGACCTAACGGCTCTGCTTTTACAATTGAGTCAATGACCTTATTTCCAGTTAAGTCTTCTATTCTTTGAATCCAATCTTCCCCCTTGCCAAAACGTGTATCTGTATTTTGAACGGTAAAGGTTACAACTGGCATTACCTCCGCACCGGCTTGAACGAGTTTTTCTATTTCCGGAAATACAGCATCATACGTACAATGTGAGCCTGTTAGACCGAAGCCAATTCTTTTACCTTTTAAACTCATTTCACTTTCCCCTTTCGCTTTCCTAAATCCTCTTGAAGCAGTTGGGCTAGAATATTGGCAAGTATTTGTCCTGCTGTTTTAGGCGCTACTATTCCTGGTAATCCGGGAGCGAGCAGTGCTTTTATCCCTCTTTTTTCTGCATATCTGAAATCCGTTCCGCCAGGCTTAGAGGCCAGGTCGATAATAAGGGTATGGGCAGGAAGTTTTGAGATTACCATGGCTGTAACAATTAGATGTGTTGCTGTATTAATTAAAATATCGGTATCTTTTACTTCATTAACCAATTCACTTAAGTGGAATGGAGTAAGACCCATTTCTGTAATCCTCGCCAGGTGCTCGCTTTTTCTTGCCCCAACCTTTACCTTTGCTCCAAGAGCTGCAAAAGTTCTTGCTACACTCATTCCAACCCTGCCTAAACCTAGTACGGTCACATTCGATCCATGAATAGTAAAGTCCGTATGCTGAATAGCCATCATAATTGTTCCTTCGACAGTCGGGATCGAATTGTAAATGGCAACATCATCCCGTTCAAATAATTGAATCAGGGACCGGTTTGCCTCTTTTGATATTTCATCTAAATAAGAGTTGGAGATGCCTGAATATATGGTGCAATGTTCGGGTGTTTTGCTTACAATATCACCTGTTAAAATCACCTTTTCGTTTGAAAAGATGGTTTCTACCTGTCCTTCTAAGTTTGTTCCAGGCACTGGCAGAATCAGGGCATCGATATTGGAAAAATCAACTTCATCGAGCTTTTCTTTGACTGCACCGGTAAAGGCGTGATCAAGCTGTTCAAATCCAATAAGCGATAATCTCGCGTCTAATTCGGTTAACCTACGGATGATTTCCAGCTGTCTGGCATCACCGCCCATTACGGCTATCTGCATCCCTGTCAGCATGAAAACATTCACCTTCTTTTTTTTATAAATCCAACTTAGAATTCCTTTTACTGTTATCACTTCAACATCTTATGTAAGATTGCTTGATTCGGTGAGTTTTCCATGAAAGGAAATAAAAAAAGCCCAAGCAACGGTTATTTTGCTTGGGCTTCTATCCTATCGGCTATCTTCTCCTGGAACATCAATGATAATCATATCGGAACCTATTTTTTTTATATGCTGCCATGGCACCCTGACTTCCTCTCCTTGTTTACGAAAACCAAACCATTTTAGGGAAGGAATTAGCAGTGCCTGAATCTGACCAGTGTTTTCATTTATTTCTAAATCTGTTTGTCCAAGTACACCAAGTCGCTCTGCCTTTTTTACATCGACAATTTCTTTCCCGCTTAATTCACTTAACCTCATAGCCCTACCCCCCGCCAACACTTTTTCTATTAGTGTATAAAGGGAGGACAAATTTTAGAATAAGAAAAGCGCGATTCGCACTTCTAGCCAATCGACAAGCTGCTCGAAATTTGAGCAAACACTACAGAAAAAAGAGGTATTCCCACTAAAACCGGGATACCTCTTTTCATTAAGCTAATTTATTTGGAAATTCACCATTCGGACTAATTAAGGTTACGGAGTATTTGTCAGTAAAGACGTCTCTTGCCATTCCATCGACACTCTTTTTCGTAACCGCATCAATCTGCTCGATAATTTCATCAAGTGAGCGATGGCGTTTTAAAAGAAGCTCATTTTTTCCATTACGGCTCATGCGGCTATTGGTGCTCTCTAAACTCAACATCAAACTGCCCTTTAATTGTTCTTTGCTATTGGTCAGTTCCTTTTCGGTAATTCCATCTTGCTTTAATTTCTCTAACGTTTCTTGAATGGTCTCAAATAGGAGATCCAGCTGTTTAGCCCCAGTCCCTCCATAGACAGTCAAAATCCCGCTATCTAAATAGGCTGAATGGTACGAGAATACAGAATAGGCTAACCCTCGTTGTTCACGTACCTCTTGAAATAACCTGGAGCTCATGCTGCCGCCTAAAATATTATTTAAGGTAATTAAACTATAAACATCCTCATGTCCAACCTTCAAGCCTTCAAAACCAATACAGAGGTGGGCTTGTTCAGTTTCTTTCTTTCTTGAAATTCGGTTTGAATGAAAAACTGGGATGTTTTCAGGTACTTCTTTTGAATTACCTTGGTAAGAACCAAAATAATTTTCAACTTCCTTAATAAAACTCTCGGAAACATTTCCGGCAATCGAAATAACGACATTTTCGGGTGTATAACGTTGATGAATATATTCCTTTAATGAATCACCTGTAAAAGTATTCAAGGTTTCTTCCGTCCCAAGAATCGGATATCCAAGCGGATGGTCTTCAAAAACTGCCCTGCTCAACAAATCATGAACAATATCATCTGGTGTATCTTCATACATTTTGATTTCTTCCAAGACAACATTTCTTTCTTTGTTTAACTCTTCTTCGACGAAGGTAGAGTTAAAGAACATGTCGGCTAATACATCTAAGGCAAACTTAGAATGCGTATCCAGTACTTTTGCGTAGTAGCAAGTATACTCCTTCGATGTAAAAGCATTTACTTGACCGCCAATACTATCAAATGATTCAGCAATTTCCTTTGCTGATCTTGTTGTTGTCCCTTTGAAAAACATATGCTCAAGGAAATGAGAAATACCATTTGTTTGCGGATCCTCATTCCTAGAACCCGTTCCAATCCATACACCGATCGCAACCGATCGGACGGTAGGAATATTTTCTAGAACAATTCTTACTCCGTTTTGGCAAGTGTACTTATTAATCATTGACTTCCTCCTGTCTATACAGCGAAACTTCAAACAGCAAGGGGATGCCCCACTGCCTAAACTAATCGGACTTTTATAGGCAGCTGCCCCCCGCCTATAGAATATTTTCCTCTAAGTTTTCAAAAGCTGTCTTCTAACTCATGTTTAGTAGGATTATCATGCAGACGCTTCTACTCCAATTATTTATTATACTTACTTAAATGTATTTTCTCCAATTTCTGAGATAATTTGCCTAAATTATTTTATTATTCTTTCCTCATCCATTAATTCACTCACCGTACCGATGTGCAAATTCTTTTTTTCGATTAACGTAATTAACCGATCTAGAGATTTTGCTGTCGATTCAGTAGGATGCATAAGTACCATTGAGCCTTTATCAATTTTAGAGATCACCCGATTAATCAAAACGTCAGGAGTCGGCTTGCGCCAATCAACAGTGTCAACCGTCCACATCACTGTTTTCATGTTTAAATTTTGGGCAATTTTGACCGTTTCATCACGGTAGCTTCCGCTTGGCGGTGCAAACCATACACTTTTTTCACCTGTGGCGGCTTCAATAATTTCATTTGTTTTGATCATTTGTTCTTTTGCCTTCTCGGCTGTCAGCTTGCTCATATCTGGATGGGAATAGGAATGATTTCCTACTTCATGACCAGCACTTACAATCATTTTGGCGAGTTCAGGATTTTTTTTTGTCCAGTTCCCTTCAAGGAAAAAGGTGGCAGACACGTTATGCCTTTTTAATGTTGCAAGCATATCGGATAAATATTCATTCCCCCATGCTACATTTATAATGAAAGAAACCATTGGTTTATCAGGATGACCTTTATAAATAGGAGTGGGCGGTAAATTTTCAAGATGCACCTTTGGTTTTGTTTGGACGAACACAAGCTTCCGCTCATCAAATTCGCCTTTTTTCTTCATCTTTTTATATGATGCTGCTATATCTACTTTCAGTCCATTATATCCTGGAATAGCCTTCCAAACAGGATCAATCCTAGCATCAGAAGGCGGGATTTCATATGTATCTGCATCTTTCACTATTCTTTGATACAGAGGATCTGTCTGCTTCATGACCGGAAGTGCAGATTCTGTTAATGATGCTATATAGTCTTCAACAATAGGATTGTTGACGGAAAACCAAGCTGCCAAACAAATTACAATCGATATACCAGCTTTTTTCATCTACCATTCCCCCTTCCTTAAAGATTATGTCTAAAGAGGACAAGGTAGAACAATAGAAATCTAAACCGTTTTGCACAAAAAAAGTCAGGGATTCCCTGACTTTTTCCTTTTACTTATCACTTCAAAATTACTGTTTTTCTTCTGCCTTTTCACGCTGTTCTTTTAAAACTGCTTTACGAGACAGGTTTACCCGGCCTTGCTTGTCAATTTCGGTTACCTTTACCAAAATTTCATCGCCAATTTTCACGACATCTTCCACTTTTCCTACTCGCTCTTCAGCAAGTTCAGAAATATGAACTAGTCCGTCTTTTCCAGCGAAGATTTCAACAAAGCAGCCAAACTTTTCAATCCGCTTAACCTTACCAAGGTACATTTCACCTACTTGAACTTCACGGACGATATCTTCAATGATTTTCTTCGCCTTTTGATTCATTTCTTGATTAGTAGAAGCAATAAAAACTGTACCATCTTGTTCGATATCAATCTTAACGCCGGTTTCTTCAATAATCTTATTGATTTGCTTACCGCTTGGTCCAATAACATCTCGAATCTTATCTGGATTGATCGTCATCGTTAAGATTTTTGGAGCAAATTGCGATAGCTCTGTTCTTGGTTCCGTAATTGTAGCGAGCATGGAATCCAATATATGCATTCTGCCCACTTTTGCTTGCTGTAGGGCTTCTTCTAAAATCTCACGAGATAGACCTTCAATTTTAATATCCATCTGAAGAGCTGTTACACCCTTTGCTGTTCCGGCAACCTTAAAGTCCATGTCTCCTAGATGGTCTTCCATACCTTGAATATCAGATAAAACCGTATAATGCTCACCAGATTTAACGAGCCCCATTGCAATCCCCGCAACTGGAGCCTTGATTGGCACACCGGCATCCATCATCGCTAGTGTACTTGCACAAATACTAGCCTGTGATGTGGAACCATTGGATTCAAGTACTTCCGAAACAAGGCGGATTGTATATGGGAAATCTTTTTCAGACGGAATGATCGGTTCAAGGGCACGTTCTCCAAGTGCACCGTGTCCAATTTCACGTCGGCCTGGACCACGGATTGGACCTGTTTCCCCTACACTAAAGGATGGGAAGTTATAGTGGTGCATAAACCGTTTTTCCTCTTCAATTCCTAAACCATCAAGAATCTGAACATCTCCCATTGCCCCAAGAGTACAAATACTTAATGCTTGAGTCTGTCCACGGGTAAATAAACCGGAACCATGCGTACGAGGTAAAATGCTTACCTGGGAAGACAATGGACGAATTTCATCTATTTTACGGCCATCAGGACGAACCTTTTCAACCGTAATTAACCGACGGACTTCACCCTTAACAATCTTGTCCAAGATTTGCTTTATTTGCTTCATATCTTCATCGGTAGCTTCTTGTTCTTCGTATTTTGCAATAACTTGGTTTTTAACCTCTTTAATAGCATCCTCACGAGCATGCTTTTCTTGAACTTGAATCGCCTTTACCATGTCAGATTCACAAAGGTCTCTAACCTCAGCTTCAAGTTCTTGATCGATTTCATATAGGCTGATTTGGCGTTTTTCTTTTCCAATTTCAGCGACAATTTTTTCCTGGAATTCAATTAAACGCTTGATTTCATCATGACCAAACATGATCGCTTCTAGCATGATTTCTTCAGGTACTTCCAAAGCCCCTGCTTCTACCATGTTAATCGCATCTTTTGTGCCAGCAACCGTTAAGTGAATATCACTTTTTTCCGCTTGTTCAACCGTTGGATTAATAACAAATTCATTATTTACACGTCCAACTACCACACCCGCAATCGGCCCCTCAAAAGGGATATCAGATGTACTCAGTGCTAACGAAGAGCCGAACATAGCAGCCATTTCAGTTGAACAATCCTGATCAACGCTCATGACAATGCTGATAACTTGTACATCATTTCGGAACCCATCGGCAAAAAGCGGACGAATCGGACGGTCAATCAAACGGCTTGCTAATATAGCCTTCTCACTTGGTCGTCCTTCCCGTTTAATAAAACCACCAGGGATTTTACCCACCGCATATAGACGTTCTTCGTAGTTAACCGTTAATGGGAAAAAGTCGAGGTTTTTTGGCTCTTTTGATGCAGTGGCTGTACTTAATACAGCTGTATCTCCATAACGGACTAAGACTGCACCGTTTGCTTGCTTCGCTAATTGGCCAATTTCAACCGTTAATTTACGGCCGGCCCAATCCATTGAATATTCATGTTTTATTTGTTCCATATTTTTACCCCTCTCTAACTAAATCCTTAGAAGGATGATACGAAAGAAAAACCCTCTCGGTTAATCATCAAACTAATTCTACCTCATATAAAAAAAGCCTTTAAAGCTTATTGTTTAAACCAAATTATTAATAGTATGCACAGAAAAGCTTAGACTTAAAATTATGTATAAAAAAATGTTTTTTTGCTAACAAAAAAGCGGGAAAAATCCCGCTTCTGTTACTAACGACGTAGACCAAGCTTATTAATTAATACACGGTAGCGTTGTACATCTTTATTACGTAAGAAAGTTAAAAGATTACGACGTTTACCTACCATTTTCAAAAGACCGCGACGTGAGTGGTGATCTTTCTTGTGTGTACGTAAGTGCTCGTTCAAATTATTGATTGATTCTGTAAGGACAGCGATTTGAACTTCAGCAGATCCAGTGTCGCTTTCATGAGTTTTGTACTCATTGATAAGTTCGTTTTTACGTTCTTGAGTGATTGCCATCCGGTTCACCTCCTAAAATTTTCATATCCCCTGTTACCGAGCAAGCGTCGGAGACTCGACTTGCCAAGTAAAGGTTTGTTTTAATACGTATTTAAGAATACATGGTTTTACAGCAAAATGCAAGTTAAAACCTGAACATATTGTAAGAAATCCTTCTTTTTGCAATGAAGTTAGAAAGTTTGTCGATTTTCTTCAAAATAATCAAGTGCGTTTTGTTTATCTTTTTCAATTTGGGTAACAAGCTCGTCGATACCAGAAAATTTCTGTTCTTTACGAAGGTAAAGATGCCATTCAATTACGACCTCATTGCCATAAATATCCTGATTATAATCAAACAAGTGAACTTCTACAGAAAGTTTTAAGGATTCTTTATTAAAGGTAGGTTTATAGCCAACATTACATACTCCATCAAACCAGCGCTTAGCAACCTTAAATCTTACGGCATAAACACCCGTTGGCGGAATTATATATTCGTCATAAAGATCAACATTGGCTGTAGGAAAACCAATTGTTCGTCCGCGTTTATCGCCGTGGACAACAATTCCTGTTGTCGTATAGTAGCGACCGAGTAGAATCGGGAGTTCAATTGTTCCCCCCTCCTTGAGCAGGCGGCGGATCCTTGTAGAACTTACCTTTTCATTCCCTAGCACATATTCGGGAACAACCGTATAGCTAAATTGATCTCGTGAATGGAATGGCAAGGTCTCCATCGTACCTTTGCCCATCCTGCCATAGGTAAAATCAAATCCTGCCACAACGTGTTGAACATTTAAACCAATCACATATTGGTCAATAAATTCCTGTGGTAATAGAGAAGCAAATTCTGGGGTGAACTCAATAATAAATAAATAATCAATCCCCAGGTTTTCAATTATGTTCACCTTTTCGGATAAGGGAGTAATATAGTGAACATGCTGTGTATTCTTCCCTAATACGACGGATGGATGAGGGTCGAACGTCATAACAGCACTAGATAGAGCCTTTTCTTCCGCCTGCCTTTTTGCCTCAAGAATTACTTGTTGATGTCCGAGGTGGACACCATCAAAATAACCTAAAGCCATAGCTAAAGAAGGTAACTCTGGATTAACAAAATTAATGGGGTAACTAAGCCGTATTACTTCCAATGAAACTCACCTTTTCTATTCCGTACCTTATTATTAACTCTCGTTTCGTAATACCTTAACGGGTTTGAGGAGATCTGGCTTGCTGGGATGCTTAGCATAAATAGCGAGTGCCGTACCATCGTCCGTTTCAGCGATAATTGGTCCGTTAATTGTTTTTAAATGATCTGGTGTTTGTAACAGTGCACCATTTTTCACTTTCTCTGCTACTTTATCATTAATACGAAATTTCGGCAAATGAGAGAGTGCGGTTTCTAACGGTCTTAAAACGTTCGAAATCGTCCCCGCTTCCATATACTTTTCGATGTCTTCAAAGGTTAAACAATCCTCCAAATGAAAACTGGCTGATTGAATTCTTTGTAAATATGACATATGGGCAGGAAATCCAAGAATCTCGCCAATCATCACCGCCAACGTACGGATATATGTTCCTTTGCTGCAGCGAACCTGAAAACGAAATGTAATGCTTTCCCCCTCAAATTGCTCTCGTTCATCAAGTAAATCAATCGAGTAAATGGATACCACTCTTGTTGGCCGTTCCACCTCTATCCCTTTTCGGGCATATTCGTAAAGACGGACACCTCCTACCTTAACGGCTGAATACATGGGCGGTGTTTGTTCAATCTCTCCGGTCAATGATTGAAGCACCTGTAAAATTTCTTCCCTTGTAATCACTCGATTAACAGCTTTGCGTTCTACTACCTCACCAGAAGAATCCTCCGTTGTCGTAGAGAATCCAATTGTTACTTCCCCTAAGTAGGCTTTGCCGGCATCTGTTATGTATTCCGCTACCTTTGTGGCTTTGCCAATACAAATTGGCAGGACCCCCGTTACGTCTGGATCTAAAGTGCCGGTATGACCCACTTTTTTTGTTTTTAATATTTTCCGCAGCCTAAAAACACAATCATGTGAAGTAAGGCCTGCCGGCTTATATAATGGTAAGATTCCTTCCATTTCACTGCACCCTTCGATATCTATTTTTATGATTGGTTGTGTTAAAGGTTAGTTGATTGGAGCGGAAG
>NZ_JBALNF010000016.1:133437-151235 GCF_036962465.1 Neobacillus vireti
TGGAGCGGAAATCAACTTTCAAGATTAACACTGCCTTATAATTAAAAAAAGGGATAGACATAAAGTCTATCCTCTATTCTTCTTCGTGCTTTTCATACGGTTTATCATCGTCCGTATGCAATTGATGTAGCAGGGTTTCAATTCGATTTCCGTAATCGATTGATTCATCCCACTCAAAGATGATTTCAGGTGTTTTACGAAGGCGGATACGGTGACCTATTTCGGTTCGGATAAATCCTTTTGCTTTGGCTAGGCCTTTTAATGTATTCTCCTTTTGCTCGTCATCACCTAAAACGGATATAAATACTTTCGCTTGTTGAAGATCTCCTGTAACTTGAACATCTGTTACCGTTACAAAACCGATCCGCGGATCTTTAATTTTCCGGCCGATAATGTCACTAAGTTCTTTTTTCATTTGTTCTCCAACACGATTTGCTCTGTGGCTCATTGCATTCACCTCTTAACTTAAAGCCATTCAATCTCGGTGATCGTTCTTTCTATTTCTGGAAATGAGTCGATTAGTTTGAACGCATTTTGTAATTCCTGCTCGGTAGCAACCCGTGTAGAGGTCACAACTGCAATGGCAATTTTCGTTCTTTGCCAGACATCTTGATAATCCACTTCTGCAACAGATACATTAAATCTCTGTTTTAAACGGGTAAGGATTCGCTGCAGCACCGCCCGTTTATCTTTTAGAGAATGGGCATCATAAATCATGCATTCACATTCAGCTACACCGACAATCATTTACGCTCAATTTCTTCCATTACATATGCCTCAATGATATCTCCTTCTTTAACATCATTGAAGTTTTTAATTGTGATACCACATTCGTAACCTTGGGCAACTTCTTTAGCATCGTCCTTAAATCGTTTCAACGCATCGATTTGGCCTTCAAAGATGACAACACCATTACGGATTAAGCGGATTCCACTGTCACGAGTGATTTTACCATCGGTAACATACGAACCAGCAATCGTACCAACTTTTGATACTTTAAAGGTTTGACGAATTTCAGCCTGACCAATAATTTTTTCTTGGAATTCAGGGTCAAGCATCCCTTTCATTGCTGCTTCAATTTCCTCAATTACTTTATAAATAATCCGGTGCAGACGAACATCGACTTTTTCAGCTTCAGCTGCACGTTTTGCATTTACATCCGGACGAACGTTAAAACCAATTACGATCGCATTTGATGCAGCGGCAAGCGAAATATCTGATTCATTAATAGCACCAACACCATTATGAATGATTTTAATATTAATGCCTTCCACTTCAATTTTCTGCAGGGAAGCTGCTACGGCTTCAGCGGATCCTTGAACATCAGCTTTTAAAATAATGTTTAGATCCTTCATTTCACCTTGCTTCAACTGCTCAAATAGATTATCCAGACTGACAATTGACTTTTCGCCGCGATGGGCAGCTAATGCCACCTGGGCACGGGCTTCACCAATTTGACGAGCTGTTTTTTCGTCTTCAAGTACGACGAAACGATCCCCTGCTTGCGGTACATCATTCAAACCTGTGATTTCAACAGGAGTAGATGGTCCTGCCTCTTTCACACGGCGTCCTTTATCATTAACCATGGCACGAACACGGCCAAAAGTATTTCCGACAACGATTGGGTCACCTATTTTTAGTGTGCCATTTTGCACTAATAATGTTGCAACAGAACCGCGTCCTTTATCTAATTGAGCTTCGATAACTGTTCCAACCGCATTACGGTTAGGGTTTGCTTTGTATTCCTCTACCTCACCAACGAGGAGAATCATTTCAAGCAAGTTATCGATACCTTCTCCTGTTTTGGCGGATAGCGGTACAAAAATAGTATCCCCACCCCAGGCTTCTGATACTAATCCATGTTCAGTTAATTCCTGCATAACACGGTCAGCATTGGCAGCTTCTTTATCCATTTTATTAACAGCAACAATAATTGGCACTTCTGCTGCTTTTGCATGGTTAATCGCTTCAACCGTTTGTGGCATTACGCCGTCATCGGCTGCTACTACGAGAATGGTAATATCAGTTATCTGAGCACCACGGGCACGCATTGTTGTAAAGGCAGCGTGTCCAGGAGTATCTAGGAAGGTAATTTTCTTACCATTTTCAACAACTTGGTAAGCACCAATATGCTGGGTAATTCCACCAGCTTCGCCTTCTGTTACCTTTGTGTTCCGAATGGAATCAAGTAATGTTGTTTTACCATGGTCAACGTGACCCATAATGGTTACAACCGAAGGTCTCTCCACTAAGGTTTCGGGAGCGTCTTCTGTAAAATACACTTCTAAATCCGTAGTGTCGATTTTAATTTCTTCTTCTACTTCAACGCCATATTCACCCGCAATTAATTCAATCGCATCTTTATCAAGCACCTGATTGATGGTTGCCATTACACCAAGTAAAAACAGCTTTTTAATGATTTCAGAAGGTTCGCGATAGATTTTTTTAGCTAGTTCTCCAACCGTTAAAGATTCAGTAAAGGTAATTTTAGCCGGAAGCTCTTTTTCCTTTTTCTTTACAGGCTGAGAATGTTGAACTGGAGTGTGATTTTTCTTTTTATTATTACGATTTTGGTTATTATTACGATTCTGGTTATTATTATATGGTCTTGCCTTCGCTTTATCAGCGTTATTAAACACTTTATTTTCTTTTGATTGTGTTTCTTGGTTTTGCTTTTTGCCTTCCACCTTTTTTGGCGGTGAGACAACTTTTACCTTGCTAGGAGCTGTATTTCTATCGGCAGCTTCCTCAAATGCTTTTGGTGATCTCGCCTGTACTTGAGGTTTTTGACCTGTTTGCGCCGGTCTTGGGTTTTGGCGGTTTTGCTGCCCACCTGGACGGCCATTTGAACGGTTTTGCTGACCACTATTTTGTTTGGGCTGGGAAGTAGAACCTTCTGCCTTTTTGTTATAAGTGGCATCCAGCTTTTTTACATCTGCATCTTCGATTGTTGCCATATGATTGGATACCTCTATATTCATTTCTTTTAATTTATTAATTATTTCTTTGCTTGAAATATTGTGTTTCTTTGCGTATTCATAAACACGGATTTTACTCATTTTGTTTCACCCCCGCTAGATTTAATCGAGCAACGTTACCAATTTCTTTGCAAATCCACCATCCAAAACAGCTACAACAACGCGGGCTTCTTTGCCAATTGCCTGACCAAGAAGATAACGATTTTCCACCATTTTCAAAGGCACATGATAAGAATTACATTTATCTGTAATTTTTTTCGTTGTATTTGCAGATGCATCTGCGGCTAATAAAATGAGTTTTGCCTTATTGTTCCGAATTTCCTTAAGGGCAAGTTCCTCACCTGATATGATTTTACGCGCTCGATTGGCTAAGCCAAGCAATGACATCCATTGATTGTCCTTCATTTGGATAGTCAGTTCTCCTTCTCTATTAACTCAAGTAATTCTTCATAGATCGATTCATTTATCGGTACTTCTAAGTGATTAGATAAGGTGTTTTTTTTCTTGGCTAACAATACAGCTTCTTTGTTCAATGAAAGGTATGCACCACGGCCGGATTTCTTTCCAGTCAAATCGATTGAAACTTCCCCTTCTTTTGAACGAACGATGCGAACGAGTTCTTTTTTCGGTTTCATTTCACCGGTTGCCACACATTTGCGCATAGGAACTTTTTTTCTAGTGTTCACTCGTCATTCACCTCACCTAATCATCTAACTCTTCGTCAAAATCAAAATCATTATCGACTTGATCGTCGAATAGTCTGATTGTTTCCTCACGTGGATAAATTCCTAATTCCCGTGCTTCTGCTTCTGATTTAATATCAATTTTCCAGCCGGTTAATTTGGCTGCAAGGCGGGCATTTTGTCCCCGTTTCCCAATAGCCAATGAAAGTTGATAGTCAGGAACTATAACCGTAGTTGCTTTATCTGCTTCGTTTACCATAACATCAAGCACCTTGGATGGGCTTAATGAATTAGCCACAAACACCACTGGATCATCAGACCACTTTACAATATCAATTTTTTCACCCTTTAATTCATTAACAACAGCCTGAACGCGGGTTCCTTTAGGACCAACGCATGATCCAACCGGGTCAACCTCAGGATTATCTGAATGCACAGAAATTTTCGAGCGATCCCCTGCTTCACGGGCAACTGATTTAATTTCCACTGTACCGTCATAAATTTCCGGCACTTCAATTTCGAATAATCGTTTTAATAAGCCTGGATGCGTACGCGATACAAATATCTGTGGTCCTTTGGTCGTTTTCTCAACCTTTGTGATAAATACTTTAATACGGTCGTGCGGCTTGTATCGTTCATTAGGCATTTGTTCATTTACGGGTAGTAAAGCTTCAATTTTTCCGAGGCTGACATAAATAAATTTCGAGTCAAGTCTTTGTACGATACCCGTCATAATATCTTCTTCGCGGTCGATAAATTCAGAATAAATAATTCCACGTTCTGCTTCTCTTACACGCTGGGTAACCACTTGTTTTGCTGTTTGTGCCGCAATTCTGCCGAAATCTTTAGGTGTTACTTCCATTTCAACAACATCTTCAACTTGATAATTTGGATTGATCCGCTGGGCATCTTCTAGTGAGATTTCCAGACGCGGGTCAAAAACCTGATCAACTACTTCTTTACGTGCAAAAACACGCATAGAACCAGTTCCTAAATTTAAATCGATGCGGACATTTTGAGCCTGATTGAAATTTCGGCGGTATGCTGAAATTAGTGCTGCTTCAATGGCGTCCATTAAAACATCCCTGGAAATGCCTTTCTCTCTTTCCAGTATTGTAAGAGCATCTAGTAATTCGCTGCTCATTTGCTTGTATCCCCCTAATCCTTATTAAATTTTCTATTTTACGAAAAAGTAACTGCGAGTCGTGCACTTGCTACCTTTTCAAATGGAATTTCAATCGATTTTTTACGTGTTTTAATCTTAATCTCAACGGTAACCTGTTCACCATCAAAGCCTACTAATTTACCCTCGAACTTATTTTCCCCATCGATGGGCTCATAGGTCTTGATAAAAACATTTTTACCAATAGCCTTTTCAAAGTCTTTTGCCTTCTTTAATGGCCTCTCTGCACCTGGGGATGATACCTCTAGGAAATAGTTATGGGGAATGGGGTCTAATTCATCCAATTTCTCGCTCAGGCGTTCGCTGACGATCCCACAGTCCTCGATATCCACACCTGCATCCTTATCGATATATACGCGAAGAAACCAACTTTTCCCTTCTTTCACATACTCGATTTCCACTAATTCTAATCCAAGCTCTTGAAAAATTGGTGCAGCCAGCTCTTCAACAACTTCCGTCACTTTGCTCATGCTTTACCTCCTTTTCTCTATTATTTCACCCAAATTCTATGTAGTTCACGGAAAGTTTTATCAAATATTACTTAAAAACAAATAGTAAACAAAACCAAGATGCATTGAAAGCAGCTTGGTTACATAACGAAAGAGTGGGTTTCCCCACTCTTGAACTCGAGAGTATTTCTTAGTATTTCCAATAAAACTATACCATAACCATGGTTTATATGCAAACACCAAAAGCGGAAGCGCCTTACACAGGGGCTTATGACCACGAGCCCTTAGGCGTTGCAGGTGAATGAACAAAAGCAGGCGCTTCTTGCTAGAACAGTGAAAGCTGGTTTTGTTCAGGCAGTGCTGCAAGACATCCTTGTTTGTCAAGATATTCAAGGATGGTCTTAGATACCTTACCACGCTGCTGCAAGTCTTCTTTTGATAAAAATTCTCCATCTTCTCTCGCCTTCACAATATTGAAGGCAGCATTCGTTCCTAATCCTGGGATAGAATTGAACGGCGGAATTAAGGTATTTCCTTCGATAATAAAATCGGAGGCATCCGATTTATATAAATCATAGTTTTGGAAGCTGAACCCTCTTTCCGTCATTTCTAGAGCAAGTTCTAAGACGGTTAATAAGTTCTTCTCTTTATTTGATGCTTCCAGACCTTTTGCATTAATTTCCTCAAGTTTGGCCCGGATTGCTTCAGAACCCCGTGACATAGCTTCAATATCAAAGTCCTCAGCACGAACCGTAAAGTAGGCAGCATAATAAAGAAGTGGAAGATGAACCTTAAAATAAGCAATCCTGACAGCCATTAATACATAGGCGGCGGCGTGAGCTTTAGGGAACATATACTTAATTTTTTTGCAGGAATCAATGTACCATTCCGGCACCTCATTCTTGCGCATTTCTGCTTCCATCTCTTCACTTAACCCTTTCCCTTTACGTACAGATTCCATAATCTTAAAGGCAAAGGATGGATCTAGTCCCTGATATATCAAGTAAACCATGATATCATCACGACAACCGATTACTTCACTTAAGTTACAGATATTGTTATGGATCAGTTCCTGTGCATTCCCAAGCCATACATCCGTTCCATGCGATAAACCGGAAATCTGGACAAGTTCTGAGAAGGTCGTCGGCTTCGTATCTTCTAGCATTTGACGAACAAATCGGGTACCAAATTCCGGAATCCCGAGTGTACCAGTTTTACACATGATTTGCTGCTCTGTTACACCTAGCGATTCTGTGCTGCTAAAGATTTTCATAACCTCAGGATCATCCGTTGGGATCGTCTTGGGATCAATTCCGCTAAGATCCTGAAGCATCCTGATGACGGTCGGATCGTCGTGTCCAAGTATATCAAGCTTTAGGACGTTATCATGAATGGAATGGAAGTCAAAATGAGTTGTTTTCCATTCTGAATTTCGATCATCAGCCGGGAATTGAATCGGTGTAAAGTCATAGACATCCATATAGTCGGGGATAACAATAATTCCCCCTGGATGCTGACCGGTTGTCCTTTTTACGCCCGTACATCCGGAAGCCAGCCGTTCAACCTCAGCACCACGGATTTGCAGGTTATTATCCTGCTGATAGGCTTTCACATAACCAAATGCCGTTTTATCGGCAACCGTACCAATTGTTCCGGCACGATACACGTATTCCTCACCGAATAATACCTTTGTATAGTTATGGGCACGCGGCTGGTACTCTCCGGAAAAGTTCAAATCGATATCGGGTACCTTGTCTCCCTTGAAACCTAAGAATGTTTCGAAGGGAATATCATGACCGTCTTTGCGGTATTTTCCTCCGCAATTTGGACAATCTTTATCCGGCAAGTCAAATCCAGAACCGACCGAACCGTCGTTAAAGAACTCGGAATGTTTACAGGTCGGACATACATAATGCGGCGGGAGTGGATTTACTTCTGTAATCTCCGTCATGGTCGCAACTAACGATGAACCGACCGATCCCCTTGATCCAACAAGGTAACCATCATCGAGTGACTTTTTAACCAATTTATGTGAAATTAAATAAATAACGGCAAATCCGTGTCCAATGATACTTTTTAATTCTTTTTCCAGCCGCGCTTCAACAATTTCTGGAAGCTGATCACCATAAATACTTCTTGCCATTGCGTAACTCATTTCACGCATTTCTTCATCTGCACCTTCAATTCGAGGTGTATACAAATCGTCCTTGATCGGTTTAATAACATCGATCATATCGGCAATTTTATTCGTATTGGTGACAACAATTTCTTTGGCCTTTTCTGCTCCTAAAAACGAGAAAGCATCAAGCATTTCGTTTGTCGTTCTAAAATGAACATCCGGAAGTTGATGTCTATTTAATGGGTTTGCTCCGCCTTGGGAGTTAATTAAGATTTTGCGATAAATTTTATCATTTTCAGTTAAATAATGGACATTTCCTGTCGCGACGACTGGAATCCCCAATTTATCACCAAGGGCAACAATTTTAGCAATGATGTCCTCCATCGCTTTCTCGTCACGCACCAATTCCATTTCGATCAGCGGTGCATTCACTTCTTTTGGCATGACTTCAAGATAGTCATAAAAGCCCGCAAAGCTTTCCACCTCTTCAGCCGATTTTTGCATCATCCCTTCAAACACTTCACCTTTATTACAACCAGATCCCACTAAAATTCCCTCGCGATATTTTTGCAGTACCGACCTGGGGAGTCTTGGTACTCTGTAAAAATATTCAATATGTGAAATCGAAATAAGTTTGAAAAGGTTTTTTAAGCCTGCTTCTGTCTGTGCTAAAAGAGTACAGTGATAAGGACGTGCCCGTTGATAAGCATTTCCTTTACCCATGTTATGATTGAACTCATCATGATACTCAATTCCTTTTTCAAGAGCGTCCTTTAGCATCTTCAAGAGCAGGTAGCCAGTTGCTTCTGTATCGTATATGGCCCGGTGATGCTGGGTTAAGTCAATATCAAATTTTTTGGCTAATGTATTTAAGCGATGATTTTTCATTTCTGGGTATAAAAAACGTCCTAATTCTAAGGTATCAATGACAGGATTTTTGGCTTTTTCTAAGCCGATTTGCTTATAGGCTACATTCAAGAACCCCATATCAAAGGAAGCGTTATGGGCAACTAAAACAGCATCTCCTGCCCAGTCATAAAAGTTCTTAATTACTTCATCGACTTCTGGAGCATCTTTAAGCATGTCATCTGTAATACTAGTTAAGTTAATAATTGTGGCTGAAAGACGTTGGTGTGGATTTGCAAATGATTCAAACCGGTCAATAATTTCCCCATTGTGAATTTTAACGGCTGCGAGCTCAATGATCGTATTGTAGACAGCAGAAAGTCCTGTTGTCTCAACGTCAAATACAACAAATGTATCTTCGGCAAGCAAACGGTGAGCATCATTATATGCAATTGGCACCCCATCATCAACCAGGTTCACTTCCACACCGTAAAGGATCTTGATATCATTCTTTTTCCCTGCGCCATAGGCTTCAGGGAATGACTGGGCAACAGCATGGTCTGTAACAGCAATCGCTTTATGCCCCCACTTACTTGCTTGTGCAATAAGCGCACTTACTGGAGTTACGGCATCCATTTGACTCATGGGGGTATGAAGATGCAGTTCAACTCTTTTTTCATCATCAGGTGCCGTATCTTTTCGTCCAGCAGGTTTTATTTCATTGATATCATTACAAATCATAACTAGATCACGGACAAAGGTATCGTTTTGTACGCTTCCCCGAACCTTTACCCATAAACCTTTTTTAACCAGCTGGAATAGGGCAGCATCTTCTTTATCTCGAGAAAACATTTTTACAATGATGGAACTTGTATAATCGGTAATTTTAAATGTTAATAGCGAACGTCCGCTGCGAAGCTCTCTTATTTCCGCATCAAAAATATACCCTTGGACGACAACTCGTCTTTCCTCATCAACAATATCAATCAAGCTGCGAAGCTCGCTGTCATCCTTGATAGTTAGCCCAATAGTAAGCGGGCCTGAAGGGACCTCTCCTCCACCTTGAGCTTTATCTGTTTCTTTCTTTTGCATTTCTATCACGGCCATTTGAGCACGCTCTTGATCTTCTTTCTGTTTGGCCAGTAAGAATTGCTGGTATTCTTCATTTTTTTCTTCACTTTTTATTTCAGTATCAATCGCTAACAGCGGAAAACCAAAGGACTGATAGATATTTCCGATAACAGGACCATATTTTCGCTTTAAGGCGAGTCCTTCCGCTTCATTCCTTACAGAAACGGTTAATTTATTCCCGCTGACTTCAGGGATTTGTTCATTTAGAAGTTTAACAAGCGGTGGTGCAATACCGTCAATTTGCTGAATACAGTAATTCCAGTATTCTAGCAAAAGCTGCGGTGTGCTGGCTTGATTCGTTACCTGGATATTGTAGGAAATGGTTGCGATGTTTGTGAATGTTCTTTCGAGTTGTGTTGTAAACTTGAGATACACATTGAATGGAAGTATGTTTTCAAATAAAAATTGAAAGTGCCACTTCCTTTCCTTCTTTTCAACCAGAAGCCTTTCAATTTGTGCATTTTGGAAATGTACTACTACAGCATCTTCTACCAGTTGCAGCTGCTGGAGCAAGAGGTTGAATCGCTCTTTATTGCCTAAGGCATGTTCGCTCATCGTCTCTCTCCCATCTATAAAAACTATTATTTATATCTATATCAAAAATTAATTATACCATGATAACCGTCGGTTCGGTTTATTTCGACATATTATTCCACAAAAAAACAAGGACCGCGTCTCGGCGATCCTTATCAAGGATAACAAATTTACTTAATCATTTATAGAAAAAATCGCTGGATATCATTCCAGGTAACCACCAACATGAGCAGCATAAGGAGAGCAAAACCGATAAAATGGACCATTCCTTCCTTTTGTCTGTCAATTGGTTTTCCTCTAACTGCTTCAACTGCAAAGAACATTAATCTTCCACCATCAAGGGCAGGAATTGGCAATAAGTTCATAATTCCCAAGTTAATGCTTAAAATGCCAGCCCACTTCATTAAATAGAAGATTCCTGATTTGGCTACTTCATCTGTGGACTTATAGATTCCAACCGGGCCTGATAGGGCATCAATTGAAAATTGACCTGTAACCAACTTACCTAGCATGACAAATATTTGTTTTGTCCAGAAATAGGTTTCGGTAAATCCAGATTTAATAGCTTGAACTGGTGATTTTTCGACGGGGCTGTAAACGCCGATAATCCCCATTTTATCACCATCCACCGTCTTTTCAAGCGGAGTTACTTCGATTTCTTTTTCCTTTCCATTTCGAACGATGGAGAAATCAAGTTTTTTATTTGGATTTTTCCGGATAATTTCGACTACATCTGTCCAGCTTGAAATTTCCGAATCATTAATACTTTGGACAATATCCCCTTTTTGGAGACCTGCCGATTTTGCAGCACCATCTGGTGTAATGACACCTAGTTTGGGTTCATTCGATGGGACGCCTTGTAATAAAGCAATAATTATAAACACAACGAATGCTAAAACAAAATTCATCATAGGACCTGCAAAAATGGCCATAAATCTTTGTGATAAAGTTTTTGATCCAAATTGACGGTCAATTGGTGCAATTTGTGATTCAATCCCATTTTCAACAATCACTGCTTTTGGATCAATGGAGAATGTCTGTAAACTTTCGTTTTCGTCTTCCGGATATCCTTTTATGATTAAATCCTTTTCAATATCTGCAAACTCGACTTCAACAATCCTTGCTTTAGGATATTTCTCTTTATTATTTAAAATGATTTTATTGACGCTTTCTTGCTTATCAAACATAAGTCCAATTCGGTAACCAGGCTTAATTTCGACCATTTCCGGATCTTCCCCTGCCATTCGCACAAAGCCGCCGATCGGCAAAAGACGGATGGTATAGGTAGTTTCTCCTTTTTTATGAGTAAACACCTTTGGTCCCATTCCAATTGCAAATTCACGGCAGAGAATCCCCGCTCTTTTTGCAAAAATGAAATGTCCGAATTCATGGAAGAAGACCAGTGCGCCAAAAATCACTATGAAAGCAATAACTGTAGTCAATGACATAACCACCTTTTTTCAGGATAGGGAAGGATCATTCCTATAGAAGTGAGTGTACAAACTGACGAGTCTCTTTGTCAACTTCTTCTATTATAGCTAAACTTGGATTTTCAATGACTTGATGTTTATTTAATGCCTGTTCAATCAAATCCTCAATTTGTAAGAAACGAATTTTCCCTTTTAAGAAAGCAGCCACTGCCGCTTCGTTTGCTGCATTTAACACCGTTGGCATAGTGCCGCCTTTTTTTCCGGCATGATAGGCAAAATCTAAGCAGCGGAATCGTTTTAAATCCATTTCCTCAAAATGCAGTTTACCAACTTCCGCAAGATTTAGCCGATTAGCCGAGCGCAGCGGAAGCCGGTCCGGATAGGTAAGTGCATATTGGATTGGCACTCTCATATCTGGTGTTCCCAATTGGGCTATAATGCTAGAGTCATGAAATTCTACCATTGAATGAATAATACTTTCTTTGTGAAGCAAAACATCTATTTTTTCAAATGGAACTCCAAACAACCAGTGTGCTTCGATAACCTCTAACCCTTTATTCATCATGGTCGCTGAATCAATGGTAATTTTAGCGCCCATCGACCAGTTCGGATGGTTTAAAGCCTGTTCTACTGTCACATCTTTTAGTTCCGTGCGGGTACGGTCACGGAAACTGCCGCCAGATGCAGTTAAAATTAATCTTTCAATATTTTTATCCATTTCCCCTTGCAAAGCTTGAAAAATGGCAGAATGTTCGCTGTCAACAGGGAGGAGCGGTACATTATTTCTTTTGGCCGCTTCAATTACTAAATGTCCTGCAGTAACTAACGTTTCTTTATTTGCGATAGCAATGACTTTCCCGCATTCTATGGCTTGTAATGTGGGATGGAGTCCTACACTGCCAAGAACAGCATTGACAAGGATATCTGATTTTTCAAAGACAGCTACCTCAATCAAGCCTTCATTGCCAAAAGTAAACTTAGTGTTCGGGAATTCTGCTCTTAATGAAGCACAATCACTAGATTCCTGCACAGAGACAAGCAGTGGTTTAAATTCAATAATTAATTTACGTGCTAGTTCAATATTTCTTCCAACTGAAAATGCTGCTAGTTGAAATTCTTTACAGTGCTCACGAATGATATCAATCGTTTGGATTCCTACTGAACCCGTAGCACCTAATAAACTAATTGTCTTCAAGTGTTTCAACTCCTAATAAGTAAAAAGAACCGCCACTATGTCCAAAGATGGAATAGGTTTAATAAAGGCAATACAAATAATAAGCTATCAAAGCGGTCAAGTATCCCTCCATGACCTGGGAGAATGTTTCCTGAATCCTTTACGTTAAAATGACGTTTAAAAGCAGATTGGACAAGGTCACCTATTTGTCCAAAAACAGAAAGAACAACGGTAATTCCCATTAAAGTAACCAGGCCTACCGGGATGGTTGTGGAAAATACCGAAAATAATATGCCCACAATTACCGCACATACGACACCGCCTAATGAGCCTTCTACTGTTTTATTTGGACTAATTTCAGGCCATAGTTTGTTTTTCCCCATTGCTTTGCCGACAAAATAAGCACCAGAGTCTGTTGCCCAAATGATAAAGAGGGAATAAAAAACATAGACAAGGCCTGCTTCGCGGGTTTCAATAAAGAAGTAAAACCCAATTCCTACATAAATCGCCGATAGTAAGCAAAATGAGACATCTTCAAAGGTAAATCGGTTTTTTGTAACAACCGTATAAGCTAAAAACAACAGAATAAAAATAATCGCGATCTCTGTTTTCGAATAATAAAAATCCGAGAGAACATGATGATATTGCTTAGGAAAAATAATCACCCATAAAAATAAAAGCGATAGTAATCCATGGACCGAAAAGATACTTAATTGTTTCATTTTCAATAGTTCATATAACCCTATTGTAGCAAGAATGTACGTTAACAGAACAAAAGGAAGTCCGCCGTAAAATACAATGGGCAAAAATAATGCCGCTGCTACCACTCCTGTAATAACTCTTTGCTTCATCTACTAGTTCAACACCTTTTATGTTCTTAGAGAGAGGTATACTTTAAATTCCGCCAAACCTGCGCTGACGTTTTTGATAAGCTTCAATTGCTTCAAGAAAATATTCTTCATTAAAATCAGGCCATAATACGTCTGTAAACCAAAACTCCGAGTATGCTAATTGCCAAAGCATAAAGTTACTTAAGCGAATTTCCCCGCTAGTTCGGATTAATAGATCCGGGTCTGGAAAATCGGAACTCATTAAATAGGAGGAAAAGGCTTGTTCGTTTAGTTCTGTTTCTTTCAGTATGCCATTTTTGCTATCATTTATAATTTGTTTTACAGCATCGAGGATTTCCGCCCTGCTTCCATAATTCAAGGCAAAATTCAAGACCAGTCCTGTATTATTCTTTGTTTCTTCGACCGCCCTCTCAATTGCACGGAGTGTATGTGACGGCAGTTGATCTTTATATCCCATCATTTTAACTTGAACATTATTTTCAATCAGTTCTGGAAGGAATGTACCTAAAAATTCTTCCGGAAGCTTCATAATATATTCCACTTCATTTTTTGGACGTTTCCAGTTCTCAGTAGAAAAGGCATATAAGGTTAAGGCCTTGATTCCGAGATTGTTCGCAAGCATGGTTGTCTTTCGAACAACTTTCATGCCTTCGTGATGACCTGCAATACGTGGCAATGCCCTTTTTTTAGCCCAGCGCCCATTTCCGTCCATAATAATGGCGACATGTTCAGGAACAGGCGATGCTTTTATTTCTTCTATTTTATCTCGGAGTGTGGAAGAGTTAGCCGGCTTCTTCCAAAGCCCAAATTTATTCAACATAACATTGCTCCTCAGGTTAATTAATCATATCCTCCGATAATAAATCATGGATTCACTTATCCAAATATGTAAAAGTATCTTCAGGTTAGATGATATTATCATACCAAAAAACCTTAAAGATATCTCTAATAATAACCTATGTAAAATAACAGTAATTAAGAATAATGTTCAGAAAATTTTAGGGACAGTCTAGAATCATTAATATATAGAGAAAAAACCCCCTTTTAAAGAGGGTCTTTTAACTCAACTTTTATCAAATGGCAATTACTATTACAATTACACTTCTAATATTTCTTTTTCTTTATCTTTCGTAATTTGATCGACTTTTTGAATGAATTCATCCGTAAGCTTCTGGATATCATCAGAGTATCCACGGAGGGCATCCTCTGTAATTTCTCCATTTTTCTCTAGCTTTTTCAAATCATCGTTTCCATCACGGCGAATGTTACGGATCGCTATTTTTGCCTCTTCTGCTTCTTTTTTCACAACTTTCACTAGTTCTTTACGTCGTTCTTCCGTCAATTGCGGAATCGCAATACGAATAATCGAACCATCATTCGTTGGATTTAAACCTAAATCAGATTTCAGAATTGCTTTTTCAATATCACCTAGAATTGACTTATCGTATGGCTGAATCACAAGTAAACGCGCTTCTGGAGTGCTAATCCCCGCCACTTGATTGACGGGTGTAGGCGCTCCATAATAATCAACTGTAATACGATCTAATAATGAGGCGCTCGCCCGTCCGGCACGAATACTTGCAAGCTCACGAGTATAAGCTTGGATTGCTTTGGTCATACGATCTTTAGTTGAAGCAATAACTTGCTTTGGCATTAGTTTTTCCCCCTAACAATAGTTCCAATTTTTTCACCCATAACGGCTCTTTTAATATTGCCTTGTTCCATAATAGAGAACACAATCAATGGAATATCATTGTCCATACATAAGGATGAGGCTGTTGAATCCATAACGGCTAAACCTTCTTTAATTACATCCAAGAAGGTAAGGTCTTCATACTTAGTCGCACTAGGATCAATTCTTGGGTCTGCTGAATAAACACCATCGACATTGTTTTTAGCCATTAAGATTACTTCCGCATCAATCTCAGCTGCCCTTAACGCTGCTGTTGTATCTGTTGAGAAGTATGGATTACCTGTACCCGCTGCAAAAATAACGACACGACTTTTCTCTAAGTGTCTCATGGCCTTGCGTCTGATATATGGTTCAGCAACCTGGCGCATTTCAATGGATGTTTGTACACGTGATTGAATTCCTAATTGTTCTAAACTATCCTGAAGCGCTAAAGAATTCATAACCGTTGCAAGCATACCCATGTAATCAGCAGTTGCCCTGTCCATGCCCATCTCACTGCCGATTTTACCGCGCCAAATATTACCTCCGCCCACGACAACAGCAACTTCAACACCTAATTCTGCAACTTCTTTCACTTGTTCAGCAATTGACTTAATCACAGAAGGTTTAATCCCAAAACTGGATTCACCAGCAAGTGCTTCCCCACTTAATTTTAATACGACTCTTTTGTACTTAGGACCGCTCATATAAACCTCCGTATGTATATATTATATATTTCCCTTTAAAAATAGGGAACACACCGTGTCCCCTATTAAAAAACTATAACAGTAACATTCCCATATAGCATTTGTTTTCAAGCTAGAGAATATTTGACTTATTTTTTATTTACTTGATTCATAACTTCTTCTGCGAAGTTGTCTTCTTTCTTTTCAATACCTTCGCCTACTTCGTAACGTACGAATTCACGTACAGTTGCGCCCTTTGACTCAACAAATTGACGAACTTTTTGGTCAGGGTTTTTAACGAAAGTTTGATCAAGAAGACATACATCTTCAAAGTATTTGCCAAGACGGCCTTCTACCATTTTTGCTACGATGTTTTCTGGCTTGCCTTCGTTAAGTGCTTGTTGTGTTAATACTTGACGCTCATGCTCAACTTCTTCTGAAGATACTTGATCACGAGATACATATTTAGGTCTTAAAGCAGTGATATGCATAGAAATATCTTTCGCAGCACTTTCTTCTGTTGTACCTTCAAGAACTGTTAATACGCTGATACGGCCGCCCATGTGGATGTAAGCACCAAATGCATCATTGTCAGTCTTAGAAAGAAGCTCAAAACGGCGAAGAGAAAGCTTTTCTCCGATTTTTGCGATAGCAGCGTTGATGTGATCAGCAACAGTTGCTCCATTTTCCATTGTTTGAGCTAATGCTTCTTCAACAGTAGCTGGCTTGTTTTTTAATAAGTGTGATGCAAGCTCTTGAACAAGAGTTTGGAAGCCTTCATTTTTCGCAACGAAGTCTGTTTCAGAGTTTACTTCAAGGATAACTGCATCGTTTCCTGCTGTTACAACTGAAGTTAAACCTTCAGCCGCAATACGATCTGCTTTATTAGCAGCTTTAGCGATCCCTTTCTCACGTAAGAAATCAATTGCCTTGTCCATATCACCATCTGTTGCGGTAAGTGCTTTTTTACAGTCCATCATGCCTGCGCCTGTTTTTTCACGAAGTTCTTTAACCATTTGAGCAGTAACTGCCATTTAAAATTCCTCCTTTTAAACTATGTACTATACTATATCTTAGCCATTCATTCTCAAGATAAACATTTCTTAAAAAAAGGTGATAAAGGGTCTCCCTCTTATCACCTTTTGAATCTTACGCTTCTTGTGCTACTTCTTCGCCTTGTTTCGCTTCAAGGATTGCATCCGCCATTTTACCAGTTAATAGTTTAACCGCACGGATTGCATCATCGTTAGCTGGGATAACAACATCGATTTCGTCTGGATCACAGTTAGTATCAACAATACCTACGATAGGAATGTTTAACTTTTTAGCTTCTGCAACTGCGATACGCTCTTTACGAGGGTCGATGATGAATAGTGCATCAGGAAGTTGTTTCATGTCTTTAATTCCGCCTAGGAATTTTTCAAGACGCTCTTGTTCTTTCTTAAGTTGAACAACTTCTTTCTTAGGTAATACTTCAAAAGTACCGTCTTCTGACATTCTTTCAATATCTTTTAAGCGGCCAATACGCTTTTGGATTGTTTCGAAGTTTGTTAATGTACCACCTAACCAACGTTGGTTAACATAGTACATACCAGAACGAGCTGCTTCTTCTTTAACAGAATCTTGAGCTTGTTTTTTAGTACCAACAAAAAGAATCGTTCCGCCGTTACCAGCAAGATCTTTTACCCAGTTATAAGCTTCTTCAACCTTTTTAACTGTTTTTTGAAGGTCGATAATGTAGATACCGTTACGCTCAGTGAAGATATATTTCTTCATCTTAGGGTTCCAACGGCGAGTTTGGTGTCCGAAATGTACACCAGCTTCAAGCAATTGTTTCATTGAAATAACTGACATGTGTTTTTTCCTCCTAGTGGTTTGTTTTCCTCCGCTCATCTCATTTTTAAATAGAAACTGAAAGATTCAGCACCATCCATTTAAATCAACAAGCGTGTGTATTAACACCATGAAATAATATAGCATAAGTAATTATAACAATCAAGAAATACTTTTAAAAAAGTTGGCTTTGTTAAATGTTAAAGTTGAATGTTGATTTCCGCTTCAG
>NZ_JBALNF010000016.1:151314-158782 GCF_036962465.1 Neobacillus vireti
GCCCACGCACGAAGAAAATGCGATAGCATTTTCGAGGAGTCTTCGCCGCCTTCCGCTCCAATCAACATGCTAAAATTCAATTAACACAGCAAAAAATAAAAACCCCAATTTTTTCAAATTGGGGATGTTGATTAGTGTTGTCTTAATTTATCAAGTTCTACAAGGAACTTATCGTTAAGAACCTTAATATATGTCCCTTTCATACCAAGAGAACGTGATTCAATAACCCCTGCACTTTCAAGCTTTCTTAGTGCATTTACAATAACTGAACGTGTGATTCCAACCCGGTCAGCAATTTTGGAAGCAACTAACAAGCCCTCATGCCCATTTAATTCTTCAAAAATATGTTCGATTGCCTCTAACTCACTATAAGACAATGAACTGATCGCCATTTGTACAACAGCTTTGCTTCGTGCCTCTTCTTCAATCTCTTCAGACTTTTCACGTAAAATCTCCATACCTACAACAGTAGCACCATATTCGGCAAGAATTAAATCATCGTCATGGAATTTTTCTTGCAATCTTGCAAGAATTAATGTACCCAGGCGTTCCCCACCGCCAATAATAGGAACAATCGTTGTTAAACCTTCTTTGAATAAATCTCTATTTTCTACAGGGAATGCAGTATATTGGCTTTCAATATCCAAATTTGAAGAAGTTTCTTGAATATTAAACAGGCCTTTTGTGTATTCCTCAGGAAATTGGCGATCTTCAAACATTTTCTTCATACGCTCGTTCTCAATTTGTTGATAAATTGAAAAACCTAAAAGCTTACCGCGGCGGCTTACGATGTAAACATTCGCTTCAATCGTCTCACTTAACGTTTCCGACATTTCTTTGAAATTAACAGGCTTGCCTGCTGCCTTCTGTAGTAAAACATTAATTCGTCTAGTTTTTGTAAGTAAATCCATCTGTTTCTTCCTCCTAGTAACTACAACCATTATTAAATTTTTTAGTAAAATTTTTCATGTATGAGATTATTATTTAAGAATGGCATCTCCTGAAAAATTCAAAAAAGCAGCATTCCTAAAGAATGAATTGGCTTAAATCTTTATTCTTCGAAATAGCCCCAAGCTTATCATCCACATACTGCGGCGTGATCGTAATTTTCTCCATCGTAATGTCTGGAGCTTCAAAGGATAAATCCTCTAATAGCTTTTCCAGTATAGTATGAAGACGTCTAGCCCCAATATTATCGGTATTTTGATTCACTTCGAACGCTACCTCAGCTATTCTACGAATAGCATCGTCAGAAAATTCAATTTGTATACCTTCTGTTTCCAATAATGCTTGATATTGTTTAATTAATGCATTATCAGGTTCAATTAAAATTCTAAAGAAATCTTCCACTGTTAACTTGGTTAGCTCAACACGAATTGGAAAACGTCCTTGAAGTTCCGGAATTAAATCCGATGGTTTTGCAATATGAAAAGCACCCGCTGCTATAAACAAAATATGGTCCGTTTTAATGGAGCCGTATTTTGTAACAACTGTTGAACCCTCAACCACTGGAAGGATATCCCGTTGGACACCTTCACGCGAAACATCTGCCGATGAACCGCCAGAATTTTTGCTGGCAATTTTATCGATTTCATCTATAAAAATGATGCCTGTTTGTTCAGCACGATAGGTTGCCTCGGATGAGACTTCATCCATATCAATCAGCTTTGCAGCTTCTTCACTTGTTAATACATTCCTTGCTTCGCGAACGGTTAGCTTTCTCTTCTTTCGTTTTTTCGGCATAAAACTACTAAGAGCATCCTGCATATTCATACCCATTTGTTCAATTCCTGAACCCTGCAGCATATCGAACATCGAAGGCGTTTGCTCTTCTACCTCAACTGTTACAATTTCATCTTCTAATTGTCCGAGAGCAAGTTTTTCTTTGACAATCTTCCGCTTTTCCTGTGCAGAAAAATCTTCTTGTTGTGTGTCCGGTTCAGATGAAGAATTTCCGCCGCCGAATAACATTTCAAGTGGATTTTTATAGTTCGTCGCTTTTTTAGCTGACGGAACTAGTAAATCAACAAGCCTGCTGTTCGCATTCTCTTCAGCTCGTTCTTTCACACTTTGCATACGCTCTTCTTTCACTAAACGAACAGAGGTTTCCGCAAGATCGCGCACCATTGATTCTACATCACGCCCAACATAACCCACTTCTGTGAATTTAGTTGCTTCCACCTTAATAAACGGAGCACCGACAAGTTTAGCCATCCTTCTGGCAATTTCCGTTTTACCTACCCCGGTTGGACCGATCATCAAAATGTTTTTTGGAATTATTTCTTCACGAAGCTTATCATTTAAGAGGCCTCTTCTGTAACGGTTTCTTAATGCAACAGCAACCGCTTTCTTAGCATCCTTCTGTCCAATAATATATTGATCAAGTTTCTCAACAATTTGTCGGGGAGTTAAATCCGTAGTTTTTACCATTTTTTCCGTCTCCTTCCCGTTACAGCTCTTCAACGATAATGTTGTGGTTGGTATATACACATATTTCCGCAGCTATTTCTAAAGAAGCTTTTGCAATTTCTTTTGCAGACAAATGTTCGCCTGCATATTTCTTTAACGAACGGCCAGCGGCCAATGCATAATTTCCACCTGAGCCGATAGCAAGAATCCCATCGTCAGGCTCAATCACTTCACCGGTTCCGGAAACTAATAGCAAACTTTCACGATTCATGACAATTAGCATCGCTTCCAATTTGCGAAGCATCTTATCATTTCTCCATTCTTTAGCTAGTTCGACTGCAGCTCTTTGAAGATTGCCGTTATATTCCTCTAACTTACCTTCAAACAATTCAAAAAGTGTGAACGCATCTGCAACAGAACCAGCGAATCCCGCCAATACCTTACCATTAAATATCTTTCTTACTTTTCTGGCAGTGTGTTTCATCACAACTGCATTGCCAAAAGTCACCTGGCCATCACCGGACATAGAGCATTCACCGTTATGGTGGATTGCAAATATGGTAGTCGCATGAAATTGATTCATTAAATTTTCCTCCCTTTGGAGTAATTTCCGTTAAAAAGTCGAGTGATATGTAAGAGCTGGGTACCTAATCCCACTTATTGATGAGAATAAAGAAAATCACTGAAAACAAGTTATTAATGGTTCAATTGTTATTTTGCGGAATTGCTTACAATTTGTAAACACCCAGTAAATATGTTTAATAAAACATTCACAATTAACATACTATTTAAACTGACAAGGGCTAGTAAATCGTAACATACTTCTATAGCCCTTGCAATAAATTTTACAAAACTTTCACAAAGTTCTGAATTGTTTCTAACGCTCGATTGGCATGTTGTAAGTTTCTTTCCTGCTTACCTTTTATTTTCACTGGCAGTTCTGGAAATAAACCGAAATTCGCATTCATGGGCTGAAAATTTTCGGGATTAGCAGTTGTGATATACCGTGCCATGCTGCCAATCGCTGTTTCGGCAGGAAACTCAACTGTCTCTTCTCCGATTGCTAGACGAGCCGCATTAATTCCAGCTATTAAGCCGCTGGCAGCAGATTCAACATAGCCTTCAACCCCTGTCATTTGACCGGCGAAAAATAAATCCTCACGATTTCGGAATTGATAGGTAGCCTTTAGAACCTTAGGTGAATTAATAAACGTGTTTCGATGCATTACACCATAGCGGACGATTTCAGCATTTTCAAGACCCGGAATCAAACGGATGACTTCCTTTTGTGCTCCCCACTTTAAATGTGTCTGAAAACCAACAATATTGAAAAGCGTCCCGGCTGCATCATCTTGACGAAGCTGGACCACCGCAAATGGTCTCTTTCCTGTTTTCGGATCTTCTAGACCTACAGGCTTTAATGGACCAAATAGCATTGTTTTCTTCCCTCTAGACGCCATTACTTCAATTGGCATACAGCCCTCAAAAAAGACTTCTTTTTCAAATTCTTTTGTAGGAGCAGTCTCTGCTGTGATAAGGGCCTCATAGAAGGTGTTAAATTCTTCTTCAGTCATTGGACAATTCAGATAAGCGGCTTCCCCCTTATCATATCTTGATTTTAAATAAACCTTGTCCATATTAATGCTGTCTTTTTCTAAGATTGGAGCTGCAGCGTCATAAAAGTAAAGATAGTCTTCACCGGTCAATCCCTTTAATTGTCCTGATAGAGCTTCACTCGTAAGCGGGCCAGTGGCAATAACGGTTGGGCCTTCAGGGATTTCGGTCACTTCTTCATTGATTACCGTTACATTTTCATGATTTTTAACCATCTCTGTTACTTTTGCGGCAAACTCATGACGGTCTACTGCCAATGCTCCTCCAGCTGGTACTGAACATGCATCAGCTGCCGCGATTATTACCGAATCAAGTTTTCTCATTTCTTCTTTTAAAACTCCGACCGCATTTGTTAAAGTATTGGCCCGGAGTGAATTACTGCAAACTAACTCCGCGAATTTATCGGTATGGTGCGCAGGTGTTTGCTTCACTGGACGCATTTCATACAGTCTTACTTTTACTCCGCGTTTGGCTATCTGCCAAGCTGCTTCACTACCAGCTAGACCAGCGCCAATCACATTTATCGTTACATCTTTCAAAAAAGTACCTCCTCAATTTCCTGCAATATTTATCCTAGTAACCATTTTGGATTAAAAAGTACTATAAATATACCTTGCCCTCATGATAAGTCCATCTTGCATTGTACTATACGATTGAGGAACAAAAAAGTTTTTTGTTTTTGTAAAAAAATTTTAAAACACTTTTTGAATCGAGTTGTGAAACTAAAGAAGCACAATAGTTGGCCGCTTCTTATTGATTGGATTATGAAAAATAGGGGATCCGGCACGTTTGTTGGTATGGGGCTATATGAAGACATTTATTACGGCCATCGACCTTCATTTGTCCTCATGACCGCTTCATGAGAACAAATGAAAATCAACCACTTACCAAAAATAATAAAAGAGTGGGTTTCCCCCACTCTTAGCTTTGCGGCTCTTCCTTATAATCACAATTAACACACTGCACTTGAACGCCTTTTTTTAATTTCTTTTCAACTAGCAAACCTTCACATTTCGGGCAGGGTCTCGGAAGCGGCTTATCCCATGAGATAAACTCACATGAAGGATAATTCGTACAGCCGTAAAACAATCTTTTTTTCTTACTTTTCCGTTCGATGATCTGTCCTTCTTTACACGTTGGACAAGTTACACCAATCTCTTTCACAATCGGCTTTGTATTTCGGCAATCGGGGAAATTGCTGCATGCCATGAATTTTCCATAACGGCCCATTTTGAATACCATTGGACTGCCACAGTTTTCGCAATCCTCACCTGCTGGCTCATCTTTAATTTCGACAGACTGCATTTCTTTTTCTGCCTTTTGTAGATGGATCTCGAAATCCCGGTAAAATTCATCTATAACCTGCACCCATTTGACTTTTCCCTCTTCGACATTATCTAAGCCCTGCTCCATTTTTACCGTGAATTCTACATCAAGAATCTCTGGGAAAAACTCAACCATTAATTCGTGAACAATTTCGCCGAGTTCTGTTGGAACAAAACGTTTATTATCTAAAGCAACATAGCCCCGCTTTTGAATTGTATCCAATGTTGGTGCATATGTCGATGGACGGCCAATCCCCAGCTCTTCCAGGGTTTTTACAAGTCTTGCTTCTGTATAACGCGGAGGCGGCTGAGTGAAATGTTGTTTTGGATCAATATCCTTTTTAAACACCTCATCGCCTTCTTTTAGGTCTGGAAGCATTTTATTCGGACCATCCACTTGGTCATCCGTGCCTTCCACATAGACCTTCATAAACCCGGGGAACTTGATCTTTGAGCCAGTAGCCCGGAAGATTACATTGCCATTTTGCAGGTCAACACTCATAGTATCCATAACAGCCTGTGCCATTTGACTGGCAAGGAACCGCTCCCAAATCAACTTATATAATCTCAGCTGGTCACGAGAGAGATATTCTTTTAAACTGTTTGGGTCTCGTAAGGTACTAGTCGGGCGGATCGCTTCATGGGCATCCTGAGCATTCGTCTGTTTTTTCTCTTTTCTTTGGTCATTCTTTAAATACTCTTCACCGAATTCCGCTTTGATATAGCTCGCCGCCTCTGCTTGAGCTATTTCTGAAATTCGAGTTGAGTCCGTTCTCATATAGGTGATAAGACCAACAGTACCTTCCTTGCCAAGCTCAATCCCTTCATACAGCTGTTGCGCGAGCATCATCGTTTTCTTGGCACGAAAGTTTAACTTTCTTGCTGCTTCCTGTTGTAATGAGGAAGTAATAAAAGGCGGTGCAGGATTTCTGCGTCGTTCTTTCTTGCTCACTGAGTTGACCTTGAACTTATTCCCCTTCATTTCTTTCAAGACGGCTTGAACATCCGCTTCGGACTTTAGTTCATTTTTTTCTTGTCCTACTAATGAGTAGAAAGCTCCGCTAAACTGGTCCTTGCCCTTTAAGAACTCTCCTTCAATCGTCCAATATTCTTCCGGATTGAAATCTTTTATTTCCTTTTCACGATCGATGATTAACCGGACGGCGACTGACTGAACTCGACCCGCACTTAAGCCTTTTTTTACCTTTTTCCAAAATAGCGGGCTGATATTGTATCCGACAAGTCTGTCTAATATCCTTCGGGCCTGCTGGGCATCAACCAGATCCATATTAATCGGACGTGGATGCTTGAAAGATTCCTTAATCGCATCCTTGGTAATTTCATTAAAAACGACGCGGCAATCGGAATGGACATCTACGTCTAAACTATGAGCTAGATGCCAGGCGATTGCTTCCCCTTCGCGATCCGGGTCAGCTGCGAGATAGACTTTTTTCGCTTTTTTGGCCGCTGTTTTTAAATCCTTTAATACCGGGCCCTTCCCCCGAATGGTAATATACTTTGGTTCAAAACTATTTTCAACATTTACTCCCATTTGACTGCGCGGTAGATCGCGGATATGTCCCATCGAAGCTTTTACTTTATACTTATTTCCTAAATAGCGTTCTATTGTTTTCGCTTTTGCAGGCGACTCAACAATTACTAGAAATTCTGCTGCCATTCAATATCCTCCTTAAGAGGGAAAGTGTAAAAGCGCCTTGAATACGGCAAAAGCCTGATTCTAAGATGCTTACTATTTGAGAAGTTTTCCTAAATTCCAGTTTTTACACATTTAACCGGAGAAAATACTTTACAAAACTGCCTTACCCCAAAATTTTTAAACTATATGGTAATTATCATAGTATTTAACATTTTTTATTCTATTCATTTTTTTTAAGAAAAGGATGTATTTATTAGTATTTTAACATCTGTTGGAAAATGTATAACATAATAGAAATTTTTGCAACCTTTTTTAGGTAATTTCTCCATTTAATTAAAAATACCTGCTTAAAAGGCAATTTTATTGGTACGTTTCTTAGCTACTGCTTAGGGATATATTTTAGCTCTTCCAAGATATCCTTTGCACTGGTAACCAGTTTTGCTCCTTGCTGGATCAATTCATT
>NZ_JBALNF010000016.1:158860-162847 GCF_036962465.1 Neobacillus vireti
AAATACATCTCTTCCTTCATGGACGGCATAGTTAGCGGTAATCAGCGACCCACTTTTCCGCTTTGCTTCTATAATAAACGTTCCAGTGGATAATCCGCTAATAATTCGATTGCGTGCCGGAAAGTGCCATCTAAGCGGCTTGGTATCAGGTGGATATTCCGAGAGGACTAGCTGTGTTTGCATCATCTTAACAGCGAGAGCCATATTCTCTTTTGGATAGATATGGTATAGCCCTCCGGCAATAACGCCAATGGTCCTCCCGCCTAGTTTTATGGTCTCTTCATGGGCTAAGGCATCTACCCCGGTTGCCAGTCCGCTTACAATCAGAATACCCTGACTGATCAAGTCAGGAAAAATATGCCGGATCGCTTTTTTTCCGTATGGGGTGGCCTGACGGGATCCGACAACCGCTAGTTTCGGTTCTTTTTCTAATAGGGCAATGTCACCCTTTGTGTATAAGGCCCATGGTGGTTGATAGATTTCTTTTAAAACATGAGGATATTCTTTATCAAAAATTGTGATGACATCAATGTCATTGGTTTTAAATTGACGGATTTGTTCATGAATGCTTTCAGAAGAAAAGGAAGTAAATGAAGTTAACGAGGAGCCGTGGGAAACCGCAGGGTAGATTGGGTTAGAAGGATTGGTTGAAATGGGAGCTCGGTAAACAGACTGGAGAGAGGGGTCTTTTTTCAACATGTGAAAGACGGTTTTCCAGGAGATATCGGGGTAATGCAGTAAATGAATAAATTTTTCTTTAAACTCATCCATAAATAAAAACCTCCATTTTTTTAATTTATCATAAATAGTCCCTCATAATTTGAGGGACTATCTGTTAACCATCTTAGTGAGTCTTACACTTTTCGTATAGACCTTGTTCTTTTAATACTTCAATTAAAGTTTCACCCATAACTGACGGGGTATCAGCAACTTTAATACCGCATTCGTTCATGATGCGGATCTTTTCATCAGCTGTACCTTTCCCACCTGAAATGATAGCACCAGCATGGCCCATTCTTTTTCCTGGAGGTGCTGTACGACCGCCAATGAAGCCAACAACAGGCTTAGTCATGTTTGCTTTTACCCATTCAGCTGCCTCTTCTTCTGCCGTACCGCCAATTTCACCAATCATGATAACCGCATAGGTTTCTGGATCTTCATTAAATGCCTTTAAAACATCAATAAAGTTGGTGCCATTTACTGGGTCTCCGCCGATTCCTACTGCTGTCGTTTGACCTAAACCAGCTTGGGTTAATTGGTGAACAGCCTCATATGTTAAGGTACCAGAACGGGAAACGACACCGACATGGCCTTTTGTATGAATATATCCCGGCATAATCCCAATTTTACATTCATCAGCTGTAATCACGCCTGGGCAGTTTGGACCAACTAAACGAGTCTTTTTGCCTTCCATATAACGTTTAACTTTTACCATGTCTAATACTGGAATATGCTCAGTGATACAAATAACAAGATCTAGTTCAGCATCAACTGCTTCAATAATAGAGTCTGCCGCAAATGGAGCTGGAACATAGATAACGGAAGCATTTGCACCAGTCGCGTCAACCGCATCTCTTACTGTGTTAAAAACCGGTACTCCTTCAACTTCTTGACCAGCCTTACCTGGTGATGTACCGCCGACAATTTTTGTTCCGTATTCAAGCATTTGCTTTGTATGGAAACGGGCCGTTCCGCCAGTAATACCTTGAACAATAACCTTTGTATCTTTATTAATAAAAACGCTCACGTGAATTCCCCTTTCTTTCGATCCTATTTGACTAATGAAACAATTTTTTGTGCACCGTCAGCCATGGATTCAGCAGCAATAATTTCAACGCTTGACTCAGCAAGAATTTTCTTACCTAAGTCAACATTGGTTCCTTCTAAACGAACAACAAGCGGAACCGATAGTCCAACCTGCTTAGCTGCTTCTACAACACCCTCAGCAATGACGTCACACTTCATGATTCCACCAAAGATATTTACAAAAATACCTTTTACATTTGGATCTGAAAGGATAATTTTGAATGCTTCTGTAACTTTCTCAGCAGTTGCACCGCCCCCAACATCAAGGAAGTTGGCAGGGTCGCCGCCGTAGTGTTTAATGATATCCATTGTGGACATCGCTAGTCCTGCACCATTAACCATACAGCCGATATTTCCATCTAAGGCAACATAGCTTAAATCGTATTTAGATGCTTCGATTTCCTTTGCATCTTCTTCTTCAAGGTCACGATAGGCCAAGACATCTTTTTGGCGATATAGAGCATTCGAATCAAAGTTTAATTTAGCATCTAATGCCATAACCTTGCCGTCACCTGTTACTACTAACGGGTTAATTTCAGCAATTGAACAATCTTTTTCAATATAGGCATTATATAAGCCCATCATGAACTTAACTGCTTGGTTGACTAACTCAGTTGGAATATTAATATTAAAGGCAATACGACGTGCCTGGAACGACTGTAAGCCAATAGCAGGATCGATTTCCTCTTTAAAAATTTTCTCCGGTGTGTTGGCTGCTACCTCTTCAATTTCAGTACCGCCTTCTTCAGATGCCATTAAAACGACACGTGAAGTGGAACGGTCTAGTACGAGACCAACATAGTATTCTTTTTTAATGTCGCAGCCTTCTTCAATTAGGAGGCGTTTTACTTCTTTACCCTCAGGACCAGTTTGGTGTGTAACTAGAGTTTTTCCGAGGATTTCATTTGCATATGTACGAACCTCATCAAGGTTTTTCGCAACTTTTACTCCACCGGCTTTTCCCCGTCCGCCCGCATGGATTTGCGCTTTTACTACACATACCTGTGTACCTAGTTCTTTAGCAGCTTCTACTGCTTCTTCAACCGTGAATGCCACTTTTCCGTTTGGAACAGATACCCCGAATTGCTTGAGGATCTCTTTTCCTTGATACTCATGGATATTCATTTCCCATCCTCCTATCAAACTCTTCAAAAAATTGACTCCGTTTTCATTTTATATAATGATACAAACCTTGTCTACCTTTTCGTACTAAAATTATATTCATCTTTATAATATTCTGAAAAGTAATAGAAATGAAACCGATTTCATAGGATTTTTACTACTTTTCAATTTTTTTACGATAATAAAAAAAACAGGCCTTGACCTGTTATTATACTAAATTATTATGTTGATATAGTCCTTTACTGGGGCAAAACTTTTTCGATGGTATGGGGTGATGCCGTACTGTTTGATGGCTTGTAAATGCTCCTTTGTTCCATAACCCATGTTTTGTTGAAACCCATAGACAGGATAGCTAAACGATAGTTCCTTCATTAACGTATCCCTTGCTACCTTTGCAACAATGGAAGCCGCCGCTATCGAGATACTTTTGGTATCGCCTTTAATTATGGATTCTGTCGGATACGGGGTTTCAAGCTTCATCGCATCAATCAGTAAAAAATCAGGCTTTGGCTCAAGGGAGACAATTGCTGCATACATAGCCTTCTTAGTGGCTTCATAAATATTAATCTCATCAATTTCTTCGGCATGTACCATCGCCACACTGTACGCGATAGCCTCTTTTTTAATAATGGCATCGAATTCTTGACGCTTTTTTTCAGTCAGTTTCTTTGAATCATCTATCCCAGCTAAGAAAAAGTCATCAGGTAAAATAACAGCGGCTGTCACAACCGGGCCTGCGAGTGGTCCCCTGCCCACCTCATCAACCCCAGCAATGAGATTAAAGCCTTGTGACCGTACCTTTCGTTCATAATGGTTCATTTCAAAGAACTTTTCTTGCAGGCGTTTTTCTTGTTCCCGCTGTTTTTTCCATTTGGCCAAGCATTGTTGGGCACCTTTTCGCTCATCGTTTTTGAGCTCAACAATAAAAGGATCCGTTTCTACTAAAATACTAGCCAGCTTTTCTTCTATTTGGGCAATTGAAAGTTTCTTCATTTGTAGTCACCTTGTCTATAAATTGGGCTGTGATAAACTTGAATGTTGATTTCCGCTCCAGGCGGC
>NZ_JBALNF010000016.1:162872-167717 GCF_036962465.1 Neobacillus vireti
CCCTGCCCCGTACTCCCGCAGGACTTTGAATTTGCATCCTCGAATCCGCCCACGCACGAAGAAAATGCGATAGCATTTTCGAGGAGTCTTCGCCGCCTTCCGCTCCAATCAACATGTTAAAAATTAATAATAACCTTTTCACAGCCATAAATAAAAAAATCAAGCCCTCCCAAGGGAGAGCTTATTTTTTGTTTTCCACGGGTTCTGGAATATCCTTTGGGCTTTCAAAAGTGAGTGGACCAAATTTCTCTGATCGCACTTCTCTGATTACTAATTCAGCTACTTTATCGTAGTCGACCATTCCTCCGCCCATTAAACAGCCTCTAAGCGTGCCGATATGGTCAAATAATGCTACGACATCCTCTGGTATCTCTGTGAGCTTGTAGCGTTCTCTTAACCGTTCTGGATAGCTCTTTTCTAAAAAACGCAGCGAGTAAACCGTCAAATCCTGCAGATTTAATAAAGTATCCTTGATGGCCCCAGTGATCGCCAGCTTCATACCGACTTCCTGATCCTCAAATTTAGGCCATAAGATTCCTGGTGTATCGAGCAGCTCCAGTTCTTTTCCTACCTTTATCCACTGCTGAGCCTTGGTTACACCCGGAGTGTTTCCCGTTTTTGCAATATTTTTCTTGGCGAGACGGTTGATTAGTGTAGATTTCCCTGCATTTGGAATTCCGACAATCATGGCGCGAATGGCACGCGGTTTTACGCCTCTTGCCTTTAACCGGTCAAATTTCTCTTTTAGAATTTCGTTTGAGGCTTGGACAATATTTTTCATACCTTCGCCAGCTTGTGAATTAATTGCCAGAGCTTTTATTCCCTTATTTGCAAAGTAGGCAATCCACTCTCTGGTCACTTCTTTGTCCGCCATATCCGCCTTATTTAATAAGACTAATCTTGGTTTATGCTGGATAATTTCATCTATCATTGGATTCCTAGAGGAATATGGAATTCGTGCATCCACCAATTCAAAAATGATATCAACCAGCTTTAATTTTTCCGTGACCTCTCTGCGAGCCTTGGCCATATGGCCTGGAAACCATTGGATCGTCAAAGCGCCACCTCCTTTATAAAGCTTAAACTATTGTCCCTTGACAGTTACAATGTGGGCATCCTTTAAAGGCCAGTACACAACGCTGGTTTTCCCGATGACTTTACTCAGCGGAACCGTTCCAATATGTCTGGAATCCTTACTGAAGCGGCGATTATCCCCCATTACAAATAATTCACCTTTTGGCACTGTTTTACGGCCTATTTTTTCTTCAAGGGTGAATGAACCCGTTAGCGGACCATCCTCTACTTGTTTCTTATATTCATCTAAATATGGCTCTTTATACGCTTTTCCATTTATATAGAGGATATCATCCTTATACTCAAGTGTATCACCTGGAAGACCAATGACACGTTTTATGTAATCCTTTCCTTCCGGCGCGTGAAAAACGATAATATCGAATCGCTTAGGCACCCCAATTTCGTAGCTGAATTTATTAACGATCATCCTGTCTTGGTCTTTTAATGTCGGCATCATGGAAAGCCCATCCACAACGATTGGAGCAAAAAGAAAATATCGAATGACTGCAGCAAGTGCCACCGCAATCAATAATGCTTTCGTCCATTCCCACAATTCATTTTTCTTTTTTGTCATTCAATTCCCCACCAATCACTATTAAAAAATGTCTTATCAAGCCTATTTTACATAAGTTAAACTTATTTATCACGATGGGATGATTTTTTTAACCAAACTTTAATAATTTTTGATAAAAAACAGCCTGCAATGTAACAATTCGATACATATCTTTTACCATAAAATGAAAGGTTATGTATAAAAAAAGAGCCTGCCCAAGCAAGCCCTTTTCTTTTCGTATTATCGAATCTCTTTAATTCTTGCTTTTTTACCGCGAAGGTTACGCAAGTAGTAAAGCTTAGCACGGCGAACTTTACCGCGGCGAATTACTTCAAGCTTCGCAATTTTTGGTGTGTGTACTGGGAAAGTACGTTCAACGCCTACTCCGTAAGAAACTTTACGTACTGTAAAAGTTTCGCTAATTCCACCACCACGACGCTTAATCACAACACCTTCGAATAACTGAATACGCTCACGAGTACCCTCGATAACTTTAACGTGTACACGTACAGTGTCACCAGGACGGAACGCAGGAAGATCAGAACGAAGTTGTTCTTTTGTGATTTCTTCGATTAATTTATGCATCGTTTTTTCAACTCCTTCCAACAGATGCTCATGCATATCCTTTTTCCTTGTTGCATGCAGCGGAACATCGTTATAAGACTACAATCTGAAAAGGATCAGCTCGCAAGTCACAAGAAGTATCATAACATAATTATAATGAGCCTGCAATATTACTCGTAATCTTTTTTTACTTCTTTTAGCCATTTTTCTTGTTCGTTTGTTAATTCGATCTTATCTAATAAATCAGGTCTTCTTACTAGCGTTCGTCGTAATGCCTCTTTATTGCGCCATTCTTCGATTAATTTGTGATTACCTGACATAAGAACATCCGGAACCTTCAATCCTCGAAAATCTGCCGGCCTTGTATAGTGAGGATGTTCTAGTAAGCCGGTACTAAAAGAATCCTTCTGATGTGATTCCGCGTTTCCTAGTACTTCTGGCAGCAAACGGACAACACTATCCACGACCACCATTGCGCCTAATTCCCCTCCTGTCAGGACATAATCGCCAATCGATATTTCGTCGGTAACGACATGTTCTCTGATCCGCTCATCATAACCCTCATAATGACCGCAAATGAAAATTAAGTGCTCTTCTTTAGCTAATTCCTCCGCTTTGCGCTGTTCATAACGCTCTCCTTGCGGGCAAAGCAGGATCACCCTTGGATTAGTACTTTTTGCTTGTTCTCGAAGAGAGGCAACAGCGTCAAAAATCGGCTGCGGTTTGAGTACCATGCCGGCACCGCCGCCATATGGATAATCATCGACAGTGGAGTGTTTGTTATCCGCAAAATCCCGGAAATTTACGACATTATACTGAACTGCAGATTTCTCAGCCGCTTTTTGTAAAATAGAATGGCCAAAGACCCCAGAAAACATCTCTGGAAACAATGTCAGAATATCGATTTGCATCATGAAAGTAACCCTTCCATTGGTTCAATAATGATGACTTGTTCTTTTACATCTACTTTTTTTACGACATCATGAATATAGGGGATAAGGACTTCCTTGCCGCCCTTTCCTTTAACCACCCAAACATCATTTGCTCCAGGTGAAAGGATCTCGATTACTTTCCCGATTTCTTCTCCCTTGGCAGTTGCCACAAGGCAGCCGATAATTTCATGATAATAGAATTCGTCTTCTTCCAATTCCCCGAGTTGCGCTTCAGGTACCTTTAAGATCCCATCTCGAAATTTCTCTACCTCATTAATATTATTGTATCCTTCAAAAGTTAGTAACTCAAAATTCTTATGTGTGCGGTGGCTTCTTACCGTTAGTTCAATCGGTGTTTTCGAGTTTGGCATAAATAGATAGAGAACATTGCCGGCTTTGTAGCGTTTTTCTGGGAAATCTGTTTTAGATATTACCCTCACTTCACCTTTAATTCCTTGTGTATTGACGATTTTACCAACATTAAACCATTTTTCCATATAACGTCACCTTCTATTTAATTTCCTTAATAATTCCGTCCTCGATTATGATTGTCGATGGTTCTATCTTCTCGTTCCATCTATCACCAACATTTATCTCAACGAGGGCCTGAACTTCTCTTTCCTGTATTTCACTGCCTAATGGTAGGTTATGTAATTGTTCGATTTGAAACTCAAGAAGCTTAATTTTTTCTTTACGCATTTGAATTTCTGTTTCAAACCTTTTCTTTAGTGCCTCTGGAGAAAAGCTTTTTGTTTTTTCCAACCTCTTTAGCTCGAATAAAAGCTGATCACATTCCTTTTTCAACTGCAGCATTCTTCCATGGAACTTTTCGTAAAGGTCTTCCTTACTTTTCTCCGTTATCACTTGCTTCACCACAACAGTTTGAATCAGCTGCACAAAGATCCGCCTCCCTGTGTTCTTAATAGGAACGATGAGAATTGACTAGCTTCAGCGCCTCAGCGCTTTCGCTTTTCTATAGCAAAAAAGGGAGGAATCAATCCCTCCCTTTTATCTAGATGCAAAAAGCTATTCACCAATTTCTAGAAAAATTTTCTTTTGTTGTGATGATCCTGCTGCATAAACAACAGTTCTAATGGCCTTTGCAACGCGCCCCTGTTTCCCAATTACTTTCCCCATATCCGTTTTATTAACGGATAGTTGATAAGTAATACGAGAGTCATCTTCTAAGACGTCCACATGAACATCTTCAGGAAAATCAACAAGCGGCTTAACAATTGTTTCGATTAATTGTTTCATAATCGTTTAACAATTACTTGTTTAATTTTGCATTATGGAATTTTTCCATGATGCCTTGGTTTGAGAAAAGGTTACGAACTGTATCAGATGGCTTCGCACCGTCTTTTAACCATTTAAGAGCTAATTCTTCGTTGATGTCAACTTTAGCTGGTTCTGCAACTGGATTGTAAGTTCCAACGATTTCAATGTAACGTCCGTCACGTGGTGAACGAGAATCTGCTACTACAATACGATAGAAAGGAGTTTTTTTAGCTCCCATACGCTTTAAACGAATTTTTACTGCCATTTTAAATAAGCACCTCCGAATAGTTTCACACAAGATAGTATAATATCAATTCTTTTATAGTTTGTAAAGTGTTTTTTCTTTACAACCATTATTACCAATTTTTTCAGTTTTAAAACTTAGTTTATTGATTTCCGCTCCAGTCGCTCGCTTTCCGCGGGCGTGCCGGGGAGCCTCCTCGG
>NZ_JBALNF010000016.1:167731-205161 GCF_036962465.1 Neobacillus vireti
CCCCTGCCCCGTACTCCCGCAGGAGTCGAGCGCCTTCCGCTCCAATCAACATAGTTTAAAACTTAAAAGGAAATTTGAATCCGCCTTTTTTCTTGCCCTTCATCTGCATTCCGGACATTTGCTTCATCATTTTCTTCATGTCCTCGAACTGCTTTAATAAGCGGTTAATTTCTGTTACTGGACGTCCGCTTCCTTTGGCAATTCTCCGCTTGCGGTTAGCATTTAGAATTTCCGGATTATTTTTCTCGGCTTTTGTCATCGATTGGATAATCGCTTCCACATGGGCAATTTGCTTTTCATCGATTTGAATATTATTCAAACCTTTGATTTTATTTGCCCCAGGCATCATCTTCAACAATTCATCCAGTGGACCTAAGTTTCGAACTTGGCCAAGTTGATCTAAAAAGTCTTCGAGCGTAAACGAAGCCGTCCGCATTTTCTGTTCTAACTCTTTGGCCTTCTCTTCATCAACATTGGCTTGTGCCTTTTCAATTAGTGTCAGCACATCACCCATGCCTAAGATTCTCGATGCCATCCGTTCAGGGTAAAATGGCTCAAGTGCATCCATTTTTTCGCCAAGACCGACAAATTTAATCGGTGTCTGGGTCACTGCCCGAATAGACAGAGCTGCTCCACCACGGGTATCGCCATCAAGCTTCGTTAGAACGACTCCTGTTAAACCCAGCTGTTCGTTAAAGCTTTGAGCCACATTGACAGCATCCTGTCCGGTCATCGCATCAACAACAAGGAAAATTTCGTCTGGTTTCGTTAGTTCTTTAATGTCCTTTAACTCGTCCATTAAAGCTTCGTCCACATGGAGACGTCCGGCTGTATCAATCAAAACATAATCGTGATGATCTTCCTTTGCTTTTGCAATTGCTTGCTTAGCAATTTCGACAGGGCTCACTTGGTCGCCAAGCGAGAATACGGGCATATCCAATTGTTTACCCAAGGTTTGGAGCTGCTTAATTGCCGCAGGACGATAAATATCAGCCGCAACCAGCAAAGGTTTCCGGTTATACTTTTTACGAAGTAACAGCGACAGCTTTCCTGTTGTCGTTGTTTTACCGGCACCTTGCAGTCCAACCATCATAATAACCGTCGGTGGTCGATTAGAAACAGCAATCTTGCTTTGCTCGCCCCCCATTAACGCCGTTAGTTCTTCGTTAACGATTTTTATAATTTGCTGCCCTGGAGTTAAACTCTTGAGGACCTCTTGTCCTACAGCCCGCTCACTGACTTTTTTCACGAAATCTTTGACTACCTTGAAGTTAACGTCTGCTTCTAGTAGAGCAAGACGAACTTCGCGCATCATTTCTTTGACGTCCGCTTCCGAGACCTTTCCTTTTCCGCGGATTTTTTGGATCGTATTTTGCAGTCGGTCGGCTAATCCTTCAAATGCCATTTATGCCGCCTCCTAATCTAATTTCTCAAGCTCAGTAACCATTTTTAATAATGCTGCTTTTGATGGGTTCGCCACATTAAGCAATTCTTTCATGTCCCTGATCAGTCTTGTACGCTCTTGAAATTTCTGTAGTAATAACAGCTTTTCCTCATACTCCTCGAGCATTGCTTCAGTCCGTTTTATATTATCATAAACAGCTTGCCTGCTTACGTCATACTCTTCAGCAATTTCTCCTAGAGAGTAATCATCTAAATAATAGAGAGACATATAGCTTTGTTGCTTTGGAGTTAACAGCGAATAGTAGAAATCATATAGATAATTCATTCGCGTTGTCTTTTCAAGCATCATGCCTGTCTTCCCTCCAATGCTATTGTTAAGTGAAAAGCCTTTACAAAAGTAGTTTACAGGCTCTTGTCCTATCTGTCAAGATAATACCTTTACAACCTATTCTGTTTTTTCTACTTGATCAGCAAATAGTCCATAGACATATTTTTCAGCATCAAATTCTTGCAGATCATCCATTTTTTCACCGAGACCGACAAATTTGACAGGGATTTTTAATTCGTTGCGAATGGCTAAAACAATCCCGCCCTTTGCCGTACCATCAAGTTTAGATAGAACAATCCCGCTAACATTTGTTACTTCTTTAAATGTCTTTGCCTGGATGAGTGCATTCTGACCGGTTGTTGCATCAAGTACTAGAATCACTTCATGCGGAGCACCAGGTATCTCGCGTTCAATTACCCGTTTCACTTTTTCTAACTCTTTCATTAAATTCACTTTGTTTTGCAGACGGCCTGCTGTATCACACAATAAAATGTCGGCGCGACGTGATTTAGCCGCCTGAATGGCATCATACATCACAGCAGCCGGGTCAGATCCTTCTGCCTGTTTAATGACTTCCACTCCAACTCTTTCGCCCCATACTTCTAGCTGTTCAATCGCACCTGCACGAAAGGTATCACCTGCTGCCATCAACACTTTCTTTCCTTCACTCTTGAACTTATGACCAAGCTTTCCAATCGTCGTTGTTTTTCCAACTCCATTAACCCCAACAAATAAGATAACGGTTAAACCATCCTCTTGGATATTTATTTTTGAGGATTGTTCTTCACCCGCATTATAAATGTCAACCAGCTTCTCGGAGATAACACTTTGCACCTCTTGCGGTTCTTGAATGTTACGCCGTTTTACTTCCATTTTGAGCTCATCGATTAACTGCATGACGGTATCAAAACCAACATCCGCCTGAATCAGGATTTCCTCTAATTCTTCAAAAAAGTCTTCATCAACTTTCCGGTACCTCGCTACTAAATCATTTACTTTCCCGGAAAAATTATCTCGTGTTTTGGTTAACCCTTCCTTAAACTTTTCCGTCACCGAATCCGTAGATTTTGAAATTTTTTCTTTTAATTTTTTAAAAAAACTCATCTCTTCACTTCCTTCACATTAAGATTCAACTAATTCTTTTGTATCCTCCAAGCGGACAGATACAAGTTTTGAAACACCCGACTCCTGCATCGTGACTCCGTACAGAACATCGGCCTCTTCCATTGTGCCTTTTCGGTGCGTAATGACAATAAATTGTGTTTCTTGACTATATTTTTTTAAATATTGGCTGAAGCGGTGAACATTGGCTTCATCAAGGGCTGCTTCCACCTCATCAAGGATACAGAATGGTACAGGACGTACTTTTAAAATCGAAAATAACAAGGCAATTGCCGTAAGGGCACGCTCTCCTCCGGATAAAAGTCCAAGGTTCTGAAGTTTCTTACCTGGCGGCTGCGCAACAATTTCTACACCCGTATTTAATAAATCATCCGGCATTGTTAAAACCAAGTCAGCCCTTCCGCCGCCAAATAGAGTCCGAAATGTCGGTTCGAAATGTTCACGAATCCCCTCAAAGGTATGTTCGAAACGTCTCTTCATTTCTGTATCCATTTCCCCAATCACCATATAGAGGGTATCTTTAGCTTCCTGCAAGTCTGTCTTTTGTTCATTTAAGAACTCATAACGTTCAGACACCCGTTCATATTCTTCAATGGCGCCTAAGTTAACATTGCCAAGCTCTTCAATTGCCAGCTTAATTAATTTAACCTTTTTTCTCGCTTCCTCTGCCGGAATGGTTAATGGATATTGTTCCTTCGCACCCTCAAAGGATAAGAGGTACTCTTCTCGTAACTGTGCAAGGCGATTTTCGAGTTCTACATCTAAGCGGTTAAGCTTTACTTCTTCATCCCTTAGAACCACGATCATCCCTTTGTGCAGTCTCTTTAACTCTTTTGCCTCTAGCTCTGAATCTTCGAGGGAGTCCTGCATGGATAACCGTTCTTGTCTTCGCTCGGTGATTAATTGTAATGTCGCTTCTTTATCCTGTTGCTTACTTTTTGCAGCCGCTTCTAATTGTTCTTCACCCGAGGAACTGTTCGTCATTTCCGATGTTAACAGGTTAAGGTCTTCTGTAAAAATGACAAGCTTTTGCTCACTCTCGTTTAAATCGGCATTGAGCATTGATAGGCGTTCTTTTGCATGTGTAAACTGTTCATTCTTTGAAGCGAATTCAACCTTCAAGTCATTAATTTCGTTCGTCAATGTTTCTTTCGAGCTCAGATCACTCGACTTTTGTTCTGTTAGTTTCGCAATTTGGGCATCTAGATCGGCAATGGTTACCTTATAGGACTCGAAAGCTTCTGTTAACTCATTTTTTCTTTTTAACAATGAATCTCTTTCTTCCGTCAATTGCCCTTTTTCAAGGTCGTAAAGGGCTAATCGATCATTCAGGTTCTTCTCCTGCATCTCTGCCTCACGAAGCTCTCCCTTTACAGATTGCTCCGTTACTCTTAACGACTCCCCATCTTGGCGGATTTCCTCTACTTGGCTTTCAGCTTGTTGAACCTCTGCTTTCAACCTTTTAACGGCCGTTTCCAAGCCTGCTGTTTTTTCTTCCATCATGATAAGCTTTTCTTTTAAGTTTTCAAGCTCCCCTTTTCTTGTTAACAGGGATGTCGTTTTTTGCTTAAGGGCTCCTCCAGTCATCGATCCGCCAGGGTTAACAATATCACCGTCTAAAGTTACCATTCTTGCACGGTATTGAAGGATTTTGGCCAATTCATTTGCGCCTTTTAAGTCCTTTGTTATGACCACATTCCCAAGCAGGTTATTCATAACCTCTGTATACTTTGAATCAAATGTTACGAGGCTGACAGCCGGCCCGATCAACGAAGGGTGGTTTTGAATCGAAGAAAGCTGGGCAGATGATAATGACCGCCCTTTAATCACACTCAACGGTAAAAATGTAGCTCGACCAAATGAATTCTGCTTCAAATATTGAATAGCGTTCCTGGCATTCTGTTCGGTATCCACAACAATGTGCTGAAGGGCACCGCCAAGGGCAGTCTCTAAAGCCGTTTCATAATTTTTTGGAACGGTTACGAGTTCAGCAACTGCCCCTTCAATTCCCTTTAACTTTTGGTCACGAGCCTTTAATACCTCTTTTACGCCTTGAAAAAAGCCAGCAAAGTCTTCTTCCATCTCTTCAAGCATTTCTTTTCTGGATTTTGCCTGCTGGAGGAGCTGATAGGCTTGATATAATGTTTTTTCTTGTTTCTCGTAATTAGTTTTAACCGTTTCAAGCTCTCGCTGTCCCTCACGATACGAAACCAACTGACTAGCTAGTTTCTTTTGTACTTCTTCTAAGGCAGCTTGAACTTCCATTTTGTTGGTTTGCGCGATTTGGCGCTCTTCGAGATATTTTTCATTTTCCGTATCAAGACGTGTTCCTCTACGAGCTTGCTGCTCCAATTGCTGGTCGATATATTTTAATTCATTTTTTGCACCGGCTTGATCGTTCAATAAATCGATATATTCACTTTTTAAGGCCTCAATTTTTTCTTCGGTATTCTCCGAATATAGAGGCAGCTTCTCTTGGCGCTTCTTTAATTCGGATTGCAGTTTTTCAACCTGGATATTTAGTTCCATTACTGCTTCAGCCTGTATATCCCGATTTTTCTTTAGCTGATTGATGCGATCGGTTAGTTCTGTAATATTACTTCTTAGCTGTTCTTTATTATGCGATGCGTTCTTTTTCCGTTCTTTGAGTACCTCTTTCCTGCCCTCAAGCTTTTCAAGCTCTTCACTGGCATGTAAGAGTACATTCTGCAAGTCCGTAATGGACTCATCCATGGCAGCGATTTTATCCCTTGTTTCAACAATCGCCGCTTCCTTAACCTGTAATTCCGAGGAAAGCTTAAGTTCTTCCTGTTGGTGCTCCTCTAACTGTTTGGAAAGCTGTTCCCATTTTTGATGAAGGTCTTCTATTTCAAAAACCGTTAATGCCACCTCAATCGTTTCAAGCTCTTCTTTTTTCTCAAGAAAATCCCTTGCCATGGAAGCTTGAATTTTTAACGGCTCTACTTGTCCTTCCAGTTCATGGAGGATATCATTGACACGATTTAAATTATCCTGTGTTTCAAACAGTTTCACTTCTGCCTTTTTCTTACGGTTTTTATATTTTAAGACTCCTGCAGCTTCTTCAAAGATGGTGCGGCGGTCTTCTGCCTTGCTATTTAAAATTTCTTCTACTTTCCCTTGGCTGATGATCGAAAAGGCTTCCCGGCCAAGACCCGAATCCATAAATAAATCAATAATATCCTTAAGACGGCATGACTGTTTATTTATGAAAAAGTCACTATCACCCGAGCGGGAAACTCTTCTTGTCACACTAACTTCATTAAAATCAATCCCTAATCCTTGATCGGTATTGTCTAATGTCAGGGTGACTTCAGCAAAATTAAGGGCCTTTCTAGAATCGCTTCCGGCAAAAATAATATCTTCCATCTTGCTGCCTCTTAATGACTTTGCTGACTGTTCCCCTAATACCCAGCGAATGGCATCGGTAATATTACTTTTGCCGCTGCCATTAGGACCCACTACAGCCGTTACTCCAGGAACAAAATCAACTTCAATGCGTTCCGCAAAAGATTTAAAGCCAATAATGTCCAACCGTTTTAAAAACATTTCTTTATCCTCCCTATGCTGCACGGGGATTACTCCTGCCAACATGTCATTTCTAGGTTGTTTTTGTTTTTAATACCTTAAGGGCCATTTCAGCCGCATGCTGTTCCGCTTCCTTCTTGGACTTTCCTGCCCCCACACCCAGTTCTGCTCCATTAAGTGATACTCTTGAAACAAATTCCTTATTATGGGCAGGCCCTTTTTCCTGAAGGACACGATATTCAATAAGACCAGCTCCATCACGCTGAACAAGCTCCTGCAATTGACTTTTAAAATCCATCACATGAGAAAAAGCACCGGCGTTTATTTTAGGAAAGACCACTCTCTCTAGAAATTCAACGACTTTTTCAATTCCCTGATCCAAATATAACGCACCAATGAAGGCTTCAAACACGTCAGCAAGCAGTGCTGGGCGTTCCCTTCCGCCAGTCATCTCTTCCCCCTTGCCAAGCAAAATGTATTTACCAAATTCCAGGTCATTTGCAAAGGCTACCAATGAAGGCTCACACACGATTGCAGCACGAAGTTTCGTTAATTCTCCTTCAGTCATGGTAGGGTATTTTTTAAATAGGAATTGTGAAACCGTTAATTCGAGGACAGCGTCTCCTAAAAATTCAAGCCTTTCATTATCTTCGAATGGCTTTCTGCGATGCTCATTCACATAGGATGAATGAGTAAATGCTTGCTTTAATAATTTTTCGTTTTCAATCGTCACACCGATTGAAGTTTGAAAATCCTTAAATTGATTTTCTTTTGCGCGATTTACTTCATTTTCTTTACCATTCTTGCGCATGAATTTCTCCACCTTGCATCAAATTTACAAACTACTTACTATGAGTTTAAAAAAGTTTTTATGAAAACGCAAAGAAACTTGGCAGATAGTTTTGCCAAGCTCACTGCCAAGTTCTATCATACATAATAAAGCTCCGTTTGAAAACGGAGCTTTTGAATAAATCTAACGGGATTATTTACTGCTATTTATGTAATTAACAGCATCACCAACTGTACTGATTTTTTCAGCATCATCGTCAGAAATTTCCATATCGAACTCATCTTCTAATTCCATTACTAGTTCAACTACGTCAAGGGAATCAGCGCCAAGATCATCTTTAAATGAAGCTTCAAGCTTAACTTGAGATTCATCAACGCCTAAGCGGTCAACGATGATTTTTGTAACACGTTCTAATACCTCTGCCATGCTTGTTCACCTCCCCTCAAGCTATTATAGAGTATTTCATTAAAATAATACATAATCTTTTATAAGAAATTTTTTACTATCAGAAATGTCCAGCTCCATCGCCCGGTCAAGGCGCTTCGGCTTTTCATGTTTACATTACCATTCCGCCATTAACATGGAAAGTTTGCCCAGTAATATACGCGGAATCATCTGATGCGATAAAGGCGGTAATTTTAGCGATATCCTTTGGTTCTCCTAAACGTGCTAGAGGAATTTGCTTTAACATCTCTGCCTTTACTTCGTCAGATAATTGGTCTGTCATATCGGTGGTAATAAACCCAGGCGCAATAGCGTTTACGGTAATATTACGGGATGCCAGTTCTTTAGCAGTTGTTTTCGTTAAGCCAATCACACCCGCTTTTGCCGCCACATAGTTGGCTTGACCTGGATTGCCGCTTACCCCGACAACAGACGCAATATTAATGATCCGGCCCACACGCTGCTTCATCATTTGTCTAGTCACGGCTTTGGTAGAGAGGAACACACCCTTTAGGTTGGTATTGATAACATCATCCCATTCCTCTTCCTTCATTCTCATTAAAAGATTATCTCTCGTAATCCCTGCATTATTAACGAGGATGTCTAGTCTTCCAAAGCGATCTACTGTGGTTTTAACCATTTCAGTCACTTCTTCGGAATTGGCTACATTACATTTCACAGTAAAGGCATCTCTGCCAAGTGCCTTAATTTCATCGACAACCTCATTTGCTTTTGCTTCACTGCCAGCATAATTGACGGCAACATTCGCACCTTGCCTCGCCAATTCTAACGCAATTTCTCTGCCGATTCCTCGGGATGCTCCTGTAACAAGAGCAAATTTCCCTGCTAAAATCATAGCTTTTCCTCCTTTAAGGCGTCCAATACTGCTTGAGCGCTCGCTTCATCCGATACAGAATACGTTTTGACTGTCTTATCAATTTTTTTAATTAAGCCTGAAAGAACTTTTCCTGGTCCAATTTCAATAAATGTATCGACCCCAAGGCTGATCATTTTTTCAACGGAATCTTCCCATAATACCGGAGAATATAGTTGTTCAATTAACTTATCTTTAATTTCCAAACTAGCACTGATCGGTTCGGCCGTAACGTTTGCTATTACAGGAATCTCGGCATCTTTCATTTGAAGTTCATCTAGAACTTCACGCAATTGATTAGCTGCCGGTTTCATTAAAGTCGAATGGAACGGGCCACTTACTTCGAGAGGGAGTACCCGCTTTGCTCCTGCTTCTTTTGCTTTCTCTCCGGCAATCTTGACACCTTCCCTTGAACCAGAGATCACAATCTGGCCAGGACAATTTAAATTGGCCAATGAAACGGACAAACCACTTCCACTAACCTCTTCTGTTACTTTGAGCAGTGCATCTCGGTCTAATCCAAGGACAGCCGCCATCGACCCCTCGCCATTTGGCACTGCATGTTCCATAAACTCACCCCGTTTACGCACAGCGTAGGCTCCATCTTCAAAAGATAACACTCCGGCAGCAACAAGAGCTGTATACTCTCCTAAGCTGTGCCCGGCAACATAATCAGCCTTGATTCCTGACTGTTGAAAGAAGTCTAGGATGGCGATACTTGTTGTTAACAAGGCAGGCTGTGTATTATAGGTCAGGGTCAACTCTTCTTTTGGCCCTTCAAAGATTAGCTTACTTAATGGGACATTCAGTCTTTCATCAACTTTTGAAAAATACGCCATAATTTCTGGATGTTTTTCCGCTAACTCTTTTCCCATTCCAACTGCTTGTGAACCTTGCCCAGGAAAAACAAAGGCTATTTTACTCATTTCAACACCTCATTCGTTCTTATTTAACAGCATCTGACTGTTCAACTGCTTTTTGAATTAATTGAACTACATCGTTTCCAACCATTTCTCTTGTCTGCCTAATGGCACTAAAGATGGCTTGGGCGTTGGAAGAGCCATGTGCCTTAATAACAGGTGCTCCTAATCCAAAAAGGGCAGCCCCGCCATATTCCGAATAGTCCATTGTATTTTTTAAAGTCTTTAGATTCGGCTTTAGAACTGCTGCAGCTAGTTTACTTGTAAAGCTGCCCATCAGAGCAGTTTTTAGCATTTTAAACATGGCTAGAGCGGTACCTTCAAGTGTTTTCAATACCATATTACCTGTGAATCCATCAGTCACCACAACATCGGCAACTCCATCGAGCAAATCACGTGCCTCGACATTGCCAACAAAATTCAAGTTACTGTTTTTCAATAAAGTGAAGGTGTTTTTTGTCAGCTCATTGCCTTTTTTTTCTTCTGTCCCAATATTTAAAAGCCCCACTCTTGGCTTATTAATGCCTCTAACCTTTTCACTATATATGGAACCCATAATTGCATATTGTACTAAATGTTCCGGCTTGGCGTCGGCATTTGCCCCAACATCAAGAAGAAGAAAGCCTTCTCCTCCAATGGTTGGTAAGGTAGGCGCTAGGGCCGGCCTGTCAATTCCTTCTATTCGTCCGACAACAAATAATCCTGCCGCCATTAATGCTCCCGTATTCCCCGCTGAGATACATGCGTCCGCTGCTCCATCAACCACTTGTTTAGCCGCTAATACCATGGAGGCATCTTTTTTTCGGCGAACCGCTCTTACCGGTTCATCTGTGGCAAGAATCACCTCTGTAGTATGTAAAACAGAAATTCTTTCGTGGGCGTTAAGTGTTTCATTTATTTTGGTTTCGTCCCCAACAAGGGTGATATGTATATCAGAAAAGGACTGAACAGCCTTCATTGCACCTAATACTACTTCTTTTGGGGCATGATCTCCGCCCATCGCATCGATTGCTATTTTCATGTGTCACATCCCTTAATTATTTTTCGAACGGTACATTTCAAATTCTCCGGTAAAAACCAGTTCATTATTGACAAAACTATGTACTTCTACAAACGTTCTCCCCGTCTCCTCTATTTTAGCTACCTTTGCTTTGGCAATAACCCGTTCATTTAAATTTACCGAACGGATAAATTGAATATTGGCCTTTGCCGTTAAGGCCAATTCATCATTAATGACAGCAACGGCAAGAGAATTCGCTTGAGCAAAAACATGATGTCCGCGTGCAATATTATTCCGCTTGAACACATGTTCTTTTTTTACATCAAAAATAGAGATGGCATTCTGGTCTAATTCTATATGAATAATTTCCCCAATTACTTCTTCTAATGGTAAGGAACGTACTTCATCTTCAAACCGTTTCTCAGCAACGTTTTTAATTCGTTCACGCAGCTCCGGTATCGATAGCTCCAAACGATCCAGACGAATTGTTTGTACACTAACTTGAAATTTTTCCGATAATTCCTCATCGGTAATAAATGGATTCTTTTTTATTGTAGAAGTCAATAACTGTTGTCGATCTTTTTTGCTTCTTCTCATAATTTTTCACACCGTCCGAGCTCTTATGACTAGGTACTAAGAGTAGTATAAAATTTAAAAAAGCAGATTGCAAGATTAAATTAAAAAGAAAAGCGGAAGCGCCCGTTTAGCGCACGACAGGACTGGGCACATCGACCGAGATAAAGTCAACACGAAGAGCATCAGCTTTTTCGTGTTGACTTATCGTAGGGAGATGGGCGAAGTACACTAGTCGCTGGGCGCTGGAGCTGGACATGTCGCAACGAAATTCATTTACTTCAGATCGATCCGTGTTGCCGGGCACTAGTAGACGGTATGGTGTCTGCCGGAAAATTTTACAGGTTTAATCTAGTTTTTCCCCTTCTAATACACCAGATTCTTTAATTTTCTCTCGTAAATATTGATATTCTAGGTCTGTCCAAAAAAACTCTGAACTAATCAACATACTTGCATCACTTCTGGCTGTTTCGAGTGCCCGATAATCATGCACCATATCGGCCACCTTAAACTCGGGGACGCCACTTTGTTTTTTGCCAAAGAAGTCGCCAGGTCCTCTAAGTTCTAAGTCCTTTTCACTTAAAACAAACCCATCATTGGTTTCGGTCATAATCCGCATTCTTTCTTGGCCTACTTCTGTTTTTGGATTTGCCAGCAGTACACAATAGGATTGAGCACTCCCACGTCCAACACGGCCCCGCAGTTGATGCAATTGCGATAAACCAAACCGCTCAGCATCATAAATAACCATCATGGTCGCATTAGGAACATTTACTCCCACCTCGACAACAGTGGTAGAAACAAGGACCTGAACCACATTTTCACTAAATGCCTTCATCACCGACTCTTTCTCCTCTGATGATAAACGGCCGTGCATCAGGCCGACTTGAAAGCGATTTTGAAAAAAGTGGGTTAATGTGGTATGAACATCAATCGCATTTTGGACATCAAGCTTTTCCGACTCCTCTATAAGCGGACAGATCACATAGGCCTGATGGCCTTTCCTCAATTCCTTTTCAATAAACCCTAGGACACGTTCTAGCATTTCTGGTTTTGCCCAATAGGTTTCGATTGATTTTCTTCCTGCCGGCATTTCGTCAATGATGGAAACATCCATCTCCCCAAAAACCGTAATAGCAAGGGTGCGAGGAATAGGAGTAGCGGTCATGAACAAGACATCGGGATTTTCGCCCTTTTCACGCAAAATTCTGCGCTGCTCAACCCCGAAGCGGTGCTGCTCATCTGTAATCACAAAGCCAAGCTTGTTAAATGTAACCTCATTCTGAATCAGTGCATGGGTCCCAATCAAGATATCTACCTTTCCTTCGTTTAGTGCTTGAAGGATTTCTCGTCGCTGTTTACCTTTAATGGAGCTTGTTAATAGTTCACATCTTACGTTAACGGGTTCTAACATATTCTTTAACGACTCTGCGTGCTGTTCTGCCAGGATTTCCGTTGGCACCATTAATGCTCCTTGATAGCCGGCTGTAACCGTTGCAAAAAGACCGATGGCGGCTACAACCGTTTTACCGGAGCCTACATCGCCTTGGAGCAGCCGATTCATATGGTAAGGTGATTTTAAATCCGCTAATATTTCATTAACCACTTTCTTTTGAGCATTCGTTAATGGGAAAGGAAGACTGTTGATGAGCTCCATTAATTTGGCTAGATCATATTTTTGTTTGATTCCTGGTGAATGCTCGCGTTCAAATTTCCTTAATGCCTGCATTTTCAACTGAAACAAAAGAAATTCTTCATAAACAAACCGCCTTCTTGCTTGCTTAACTTCCGCTGGACTATTCGGAAAGTGCATGATTTTCAGTGCATCCCGTTTGCCCATCAGGCGATATTTTTGCAGAAACGTTTCCGGTAAAGTTTCCTCGATATGCTGTCCATATTGTTGGAAGGCAAGATGGATAAATTTCCGCATACCTTTGGTTGTTGCCTTACCTCTTAATGAATAAACGGGTTCAAAGTCGTTTGCTTTTGTGTTAGGACCTGTTTGCATCTCATTGGCTGTTATTGTTTGCCGATGTGCATCCCATTTCCCTGTTACCGTAATCGTTTCATTCATATTGATTTTATTTTTTAGATAGGGCTGATTAAAAAAGACTACTTTGATCAGATAAGTACCTACGAAAAGCCGAGTGGTCAGCTTCGATTTTTTTCTGCCATAATAGTTAAGAGAAGGCTCACTATGAACCTTCCCTTCCACTGTCACTTTCTCATCATGCTGTACTTCAGTCAAATCCTTAAGGGAGTAATCTTCATATCGGTACGGAAAGTATTCTAATAAATCACGGATTGTATATATCCTCATTTCCGCAAAGGATTCAGCCGTTTCTTCCCCTATCCCTTTTAAGGCGGTTATGGATTGATTTAGTTCTGAACTCACTTTTCTTTGAGCGGTATACCGAAGATTTTAGCCTCTAGCTCACGACCTGTCGGTGTAGCCGCCAACCCTCCCTGCGCTGTTTCTTTTAAGGCTGTCGGCATTGATTGCCCGATTCTATACATAGCATCTATTACTTCATCACATGGGATACGGCTTGTAATTCCAGCTAAAGCCATATCTGCCGCAACCATTGCATTGGCTGCTCCCATCGCATTCCGTTTCACACAAGGTACCTCGACAAGACCCGCAACCGGATCACAGACCAATCCGAGCATGTTCTTTAGGGTGATGGCCATCGCCTCGGCACACTGTTTTGCCGTTCCGCCTGCCATTTCGACGATTGCTGCCGCGGCCATTCCTGCTGCGGATCCAACCTCTGCTTGACAGCCCCCGGCTGCTCCTGAAATGGACGCATTATTAGCGACCACAAATCCGAACGCACCAGCAGTAAACAAAAAGGCAATCATCTGCTCTCTGGTTGGGTTGAGCTTCTTTTTCACGGCAAACAAGGTCCCCGGAACTACTCCTGCTGAGCCTGCGGTCGGCGTAGCACAAATAGTCCCCATAGCTGCATTCACTTCATTCGTTGCTACCGCTTTACTTACTGCATCAAGAATCGTTTCACCCGATAAAAAATTGCCCTTTTCGATGTACGCTTGCATAAGAACAGCATCTCCGCCAGTTAAGCCTGAGTGAGAAGTCACCCCTTTTAAGCCTCTCTCGACTGCTTGCTCCATAACTGTTAAATTCCTGTCCATAAACGAAAGGACTTCTTCCCTGGTCCGGCCAGTAACAGCCACTTCTTGTTCAATCATGATATCTGATATTTTTTTATTTTGACTAATAGCCAATTCCACTAATTCAGTGACATTACGAAACACAAACAATCCCCCCTCACTTTTAAATTATCCCACTTCAAGCGGAAGCGCCTAGGCGACCCGCTTTCGTATCATTCTACAATCTTTGTTACTTTCAGTATGTTCGGAAGCTGTTCGAGTTCTGTAAGAATTTTATTATCGATATTTTGATCTACTTCTATTGTCATCAGAGCCATTTTGCCAACATCTTTGCGGGCAACCTCCATATGGCCGATATTAAGTTCGTATTTAGCGAGGATGTTAGCCACACTGGCTATCGCCCCAAAACGATCATTATGAACAACTAAAATAGCTGGATGATTTCCTGAAAGCTTTAATTGAAAGCCGTTTAGTTCAATAATCTCAATTTTCCCACCGCCAATTGAAATCCCTACCAATTCCAATTCACCGTTATGATCTCCAATAATGATCCTTGCTGTATTTGGGTGATCTGTTACAGCATCTTCTTCTATAAAACGAAGCTTCATTCCTTTTTGTTCAGCAATATCAATTGCATCAATAATTCTAGTATCGTCTGTATCAAAATCAAGCAGGCCCCCAACAATGGCTACATCTGTACCATGTCCTTTATATGTTTGAGCAAATGAGCCATATAACGAAATATTGGCCCATTTCGGCTCTCTGCCAAATAAGCTTCTTGCCACTCTTCCGATTCTCGCAGCACCAGCTGTATGAGAACTCGATGGTCCAATCATAACCGGACCAATGATATCGAACACACTTCTATATTTCATTAGGCTCTCTCCCTTAGTGTCGTTCTATCTTATATTACGGTTTTTCTTATGAAAATGAATTAGTTTTTAGGCAAAAAAAAGAAGGGAAAGACCATAATGGCCCCCCTTCTATTTTAGCTGTTTCTTATTCAATTGAAAAGATATATGAATATAATGGTTGCCCGCCATCATGAATTTCAATTTCTACATCTTCATAATTTTCTTCCACAAAGGAAGATAGTGCAGCCACTTCTTCTTCTGTCACATCTTCACCGTAGATAATAGTTAGTATTTCTGAATCCTCATCAAGCATCTTAGCTAATAGGTCTTCGGCCACTTTTCCCTTGTCTTTGCTTTTTACTACGATTTTCCCCTCAGAGATTCCCATGAAATCATCTTTCTCAATCTCTAAGCCATCAATAGATGTATCACGGACAGCAAAGGTAATTTGCCCGGATTTGACGTGATTTAAGGCTTCCTTCATTGCTGATTCATTTTCGTCGACCGCTGCAGATGGATTGAAGGCTAAAAGCGAAGCTAATCCTTGTGGTACCGTCTTAGAAGGAATAACATAAATCTCTTCATCCGCGACGTCTCTAGCTTGTTCAGCAGCCATTATAATGTTCTTGTTGTTTGGTAAAATGAATACTTTTTTCGCATGAACATCTTTAACCGCTTTCACGATATCCTCTGTACTCGGGTTCATCGTTTGGCCGCCTTCAATTACAGCATGGGCACCGATACTTTTGAACAACTCGGCAATTCCTGAGCCCATTGATACGGTTACAACCCCATATTCTTGCATTTCTTTGGGTGCCTGGCTAGCTTCAGGTTTCGTTGCCGCATGTGTCTCACCAACAATATTTGTATGCTGCTGGCGCATGTTTTCAATTTTCATGTTGATTAAATTGCCGTACCGCTGGCCATAGGTGAGCACTTCCCCCGGCTGTTCCGAATGAATGTGGACCTTAACCACGTCTTCATCTGCAATCACCAATAGGGAATCACCATACTCACTTAAATCATTACGAAAGGCTGTTTCATTAAACGGATGGTTTGCGATCTTTTCCTCCTCAAACCGAACCATGAATTCAGTACAATAACCAAAGACAATATCTTCGGTGTTGATATGTCCTTGAACACTTTTATGGTGTTCCGCACTAACCAGCTCCGTCATGGAAGGTAGTAAGTCCGATGATTCAGGAAGACTCTCCCCTTTTAATTGGGATAGAAAGCCTTCATAGACAAAGACAAGGCCCTGCCCGCCGCTGTCCACAACGCCAACTTCCTTTAAGACTGGAAGTAAATCTGGTGTCCGTTTAAGCGATGCTTTAGCTTCTTTCAGAACTTCTTCCATTATATAAATAATATCTTCTGACTTTTGAGCAGCTGCTACAGCGCTCTTAGCCGAATCTTTTGCCACTGTTAAAATGGTCCCTTCGACAGGCTTCATAACAGCTTTATAGGCTGTTTCTACACCTGCTTCTAAGGCATGGGCAAAATCACTTCCCGAAATGACGGCTTTAGACTCCACAGCCTTTGAGAAACCACGGAATAATTGCGAGAGAATAACCCCGGAATTTCCACGTGCTCCCATAAGCAACCCCCTTGAAAGGGCAGAGCCTACTTTACCAATATGTTCTTGACGATTATTTTTTACTTCCTTTGCACCGGAAGTCATGGATAGATTCATATTGGTACCAGTATCACCATCGGGTACAGGAAAAACGTTTAATGCATCAACCATCTTGGCATTTGCAGACAAGTGATTGGCACCTTGAATCACCATCTCAGCGAAACGTTTTCCATCTAATACAGTTATTGACACAAACTTTCCTCCTCACTACGGGTTCGTCACACGAACTCCCTGAACGTAAATATTAACCGAGTCAACGGCAAGTCCAACTGTCTGATCGAGGGTGTATTTAACCTTTGATTGCACGTTGTGGGCAATTTCGGAAATTTTCGTTCCATAGCTGACAATAATGTACATATCAATATGTAATGCCTCGTTTTCTTGGCGCACAATCACACCGCGAGTAAAGTTTTCTTTTCGTAGTATATCCGTGATTCCATCTTTAATTTGGTTTTTAGAGGCCATACCGACAATTCCGTAGCATTCAATTGCTGCTCCTCCGGCAATTGTTGCAATTACTTCGTTTGAAATATCAATTTGTCCGTACTTTGTTTTCAATTCAATGGACATGAATCGTTCCCCCTTTGGATAATTGCTCTTTGACTACAGTCATTTTACTATAGTCAATCCAATATTGAAAGCCATACTTGCCTTATACTATAAGAGCATTTACCAAATATCTATGTCAAGGATTTTTTCTTGAAAGGTTTGTCCACAAGTATTGCAATCAGATACGTTGTGTGATAAATTATTAAAGTATCTCAAGTCTAGAAAATTTTTAATACAATTTTCTATATCCAAATGAACATCTATAGATGTTGTTCTAAAGCTTTTGGTAGTTAAGGAGGGAAATCATAATGCCACGTAAATGTGTAGTAACTGGAAGAAAAACAACCACTGGTAACGCACGTTCTCACGCTATGAACGCTAACAAGCGTACATGGGGTGCTAACCTACAAAAAGTACGTATTCTTGTTGACGGAAAGCCTAAGCGTGTTTGGGTTTCTGCAAGAGCGTTAAGATCTGGTAAAGTAGAACGCGTATAAAACATGCGAGCATCCAATTATTGGATGCTTTTTCTTTTTTTATAAAAATAATGATTTTTGAACAAAAAAGAACAATTTTATATTACGCTTTTTAGTATGACCAAAATATCAAATAAAAAGCACCCAATTGAAGGGTGCCCATGAATTTAAAAAGTCTTTCTATTCGCCTTTTTTAAATGCCCCAATCATCGCTCGGACAAGTCCGCCTAAGAATTTCGGCAGTTTAATTGTATAAAATTTCATACTGTCCCTCCTCACAAATCTCCCACAGCTTATTTTAAGCCACTTTTTCAGCACGCCCCTACATAATATTCAAACGAACGAAATCAGTACCAATAACTTAAAGCGGAGGCGCCTTGACCAGGGGCGACAGGCATAAGACGAGCCGGCGAGAAGGTTGTTCTTTAACCTTCTTGACGGATTGGCTTATGACCCTGAGCCCCTAGGCGCCGCAGCTAGGCATCAGTCTAATTTCGATGGGCTGTACTTAAATAGTTACTAAACTTTTAATCGTTACTTCTTACCACTATTAATATGCCTTTGGAAAATGAAAAAGTACCATAATCACTAATAAGTTCATTACTAATACATAGTGTGGAACCGAGATAAATATGATGGTTCTTAAGTGGGAATTTAAAGCCTTCAAGCGTAAGATCCGTAACATCAAGGGTTAAAGGGACAAACGAAATATATTTCTTAGAGGCAACTTTTTCAATTGTATAGCGCCCCGCCTCTTTCAAAAAAACAATATTTTTTTCGTCAATTAAGTAAACATTGGCTGGGTTTCTCGATTTAATTGGATTGAGCAGCAACTGGACATTGGCTAGCAAATGATCAAGCCTGCCGCCTGTAGCCCCAAACAAATGTATAGTATCTGGATTTTGTTCAAGCGCCCAATTTAGGGCAAGCTCCATATCGGTTTCATCTTTTTCAGGTTTATATTTTTTTATGCCGGTTACTTGATGTTCAATGGCTGATAATTCTTCTTCACTTACCGAATCAAAATCACCAAATGCCATTGAAGGGATAATGTCTCTGTTAATCAGATGAAAAACCCCCCGGTCAACCCCCACCCAGATTGTCTCATCTCCTTGATAACTGCTCAAATCAGGCAGTAATTCTTCAGGTCCCCCTGCAAGTATATTGATGATCATGACATATTCCCCTTTACGATAAAGGAAAAAAGCCAGCTTTATAAGCCTGGCTTTTTCCTCTTAGTAGTTTAAAAAATCGGCTAAAAAGTATAGAGGGTCCTATTTTATTAAGTCAATACCTAGGCTTTCTATCTTTAATTTCCTGCAAAAAGTCTACATAGTGCTCATACCGATAGGACGGAATATCGCCTGATTCAACAGCTGATTTTACCCCGCATTTAGGCTCCGTTACATGCAGACAGCCACGAAATTTACAATATTCACTAGCTTTTTGGATTTCCGGAAAACAAGATGTTAAATCTTCCACTTCAATGTTCGTAAACTCTAACGAACTAAAGCCCGGGGTATCAGCAATCAGTCCATTTCCAACCTTGATTAGCTCAACATGCCGAGTGGTATGTTTTCCTCTTCCAAGGTGTGAGGATATATCATTTGTTTTTAAGTCAAGGTCAGGCCTTAATACATTCAACAATGAAGATTTCCCGACACCTGATTGACCAGCAAAAACAGAAATCTTGTTTTCAATATGCGGATTTAGCCGTTCGATTCCTGCTTCTGTTTCAGATGAGGTTAGAATTACCTCATATCCAGCACCCCGATATCGGGCTGCATATTCTTCAATCCTAGCTCTTTCTTCATCGCTGGTGAGGTCCATCTTGGTAATACAAATTAATGGTTCAATTTGATTAAACTCTACCAGGACTAGAAAACGATCTAAAAGCACTGTGCTAAAATCAGGTTCTACCGCTGAGAACACTAGGATTGCCTGGTCCACATTGGCGATAGGCGGACGAACTAATTCATTTTTGCGCTCTTTTACTTCTAAAATATATCCTTCCAGATCATTTTCCGCTTGAAATACAACTTCATCTCCAACTAGCGGGGTAATTTTATTCTTCCGAAAAACCCCTCGTCCCCGGCACTGGATCAGGTTATCATTGTGGAGAACATAATAAAAACCGCTTAGTGCTTTGACAATTTTTCCTTCAGGCATAGCTACACTCCTTGCCCTTTTACTTACCAATCATTAATTTGCTCCTTTAAAATCTACGCGATTTCCGTCCTTCTTATACAGACCAGAACAATTCTAATTATTCGAAGGTGTATTTGTTTCTGTCGTGGTATCCGTGCCAGTGTCTGCATCTATATCGGAATAATTTTTATTTTCATCAATAATAACCTTAGTATCACGTATGACTTTGTAGCCAGCCTTCTTGCCATAAGGAATCATTAACTTAATTTGCTTTTTCGTATTTTCCGTAATATAGAAGGTTTCAGCAGGTTCGGTCATACTATGGTTCATATCCTCAATATAAATATTCACAAGTTGTTTCTGGCCCGGCTCACCAGGTACTGCAGGTTCATATGGAATGGTTAATTCAATTATCACTTCTTTTGGCGGCTTATCTTCTTTCCCTTTAGAAATAACAACCTTAACCTTGTCACCTTTTTCTAATTCTGTCCCTGGTGCTGGATCTTGAGAAATCACCATTCCAGCAGCAATATTGTCATCATACTTCTCTTCAGAAGAGTCTAAATTTAGGCCAACCAGGGATGCGTATACTTGAGCGCCTTTTAAATTGTATTGGGTTAAATCCTTTAGAACAATTTTTTCAGGCCCTTTACTTACTTCAAACTCTAGAACAGTCTCTCCTGGGACAACCTTTTCGCCATTTGATATATTTTGACTAATAATTGTACCAGGTTCACTGTCATCATTCGTTTCTATTTTCTGTATATCTTTAAATCCCTGATCTTCTAGTAGACGAATAACATCCTCATATTGCCGGCCCACATAATCGGATAATTCATATTTCTCCTTACCTGTGCTGACATAGATGGTAACCTTTGAATTTTCTTTCACCGTACTGCCACTTTCAGGGTCTGTCTTTATTACATTCCCCTCATTTACATCTTCATCTGTCATTTCAATTTGATTACCGACTGTTAACCCTTCTAATTTCAGTTTGGAAATGGCATCATCTAAGGTCATACCGCTTAAGTCTGGAACCTTAATATCTTTAGGAACTAACAAACTAGGTAAAAGGGTAAAAGTTAGTATCGCGAGAATGGCAAGAACTAAAAAAGTGGATATTAAAATTATGGGCCACTTTTTCCGTTTTTTCTCATTTGAATGACCTTTATTTGTTGTATCCTTCTGATTATTTGCTGCTTTTTCATTAGTATGAACCAATGTTTCATCCAAATTCTTCAAGGGCTGGTTCACTGTAATGACCGGGATTGCTTTTGTGGCATCATCATCAACCGGAATAATAAACTTTGGTTCATTCATCCGCTCAGGATTAAGGGCTGTTCGCAAGTCCTCTTCCACTTCATCTACACTATTATAGCGATGAAAAGGGTCCTTGGCAGTTGCTTTAAGGACAATGTTTTCCACACTTTGCGGGATGCTTGGATTCCATCTTCTAACAGAAGGTGTCTCTGATTGGAGATGCTTTAATGCGATTGACACTGCGGACTCACCAGAAAACGGCAGCCTGCCTGTCAACAGCTCGAACATGACAATCCCTAATGAGTATATATCCGACTTTCTGTTTGCCATGCCTCCCCTAGCCTGCTCAGGTGATAAGTAATGCACGGAGCCTAAGACGGAATTTGTCTGAGTAATACTCGTGGCACTAAGTGCCATGGCAATACCAAAATCGGTAATTTTCACATTTCCTTGGTGATCGACCAAAATATTATGCGGCTTTATATCGCGATGGATAATATGATTTTGATGAGCATGTGAGATAGCTGAGGTAAGCTGTCTCATGATACCAATTGCGTCCTCCACTCTAAGGGGGGAGTTTTGCTGTATGTATTGCTTTAATGTCTGACCATCGACAAATTCCATTACGATGTAATACAGGTCATTTTCTTCGCCAACGTCATAAATACTAACAATATTCGGATGGGCAAGACTGGTTGCAGATTGTGCCTCCCGCCGGAATCTGCGGATAAATTCTTCATCATTAGCAAAATCAAGTCTCAGCATTTTCACCGCAACATCACGATCAAGGATCATATCATGAGCCAAGTAGACATTTGCCATGCCGCCTCCGCCAATCATATCCAATATTTTATAGCGGCCACTTAATCTTTTTCCAATCAACATCTAAACATCATCCTCGCGTGTTTCAGAAAACTCGACAATAGCCAGTGTAATGTTATCCTCTCCGCCATTTTCATTTGCAAGTAAGATAAGTGTGCCTGCTTTTTGTAGTAAATTTTCATCATTTTGCAGTATTTCCAACATTTCTGCTTCATTGACTTTATTGGACAGTCCGTCGGAGCAAAGTAAAAGGATATCGCCTTCTTCAAATATGATTGTTTTGATGTCCATTTCGACTGTTTTTTCAGTCCCTAATGCCCTCAATAAAACATTCTTCCGTGGATGATGTTCGGCATCTTCTCTTGATATTTGTCCCGACCTAACGAGTTCATTGACAAGGGAATGGTCTTCCGTGATCTGTTTAAAGCCTGCTTCATTCAGCAAATAACCCCTGCTGTCACCAATATTGGCAATGGTTGCAAACGTATCCGTAATTATCGCGGCAACAATTGTGGTTCCCATTCCGTCACATTCCGAATTATTGGTAGCATGATCTAATAATAAAAGATTTACTTTCTTAATTTGCTCCTGAAGCCAACTCTCCGCATCACCGGCTCTTGTAATCCCGCTTGCTGCTTCCCATTCTGCTTTTAATGCCGTAATCGTCATCTCACTTGCTACATCACCCGCACGGTGTCCGCCCATGCCATCTGCAACAATGGCAAGGCGGTAACCGTCCTTATTTCTAAATACTCCTCCGGCATCTTCATTGTGAAGACGCACTTTCCCTCTATCTGTCTGAAATACTGCTTTCATCCCTTCACCTCGTCTCTTCCTTCCGCTCCTTTGCACGAAGTTGTCCACATGCTGCAGCAATATCTGACCCCTGCTCTCGGCGGATTGTTACATTAATACCTAAGTTTTTCAATGTTTTTTCAAAAGCAAAAATTTTATCGCGTGGTGTACGAACATAATCCCTTTCTGGTACATAGTTTACTGGGATTAAATTCACATGACATTTTAGTCCTTTTAAGAGCGCTGCTAATTCTTCAGCATGTTCTGTAGAATCATTTACACCGCCAAAAAGTCCGTATTCGAAACTAATACGTCGACCTGTCTTATCGATATAATACCGTACTGCTTTCATTAAGTCATCAAGTTTATAGGCCTTATTAATCGGCATTAATCTGGACCTGAGTTCGGTATTAGGTGCATGAAGGGAAATGGCAAAATTAATTTGCGTATTTTCATCTGCGAATTGATAGATTTTTGGTACAATCCCACTGGTTGAAACGGTAATATGGCGCGCTCCAATATTCAATGATTTTTCGTGATTGATGATCTTTAAAAAGGCTAACATGTTATCATAATTATCAAACGGCTCACCAATCCCCATGATGACGACAGAGTCTACCCGCTCATCCGTCTCATCCAGGGCCTGTTGCACCTTGACCACTTGCGCTACAATTTCTCCTGCTTCAAGGTGTCTTTTTAACCCGCCAAGAGTCGAGGCACAGAAGGTACAGCCGATTCGGCAGCCTACCTGTGTGGTGACGCAAACTGAATTTCCATAATCATGTCGCATAAGAACCGTTTCAATTGAGTAGCCGTCATGGAGCTCAAATAAGAATTTAATGGTACCATCAGTTGACGTTTGCTGGATGATCGTATTCAATGTCGTAATCTGAAAATGACTATCTAGCATATCACGCAAGCCCTTTGACAGGTTGCTCATATCTTCAAACGAGGTAATTCTTTTTTTATAAAGCCAATCGAAAATTTGCTCCGCCCGGAATGCCTTTTCTCCATTGTCCGACAACCAGGTTTTTAATTCTTCAAGCTGTAGAGAATATATTGATTTCTTTTTAGTATCCATTGTTGTTTTTGTCTCAGTTGTATTTAATTGTTCCAACTGTTACACCTTCTTTCTTAAAGCTGCTATATAAAACCCATCAGAACCAATATCCTGAGGAAAAATTTGTAGATCAAAATTTGTAATTAATGGTTGAACTGCTTCGGGCATCCTGCTTTTTAACGTGGTGTCCCCTTCGAATTCAGGATGATTTTCCAAAAACTTTTTAACCGTATGTTCATTTTCCCCTTTATCTACTGTACAGGTACTGTAGACAAGAATACCACCTTTTTTTAGGAGCGGGGTAACTGACTCTAATAGGTTTTGCTGAATCGTGCTCAACCGTTCAATGTCTTGTTCGGTCTTGGTGTATTTCATGTCTGGCTTTCTTCTCATGACTCCAAGTCCTGAACAAGGGGCATCCAGAAGAATTCGGTCAAAGGATTCAAGCTTGAACTTTTCCTGTAAATGGCGAGAATCCGCTACACTTGTGATAATATTTGATAATCCTAATCGCTTGGCGTTATCATTGATTAATCTAACTTTGTGTTGATGGAGGTCAACCGAGATGATTTCGCCAGTATTATTCATTTTTTCTGCAATATGGGTACTTTTTCCGCCCGGAGCCGCACATGCATCGAGAATATATTCCTCTTCCCTTGCCCCCAATGCATAAGCAGCAAGCATTGAACTTTCATCTTGGATGGTGAACATTCCATAATTAAATGAAATGGTTGAAGCTAAGTTCCCCTTTAATGACCTGATGGCTTCAGGAATAATGGGACTTTTCTCAATCTGAAACCCATCCTCTTCTAATAGGGCAACACACTCATCTCTGGAAATTTTCGTGAGATTTACTCTTGCCGTTTGCAGTGGAGCAGTTAAATTAATTTCACACATATCTTTCGTCTTTTCAAAGCCAAATTGGTTAACCCATCTAGTAACCAGCCATACAGGGTGACTGGTTTCAATTGCTAATTTTTCAACTGGATCAGACACTTCATCCAAGGATGGAAGCCCTTGCCGCTGGATATTTCTTAGTACCCCATTCACCAAACTGGCAATTCCTTTATGCCCGCGTTCTTTAGCAATTTCTACTGCTTCGAAAATAGCGGCCCGATCCGGAATCCGATCAAGATAAACCATTTGATAGAGCGTTAATCGAAGTAAATGATGAATCCAATTAGCTAATTTTTTGTTATCTTTGATAAAAGGCGTTAAATAGAAGTCAAGTACCATTCGTCTCTGCAATGTTCCATATGTCAGTTCTGTTAATAATCCGACATCTACAGCTGATAATTGATTCTTTTCAATCGTGCTGTTAAGAAGCAAGTTGCTATATGATTGGTTTTTCTCGATGGTCACTAAAAGGTCCATCGCGATTGCACGTACATTTTTTTTCGTAGAAGTCATCTTAATCTCCCAGCTTACTGCCCAATGTAATTTTTGAACCAGCGCCTCTTAAAAATTGTTCACCTAGCATTTTGGTTTTACCCGAAGGCTGCAGTTCAATTATTTTAATGGCTGTGTTATTTCCTGTTCCAACCGTAAAGCCATCAGATTCTATTTTTAAAATCTTCCCGGGTTCACTCGTTAATCCCGTCACTTTTTCTGACTGCCAAATTTTTAAAACCTGACCCTCCATTGTCGTAAACGCAACTGGCCATGGGTTCAACCCACGGATATGGTTATAGATTTCTTCTCCTGTTTTCTCCCAATCAATCTTTTCCTGCTCGCGTTTAATATTAGTTGCAAATGTAGCTTCCGCTTCGTTTTGGGGCTTGGGGGTAAGACGTCCTGCCAATAAAAGCGGGAGGGTTTCCGATAATAGTTCTGCCCCCGCTTCACTTAATTTTTCAAACAGGGTACCAACATTATCCTCATCGCTAATCGGTACTTCTACACTTGTTAAAATGTCACCTGCATCTAATTTTTCGACCATATACATAATGGTAACGCCAGTCTTCTTTTTCCCTTGCATAATGGCATAATGGATTGGTGCACCGCCGCGCAGTTCTGGTAACAATGAAGCATGTACATTAATGCAGCCGAATTTCGGCGCCTCTAACAGCTTCTTAGGTAAAATTTGCCCAAAAGCTGCTGTAACAATTAAATCCGGCTCTAAGGCTAGAACTTTTGCTAGTTCCTCTTCTTGGCGAATTTTTTCCGGCTGATAGACAGGGATTCCGTGTTTGACTGCCTCAATCTTTACAGGCGGCGGCGTTAACACCTTTTTCCGTCCTACTGGCCGGTCTGGCTGTGTTACAACCCCGATTACCTCATAACCATCCTTAATGATTTGCTGTAAAACTTGAACTGAAAAATCCGGTGTCCCCATAAAAACTATTTTGGTCATTCACTTTCTACTCCTTCTAACTCTTCTTCCTCAAGATATTTTGAAACCTTGGTGGTAAATAGAATACCGTCAAGATGATCGATTTCATGTTGGATGGCTCTTGCCAAAAAACCTTCGGCTTCAAGCGTGTACTCTCTCCCTTTTCTGTCAAACGCTTTAATCTTTACATAATTAGGGCGGGTAACCTCACCATATAATCCAGGAAAGCTGAGACAGCCTTCTGGATCTGTTTGTTCTCCTGATGTTTCGATAATACTTGGGTTCATCATTTCAATTGTGCCGAAGTCATCATCAATATCCACGATCGCAATGCGGGCATCGAGTCCTATTTGAGGTGCAGCTAGCCCAACTCCGTCAAATTCAATCATTGTGTCATACATATCATCAAGAATACGTGCTAATTTTTTATCAAACTTCACTACTGCCTTGCAGGATTGTTCAAGAATCTCCGCAGGGTGCATTACTATTTTTCTAATTGCCAATTTTGTTCCTCCCATATGACAAATCTAGTTAGCTGTATATTTTCTTGTATTAATCTTCGAGATATATCCAGCTCCAGCGCCTAGGCGCTTCCGCTTTTCTTATCATTTTCACCCAAAAACGACATTCATAACCTTTTCCGTTCTAAACTTAAAAATTGTTACATTAAAATAACGGGATTGACATCAATCGAAACCTGCAACCCACTTTTAGCATCTTTTTGGTATTGATCAAGGATCGTTTTTAGTGCTTTGATTAAGTTCGGTTCCCGCTTGTATTTTATCAAACATTGATAACGATATCTATTATTTATCCTAGGGATGGAAGAGGCTGCTGGTCCTAAAACGACAGCTTTATTTGACACTTGCGTGCGAACATAGTTTACCATTTTTTCAGTTGCCGAAACGACATTAATCAGGTTTTCATGACTCACTGTGATCAGTGCGAGATAAAAAAATGGGGGATAATGATGCTGTTTACGAATTAACATTTCCCGCTGATAAAATAAATCGTAGTCCTGACGGCCGGCCAATTCAATACTATAGTGTTCCGGCGTATAGGTTTGAATCACGACCTCACCCGGCAGCTGATGTCTTCCAGCCCGCCCGCTGACTTGTGTTAATAATTGGAACGTTTTTTCTGATGCACGGAAATCCGGTAAATGGAGCATTGTATCAGCCGAAAGCACACCTACAAGGGTGATATTGGGAAAATCCAGACCTTTGGCAATCATTTGCGTCCCAAGTAAAATATCAGCTTTTCCATCTTTAAAATCAGTAAGGAGCCTCTCATGTGCCCCTTTCCGTCCCGTTGTATCGACATCCATTCGAATGACTCTTGCCTCAGGAAGAATTTTCCCTAATTCCTCTTCCACTTTTTGAGTTCCAGTGCCAAAATATCGAATATATTCACTCGTACATTCAGGACAATTCTTTGGTACATAACTTTCATAACCGCAATAATGGCATTTCATTTGTTCTTTCACGCGATGATAGGTGAGGGAGATATCACAGTTAGGGCAGTTTACCACATAACCACAGTCTCTGCACATCACAAATGAAGAGTGGCCCCGCTTATTTAAAAATAAGACAGATTGTTGTTTCTTTTCGAGCCGGTCCTGTAACAGCTCGAACAGTTTTCGGGAGAACATCGAACGATTACCCTCACGAAGTTCTTCACGCATATCAACGATCTCGACGGCAGGAAGCTCTTGATTATTCATCCGGCTTGGTAATGATAACAGCTGATAAACCTTCTTTTGCGCTCTTGCAAAAGACTCAAGCGATGGGGTGGCACTTCCAAGCAAAACTGGACAGTTATAAGTCTTCGCTCTTTCTATCGCGACATCCCTGGCATGATAGCGCGGCATTTCTTCCTGCTTATAACTGGTTTCATGCTCTTCATCAATAATAATAATGCCAATATTTTCAAACGGAGCAAAAATAGCAGAGCGTGCTCCGACAACTACTTTTACTTCCTTCCGCTGAATCTTGCGCCATTCATCATACTTTTCCCCAGCAGATAAACCGCTGTGTAATACGGCTACTAAATCACCGAATCTTCCTTTAAATCGATGGACCATTTGCGGAGTTAGGGCAATTTCGGGTACTAGAACAATGGCCTCTTGACCTTTTTCAATGACTTCTTGGATAGACTGCAAGTAGATTTCTGTTTTGCCGCTCCCAGTAACGCCGTATAGCAAAAACACCTCATGTTGATCCAATTCAATGGAATGGAGAATAGGAGCAATGGCCTTCTGCTGGGAGTCGGTTAACGGCAGTGGCTTAGTCCGTTCGAATGTTCGATTTTCAAATGGGTCTCGATAAACTTCTTTATCAAACTCTGCCAATAAATGCTTTTCAGCAAGGGCTTTTATGGTCGAACCTGAAGTTTTTAGCTCAGCAATTAACGTTTTTAATTCAACTTCATCCTCATGCTGAAGAAAATAGTTCAAAACCTGCCTTTGCTTTTCCGCCTTGGCCGGAATTTTTTGGATCGCCTCTTCTAATTCTTGCTTTGTGACAATTGGCCGAACAAACTTCCGGTGTTTTTTCCGTACACGTTCTTTCACCACATAAACGACTTCTAAATGACCGTTTGCAGCCTCGCGCTGTAATAAAGGACCGATCCCCATTTGTAGTGCTTCTTCCCAATCGAGTTCGCCGTCATTGACAAAGTAGGCTTGCAATTTTGAGGGTAATTCCATGACAGCCCCCCTGTTTGCAAGCCTGACTTTTTTTTCATATTTTGCTTTTAAAGCTGCCGGCAGCATTACTTGAAAGGCAAAGATTTTAAAACAAAGCGTATTTTCAGTCAGCCAGTCACCAAGGTTTAATAATTCGTTATTCAACACAGGCTTTAGATCCATTGGCTCAATGATCTCTCTAAGCTTGTTAACATCTGATTCTGCTTTTAATTCAACGACAAAGCCTTGGATATGCCGAGGACCAAAGGGGACAATGACCCTCATGCCCGGCTGAATGGTTCCCCTCCACTGTTCAGGGATTAAATAATCGAAAGCCCTGTCCGTTTGTTTAGTCGGTACATCGACTATCACACTAGCTATTTCCATTTTCATCCATATCCTTCAAAAGTGAAGTAATTTCTTCAATGATATTTACGGCCACTTCGTTCTTTGACATCAGCGGTAAACTAATGATCTCTCCTGACCGCTTAAACAGAGTGACAATGTTTGTATCGGTGCCAAAGCCCGCCCCTTCTGCCTTTACATTATTGGCGACAATCATGTCTGCATTTTTCTTGCTTAATTTTGTTTTCGCATATTCTTCTAGATGATCAGTCTCTGCTGCAAAGCCAACCAGAAGTTGATTGCCTTTTCGCTTTCCCAGCTCAAAAAGAATATCACTTGTTCTTTCTAACTCAATATTAGTATCGCCTGCCTGCTTTTTCACCTTATGGTCAAAAGTAACTTTTGGGCGGTAATCCGCAACCGCCGCTGTCTTGATGACCACATCGGCACTATCGTAGTGCTTCAAGACTTCCTGGTACATTTCCTCAGCACTCTCAACTTTTATCAGTTCTACCCCTGCGGGAGCGGATAGGGAGACAGGACCAGAAACCAAAATCACGTGCGCTCCTTGTTTAGCAGACTCCTCTGCCAGGGCGTACCCCATCTTTCCCGATGAATGATTGGAAATAAATCGAACTGGATCAATTTTTTCCCGTGTTGGTCCGGCCGTGATTATGACTGTTTTTCCCTTTAACTTTTCCTGTTTTTGTTGATTAAAGTAGTTTTGAATTAATATCACTATTTTTTCCGGCTCTTCGAGGCGGCCTTTTCCTACATAGCCGCAGGCAAGGTATCCTTCACTAGGCTCAATAAATTGGCAGCCATATTGAGCCAATACCTGCAGATTTCTTTTTACCGCGGGATGATCATACATATGTACATTCATGGCCGGGGCAATCCATACAGGTGAAGTTGCCGCAAGCAATGTAGTGGTGATCATATTATCTGCAATTCCATTTGCTAATTTGCCAATTGTATTAGCAGTAGCCGGAGCAACAAGAATTAAATCGGCCCAATCTGCCAAATCAATATGAGCAATCACTTGTGAATTCTTCTCATCAAATGTGTCCGTATATACATCATTGCGGGATAAGGCCTGAAAGGTTAAGGAGGTAACAAATTTTTCTGCTGATTCACTTAAGATGACTTTAACGTTAAAACCTGCTTGCACAAGCTTACTTGTTAGTGCCGCAGCTTTATAAACAGCGATCCCTCCTGTCACACACAATAGGATGTTGCGTTCCTTACTCATTGTTTAAGCCCCCACTCTTGTCCATTACTTTTTAGTTTTATTATGCTAGAAAAAGTCTTTTTTTTCATCTATTTCCTTTTGAAATTCACGCGATTCACTTAAAGCAAAATAAAAAGGCTGACATTCAGGCGAATCTCCCTTTTGTCAGACCTTATTTCATTTATATATTGTGCCTGTGGGCTGGTTCATTACTCAGCAGATGTTTCTGCCTTTTTTGAAATCCGATAAGTTAGTTCACCACTATAAATTTCCTCTAATGCTTTTCCTACATATTTATAAGAAACATATTTAGGAAGTCTTTCATCTTTTACCTGTGACATCACGCGGGCACGCTTAGCAGCAACAGATACAAGTGAATATTTTGAATCAATTTTTTCTAATAATGAGTCAATAGACGGATATAACATATTAATCAACCTCCAGAAGTTTTTTATAACGATGTTCGACTCTTTCTCTGCGGCAATGCTCGGCCGTTACAATAGCCTTCACTCGTTTACAGGCATGCTCCACCTGATCATTTTCCACCACATAATCATATAATTCCATCATTTCAATTTCCTCACGTGCCGTTAACATCCGATTATGGATGATATCTTCTGTCTCTGTTCCTCGCGTTACAATCCTGTTCTTGAGTTCAGTCAAGCTTGGCGGCATGAGGAAAATGAATAACCCCTCCGGAAACTTCTCGCGTACCTGACGGGCACCCTTAACCTCAATTTCTAAAAAGACATCTTTTCCAGCATCTAATGTTTGCCGAACATAATCAACAGGTGTTCCATAATAGTTGCCAACAAATTCGGCGTACTCTAATAGCTTCCCCTGCTCTATTAACTGTTCAAACTGCTCGCGTGTTTTAAAGAAATAATCAACCCCGTCAACTTCCCCTTCACGTGGAAGCCGGGTGGTCATGGAGATGGAATATTCAAAAGCGGTATCTGGATGAGAAAAGATCTCTTTACGAACCGTTCCTTTCCCAACACCAGATGGTCCGGATAATACAATCAGCAACCCTTTTTCCTGCATATTATGAAAATCCTACCCTTCATCAATAATATCATCACGGTCAGTTAAGCGATTGGCAACCGTCTCCGGCTGTACAGCTGAAAGTATGACATGGTCACTATCCATTACAATCACAGCACGTGTCCGTCTGCCATAAGTAGCGTCAATAAGCGATCCCCGATCCCTGGCATCTTGAATGATTCGTTTAATTGGCGCAGATTCCGGGCTGACAATGGAAATAATGCGATTGGCAGATACAATATTTCCAAATCCAATATTGATTAATTTAATCGACATGGTTACTCATCCAATCATTAATAATATATTTTGACCGTGTTAAACAGTTTCTAAACAATTAGTGTTGATTTCCGCTCCAGGCGGCTTCGCTTTCCGCGGGCGTGCCGGGGAGCCTCCTCGGCGCAAAAGCGCCTGTGGGGTCTCCCCTGCCCCGTACTCCCGCAGGAGTCGAGCACCTTCCGCCCCAATCAACAAGTATAAAAAACTACAATATCGTTATCAAAGCCAAACAATAAAGTCTATTCGATATTCTGAACCTGTTCCTTCAGCTTTTCAAGTAAACTTTTGATTTCAACGACTTTTTTTGCAATATTTGAATCATTTGCTTTTGAACCAATGGTATTGGCCTCTCTGTTCATCTCCTGAACAAGAAAGTCCAGCTTCCTGCCAATTGGCTCGTACTCATTTAAGGTTTGCAAGAATTGCTGGATATGACTTCTTAACCGTGTAATTTCTTCATTGATATCTGCTTTGTCAGCAAAAACAGCTACCTCTGTTAAAATTCTCGTTTCATCTAATTGTCCATTAACAAACTCTTGCATTCTCTTGGTCAAGCGCTCCTTAAAGGCTTGAACAACGAGGGGAGCAAATTTTTGGAGCTCTGTTACATTGGATTCAATTTGGGCAGTGATCGCAAGTAAATCTTTTTTTAGTTCTTCTCCTTCTGCCATCCGCATTTGCTTTAACAAGATCACAGCCTCTTCTATGGCCGTAAGGACAAGTTTTTCAATTTCTTCATTGCCTGCTTCACTTTCTTCAATATGTAAAAGTTCGGTTCGATTAAGTAAATCCTGAAGAGTAATGGTCCCTTCGATCCCGTATTTACCTTTCGCTTCACTAATGAATTGAAAATATTCCTCTATCAGCTTCCAATCCGGCTGGATCTTCCTGGAGACAACCCCTTCACCATCAACACTCACATACACTTCTACTCGGCCGCGGCGAATATGAGAGCTCAATATCTTTTTCATTTTATCTTCTATTTTTAAAAGTTGTCTTGGCATTCGGATATTCATCTCAGAGAATCGGTGATTGACTGATTTTATTTCGACATTCACTAAAAAATCTCCTGACTCTGTCTTCCCTCTGCCAAAGCCTGTCATACTAATAACCATCACGTACACATCCAATCTTAGATAATGATCGGCTCTTTATTTTTTAAAAATAACAAAAGGTAATAGAACTGAATTCTATCACCTTTTGGATTATAACACACTTTATTTTGTTTTTCTTAACAAAAATGATCCTGCTAATAAAAAAGTTGGAACTGCTGATAATCCTAAAATTAACAACCAATCTTTTCCTGCAATAGGAAGAGTGTGAAAAATAGGCTGTAATGGCGGATAGTAAATAGCTACCAGCATAAGTAATAAGGATGAAATTACTGCCCAGACAAGGTATTGATTCCCAAACGGATTTCTTGATAAGACTGATCGTTCACTGCGGCAATCAAAAACATGGATCAGCTGCGCCATAACGAGCGTTGCGAATGCAACAGTCTGTGCGTATGGAAGTTGACTTGGATCATTATGGTACACAATCATAAACGCCAAAAGCGTAACCAGTCCAATTAGGAAGCCCCGCGAGACAACTTTCCAGCCAAGACCACGCGAGAATACCCCCTCATTAGGACTGCGCGGACCACGCTTCATTACATTTTCCTCAGGCTGATCAAGTCCTAATGCCATCGCCGGCAGTCCGTCCGTCACTAAATTGACCCAAAGTATCTGAATCGGGACAAGTGGCAGCGGCAAAGCTAATAACATCGCAAACAGCATAACCAATATCTCACCGACATTAGATGCAAGCAGGTAGCGGACAAATTTACGTATATTTTCGTAAATATTTCTTCCTTCTTTAATAGCCGCTTTAATCGTAGCAAAATTATCATCTAATAACACGAGTGCAGAAGCTTCTTTCGCTACGTCCGTACCGGTGATCCCCATGGCAACACCGATATCAGCGGCTTTAATGGCCGGAGCGTCATTCACTCCATCACCTGTCATGGCAACAATATGACCTCTGTTTTGCAAGGCTTTAACAATTTTTAATTTATGCTCCGGAGACACCCTTGCAAACACCGAGACATCATCCACCACGGCTTCCAATTCTTCTACAGACATTTCTGCTAATGCCTTTCCATCTAGAACCTTGCTCTTCCTGGTCAAAATCCCAAGCTGAGATGCAATTGCTTTGGCCGTAATAACGTGGTCGCCCGTAATCATCACGGTTTTAATGCCGGCCTCCTTACATTCTTTCACAGCCGCTTTTACTTCAGGCCTTGGCGGATCAATCATGCCTTGGACACCGATGAAGGTTAATTGTTTCTCTGCTTCATGGTCGCTCAAGATTAATGTATTGGCAGGGATTGGCTTAAAGGCAATCGCAATCGTTCTTAGTGCCTGTGAGGCAAGTCCATTAATTGCATCCTGTACCTTACTTTGTGATTCCCTGCTTAAGTATTGGGTTCTCTCATCCCATAAAATGGACTCACAAATACCCAGCACGACATCGGGTGCTCCCTTGGTTACGATAAAGTTACGTCCCTGTTTGTCTTTTACATGGATACTCATCATTTTTCTTGTCGAGTCAAATGGGAACTCATTAACAATCGTAAATTCTTCTAATAATTTGGTGCGCTCAAACCCCGCTTTCATCGCACTGACAAGCAGTGCTCCTTCAGTTGGGTCGCCGTCTAGGATATAATCGTCATCTTTCATGGCCAGTTCTGAATGGTTGCATAACATCCCAAAGATTAACATTTGCTGTAATGCCTTCTCATCCCTAGGCTGTACATTTTGTTCATCTCGATAAAAATTCCCCTGCGGCTTATATCCGACCCCGTCAACCGTCCATGTATTTCCGCCGCTCCATAGATGTGTAACAGTCATTTTATTTTGTGTCATCGTTCCGGTTTTGTCCGAACAAATGACAGATGCACAGCCTAATGTTTCAACAGCCGGCAATTTTCTGACAATTGCATTTTTCTTGATCATTTTTTGAACGCCCAATGATAAAGCCACGGTCACAATAGCTGGGAGCCCTTCCGGTATGGCTGCCACCGCTAGTGAAACACCCGCCAAAAACATCTCATATAATTCATGTCCTTGGATTACCCCGACAATCACCACTAAAACCGTCAGTAACAAGGCAACAGTAATTAATATTTTTCCAAGCTGCTCCAGACGGCGCTGCAGCGGTGTGTCCTGCGACTCTGCATTTTGCAGTAGATCGGCAATCTGCCCCATCGCTGTTTTCATACCGGTTGCAATGACCACCCCTAATCCACTGCCCCTTGTAATCATCGTCCCCATAAAGGCGATATTTTCCATATCGCCGATGCCGGGATTTGGGTTGCTTAACGGATCAATATGTTTAGCAACAGGAACGGACTCACCCGTTAGTGCTGATTCTTCAATTTCTAAACTTTTCGATTCGATAACACGCACATCTGCCCCAATTCGATCTCCGCTGGCAAACTTAATTACATCGCCAATCACAATTTCTTTGGAAGGAATCTTGATCCACTCGCCTCCACGCAGTACAGATACCTGTGGTGCCGAAAGCTCTTTTAACGCCTGGAGTGATTTTTCCGCCCGGCGTTCCTGATAGAAACCAAGACATCCATTAATAATGACAATGGCTATAATCGCTATCGCATCGATATACTCCCCCAACAAGCCTGAAATCAAGGTGGCGGCTAATAGCACTAATACCATAAAGTCTTTAAATTGGCTGAAAAATAAGAGTAAAGCCGATTGCTTTTCTCCCTCTTCTAATTCATTTAGTCCGTGTTGTTTTACTCTTTGCTTTACTTCTTCCTGCGATAATCCAGAAGAAAAGTCGGTTTCTAGAGCCTTTTCTACTTGATCTAGCTTCATTTCATGGAATTTCATCCGACCATCTCACTTCCCCCTTTTATAGACTTGCTCTAAGGAAAGCTTATTCATGGTCGTCCCAAAAAATGCTAGATGAAAATCTTATTGATGGGTAAATTAAGACAGATTTTCATCAGATAGGATATAATTGAAACATAGCAATTAGAAAAGGATGTTTTTCCATGTCATTTGATGGTTTATTTACAAAAGCAATGGTGGATGAACTGGTCCGTTCCCTTAAAGGCGGACGGATTAACAAAGTCCATCAGCCCTATAAAAATGAAGTGATTCTCACGATTCGTGCGAACGGAATCAATCAAAAACTATTATTATCAGCTCACCCAAGCTACGCAAGAGTCCAATTCACCAATGAAGCCTACGATAACCCGAGTGAACCGCCGATGTTCTGTATGCTGCTTAGAAAACATATTGAAGGGCATATATTAGAGGATTTGTATCAGGTTAACAATGACCGGATGATTGTGTTTGAAATAAAAGGAAGAAATGAAATTGGTGATATCAGCTATAAACAATTAATTGTTGAAATTATGGGACGTCATAGCAATATTGTTTTAGTAGATAAAACACGTAATATCATTCTTGATAGTATTAAGCACGTATCTTTTGCGCTAAACAGCCATAGAGCTATCCTTCCGGGGCAGCCTTATATTAACCCGCCTGAACAACATAAACTCAATCCGTTTACAGCGGTTGAAGAAGATGTATTAAAGAAGATTGATTTTATGAGCGGTAAGATAGACCGTCAGCTTGTCGAACAGTTTGCTGGGATATCACCACTATTCGCAAAGGAAGTTATTTTTGAGAGCGGCTTAGCTAATCGCACGACAGTACCGGCAGCGTTTATCAGCTTGATGAAAAAAATCAGCTCAGGCGATATTGCTCCAGCCATTATGTCTTCAAATGGAAAGGAGTTATTCTATTTAATTCCGCTCTCACATGTAGAGGGTGAAGTAAGAACCTTTTCAACCCTAAGTGAAATGCTCGACCGATTTTATTTCGGAAAAGCCGAACGGGACCGGGTGAAGCAGCAAGGGAATGATATTGAGAGATTTATTAGCAATGAGAAAGACAAGAATGAGAAGAAAATAGACAAGCTCCAACATACATTGGAAGATGCAGAGAAAGCAGAAAAGTTTCAGCTTTATGGGGAGTTGTTAACTGCAAATCTATATGCGGCAAAAAAAGGGATGAAAGAAATCGAGGTTCTTAATTATTATGATGAAAACGGCGGAATGCTTGTCATTCCACTCGACCCTAGAAAGACACCATCTGAGAATGCCCAAAAATATTTTTCCAAATATCAAAAGGCTAAAAATTCGATCTCGATCGTGATTGAACAAATTGACAAGGCGCGTGAAGAAGCGGCGTATTTTGATAATTTACTTCAGCAGGTGCTAGCAGCTTCGCCTAAGGATCTTCAAGAAATCCGTGAGGAACTTGTTGAGGGTGGGTATATCCGCGAGCGTCAAAAAAGGAACGGAAAAAAACCCCATAATAGTAAGCCTGTTTTGGATCACTTTGTTGCTTCTGATGGGACAGAAATTATTGTTGGAAAAAATAATAAACAAAATGATTATTTAACAAATAAGCTGGCAGCACGGGATGAAATTTGGCTTCATACCAAAGATATTCCGGGGTCCCACGTGGTGATCCGCAGTAAGGAACCTTCAGATCAGACGATTCTCGAAGCTGCAAATTTATCCGCTTATTATAGTAAGGCACGTAATTCCGGTTCGGTGCCAGTCGATTATACAAAAGTACGTCATGTAAAAAAACCGAATGGGGCTAAACCAGGTTTTGTTATTTATGATAATCAACAGACGGTTTATGTCACCCCGGATGAAGAATTGGTTTTAAAATTGAAAAAATAATAAGTAAAAGAGG
>NZ_JBALNF010000017.1:0-83983 GCF_036962465.1 Neobacillus vireti
CAAAGATGTCCGCATGGAGAGGTCATGAAGACAAAAAGAGTTTACACGAAGGGTTTAAAGTCCTCATGGAACTCTAATATGAAAAGGAAGGGTCAATTCCAGGGTCCCTCGACCTTATAGAGCACCCGAAGAAGACCCCCACCACCATACTATTAATTATTTATTATCCACGTAGTACGAAAACCTACCATGTCCGACTCGTGAAAAACATTTTATTAATAATCTATTGATTTGCTTTTTAGACAAGCCTCCCCCACACCACTCATAAACACAATTTGTCGTAATCCTTTTATCCGGAAATAGCAGCTTAATTTCTCCCACACTTCTTAAAACAGCAGACTCTACTCCTTCCACTTGTCCACAATCTGCACATACAAGCTTCCCACTTGAAACAGAGCATAAAAATGAATTGCACTTAGAACAAGTAAAGCCTTTACGAAACTCCTGATAATCATAACTTGGAATCTTTGAATTAGAATAAGGGGATTGAACCTGATGCAATGAAATGAGCTTATCCGCCATCTTTTTATGCCGATACGTTAATCTAGATGGCGTACTATCAAGCTTTCTCATAAACATTTTTAACTGTGGAGGATAGATTATGGGCTTATCCATTGGTGCTTGATACAAGAAAAATTCTGGGTTTACAAATACAACATAGGCCTCAATAGATTGGGAAAAACCTAGTTTTTGGAATAATTGAAGTAGTAAGGAGTTGCTTCTTTTTATCTGGTCAAGCGGGTTTTTAATAATCTTTCCAAAATTCGTCTCAAATCGTTCCTCTCGATAGATATAATCTCCTTCCAAATTTTTAATCTCAAAGAAATAAAAAGTATTTTGAAAAATAATCGAGGTATCAAGCTGAAATGATGTGTTATTAACTTCAAGATACAAATCATTTAAAATTAAGCAATCACTTTGCAGCTGCTCTGTTAAAATATCGAACCGGACCTCACCTTCAAAACCCTTCTCTTTATAAAGATAGTACTTATGCTGTTCCTGTGTTAACTCTATTCGATTATTTAAAATCCGTAGAACTTTTAAATCTTCTGGTACCGTACGCGGTTTATAGGCCATATTACACATCCCTTCTTTTACAAATACTATTGTATAAAACGAGAATGGCGAAATTGGCGAGAATTGTGAATTCTATGTAAATTTTTTTACAAGAAAGCGCTCTTATATAACAAATATAACTATCAGCCCCTAAAACTAGATAATCCATATTCCTTATAGATATAATGAGAATATCTAGAAGGTGGGGGTTATTTTATATGAAAAATAAAGTACTAGTTGTTGATGATGAACAATCAATTGTGACCTTACTTCAATATAATTTAGAACAGGCAGGCTTTGAGGTAGTTACGGCAATGGATGGGGCAGAGGGAAAACGATTAGCCGAAACCGAGTCCCCTGATATTATCGTTTTAGATTTAATGCTGCCCAAATTAGATGGTATGGATGTTTGCAAAAAGCTCAGGCAGCAAAATATTATGACGCCAATCCTCATGTTAACGGCCAAAGACGATGAACTTGATAAAATTCTAGGACTCGAGCTTGGTGCTGATGATTATATGGTCAAGCCTTTTAGTCCAAGGGAGGTCATCGCCCGGGTAAAAGCCATTTTAAGAAGAGCACAAATTCAAACCGAAGCCGCAAGTGACAATGATCAAGCAGAAGAGCAAATCCAAATTGGGAAATTAACCATCTATCCAGGAAAATATGAAGCTTTTTTCCATGAGGATCAATTGGAGTTAACTCTAAAGGAATTTGAATTGCTCCTATTTCTTGGACAAAATAAAGGTCGTGTATTGACTCGGGATCAATTACTGAGTGCTGTTTGGAATTATGACTTTGCAGGCGATACTAGAATTGTCGATGTTCATATTTCTCATCTGCGAGAGAAAATTGAAATAGATACTAAAAAGCCTGCCTATATCAAAACGATACGCGGTCTGGGCTATAAACTGGAGGAGCCTAAAGGAGAATGATTAAGTTTCGTTCGAGGGCTTTCGTTGTTTTAACTAGTTTAATTATAGTGGTCCTAATTGGTTTAGGAATATTGCTGGGGCAGTTTTTTAAATATAATTTTTTGGACACCCTCAATGACAAAATCAAAGTGGAAATTTGGTTGCTTTTAACAGTAGGTTTAGGATTAGCTGTCATTGTCACAGTCATTCTTGCCATCAGTATTACCACGAGATATACAAAGCCCATTAAAGCGGCCACCGAGGTGGCAATTGAACTTGCACACGGGAACTACCGCGCCCGTACAAAGGTGAACAGGATTGATGATACAGGAATGTTAGGTTCCTCAATTAACATGCTGGCAGAGAATCTGCAAGAACTCACCAAAGTTCGGGAAATCCAGCAGGACCGCTTAAGCGCTTTGATCGAAAATATGGGTGCTGGTTTAATTCTATTTGACAGCAGAGGGTATATTAATTTAGTTAATAAGGGCTATGCTGATATTTTTCATATTGATCCAAGTGATTATATCAATAAACAGTATTATGAGGTTATCGATTATGAAGAGATTCGTCAGCTCGTTGCCGAGGTATTTAGAACTGAACAAAAGGTAAGCAAACAATTACATTTACCTTTGCAGATTGAAAGGAAATATTTTATTGTGTATGGTGTACCCATTATTGGAGCTAACAATGTCTGGAAGGGAGTATTGCTTGTATTCCACGATATTTCAGAAATGAAGAAACTGGAACAAATGCGCAAGGATTTTGTCGCCAATGTTTCGCATGAATTAAAAACTCCAGTTACCTCTATAAAGGGTTTTACCGAAACCCTCTTAGACGGTGCGATGAATAACAAAGAAACGCTCCAATCGTTTCTCTCAATTATCTTAAAAGAAAGCGACCGGCTTCAGACTTTGATTCAAGACCTTTTAGAGCTCTCAAAAATTGAGCAGCACGGCTTTCAATTAAATATACAGTTGATCGATCTATACTCCGTGCTTCAAGATGTCCTGAACCTTTTGGATGTAAAAGCTAAGACGAAAAACATTCAACTTGAGTTTCACAGTAAACGGAACAAAGTCCTATTATACGGGGACCTGGATCGCTTAAAGCAAGTGTTTATCAATCTAATCAATAATGCGATTACCTATACACCGGCAGATGGAGCGGTGAGAATTATTCTAATTGACGGTGAAGAAAGGGTACGTATATCTATAAAAGACACTGGAGTTGGCATTAGTAGAGAAGATATTCCTCGAATATTTGAACGGTTCTATCGGGTTGACCGAGCGCGAAGTCGAAACTCCGGGGGTACAGGCCTGGGTTTAGCCATTGTGAAACATTTAGTGGAAGCGCATCACGGCAGTATTAATGTCCGTAGTAACCTCGGTGAGGGCAGTGAATTTATCATTGAACTGCCAAAAGAAATGATTTTAATGGATGGTGATAGTTAATGGAAAAGAAAAAGCTAGTGCTGATTGATGGGAATAGTATTGCCTACCGTGCTTTTTTTGCGCTCCCTTTACTTAATAATGATAAAGGAATACATACAAATGCGGTTTACGGTTTTACGATGATGTTGATGAAAATATTGGAGGATGAAAAGCCAACCCATATGCTGGTTGCCTTTGACGCAGGTAAAACCACGTTTCGGCATAAGACCTTTGGCGAGTACAAAGGCGGCCGGCAAAAAACTCCGCCTGAGCTGTCAGAGCAGTTCCCTTTCATTCGTGAGCTGCTGGATGCATACGGGATTTCGAGGTATGAGCTTGAAAATTATGAAGCAGATGATATTATTGGCACACTTTCCTTAACCGCTGAAAAGGATGGTTTTGAAGTAAAAGTAATTTCTGGAGATAAAGACTTAACCCAACTATCTTCCCCGATTACCACGGTCGGAATTACCAGAAAAGGAATAACGGATATTGAGGTCTACACACCTGAGCATGTTGCTGAAAAATACGGTTTGACTCCAGAGCAGATCATTGATATGAAAGGTCTAATGGGAGACCCTTCCGATAATATCCCTGGAGTTCCGGGGGTAGGAGAAAAGACAGCCATTAAGCTGCTTAAAGAATTTTCCACCTTAGAAAACTTATTAGCTTCCATTGACCAAGTAAGTGGGAACAAGCTGAAGGAAAAATTAGCTGAGTTTAAGGAACAAGCTTTAATGAGCAAAGAACTAGCGACAATTGAACGGCAGGCACCGGTTGAAATTGAGTTAGATACCATTGCGTACGAAGGCTTTACTAGAGAAAAATTAATCAGCTTATTTAAAGAATTAGGTTTCAACTCCTTATTAGAAAAACTGGGTGATGAACCAATAGACACGGTGGACCATGTACTTGAGGAGATCGACTATAAAATTCCTGAGGAAATTACGGAAGATATTTTTGCGGATGACAATTATTTTTATGTTGAAATGCTTGACGATAATTATCATTATGCTGAAATTATTGGATTTTCAATCGTAAATGAAAATGGACATTATTATTTGTCGACCGAGCAGGCTTTAAAATCACCTGTTTTTAAAGAGTGGGCAGAAGATGAACAAAAAAAGAAAATTGTTTATGATGCGAAACGCTCAGAGGTTTCTTTACGAAGATATGATATTCATTTGAAGGGAACCGACTTTGATATCCTAATGGGTGCCTATTTGGTTAACCCATCGGAAAACATTGAAGATCTTGCTGCCATTGCGAAGAGATATGATATTTATAATATTCAATCAGACGACTCCTTTTATGGAAAAGGAGCGAAGCGGAAAATTCCTGAGGTTACAAAACTTGCCGAGCATCTTGTTCGTAAAAGCCTTGCTATGTCAGAGTTAAAAGAGAAGCTCGAGGATGAATTAAGGGAAAATGAACAATATGAACTTTTTAAAGAATTAGAAATGCCATTATCCCTTATCTTAGCGGACATGGAGTCCACCGGGATTAAGGTCGAAACAGACCGTCTTCAGCAGATGGGGAAGGAACTAACAGAGAGACTAGTAGAAATTGAAGAAAAGATATGTGAGTTAGCTGGTGAGAAGTTTAACATTAACTCGCCTAAACAATTGGGGGTCATTCTTTTTGAAAAATTAGGTCTGTACTCTTACAAGAAAACAAAGACAGGTCACTCGACATCAGCGGATGTGTTAGAGAAATTAGCAGAAGATCATGAAATTATTCAGCATATTCTTCTGTATCGCCAGCTTGGGAAGCTGCAATCCACTTATATTGAGGGCCTGCTTAAAGTCATTAACCCAGAAACGGGAAAGGTCCATACACGATATCAGCAGACGTTAACCGCAACAGGCAGATTAAGCTCAATCGATCCGAACCTGCAAAATATTCCTATTCGCCTGGAGGAAGGGCGGAAAATTCGTCAGGCGTTCGTACCATCCGAGGAAGGCTGGCTCATTTTTGCAGCAGATTATTCGCAAATCGAATTGCGCGTGCTTGCCGATATAGCTGGTGATGAAAAGCTGATTGATGCCTTTAAGCATGATATGGACATTCATACGAAAACTGCAATGGAGGTCTTTCATGTTGATGCAGATGAAGTAACCTCTAATATGCGCCGCCAGGCAAAGGCTGTTAACTTTGGGATTGTCTATGGAATCAGTGATTATGGACTTTCACAATCTTTGGGCATTACTAGAAAAGAAGCAGGACTGTTTATTGATCGTTATCTTCATACGTATCCTGGAGTCAAGGAATATATGGATGACATTATTCATACGGCCCGACAAAAAGGGTATGTGACGACCTTAATGCAAAGAAGACGGTATCTCCCTGAAATTACGGCTCGAAATTTTAATTTACGAAGCTTTGCAGAAAGAACAGCAATGAACACACCAATTCAGGGGACCGCTGCAGATATTATCAAAAAAGCGATGATTGATATGGATGAGGCTTTAAAGGATAAAGGGCTTAAAACAAGACTCTTACTCCAGGTCCATGATGAACTTATTTTTGAAGCTCCCGAGGAGGAGATTGAAATATTAAAGAAATTAGTTCCTAATGTCATGGAAAATGCGCTTGAATTAAAAGTACCGTTGAAGGTGGACTATGCTTATGGACCAACCTGGTTCGATGCAAAATAAAAAGGAGGATCTACATTGCCGGAGCTTCCTGAAGTAGAAACCGTTAGAAAAACATTAAAACATCTCGTTCTTCATAAGAAAATTGCTAACATTACTGTCTTCTGGCCAAAAATCATCAAAAACCCTGTAGAGGTGGAACAATTTATCGATGCCTTAAAAGGGGAAACAATTGTGGATGTAGGCCGAAGAGGGAAATTTTTAATTATTTATACAGATCATTTTGCCTTGGTGTCTCATTTACGAATGGAGGGCAAATATGGTCTCTATCCAAAAGAAGAAGAGTTTGATAAGCACACACATGTGATTTTTCACTTTACGGATGATACCGAGCTAAGGTATCGTGATGTCCGTAAATTTGGGACGATGCATCTCTATAAAAAAGGTGAAGAATTCATACAGCCTCCATTGTTAGAACTTGGTCCTGAACCATTTTCGGAGGAGTTTACAAAGGAATACTTAGCTGAAAAATTAAAAAAGACTAATCGTAGGATTAAAACAGCTTTATTAGACCAAAGATTGTTTGTTGGCCTTGGAAATATCTATGTTGATGAGGCTCTATTTCGTTCAGGTATTCATCCTGAGCGGATTGCGAGTACGCTCAATGAAGAGGAAATATCAATACTGCATGATGAGATAGTTGCGACCTTAAGTGAGGCGGTTAAAAAAGGCGGCAGTACGATTCGTTCGTATGTCAACTCTCAAGGCCAAATCGGTATGTTTCAGCTGGACTTATACGCATATGGCCGAAAAGGGGAAGCCTGTAAAAAATGCGGAACACCCTTAGAGAAAACCACTGTAGGCGGTCGGGGAACACATTATTGTCCAAGCTGCCAGAGAATTTAGGACAGACTTGAGCGTTTTTGAAAAAGAAGAATACCAAAACACATTGGATGGGCTCCTTCCATATACTATCGTAGTGATTTCGGAGGAAGGAGCCTTAAGACAATGGTTCAGTTGTTCTCACTTTTTATATTAGCCTTTGCGCTCAGTCTTGACAGCTTTAGTGTTGGCTTCACCTATGGGTTAAGGCAAATGGTGATGCCGCTTAGATCCGTTTTAATTATAGCCACATGCTCGGCTGTCTCATTAATGATAGCCGTGTCAATTGGACATGGGTTGGAAAAAATATTGTCACCCAAACTAACGGCAAGCCTTGGCGGGATTATTCTAATCGCCCTTGGTGCCTGGGTATTGTATCAATTTTTCCGTCCAGAGAAAGAAAAAGAAGAGCTAACACATGAAAAAACCATAGTTAACTTTGAAATACGCTCTTTAGGAATCGCCATAAACATCCTAAAAAAGCCGATGTCTGCCGATTTTGACCAATCTGGAACTATTACAGGGGTCGAAGCCTTAATGCTTGGCTTTGCCTTATCATTAGATTCTTTTGGTGCAGGGATTGGAGCGGCCATGCTTGGGTATTCTCCCATTTCTTTAGCATTAGCGGTCGCCATCATGAGTTCTCTATTTGTTCTTTTAGGGATCAAAAGTGGCACATTTTTTCATAAATTTGAATGGATTCAAAAATTCACCTTCTTACCAGGAGTCTTATTAATTATCATTGGAGTTATGAAGTTATAACCCTAGAAAGGAACAAAGCATGTCACTAGTTATAGGGCTAACAGGCGGAATTGCCAGTGGAAAAAGTACAGTATCAAACATGTTAAAAGAAATGTCTATCACCGTTATCGATGCAGATGTTGAAGCCCGCTTAGCGGTCATGAAAGGTGAACCTGCTTACCAGAAAATTCTTGCCGAATTTGGCGATGATATTCTTTTAGAAACGGGAGAAATTGACCGGCAAAAACTTGGTGCTATTATCTTTCATCAAGCTGATCGACGGCAGCGGTTAAATGAAATAACCCATCCAGAAGTAAGACGAAGAATGCGTCAACAAGTGGAGACTGCAAAACAGAATAATGAAGGGATAGTCGTCTTGGATATTCCCTTATTATTTGAAAGTAAACTAACCGCGATGGTTGAAAAAACAATTCTTGTTTATGTTGATAGTGACATACAATTGCAAAGATTAGTGGAAAGAAATAACCTAACCCATGCAGATGCCGAAGCAAGAATCAATTCCCAAATGCCGTTATCAGAAAAAATCAAGCTTGCTGACGCTGTAATAAATAATAATGGAACGCTTGAGGAGACGAAACAACAGCTCCTTATGATACTAGCTAAATGGGGAATAAAACAGGAATAATGGAGAAGAGAAGGGACTTAGCCCCTTCTTTTTTTGCTTTACTACATTAAGTTACTCTAAATTTTAAAAATATCCGCCATTAAATGATCACAATTAAACTCGATTGTGTTATACTAATTATAACAATACTTGTTAACAGTATAACACTAATGCGGAAGGGGCCGTAAAATGAAGGCGAGAATTGCAATTAATGGGTTTGGGAGAATTGGAAGGATGGTTTTTAGAAAAGCAATTTATGAAGGGAATCTTGAGGTTGTAGCAATCAATGCGAGCTATCCGGCAGAAACCTTAGCTCATCTCATTAAGTATGATACAAATCATGGGACATTTCAGGGAGATGTTATCCCTTTAGATAATGAATTAATCGTAAATGGTAAACGAGTTAAACTATTAAATAATCGTGTCCCTGAGGAATTACCTTGGAGGGAACTTGGGATTGATATTGTCATTGAGGCAACGGGAAAATTTAATTCTCGTGAACAAGCTGCACGTCATCTGGAAGCAGGGGCTAAAAAGGTTATCTTAACAGCGCCGGGTAAAAATGAGGACGTTACCATTGTAATGGGAGTAAATGAAGAAATGCTTGATCTTAATCAGCATGATATTATTTCTAATGCTTCATGTACCACCAACTGCCTTGCACCTGTTGCAAAGGTCCTGGATCAAAAATTCGGTATCGAATCTGGTTTAATGACAACCATTCACGCTTATACAAATGATCAAAAGAATATTGATAATCCGCATAAAGACCTACGGAGAGCCCGATCATGTGGACAATCTATTATTCCAACGACAACAGGAGCGGCTAAGGCCATCTCATTGGTGCTCCCGCAATTGAAAGGAAAACTGCATGGGATGTCCTTACGCGTGCCAACTCCTAATGTTTCATTAGTGGACTTAGTTGTCGATTTAAAATGTGATGTTACACTAGACGATATTAATCAAGCATTTTTAGAAGCTGCAAATGGCTCGTTAAAAGGAATTTTGGATGTTACGATGGAGCCTTTAGTATCTGTAGACTTTAATACAAACGCCCATTCTGCTATTATTGATGGTCTCTCAACAATGGTAATGGGAACAAGGAAAGTCAAGGTCTTAGCTTGGTATGATAATGAATGGGGCTATTCATCACGAGTGGTCGATCTCGCCCTGTATGTAGCAGAGGAAATCGCTAAACTGTCAAAGGTGAAAGTCAGCTAATTGATCCCAAATTAGTAAATTTTACTGCTTTCTTATAAAAAATATGAAAAGAGGTGTACTAATTCGTACGCCTCTTTTTATATTTTTAACAGAATGTTGTAAAATAGATAAAAAGGAAGAAACTTGGAGGGTTTATATGGCTATCATGGTGAATATTTTTACACGATTTAAAAAGCAACTAGAAACGTCTGACCGAAACACGGATGTTTCGTTAAAAACACACTATTATAAAGGGACCTTTAATCAATTATTTCAGTCTGTTGAGAAATTATTTCATGACGATGCGGATTGTCGAGTCACCACTGTATCCAAAGACCATGGAGAGATTGCGGTTGAAATAAATAAACCTATTCCATGCTTCCTTGTCGTCACTATTGTTTCCGTAAAACCAATGGAAACAGCAGTAGATTTTAATATTTCTTCAGAGAGTTTTTCTCTTCTGGGTATATATCCGCAATTGAAAAAGAGAATTGAATCTTATTATGAACGGATCAATCGGTTACATAACCTTGTCGAAATAAGAAAAAACTCGTAATCCGCTACTTGTGTTAAAGCCCTCTTTTTTATAAGATAAAGTTAAGGATTTTGTTCGGGATTAGAGGGCTGGTTTAGAAGATGTACAAACACAACGTATAACGCCTTTATCTTCGCCCCTAAGGGGAACGCCAGTTGGCAAGTTCTTTTATTCAGATTTGGAGTTGATTAACAATGAAGTGCCCTTCATGTCAAAATTACGGTACACGTGTGCTTGATTCACGGCCTGTTGATGAAGGACGTGCAACACGGAGAAGAAGAGAATGCGAGGAATGCGGTTATCGGTTTACTACATTTGAAAAGATTGAAGAGATACCCCTGATTGTGGTGAAAAAGGAAGGAACAAGAGAAGAATTCAGCCGTGATAAAATTCTAAGGGGACTGATCAAGGCGTGCGAGAAACGCCCTGTTGCTTTAAAGGAATTAGAAGATATAACGCACGGTGTGGAAAAAGACCTTCGCAGCCAAGGGATTTCTGAAATAAAGAGTGAGGCGGTTGGGGAAATGGTAATGGACAGGCTGGCACACGTTGATGAAGTTGCCTACGTGCGATTTGCCTCCGTTTACCGCCAATTTAAAGATATTAATGTTTTTATAGACGAACTGAAAGAATTAATAAAAAAGGAAAAGTCGTAAAAGGAGCTGAGGATTTTAGCTCTTTTTCTTACTTTATAAGAGGAAAGGTTGGATTGATATGGCGCAGCATTGGCAGGAAATTCTTCCTATCGACCGTTATATAGTATCTGCCGGCGGGCTGCTGCATGATTATGACCGTAAAGTGCTGACGTTTTTATATCAGCCGCTGATTGGGTCAGCTTGCTTAAGTTTGTACATGACGCTCTGGGCAGAACTGGAGGAAAATCGCCTCTGGTCTGAATCATCGACACACCATCTATTGATGAATCTTATGGGAATGAATTTAAAGGAGATTTACGAAGCTAGATTAAAGCTAGAGGGAATCGGGTTAATTAAAACCTATGTCAAGACAGATGAAGAGCGCTCCTTCATTTATGAGCTCCAGCCGCCTTTAAATCCGGAGCAGTTCTTTTTAGATGGAATGCTAAATATTTATTTGTTCCGAAAAATTGGGAAGAACCATTTTTCCCGATTGAAGCGATTTTTTACTGATCAACAAAAACCAAAGGAAACGGAATATCAGAATGTAACGAAGGCGTTCCAAGATGTGTTTGCCTCAGCCACACTTGGAAGCATGCAATATATACAAGATGTTTCAGGAGAATTAAAAGCGGAGGATGATGCACAATTCATTAGCCGTCAGGAGCAGCAGGGGATTCAAATTGATATTGATACATTTGATTTTGGTCTGCTAATGGCCGGCTTAAATGAATCACTTGTCCCTAAAAAAGCATTAACGAAAAAGGTAAAAGAAGTGATTAGTAATCTGTCATTCCTATATAATATAAATCCAATTGAAATGAAAAATTTAATTCTTGATGCCATTAATCCAAATAATGAAATTGATCTTGAGGACTTAAGAAAAGCAGCACGAAATTGGTATCAATTTGAAAATAATGAGCAGTATCCGAGCTTAGTGGAACGGACACAGCCGCCTAGATACCGTGATCAATTAGACGAGCCAAAGACGAAAGAAGAAGTATTAGTCCGTTCATTAGAAACCACATCCCCTGTTAAGGTATTTAGAGATGCTTCACATGGAATCGAACCCTCTGATACCGAATTGAAAATTATTGAAGATGTCATGTCCAAGAAGAAACTGCTGCCTGGTGTTGTCAATGTACTCATCCAATATGTTCTGTTAAAAGCAGATTCAAAATTTACGAAGAACTATGTCGAGCAAATTGCCAGCCACTGGGCACGGAAGGAAGTTAAAACCGTTAAAGAAGCTATGGAATTAGCGAGAAGTGAACATAGTAAGTACCTTTCTTGGGATGAAGAGAAGAAAAACCGAAGAGTATCAACTAAAAAACCTATTAGAACCGAACTTTTGCCTGATTGGTTTGATAAAGATCCAAAGAAAGAATCGGCGGAAGGTCCAAAAGAAAAAGATCCTGATTTAGAGGCTAAAAAACGTGAAATAGAAGAAATGTTAAAAGCAATCGATGATTAAGAGGTGACATATGGAAAAGATTAACCGAACGCTAAACCGGATAGCCTCAAGTGAGAGTTTTCAAAAACGATATGAAAAAATGCGCCAAGAAACGTTGTCACATCCGGCAGTTAAATCATTTATTAGGGAACATGAACATGAGTTGACCAAGGGTACAATTGAAAAGGGATTAAATAAGCTTTACGAGTATATTAACCAGAGCCTAGAATGTAATAAGTGTGAAAGTCTGAATGGCTGTATTAATATGATGAAGGGATATCAGCCCGAGTTGGTGTTAGTAAGGAATTCAATTGATGTAAGATATGAACGATGCCCAAGAAAAATAATGGATGATGAAAAACGAAAAAATGAAAAGTTAATTAAAAGTTTATATGTTCCTAAAGACATCTTGAATGCTACATTTGAGGACTTTGAACATGATAATAATCGAATTGATGCCATTCAAAGATCACTGTCGTTTATTTTAAACTATGAACAAGGTAAGCGGGCAAAAGGCTTATATTTATACGGAGAATTCGGTGTTGGGAAATCGTATATACTTGGCGCAATTGCGAACAAGCTGGCCAAAAAGCAAATTTCCTCGATGATTGTTTATGTCCCGGAATTATTACGGGAAATGAAAAGTTCGATCGCTGACTCCACATTAAACGAAAAAATAGAGGCCTTGAAAAAAGAACCGATTTTAATGCTGGATGATATTGGTGCGGAGGCTGTATCAAGCTGGACAAGAGATGAGGTCCTTGGACCAATCCTCCAATTCCGAATGCTCGAGAACCTTCCAACCTTTTTCACTTCAAACTTTGATTTAAAAGGGCTGGAGCATCATTTAACCTATAGCCAGCGCGGCGAGGAAGAGAAAATGAAGGCCCGCAGAATAATGGAAAGAATCCGTACCCTGAGTGAGCCTGTTTTAGTAGATGGGCCAAACAGAAGATAATAGCAGCATGAAAGGATTGCCTGTAAACTTCGGGCAGTCCTTTTTTTTATTTAAATAACAATTCTAACGATGTGTATACTTCTATTTTGGTCAAGTCCCCCATATATATTAAACAGAGATTTTTCTAAAAAGGGGGGATTTGGTTGGCGGAAATCATCTTCCAAAGCAAGATAGATGCGAACCGGTTTTATAACCACTTGCTAACGTATTTACCATTCAATTCTGATGAAAAAACTATTCTTCTAATAGAAGATCGACATATAGTACAAGTGTTAGATGGGGATTTTTCGAATGACACAGTGAATAAGGTGAAAACAGCCTTTTATGATTTTATTACAACGATGAAGCGAGATGACTGGTTTCTAGAGATAATTAAAAGTCACTATTTCTTTCAAGAGGAAGAAGAACAGCAGCAGATTATGGAGATTATTTATTCCATCCTTGAAGGGCAAAGAGAAGACCTTGCCGTTTTTTTAAAGGAAACCAAAAAAGAAACATCTTTTATTGAAGAGGCAGTTGATCATATTTTTCAAGAAAAGGTTTCTTTCTCTTTTGATTCCTTGCTTAAATTTCGCTTGCGGCCATACCTGCAAATGCTCGAGGATTATGTAGAACTCGCCATTGATGAATACAAAATGGAGCAAGAGTATCAAATGTTTATTCAAATGCTCCGGGACTTTTTGGTAAAGCGTGAGCCGAAAATGGCAACGCTCCATGTATTATTTGACGAGGAAATTACGTTTTATAATGAGGAGTTGGCAGAAATTAAACGTGCGGAATTAACGAGAATGATTGACCGAAAACTATTAGTTAATCATCCGGTATATGTTGATTCTGTTTCCATCGCACCACTTTTATCGATTGCACCAACGTCCATTTTTCTATATACAAATAATCCAGATGAGCCGCTGGTAAGAACAATCAAAAATATTTTTGAAGAACGAGTGACGATTAAAAATTTCACTGCCCTAAGGAGTATAAAAAAATGGCCAGCGGATCAAGAGTCATCAGAAAATCATGCATAAAATCTTAAAATCATGTCAATATTTAGTTTTATGTACCTTGCATTTTTAAAAGTAAATCATTATAATAACGTACATAGCAAATATGTAGTAAAAGTAATGATAAGGACAACAGTATTTCTTTACGGTTTAAAGAGAGGAAGACCACCGGCTGAAAGTCTTCTAACACGGAATAAATACTTACCACCTTTAAACTTCGGCAGTGAACTCTTCATTTTCTGATGGGGAAAGTAATTGTTGACGGCCACAGCCGTTACCTGACCAAAGTCATTTTTAATAATGGATTTATTAAAAATGAAAAATTGGGTGGAACCACGTGTTAATTAAAACTCGTCCCTATTCCTAGGGACGGGTTTTTTTATTTTTTTAGCGGCCTTTAAGGGCGTAAAGCCCAGGGCGCAATCATTAAAAGGAGGAGTTAATATGTCAGATGTTGTTAAGATTTCGTTTCCTGATGGAGCAGTAAAGGAGTTTCCAAAAGGAACAACAACAGAAGATATTGCCGCTTCCATCAGCCCGGGCCTAAAGAAAAAGGCAATCGCCGGCAAATGGAACGGACAAATGGTTGATCTTCGCCGTCCCATCTTAGAAGACGGATCTATAGAAATCGTTGTACCCGAATCAACTGAGGCGTTAGAAGTATTACGCCACAGTACAGCCCATTTAATGGCACAAGCGGTGAGAAGACTATATCCAGATGTTAATTTAGGGGTCGGACCGGTTATTGAAGGTGGCTTCTATTATGATATGGACCTCGATGTATCATTAACACCAGAGGATTTGCCAAAGATTGAGAAGGAAATGGCGAAAATCGTCAATGAAAATCTTGAAATTGTTCGTAAGGAAGTCAGCCGTGCTGAAGCGGTACAGCTTTTTAAAGAAGCTGGAGATCCTTACAAGCTTGAACTAATTGAAGCGATTCCGGATGAAGAAACAGTAACAATCTATGAGCAGGGTGAATTTTTCGACCTTTGCCGTGGGGTACATGTTCCGTCTACTGGAAAAATCAAAGAGTTTAAACTGCTAAGTATTGCGGGTGCTTACTGGCGCGGCAACAGCGATAATAAAATGCTGCAGCGCGTTTACGGTACTGCTTTCTTCAAGAAGGAAGACTTAAAAGAGCATCTTCGTTTATTAGAAGAAGCGAAAGAGCGTGACCACCGTAAAATCGGAAAAGAATTAAGTCTTTTCACAAGTAACCAATTAGTGGGTCAAGGCTTACCATTATGGCTTCCTAAAGGGGCAACCATCCGCCGTGTGATTGAACGTTACATCGTCGATAAAGAACAGCGTCTTGGTTATGACCACGTGTACACGCCAATTATGGGAAGCGTAGATTTATACAAAACTTCCGGTCACTGGGATCATTATCATGAAGACATGTTCCCAATTATGGAAATGGATAACGAGCAATTAGTGCTTCGTCCAATGAACTGTCCGCATCATATGATGGTGTACAAAAACAGCATGCACAGCTATCGTGAGCTTCCAATTCGGATTGCGGAACTTGGTCTAATGCATCGTTACGAAATGTCAGGGGCCTTAGCCGGATTACAGCGTGTCCGTGGGATGACATTAAATGATGCTCATATTTTCGTTCGTCCAGATCAAATCAAAGATGAATTCAAGCGTGTTGTGAATTTAATTTTAGAAGTTTATAAAGACTTTAATATTAACGATTATTCCTTCCGACTTTCTTACCGCGATCCGCAGGATACTGAAAAGTATTTTGATGATGATGCGATGTGGGAAAAAGCACAAAGCATGTTGAAGGAAGCAATGGATGATCTTGGTCTTGATTATTTCGAAGCTGAAGGAGAAGCTGCCTTCTATGGTCCTAAGCTTGATGTTCAAGTAAGAACTGCATTAGGTAAAGACGAAACGTTGTCAACTGTTCAATTGGATTTCTTGCTTCCAGAACGTTTTGACTTAAATTATGTAGGTGAAGACGGTAAGCAGCATCGTCCTGTTGTTATCCACCGCGGCGTGGTATCGACAATGGAACGATTTGTGGCCTACTTAATCGAAGAATACAAAGGTGCATTCCCAACATGGCTTGCTCCAGTACAGGTACAAGTGATACCAGTTTCTCCTGACGCTCATTATGACTATGCGAAACAGGTTCAGGAGCAGCTGCAAAATGCAGGCTTCCGAGTTGAATTAGATGGCCGTGATGAAAAGATCGGTTATAAAATCCGTGAAGCGCAAATGCTGAAAATCCCATATATGCTGGTTGTTGGTGACAAAGAAGTGGAAGACAATGCTGTCAACGTCCGTAAGTATGGCGAACAGAAATCCGAAACTATAGCTTTTGGTGATTTCCTTGCAGGACTTCTAGCAGAAGTAAAACGCGGCTAAGCTTATAATGAAAAAATACCACAGCCTTTTTTGGACTGTGGTATTTTTATTATCTTTTTGGAGGGATATTAATCCTCCAACTGGAAAGTATGAGTAAAATGAGTCTTTCCGTTCTCATCCTGTATTTCAACAACAGCCTGCTTGTTTTCAGGGTTCACCTTAAACACACCGAAATTGAAGAAGTTACCTTCTGCGTATAATTTTTCAGGGCCAAAAGTTGGGTCGAGGGTTCCTGGATTGATTTTTACAGCGCCAATCGGGCCACTGATTAGTTCATTATAATCGGTTTTTCCGTCATGGTTGGCATCATATTTGATTACTTCTGCAAAATGAACATCAGTGGTGACGAAAAAGACGTTTTTAATTCCTTTTTCGATAATGAAATCTGAGATTTTTTTGAACTCGTTCTCATAGCCTGTGGGTTCGTTTGGATTTACATTGTCCCCATTTGCCCATCCATCTCTAGCCATGGCTTTTCCCGTAGGCACGGAGATTGGCACGGAAGTCGCTACCAGTTTTACTTTTGCATCTGACTCAAGCAGCAGCTGCTCCAGCCATTTTAACTGTTCATCCCCTAGCATCTGCTTATCTGGACCATCTGCCTGAGTGTTCGGTGAGCGGTAGCCGCGGTTGTTAAGGATCATCATATCCATTGTATTGCCCCAAGAATACTTATGATATAGCTTGTCTGACGAACTGCGCTCACTTGAAATCGGCCAATAGTCCTCAAACGCTCTTAAACCGGTTGGAGTGAGTTCCTGGGATGGCCCTGAAAAGTCGTTCGTTACTTCATGGTCATCCCAAATAGAGAACGTACCTGTTTTTTGTAAAAGGCTGCGCAAACCAGAATCTGTACGGTTTTCTTTATATTTAGCCCAGAAATCCTGAACAGTTTGAGAAGGAGGATTAGGCACAGCCGGTGTTTTATTATCGGCATAAATGGTGTCCCCGCTGAACAGGAAGAAGTCTGGATTTAAAGCCGACATTGCTTTGAAAGAATTATAAGGTGGAATCTCTCCCTGGCCGCCAGTATCTCCGCCCCATACCATTGTCAAGGGCTTTAAGCTGTTTTCCTTCGGTGCGGTTTTAAAGGATCCGGTTACAATATACTTGCTGGAAACAGCATGAGCACGATAATAGTATTTTGTATCGGCTTTTAATCCTTTCACCTCTACGTTTACCGTAAAATCATTCTCTTTAGAAGCATGTCCTGTTTTTACGATAGTTTGATTTTTAAAATTGCTGTCCGTTGAAATTTCAAATTGGACTCTTGCGTCTTCATTCGAACGGGTCCATAAAATAGCTGAAGAATCGGTTACATCCCCGCTTGCCACTCCATGGGAAATAAACGGTTTTTTAAGCAGATCGTCCAACAGGTCAGGATTATTGGTGAATTCTCCGTCAACTCCAAGAGAGAGCATAGAGACCAAATCATCCTGTGAATTGACGGTCCAAGGATGAACCAGGAGTTTGTTTTGATGAGCAGCTTCCATGAGCTTTGGAACGACAAGCTCCTTGCTCGGACCTACACCTGAAGCATAATCGGAGATTCGCTTCATCTCTTGGTATACATCTTTTCCTGCCAGCATTTTTCCATCATAAAGCTGAATCAGCTTGACGTTGGGAGCGAGTGTTTTTAACTTACGAAGGCTATCCTCGCTAAATGATTCTAGAAAAAGTTTTTCATCACCTAAGGCATTGGCTTTTTTTAAGATTTCGATTACTTTCTCTTCCATTCCAGGGTAAACATACGGTGCTTTTGTTTCCATGTAAAGACCAACTTTTCCGTTTCCGTGTTTTTTTACAAAGTCAATTGCTTCCTCAAGGGTTGGCACCTGCTGTCCTATGTATTCTTGTTTCGCTTTATCAGGATAAGCTTTATTAAACCATGAGCCTGCATCGAGGCGTTTGATTTCATCAAGCGTAAAATCCTTTACCCGCCATGGAGCCCGGTCCGGGTAGAGTTCCTTTGCATTCGTTGTTCTCGCCAAGGTTTCATCATGCATCGCGATTAACTGGCCATCCTTTGTCATTTGTAAATCGAACTCCACATAATCCGCGTTCATCGCCATGGCCTGATTGTAGGCGGCAAGTGTATGTTCTGGACCGTATGCAGATGCTCCGCGATGAGCGATAATAGCAACATCGGAATTCATCGGGCGTAATGTAGATGTTCCATTGTCAGTTACTGAACTTTCAATGGGGTGGGCTAATACTGCAAAAGGAGCTGCCGAAGTTACCGAAAGCGACAAACACGCAAGGCTGGCAATCAAGCTTTTTTTCATTTCAATTTCATCTCCTATATGTTTTATGGATTTCAAACATAAAACTATAGGAGAATTGTAAAGTGGGAATTAATAGAATATTAATCTTCTGTAAAAGGAAGATAAACAGTACCTTTTTCCTATCAAACCCGCAGTAAACGTACTTTCGCGTAGTATTATTGATTTAATAAATGGTTGATCATCACGGGTTAACAAAAGTAATAAATAAATGATTACAGCAATTTTTAGAAAAAACTATTGAATAATTTTTGGTTTCTTGCTACAATAAATTTCGTTGTCAAAGAAAAATAGTTTGTTTGACAAGTAATCTTCGCTATGATATAGTTACTAAGGTAAAATTGAATACTTAATTTTGGGAAAAGAAGAAGCACCCGCTTCTCACCTGATTGACGCTAGTTAAGCAGTTGGCAGGTTTTACGTGAACTTTTTGTTTATTACTTATGTTCTGTAAAGTGTGGGTGTATTCATCCGCACTTTTTTGTTTGTTTACTTAAGAAATAGCACTTTTAAAAGTAATTCATGCCTGTCAATCAAATTAGGGTGTCAAACAATAAGGTGATCTTATTCTTGTACCCAGACGTTGTATTCTTGATAAAACCTTGGAGGTGGCTAATTATTAGCAAAGACATGTTGTTGAATGAGGGCATCCGTGCTCGAGAAGTTCGTTTAATTGACCAGAATGGCGAACAATTGGGGATTAAGACCAAATTTGAAGCATTGGAAATTGCCGGAAGAGTAAATCTTGATTTGGTACTTGTAGCACCAAATGCAAAGCCTCCGGTAGCCCGGATTATGGACTATGGCAAATTCAAATTCGAGAATCAAAAGAAAGAAAAAGAAGCTCGTAAGAATCAAAAGATTATTACTACTAAAGAAGTTCGTCTAAGCCCAACGATTGATGAACATGACTTTAATACAAAGCTTCGTAATGCCATTAAGTTTTTGGAAAAAGGCGACAAAGTAAAAGCGTCAATCCGTTTCAAAGGCCGGGCGATTACCCATAAAGAAATCGGTCAACGTGTGTTAGACCGTTTTTCCGAAGCGTGCAAGGAAGTTGCAACGATCGAATCACATCCTAAAATGGATGGACGAAGCATGTTCCTAGTTTTAGCACCTAAAAACGATAAGTAATATAGGGAGGACTATTACAATGCCAAAAATGAAAACTCACCGCGGCGCTGCAAAGCGTTTCAAGAAAACTGGTTCTGGTCAACTTAAGCGTGACCATGCTTATACAAGCCACTTATTCGCTAACAAATCAACAAAAGCTAAGCGTAAGCTACGCAAAGCAGGTCTTGTTTCAAAAGGCGATTTCAAACGCATTCGTCATTTACTAACTTACGTAAAATAATTATAAGTGATCGATTTATTATAGGAGGGAAATTCCATGCCACGTGTAAAAGGCGGTACTGTTACCCGCAAACGTCGTAAAAGAGTTCTTAAATTAGCTAAAGGTTATTACGGTTCAAAACATACATTATATAAAGTTGCTAACCAACAGGTTATGAAATCATTACAATATGCTTTCCGTGACCGTCGTCAGGTTAAGCGCGATTTCCGCAAACTTTGGATTACTCGTATCAATGCAGCAGCTCGTATCAACGGTCTTTCATATAGCCGTTTAATGCATGGCTTAAAGCTTGCTGGTATCGAAGTAAACCGCAAGATGCTTTCTGAACTTGCTATTAGCGATGCAAACGCATTTGCTGAATTAGCAAACACAGCAAAGCAACAATACAATAAGTAAAGCGTAAGCGACCGTTAAGCGACGTATGGACTGGTGCCGAGCCGACTGAGATAAAGGAAACACGAAGAGCGTAAGCGATTCGATGTTGACTTATCGTAGGGAGGAGAGGTCCAGTACACTTGTCGCTGGGAGCTGGAGCTGGAAAGTAGTCAAAGTTCAAAGAGCTTTTACTTTCTTAATACGAAAAAGCCATTCTCTAATGAGGATGGCTTTTTCTATAAAAGGGGAAATATGAATGGCGCTATTTATAATCGTTGTAATTGTTATGAACTTAATCGGGCTGTTGATTATGGGAGAGGATAAAAAGCGTGCCAAAAAGCATGAATATCGAATTAGTGAGAGGACACTTTGGATGGTGGCAATCTTTGGCGGGGCAATCGGGACCACTGCAGGAATGCAGCTTTACCGTCATAAAACAAAACATACATCCTTTAAGCTAGGGTTCCCTATTCTTGCTATCGTAGAGATATTCATCTTTTTCAAAATAATTATTTAGAGCCGCATTATCCCGGCTAGTCTATAAAAACTCCTTCACAGGACTTTTCCAATGAATTTCTGCATTCGGATATTTCATAAGTATTTTTTCAGTTAGAAAAGTGAAGTCTTCTTTTATGAGTCCTTTTAGTCCATCAGTTTCGTCGGGCCAAATAACCACAGAGACAACATTAACGCTGTTATCCTTTTCACCCATATATTTTTCGCCAACAAACACCGCACCTCGATACGTCACAATGAAGTTCTTTCTAATATCTTCATCATCCAGAAGCAAAAATCGTTTATTTTTACGAGCTGTTTCTAGTTTTCGGGATGAGTTGAAATAAGATTTAAATCCCAAGTAAACGATAAGGAAAAGTAAGAACAACAATATTAAACGCAGCAACCAGATCATGGTTATGCCCCCTGCCCTATACTATAATACTTTTAATACGGACATGAAAAACAGAAGTTTCACTAATTTTGTGTTTTGATATAATTTCTTTAAGGAGTTTACCATTTACATAAATTTATACGAACGGAGGATAAAAATGACCTACACGATTAAAGTTAAATTAATTCATGAGGATGCGTTATTGCCAAATCGGGCTTATGAAGGTGATGCGGGGTATGATTTATTCTCAGTAGAAGATAAAGTGATAAAAGCGGGAGAAGCGGCACTGATACAAACAGGTATACAGTTGGAATTGCCAAAATGGACGGAAGCTCAGATTCGACCAAGAAGTGGGTTGGCATTAAATCATTCCATTACTGTTCTAAATAGTCCAGGCACGATAGATGAAGGTTATAGAGGAGAAATTAAGATTATTCTCATTAATCATGGAAAAAGGGATTTTGTCATAAAGAAGAAAATGAAGATTGCTCAAATGGTAATTGCTCCTATTGCTAAAGTTAATCTTATCGAAGTAGATGAATTAACAAGTTCCGAAAGGGGAATGGGCGGTTTTGGTTCATCTGGAATCACTATCGTCTAAAATTAGTGATTGTGGCAGGAAGAATTGAAGGGGGTAAATAATGGATGACAGAGAGTAGAATGAATCCTAAGGTTGATGAATTTTTAAGTAAAGCTAAACAGTGGAAGGAAGAATATGAGAAGTTGAGAAATATCATCCTTGACTGTGAGCTGACCGAAGAATTTAAGTGGATGCATCCTTGCTACACGTTGGAGAAAAAAAACATCGTTTTAATCCATGGATTTAAAGAATATTGTGCACTTCTTTTTCACAAAGGTGCATTGTTAAAGGATGCCCATGGGATTCTAATCCAGCAAACGGAGAATGTACAGGCAGCGCGCCAAATCCGATTCACCAACGTTCAAGAAATCGTTGCAATGGAAACCATCTTGAAAGACTATATTTATGAAGCGATTGAAGTTGAAAAAGCCGGTTTGGAAGTAAATTTTAAAAAGAATACAGATTATAGTATTCCTGAAGAATTTCAACATAAATTAGATGAGATCCCTGCCTTGAAAACGGCTTTTGAAGCATTAACTCCGGGACGGCAAAGAGCATACCTTCTTTATTTTGCTCAACCCAAACAATCCAAAACGAGAGTGTCTAGGGTTGAAAAGTATATGCAGCAAATTCTCAATGGAAAAGGATTAAATGATTAGTCATTTTTATAAAAATTTCATTTAGTCCACAGCTGCGTTAATTTCTTGGCATGTTTGGAAGTAAGGCTGTCAGCTCAAAATAGATCCTGCCGTCGATTATTTGTACCAAAAATTTGTAGCTTGACAGTTTCGTTTTGTATAATAAGTTCGTACATACCTATTAGGGGGGCTTAAGCATGGCAAAATTAGACGAAACATTAACAATGTTGAAGGATTTAACAGATGCCAAAGGTATTCCCGGTAATGAGCGTGAAGTCCGCGAAGTAATGAAACAATACATAGCTCCATATGCGGATGAAATCACTACTGATGGACTTGGCAGTTTAATTGCCAAAAAAGTGGGGAAAGAAGGCGGTCCCAAAATTATGGTGGCCGGCCACTTGGATGAAGTTGGCTTTATGATAACGCAAATCGACGATAAAGGCTTCCTTCGCTTTCAAACAGTTGGCGGCTGGTGGGGACAGGTTATGCTGGCTCAGCGCGTCACAATTGTAACAAGGCAAGGTGAGGTAACAGGTATTATTGGTTCTAAACCGCCACATATCTTATCAGCAGAAGCCCGCAAGAAACCAATTGAAATTAAAGATATGTTCATTGATATTGGGGCTTCAAGCCGAGAAGAAGCACAGGAGTGGGGCGTTCGTCCAGGAGACATGGTTGTTCCATATTTTGAATTCACCGTCATGAACAATGAGAAAATGTTATTAGCCAAAGCATGGGATAACCGGATTGGTTGTGCGATTGCGATTGATGTGTTAAGACAGTTGAAAGATGTTGAGCATCCAAACGTGGTTTATGGTGTTGGGAATGTTCAAGAAGAAGTTGGTTTGCGCGGTGCGAAGACAGCTACCTACAAAATTGAACCGGATATCGGTTTTGCAGTGGACGTGGGTATTGCCGGAGATACGCCTGGAATTTCGGAAAGAGAAGCGATGAGCAAAATGGGCAAAGGCCCGCAGGTAGTTGTTTATGATGCTTCAATGGTTGCACATAAAGGTTTGCGTGACTTTGTTACAGATACAGCCGATGAGTTGAATATTCCCTATCAATTTGAATCCATCCCTGGCGGTGGGACAGATGCCGGTTCTATTCATTTGACACATAAAGGTGTACCTGCGCTTGCAATCACGATTGCGACTCGTTATATTCATTCTCATGCAGCAATGCTCCATCGTGATGATTACGAAAATGCGGTTAAATTGATTGTTGAGGTAATTAAGCGTTTAGACCGTGAAACGGTTGATAAGATTACATTTGAATAAAATAAGAAGACCCTCGGGCTTATAACCGAGGGTTTCTTGCAGTGGAAAAGCAGGACCAAGTCAAAAATTCTCGCTTAAAGCGAGTAACTGGATGTCAGTAAGGGATTGTACCGGCTCTTCCTCATATAAACAAAAAAGCCGCCAAATTGGCAGCCTGTAAATTACTTTACGCCTTTTTCAAGGGTTTCAAGCATTTCTTTCTTCTCATCTTCAGATGAATTTTGCCAAATCACTTCAAATAATACTCCAAGTCCTGGAAGCATCTTCTCTTCGCCACTTTGAATTGCATCGACAATGGTATCTTCTAATTGATCTTGAGTATTTCCGGAAACATTGTGAAGAATCGCATTTCTTAGGTTTAAGTTCATTCTAATGCCCTCCTTTTGTTAACCTTCATTCAATATTATGTTTTCTAGTTTTTGGTTTTATTATGTAATATTTTTAGGATATAATGAGAAAATCATCAGAGTTATTTAAAGGAGCATTGTTTTGAAACATATAGAATCTGTCAATAATCCTAAGGTAAAACATTGGAGAAAACTGTTAACAAAAAAAGAGCGAGATAAAAGCGAATCCTTTATCATAGAGGGTTTCCATTTAGTAGAGGAAGCACTCAGGCAAGGTGAGCAAATATTAGAAATTATTGTTTCCGATCAGGTAGGTCTGCCGTCGCGCTGGGATGTCAGCTCTACACCAGTCACTCTCGTTACGGAAGAAATATCTAAATTATTAACGGAGACTGAAACTCCTCAAGGAATTTACGCGATTTGTCGTGTACCAAGTAAGAATGCGGAAATCTTGGCGGAGGAAGGTAAGACGTTCTTGTTAATAGATGCTGCTCAGGATCCGGGTAATCTTGGAACGATGATCCGTACCGCGGATGCCGCCGGGATTGATGCAGTTGTGGTAGGACGCGGCAGTGTCGATATTTACAACTCGAAGGTCTTAAGGTCAGCACAGGGAAGCCACTTCCACCTCCCAATCATTAGGGGCGACCTTCATGAATGGATTAACAAGCTGCAAAATAAAGATATACCGGTTTATGGGACAGCACTTGAAGGTGCTTCAGCTTATACGGATATTTCCAGAGGGGATTCATTTGGTCTTATCGTAGGCAACGAAGGGAATGGGGTTGCAAAGGACCTCCTTTCTACTACAACCGCCAACCTTTATATTCCGATTTACGGAAAAAGTGAATCATTAAATGTTGCGGTTGCAACAGGAATTCTGCTCTATTATTTGAAAAAATAGTTGGAATAGGTTTGACCTTTTGCAGAAAAACGTTATATAATAATGAACAATTGAAAAAAGTTAAAAACGATGACGGAGAAAAGTACCTAGTTATCGACCATTTAGGGAGAAAGTGCCGTGACTGCAAGCACTTTTATGGTTTTAGATTAGGGAAGTTCACCTCCTGAGTTGGCATCGGGACCATTTTTTAAAAATGTAAAGATGCACCGGCACAGGCCGTTATTCGAATGAAGTGAACACACAATGTTTTTTACATAACGTGTTAACAAGGGTGGTACCGCGAATGATAAACCTCGTCCCTTTCCAGGGATGGGGTTTTTTTGTGTTTTATGACTGCCTAAAGTGACCAATAACCATTAAGGAGGAATAGATGATATGCAAGAACGTTTAAAGGAATTGCAGGAAGAGGCTATTGAAAAAGTAGAACAGTCTTCCAGTTTAAAAGAATTAAATGACATCCGCGTTGCTTACCTAGGTAAAAAGGGGCCAATCACAGAAGTATTGCGCGGAATGGGAAAGCTTTCAGCTGAAGAGCGTCCAGTGATGGGGGCACTTGTAAATGAAGTGCGTGAAACGATTGCGGCTAAAATCGAGGCTAAACAAAAAGGGTTGGAAGAGGCTGCCGTTCTAGAAAAATTAGCATCAGAAAGCATTGATGTCACCCTTCCAGGCAGTCCAGTCAAGGTTGGAAACCACCATCCACTGACTAGAATCATTGAAGAAATTGAAGATTTATTTATTGGCATGGGCTATCAAGTAGCTGAAGGTCCAGAAGTAGAGCAAGATTATTATAATTTCGAAGCGCTTAATTTACCAAAAGGCCACCCGGCCCGCGATATGCAGGATTCTTTCTACATTACAGAAGAAATCCTCCTTCGTACCCATACATCCCCAGTCCAAGCACGGACAATGGAAAAGCATGAAGGCAAAGGGCCGATTAAAATTATCTGCCCTGGTAAGGTTTACCGCCGCGATAATGATGATGCAACACATTCCCATCAATTCATGCAAATCGAAGGTTTAGTGGTCGGTGAAAACATCCGCATGAGCGATCTAAAAGGAACTTTGGAAGTTTTTGCGAAAAAAATGTTTGGTGAAGACCGGGAAATCCGTCTAAGACCAAGTTTCTTCCCATTCACAGAGCCTTCTGTTGAGATGGATATTTCTTGTAAAATTTGTGGCGGCCATGGCTGTAATGTATGTAAAAAAACAGGCTGGATTGAGATTTTAGGTGCAGGGATGGTTCATCCAAACGTGCTTGAGATGGCTGGTTACGATTCTAAGAAATACACTGGATTCGCGTTCGGAATGGGACCTGAGCGGATTGCCATGTTGAAATACGGTGTCGATGATATCCGTCATTTTTATACAAATGATGTACGATTCTTAAAGCAGTTTTCAAAACACGAATAAAACTAGATGCTGAAGCGCCTAGGCGTTGAAGCTGAATAATAGGAGGTTGGCGACATGTTCGTATCATATAAATGGCTGCAGGATTATATTGATTTAACCGGTGTAACAGCAGTTGAACTTGCTGAAAAAATCACAAAAAGCGGGATCGAAGTTGAGGGTGTTGAAGTCCTCAACGAAGGAATTAAAGGTGTTGTTATAGGTCATGTCCTAGAACGTGAACAGCATCCAAATGCCGATAAATTAAGTAAATGTCTCGTCGATATCGGTGCAGAACAGCCTGTGCAAATTATTTGCGGGGCACCAAATGTGGCACAAGGCCAAAAGGTAGCTGTTGCTACAGTAGGAGCAGTGCTTCCGGGGAATTTTAAAATTAAAAAGGCTAAGCTTCGTGGCGAAGAGTCAAACGGAATGATTTGTTCTCTCACTGAGCTTGGTATGGAAGGAAAAATTGTTCCAAAAGAATATTCGGAGGGCATCTTTGTTTTTCCGGCAGAGACGGAAGTTGGCGTTGATGCGTTAGTCCAGCTTAATCGTGACGATGAAGTGTTAGAGCTAAGCTTAACTCCTAACCGCTCTGATTGCCTAAGTATGTTAGGAGTGGCCTATGAAGTGGCGGCCATTTTGGGTAGGGACGTTAAGCTTCCTGAATCGAACCTTGAACCGATTACGGAAAAGGCATCTGATTACGTAAAAATTACGGTCGAAGCTAAAGAGGATAGTCCACTTTATGCTGCCAAAATCATTAAGAATGTAAAAATCGGACCATCACCATTATGGATGCAAACCCGCTTGATGAATGCCGGTATTCGTCCACACAATAATGTGGTTGATATTACAAACTATATTTTATTAGAATATGGCCAGCCGTTACATGCGTTTGATTATGATCGATTAGGTTCAAAGGAAATCCTCGTCCGGCGTGCGGTTGATGGTGAAAAGTTTGTAACTCTTGATGATACGGAACGGACATTAACTGCGGACCACCTTGTCATCACGAACGGAAAAGAACCCGTTGCTCTTGCTGGGGTTATGGGCGGTGCCAATTCAGAGGTAACTTCAGATACCACTACTGTTCTTTTAGAAGCTGCTTATTTCAACGGTCAGACTGTCCGAAAAGCTTCAAAAGATCATGGATTAAGAAGTGAAGCAAGCGCACGGTTCGAGAAAGGTGTTGATCCAAACCGTGTTCGTGCAGCCGGAGAACGCGCTGCGTACTTAATGGCGAAATATGCTGGCGGTGAAGTGTTAGAGGGAACTTCAGAGGTTGATACGCTAACAGTTGAACCAGCGGTTGTATCCATTACCCTAGAAAAAATTAATCGTGTCCTTGGCACAGAGCTTCAAATGAACGAAGTAAAGGAAATCTTTGATCGTTTGCAATTCCCTGTAAGTATTGAACAAGATACCATTACAGTAACGGCTCCAACTCGACGCGGGGATATCAGAATTGAAGAGGATTTAGTGGAAGAAGTTGCACGTCTTTTTGGCTATGACGATATTCCAAAAACATTGCCAGTTGGTTCGACCACTCCAGGCAAGCTATCTGCTTATCAAAAGAAACGCCGTGTGGTTCGTCAGTACTTAGAGGGTGCAGGATTGTATCAGGCCGTAACATACTCTTTAACGAGTGTGGAAAAAGCTGCCCAATTTGCCCTTGAAAAGCGTAACCCAATTCGTTTGGCCATGCCAATGAGTGAAGAACGCAGCGTACTTCGTTTAAGTATCATGCCTCAATTATTGGAAGTATTAAAATATAATAGTGCACGTCAAAACGACAGTTTAGCTGTTTATGAAACGGGCGCTGTATTTTTATCAAATGGGGAAGAAACGCTTCCGGTTGAAAATGAGCATTTAGCAGGGGCTGTTACGGGTTTGTGGCACAGCCATTCATGGCAGGGCGAGAAGAAGGCAGTTGACTTCTTCGTAGTCAAAGGGATTTTAGAAGGGATGTTTGCAAAGCTCGGCCTTGAAGGGCGTATTGAATATGTTCAGGCACAAGTTGAAGGTATGCACCCAGGCCGTACTGCCGAAATCCGGTTGGACGGTGTCAGCGTTGGTTTCGTTGGCCAAGTCCATCCAACCGTTCAAAAAGAACTCGATCTAAAAGATACCTATGTATTCGAACTTTCCTTACAAGCCGTTCTCCAAGAAGAAACGGCACCATTACAATACAACAGCATCCCGCGCTTCCCAACCATCACAAGAGACATTGCCCTTGTGGTAAACAGAGAAACGGTGTCAGGCACCTTAAAGGAGATCATTCTAACAACTGGTGCACCACTTCTCAAAGAAGCTGAAGTGTTTGATTTGTATGAGGGAGATAAAATGGAAGAAGGCAAGAAGTCGATTGCTTTCTCGTTAAAGTATTTGGATCCGGAACGTACTTTGACGGATGAAGAGGTAACAAAAGTTCATGAGCGTGTGCTTGATGCCTTAAGAGAAAAGGCTGGAGCTGTGCTTAGAGGATAAGTAAAATGGCTGGCTCGAAACTAATTCGAGCCGGCTTTTTTGTGTAAGTGCTGATAAAACATTGAAAAGTGCTGATAAAACATTGAAAAGTGCTGATAAAACATTGAAAAGTACTGATAAACATATAAAAACTGCTGATATAAAAAATGACATGCAAAGTTCGCTAAATTTCTGCAGGATTTTCGGGGCTCCTATTAGAATAGTTAGCTTAAAACGAAAGGAGTGAACATATTTGCTTATAAAAGAAAGGAAAATTCCCCTAGCTATACTTATTTTAGAAGCCCTATGCCGACGACTTCCCCCTAACCATCCAAAATACCAAGAGATTCAAGAGGAGTTAGGAAGGAGGCGTGCTGGTTTCCAAGGTGAAGTTGCGTTTGACTACTATCTTAGGTTCCTGCCTGAGGATAAATACATGATTCTTCACGATTTAAACCTTCCTGATGGTGATTACAACTGCCAAATCGATACCCTCCTCCTATCAAGAGAATACGCCTTAATTATTGAAATAAAAAATATGGCTGGTAAGTTGGTATTTGATACCGAAAACGAACAGTTTATCCAAATCAATAATGAAAAAGAAAAAGGTTCCCCCTATCCAATCGCCCAAGCACAGAGACACCAAGAATACTTAAGAAAGCTTTTAAAAACGCACAAATACCCCAACATCCCCATTGAATACGAAGTAGTGATTAGTAATAGCTATGCCATATATGTCGTTACTGGGAAAAATACTCATAAAGTAAAGCCTCGTGTATGTAAAGCGGACGTGTTCCAAAATAAAATCCGTTATTTTGAAAATCAACACATGAAGCCTGTCCTTGAGGCACGGGATCTTCGTAAGCTATGTCGACTTCTTATCAAAATGAATACGGTACCCACAAACTATATTTTGCAAAAATATGGAATCAATAAGGATAAATTATCAATCGGTGTTTTCTGTCCTCACTGTAATTATTCTCCGATTATTGAAAATAGAGCTAAATGGTTCTGTCCATCCTGTAATATGTATTCAAAAGATGCCCATATTAGTGCTTTAAGGGACTATTTTTTGCTAATTGATTCTCAAATAACCAATCAGCAATTTCGAGAATTTTGCCATATAACATCGCCTCATACTGCAAAGCGATTTTTATTATCGGCAAATCTTAGTTATGATCTGGGTACAAAAAAGGGGAGGTCCTATTCTCCGAAGACCATCCCCTGGTAAAAGTGCTGATAAATTCTAACTTGCGCTGATAAATGACAGGAAAGTGCTGATAAATATACAAAAAGTGCTGATAAGTAACTAAAAACTGCTGATAAAAAAATGCAAACAATCCGCATTCTCTTAAAAAACTCATCAAATTAGTCTTAGACCTTATTTTTTTCATAAATTTCATCATAAACCTTCGCCAAAGCTGTATCCAAATCCGTCAATCCCCCGGCATTCCAAGAAGTAAGCCTTAGCGTCACTAATTTATAATCAATTGCAATAAAAGGATGATGGTTTTTTTCCTCTGATAACTCCGCAATTTCATTCACAAACGCTACCCCACTCAAAAACTCCCGAAAACGATACTTTTTAACAATAAACTTACCGTCTAATTTCCATCCTGATAACTCGGTTAGAGCTTGTTCGATTTCTGCTAAACTTAGTTTGTTTGCCACTCAGGACCCCTCCAATTACCATTTACTATTACCCTATTCACCGATACACAACTTAACGACTTAGTTCCGTTTTTTATTTACAATCGCCATCGCCTTATCGGTATTGGCAAAGTGTAGTTTGACAAAGGAAGGAAGACTTTCCCGACCTTTACTCAAAATCAGCTTGGCCGCTGCCACATCCACCTGTGCCCCAGCCCCCTTAGGAATCTTAAATCCTGCCGCCTCACTAAGCTTATCAATATACTGAATGAACGCGTAACGAGCCAAGATACTAGCCGCAGCCACTGCTAAATGAATTCCTTCTGCTTTCGTACTAAAATACACATCTTGATTGGCAATGGCCTTCTGTCCTTTTAGATGCTGAAAATAAGTACTAGGCTGGACAAATTGATCAATTAAAATAGCCTCCGGTTTCGCAGGGGATATCTTCTCAAGCACTTTTAAAATGGCCTGATTATGGAGCAGTGCCTTCATTTTTCCTTGGGACATTCCTGAACGCTGCACCTGATTATATTTTTCGTTTTTCAAGGTCATCAAGCTAAAAGGAACTACGTCCTTAATGACCTTGGCGATGGAAATTATTTTTTCATCATTCAAATCCTTTGAATCACGTACACCTAATTCCTTTAATAATGGAATATCTTCTTTTCTGACATAGGCTGCTACAACGGTAATAGGGCCAAAAAAGTCACCCGTGCCAACCTCGTCCGAACCGATGGCTGACATCTCGCCAATACCTGGAGGAAGATCGCCTTTTGCCACTGCTTTTCCCTTCAATGCAGCAGGCTTTTTACTTGGAACACCAACAGAACTGCTGCCCCATTTCCCAGCCTCTGATTCACTATTGTTTCCTTGAAACAACACCTTCCCTGATTTATAGGCCGTAATCATACAGGCCGGTGTTTTGGCAGCAAACACACTTCCGGGAATACTTTTATCTAAAAGCTGCCGGGCATAATAGTTTTTCATTTCATTAATCTTCGCCATTTCTAAATTGAGGACAACATTTCCCACTTAGACACCACATTTCTATAAAATTTTTGAAAAAAATTAGTTTGGAATAAAGTCCAGCGCTTCATTTTTGATTTGTTTGACTTTTCGACTTATGTCCGTTCGTGTTATAGTATAGAGTAGGATTCTGGAATGGAGGCTTTACGTTGTCAAATATACAAAAACACAAAACAACCGTTGCTATATACGGACAGCAATACGTCATAATGGGTACGGAAAGTCCAAGTCATGTGCGACTTGTGGCATCGTTAGTTGACGACAAAATGCGCGAAATTAGTTATAAGAATCCAACTTTAGACGTAAATAAACTAGCTGTTCTAACTGCGGTAAATGCAGTCAATGATTATATTAAAATCAAAGACGAGTTAGAGCGGCTGCAAGCAGAACTACAAAAAGAAAAGGACTAAAAAAATATGTTAGGTTTAGCTATTATTATTTTACTTATTATGGGATTCTTTGTTGGGCTTAAAAGGGGTTTCATTCTCCAGCTTGTTCATCTGCTAGGATTTATTATTGCATATGTCGCCGCCACTTCCTACTATGAAGAACTTTCCACAAAGCTCATTTTATGGATTCCCTATCCAAACTTCGGCGATGCCCCGGCACTAAAGATTTTAACCGGCTCAACCGATATGGAGAGTGCTTTTTACAGGGCGATTGCCTTTGTAATTATCTTCTTTGCTGTGAAAATTTTATTCCAAATTATCGGCTCCATGCTTGACTTTATTGCTCATTTGCCGGTTTTAAAACAGCTGAATGTATTAGCTGGCGGCCTATTAGGTTTTTGTGAAGTTTATTTAATTATCTTTATTTTATTATATATTGCGGCTCTAATTCCAATCGGATTTATTCAGGATGCACTGGATCACTCCGCACTGGCAAAAGCAATTGTGAATCACACTCCTATCCTTTCACAGCAAATCAAAAGCTTGTGGATTGAATATACAACTGCTTGAACTTCTCTGTAGCAGAGGAGTTTTTCTCATTCTTGCAAAAATAGGTTAAAATGATAATGCTAAATAGGGCAGGTGTTTATAATGGAAGTCACTAAAAAGGAATTAATTCGGTTATTAGAAACCATCGCAATTTATATGGAATTAAAGGGTGAGAACCCATTTAAAGTTTCTGCTTTCCGTAAAGCAGCAAATGCGCTTGAAACAGATGAACGCGTTTTAGCAGAAATTGAAGACTTTACCAGTATTTCTGGGATTGGCAAAGGTACGGCCGCAGTCATGGATGAGTACATGAAAGCAGGGGAGTCCGCCGTTTTAAACGAGCTGAAGGAAGAAGTCCCAGCTGGCTTAATCCCTTTGCTGCAGCTCCCAGGCCTTGGTGGAAAGAAAATAGCCAAGCTCTATAAGGAACTGGGGATTGTCGATGTTGGCAGTTTAAAAGAAGCCTGCCTTGCTGGCCGAGTCCAGGCTCTTGCTGGATTTGGCAAGAAAACGGAAGAAAAAATTTTAAGTGCCATTGCCAATGTGGGAACAAGGCCGGAACGGCTTCCACTGGCGTACATGCTTCCAATTGCCGAACAAATTGAAGCGAAACTGGGGGAAATGACGGATATCATTCGGTTTTCTAGAGCAGGAAGCTTGCGAAGAATGCGAGAAACCATTAAAGATCTTGATTTTATCATTGCGACAACCCAGCTGGAAAAGGTCCGGTCGCAACTGTTGAATCTGCCGCGTATTAAAGAAGTAATCGGTGCAGGGGATACAAAGGTTTCCGTTGTTTTAGAGCTGGATTATGACGTTTCTGTTGATTTCCGTCTCGTAAAACCAGAGGAGTTTATCACCACGCTTCATCATTTTACCGGCTCCAAGGACCATAATGTCCGTATGCGGCAGCTGGCAAAAGAACGCGGAGAAAAAATAAGTGAATATGGTGTTGAAAATGTTGAGTCAGGAGAAGTTCTCACCTTTTCATCAGAACAAGAATTTTTCAAACATTTTGATTTGCCGTTTATTCCGCCGGAAATTCGCGAGGACGGAAAAGAAGTCGAGCAATTCTCGGCATCTGAGGAATTAATTGAACTTGCAGACATTAAAGGTGATTTGCATATGCATACCACCTGGAGTGACGGGGCTCATACAATTGAGGAAATGGTCGAAGCCTGCCGGGCTAGAGGCTATCAATACATGGCCATCACCGACCACTCGCAGTATTTAAAGGTGGCAAACGGTCTTACTCGTGAGAGATTGTTAAGGCAAAAAGAAGAGATTAAAAAATTAAATCAACAATATGATGATATTCTCATCCTATCGGGTGTAGAGATGGATATATTACCTGATGGGACATTAGACTATGACGATGAGCTATTAGCGGAAATGGATTTCGTTATTGCCTCGATTCATTCAGCATTCAGCCAGCCAAGGGAAAAGATTATGGCACGGCTTAAGACAGCACTTGACAATGCGCATGTTGATTTAATCGCCCATCCAACCGGCAGAAAGATTGGCCGCAGGGAAGGGTATGATGTCGATGTTGACTTATTGATCCAACTAGCAAAAGAGACGAATACAGCATTAGAATTAAATGCCAATCCTAACCGTCTCGATTTAGCAGCAGAGTATTTACGAAAAGCCCAAGAAAATGGCGTTAAAATCCTGATTAACACGGATGCCCATCAATTGGACACATTAAAGCATATGGAAATAGGGGTTTCGGCCGCCAAAAAGGGCTGGATTAAAAAATCTACCGTGATTAACGCATTAGATAAATATGACTTACTCGAATTTTTACATCAAAGATAAGAAAAGGGGGGAAACTCCATGCACGAAAGAGCGTTAAAAGTTTTAGAATTTACAAAAATAAAAGAACTGCTTTTTGATCATGCCTCTTCTTCACTTGGAAGAGATAAAATAAGGAATTTAGTGCCTTCTACAGACTTTGAAGAGGTTGTTAGACTTCAAGCAGAAACAGATGAGGCAGCGACCGTTATCCGGATAAAAGGAAATGTTCCTTTATCGGGAATTCACGATATCCGTGCCCATATAAAACGTTCAGTGATTGGCGGCGTTTTGAGCGCTCATGAGCTGGTTCATGTTGCAAGTACAATCCATGCCAGCCGCCAAATGAAACGATTTATTGAGGAACTTGCTGAAGAAAGAACGGAACTGCCTATCCTTGTGGAACAGGTAGCAGATATTATTCCGCTTACTAATCTGGAACATGAAATTAAGCATGCGATTGATGAAAGCGGCGAAGTGTTAGATGGTGCGAGTGATTTGCTGCGCTCACTAAGACATCAGCTCAGAGCAAGTGAATCACGTATTCGTGAACGCCTAGAAAGTATGATCCGTTCCTCAAACGCGGCAAAAATGTTGTCCGATGCGATCGTAACCATCCGGAATGACCGCTTTGTTATCCCGGTAAAACAGGAGTATCGCGGCCATTATGGCGGAATTATTCATGATCAAAGTTCTTCAGGACAAACTTTATTCATTGAGCCGCAGGTCATTGTTCAATTGAATAACCAACTCCAGGATATTCGTGTCAAGGAACAGCTGGAAATTGAACGAATCCTGACAGATTTGTCTGCCAAAACCGCTGAGTACGAAAGTGAACTCAGAGTGATTGTCGATATTTTAGCCAATCTAGACTTTATTTTTGCAAAAGCAAAATACAGTAAAAAAATAAAGGCATCAATGCCAATTATGAATGATGAAGGAAGAATTGCTTTATATAAAGCCCGTCATCCGCTCATTCCAATGGATGAGGTAGTGGCTAACGATATCTTGCTCGGAAAAGAGTATACAACGATTGTCATAACAGGTCCCAACACCGGTGGTAAAACTGTTACCTTAAAAACGCTTGGCCTATGCTCGTTAATGGCACAGGCGGGACTACAGATACCAGCTCAGGATGGCTCGGAGCTGGCGGTTTTTGATGCTGTCTATGCCGATATTGGTGATGAGCAGTCAATTGAACAAAGCTTAAGTACTTTTTCATCCCATATGGTTAACATCGTGGATATATTAGATCGGGTTGATTTTAACAGCTTAGTCTTATTTGATGAGCTCGGTGCAGGTACTGACCCACAGGAGGGTGCTGCTTTAGCAATCTCGATTTTAGACGAGGTTCACAGGCGCGGGGCAAGGGTGATTGCAACGACTCATTATCCAGAATTAAAGGCGTATGGTTATAATCGCGAGGGTGTCTTAAATGCAAGTGTAGAATTTAACGTGGAGACCTTAAGTCCAACTTATAAATTATTATTGGGGGTACCTGGCCGGAGTAATGCCTTCGAAATATCGAAACGTTTGGGCTTAAATGATCGGGTAATTGATGCAGCCCGCTCACATGTAAGTGAAGACACCAATCAAATAGATAAAATGATTGCTTCACTTGAGGAAAGCAAACGCGCGGCAGAGCGGGAACACGAAGAGGCACGCGACTTTTTAAAGGAAGCGGAAAAGCTTCATCAAGATTTACAAAAACAACTGATGGAGTATTATGATAAAAAAGATACAATGATGGAAAAGGCAGCTGAAAAGGCTGCTGATATTGTGGATGAGGCCAAACAAGAGGCAGAGAAGGTTATCCGCGATTTGCGTAAAATGAGAACGGAAAAACACGCAGATATTAAAGAGCATGAGCTCATTGATGCGAAAAAACGTCTGGAACAAGCAGCACCTGAAATTAAGAAATCCGATAAATTGACCAATAAGAAAACGAAAAAGCATGCGTTTACGCCAGGTGATGAGGTAAAAGTCTTGACTTTTGGCCAAAAGGGAACCCTGGTGGACAAAGTTTCAGACAATGAGTGGCAGGTTCAAATTGGGATTTTGAAGATGAAGGTCAAAGAGAAGGATATGGAGTACTTGAGTACACCAAAACAAGTGGAAACCAGACCTATGGCGATTGTTAAAGGACGGGACACTCTGGTTAAGCTGGAATTGGATCTTCGCGGGGAAAGGTATGAGGATGCCCTTATGAAGGTAGAAAAATATATTGATGATGCTCTTCTGGCAAGTTATCCGCGAGTTTCCATTATCCATGGAAAAGGTACGGGAGCGTTAAGGCAGGGTGTACAAGAATATTTAAAAAACCACCGTTCCGTTAAGAAAATCCGCTTTGGAGAAGCTGGTGAAGGTGGTTCAGGGGTAACCATCGTCGAATTTAAATAATACCCGGGGAGATACGTAATGGACCAGTTTTGGGAGAATAGGTACGTTCAAATTGCTGCATATTACAGTGTTGTAATTTTATGTATGGTTGTCTTTTTAGCTGTTTTTGAAATGGTAACCAAATATAAAAATTGGGAAGAAATAAAAAAAGGAAACCTGGCTGTGGCAATGGCAACCGGTGGGAAAATATTGGGGCTGGCTAATATTTTTCGAGCTTCCATTAAGGAGAACAATTCCTTAGTTGAGATGGTTGGCTGGGGTGTTTTCGGCTTTGCCCTGCTGCTTGTTGGCTATTTTATTTTTGAATTTTTAACGCCTAAATTTAAGATTGATGAGGAAATTCAAAATGATAACAGAGCGGTTGGTTTGATGTCACTGATTATCTCGATTGGGCTGTCTTTTGTAATTGGTGCAGGAATTTCGTAAGGGGAGAAGAAATAGTGGAGACGTTAGCCAAAGTATTGCTGGGATTGTGCGGTTTATTTTTGCTTATCGGCATTATCTATATGGTGTTTTTTGCTTAATAAAAATCATCGCTAAAGTCATTTGGCGATGATTTTTTTTGTTGATTAGATTTGGCTTTGATAAATTAATCTTACCAGCCCTGTACCACAATCGAAAGTCTCATTGTCTATTGTGTAGTGCTGTACTATAATAGAAGAGAGTTTAATTTTTTCCATATATAGATAAAAAAGGAGGTTACTTATGTTGGAGTCAAAACCATGGTTGGATCTTTATCCTGAGGAAATTCCTGCCACACTTGAATACTCCAGTGAACCAGTACAAGAATACTTAGTCAATGCAGCCAGAGAGTTTCCGGAGAAAATAGCCATTTATTTTATGGGAAAGGAAATAACCTATAAACAACTTTATGAAGAAGCATTAAGTGTTGCCAGTTATCTACAACAATCTATTGGCATCCAGAAGGATGATCGGGTTGCGATTGTGCTTCCTAATACTCCTCAATCCGTCATTAGTTATTTTGGAATATTAATGGCAGGAGGAATCGTTGTTCAAACGAATCCTTTATATACCGAACGAGAACTGGAGTACCAAATGAAAGACTCCGGGTCAAAAGCTATTATCACCCTAGACATCCTTTATCCACGAGCCACCAAAGTTATGCCGCAAACTAACTTACAACACATTATTGTAACCGCTATCAAAGACTACTTGCCATTTCCTAAAAATCTTGTCTATCCTTTCATCCAGAAAAAGCAATATGGGATTGTTGTAAAGGTAAAACATGAAGGAAACGCCCATCTGCTCACCGAAATAATCAAAACCAGTTCAAGAGAAGTAAACCGCCCTGAATTTAATCCAGAGGAAGATATTGCCCTGTTACAATATACCGGGGGAACAACGGGTTTTCCAAAAGGAGTTATGCTGACCCATAAAAATTTAATCGCCAACACTTGTATGAGTGAAGCCTGGTTATATAAATGTAAACCTGGGGAAGAATCTGTTTTAGGTATTTTACCGTTCTTTCATGTTTATGGAATGACCACGGTGATGATTTTATCAATTAAAATGGCTTGTAAAATGATTTTATTACCTAAATTTGATGCCCTAACAACACTGAAAACCATCCACAAACAGAGGCCAACTCTATTTCCTGGTGCACCTACCATCTATATTGGCTTATTGAATCACCCAGATTTGAAAAAGTTTGATCTTTCTTCGATTGATTCTTGTATCAGCGGGTCCGCACCACTCCCGGCTGAAATACAACAAAAATTTGAGGAAATAACGGGTGGAAAACTGGTTGAAGGCTATGGGTTATCTGAAGCATCTCCTGTCACCCATTCCAACTTTTTATGGGATGTTCCAAGAGTAAAAGGCAGTATCGGTGTTCCCTATCCAGACACAGATTCCCTCATTTTGTCCGTTGAAACGGGTGAACCGATGCCTGTTGGCGAAATTGGTGAAATTGTAATTAAAGGACCTCAAATTATGAAGGGCTACTGGAATCGTCCAAAAGAAACCGAGGAGGTCCTTAAGGATGGCTGGCTCTATACAGGAGATCTTGGTTACATGGATGATAAGGGATACTTTTATGTAGTGGACCGTAAAAAAGATATGATTATCGCGGGCGGCTTTAATATTTATCCTCGAGAAATTGAAGAAGTCCTTTATGAACATCCAGATGTAGTAGAGGCTGTGGCTGCCGGTGTTCCTGATCCATACCGCGGTGAAACGGTGAAAGCCTATCTTGTCTTAAAAGAAGGTTCCAACGTGACAGCGGAGGAAATGAATCAATTTGCAAGGAAATACTTGGCAGCATATAAAGCACCAAGAGTGTATGAATTTAGAAAAGAGTTACCGAAAACAGCAATTGGTAAAATACTAAGAAGAACACTTGTGGAAGAAGAGAAACAAAAAATAGAGCAAGAAACCCAAAAACATGCCTAACCTTAAAACTATTTTTTTTTTGAGCAGGAAGGCTTGTCACACCAATCAATTTATATTAGGATGAATGGGTCAGTTTTTCTTGACAGCAGATAATTTAAATTTTATTATAAAATTATGAATGATGATTCATTCATAATTTCTTTTTTAAGATTATAAATTTGATTAATGTCTAGCTGCAGCGCCTAGGGGCTCTTTGGTCTAAGCCAATCCGGCAAGAAGGTTAAAAAGCAACCTTCTCACCGGCTCGTCTTATGCTTGGCTACAGAAAGCTAACGCTTCCTGTACGCATTAAGGGAGACTAAGTCGATTTTCAATCGACTAAATCTCCCTATATCGCCCCTTAACAAGGCGCTTCCGCTTTTCGATTTTCTTCAAGAGGGTGGACATTGTGAAAAAGAGCAAACCGAAATATATGCAAATTATAGATGCAGCGGTCATTGTGATCGCTGAAAATGGCTACCATCAAGCCCAAGTTTCTAAGATTGCGAAACAGGCAGGGGTGGCAGATGGAACCATTTATCTATATTTTAAAAACAAAGAAGACATCCTTATCTCTCTCTTTGAAGAAAAGATGGGCGAATTCGTTGAAAAAATTGAAGAAAAAATAGCAGGAAAAGTGACAGCAGAAGAGAAGTTATTAATGATGATTGAAACCCATTTCCAACTTCTATTTGAAGATCACCATATGGCGATTGTTACCCAATTGGAGTTACGTCAATCCAATAAAGAATTACGCTTAAGAATCAATGCGGTTCTTAGAGGATATTTACAGGTGATAGACAAAATCATTTTAGAAGGAAAAGAAACAGGGGAGTTTTCTAGTGATCTTGATGTTCGTCTAGCCCGGCAAATGATCTTTGGGACTATCGACGAGACTGTTACATCGTGGGTGATGAACGAGGAAAAGTATGATTTATTGTCTCTGGCATCCCCAGTCCATCGACTGTTAATTAATGGCTGTGGGAAAAGGTGAGGAATGAAAAGGGGGAGTTGCTTTGGAATACTTAAAATGGTCGTATCAGGATCGGATTGCCACAATTACGATCGAGCGTCCGCCCGCAAATGCACTTTCATCAGGTTTGTTGAGAGAATTGTCAGCAGTACTTGATGAAATTGAACCAAACGGTGAGATTGGGGTTATCATCATTCATGGCGAAGGCCGATTTTTCTCAGCGGGAGCCGACATTAAGGAATTTACAACTGTGACTTCAGCAGATGGATTTGCAAACCTTGGCAAGTATGGGCAGGATTTATTTGATCGGATGGAAAAGTTTCCAAAGCCAATCATCGCTGCTATCCATGGTGCCGCTCTTGGCGGTGGTCTCGAATTGGCGATGGCATGCCATATCCGCTATGTAACCGAAAATGCCAAACTTGGACTTCCTGAGCTGCAGCTTGGGTTAATCCCAGGATTTGCTGGTACACAGCGTTTACCTAAATATGTAGGCGTTGCCAAGGCTGCGGAGATGTTATTTACCTCTGAACCTATTTCAGGAATCGAGGCGGTGCAATTTGGTTTAGCAACGCGTGCATTCCCAGAAAGCCAACTATTAGATGAAACCTATAAACTAGCTGGTAAAATTGCTAAGAAAAGCCCTGGGTCAATAAGGGCAACCATTGAATTATTAAATTATGCAAAAACAGAAGAATTTTACGAAGGAACAAAAAGAGAAGCTGAGCTATTTGGCGAGGTATTTGTTTCTAAGGATGCAAAAGAAGGAATCCAGGCCTTCCTTGAAAAGCGGGAGCCTGATTTTAAAGGGGCATAACTTCTGACGGCAGCGAACTGTCTCGAAGTTCTAATAAAAATTTTTTTGCCAATAATTTTCTCAATCTTTCGAACTGAGTTAATGTTTGAAATTTACTAGGAGGGAAACCATGAACATTTATGTATTAATGAAAAGAACCTTTGATACGGAAGAGAAGATTGCCATTTCTGGCGGCAAAATCAACGAGGATGGTGCAGAATTCATCATCAATCCATATGATGAATATGCAATAGAAGAAGCGATTCAGGTCCGTGATGCCAATGGCGGTGAAGTAACAGTAATATCCGTAGGCAGTGAGGAATCTGAAAAGCAATTACGTACAGCTCTTGCGATGGGTGCAGACAAGGCTGTTCTTATCAATATAGAAGATGATGTAGAAAATGGAGATCAATTTACGACTGCAAAGATTCTTGCCGAATACTTAAAAGAAAAAAATGCGGATCTAATTTTAGGAGGCAATGTCGCGATTGATGGCGGTTCAGGCCAAGTTGGCCCGCGTGTGGCTGAATTGCTTAATATTCCCTACGTAACAACCATTACAAAGTTAGAAATTGATGGAACAAGCGTAACGGTAACTCGTGATGTTGAGGGAGATTCTGAAGTGATCGAAACCAGCCTGCCGCTATTGGTTACGGCACAGCAAGGCCTTAACGAGCCACGCTACCCTTCTCTGCCAGGAATCATGAAGGCAAAGAAAAAGCCGCTTGAAGAATTAGAGTTAGATGACCTCGATCTTGAAGAAGATGACGTCGAAGCCAAAACCAAAACGATCGAAATATACTTACCGGCAAAGAAAGAAGCAGGAAAGGTTTTAGCAGGGGATTTAAATGATCAAGTGAAGGAACTTGTTCATCTTCTTCATACGGAAGCGAAAGTAATCTAATCCATTCACATAAAAATTGTTTTTCAGGAGGGTAATCGAATGTCAAGAAAAGTGTTGGTACTAGGAGAAGTTCGTGACGGGTCATTACGTAATGTTTCTTTCGAAGCGGTTGCTGCAGCTAAAACAGTGGCGGAGGGCGGAGAAGTTGTTGGGGTTATAGTTGGTGAATCTGTAAGCGCTTTAGGTACTGAACTAATACAATATGGAACAGACCGTGTGGTAGTCGTCGAGAACGAGAAATTAAAACAATATACCTCGGACGGTTTTGCCCAAGCCTTATTGGCAGTCATTGACCAAGAAAAGCCTGAAGGATTAGTGTTAGGACATACAGCGTTAGGAAAAGATTTAGCGCCTCGAATTGCCGGGAAACTTTCATCCGGCCTCATTTCCGATGCTACAGCAGTTGAAGCCGCTGGTGGAAATATTGTGTTTACAAGACCAATCTATTCTGGTAAAGCATTTGAAAAGAAAATTGTTACTGACGGAATGATTTTTGCTACTGTGCGTCCAAATAATATTGCACCTTCCGAAAAGGATGAAAGCAGAACTGGCGAGGTCTCGTCTCTGTCTGTTGATATCAAGGATCTTCGTGCAATTATAAAGGAAGTGGTTAGAAAAGCCAGTGAGGGTGTAGATTTAAGTGAAGCAAAAGTGGTGATCTCTGGCGGCCGAGGTGTGAAAAGTGCTGACGGATTTGCGCCATTAAAAGAATTGGCAAAAGTATTAGGCGGCGCAGTCGGAGCTTCTCGTGGTGCTTGTGATGCGGACTACTGTGACTACTCGTTACAAATTGGCCAGACTGGCAAGGTTGTGACACCAGACTTATATATTGCTTGCGGTATTTCAGGGGCGATTCAACACTTAGCCGGAATGTCTAATTCGAAGGTGATTGTCGCGATTAACAAGGATCCGGAAGCCAACATTTTTAAAGTGGCGGACTACGGCATTGTCGGTGATTTGTTTGAAGTCGTGCCGTTATTGACAGAGGAATTCAAAAAATTAAAGGTTCACTCTTAATGAAACACTGCTGGACCTTGGGTTGAAAAGCGCGATTAATTGGGTTTACGAATGGAAAAGCAGGTCAATAATAAAAAGCGGGCGGGTTGCTGCTCGCTTTTTATCATGGTACGTTAAGCTCCAGCGCTCCGCGGCTAATGTACTTAGCTAAACGGGGCTTCCGCTGGTGTAGTGTATGGCATAGAATAACTATAGTAAAAATGGGGAAATTATTTGCGAGACATATTATTAGCGTGATATGACAAACAAATGTTATACTTTCCGTAGTATTCCAGTATTTTAAGGAGGTCAATATAAATGGCTATTTCACACGTAACAGATCAAAATTTTTCTGCTGAAACAGGTTCAGGCCTTGTGCTTGTAGATTTCTGGGCACCATGGTGCGGACCTTGTAAAATGATTGCTCCCGTTCTTGAAGAACTTGACGCAGAAATGGGCGAAAAAGTAAAAATTACCAAGCTTGATGTTGATGACAACCCACAAACGGCTGCTAACTTTGGTGTTATGAGCATTCCAACTTTGTTGGTACTCAAAGACGGCGAAGTAGTAGACAAAGTAGTTGGCTTCCAGCCTAAAGATGCGTTAGCAAGCGTCTTAGAAAAGCACGTTTAATACCATTGATCCCAAGAACCTCAGCTAATTGGCTGAGGTTTTTTACTTTTGACAATAGTCTCCTACTTCCTTTTATTGACGCTTTGCATTAAAATTTTATATGGTATGAAAAAAGGACGGAGGAGTGGCCGGAATGAATGAAATTATAAAGCAAAAATTAACCCTGCTGCCTGATCAGCCTGGCTGCTACTTAATGAAAGACCGTCAGGGAACGATTATTTATGTGGGAAAAGCGAAAGTTTTGAAGAACCGTGTACGTTCTTATTTTAACGGATCACATGATGGGAAAACATTAAGACTTGTTAATGAAATCGAGGACTTTGAGTATATTGTTACCTCTTCAAATATAGAAGCGCTGCTGCTTGAATTAAACCTGATTAAGAAATATGATCCAAAATATAACATCATGCTCAAGGATGACAAGACGTATCCGTTTATTAAACTAACAGCGGAAAGACATCCGAAACTAATTATTACGAGAAAAGTAAAAAAGGATAAAGGAAAGTATTTTGGGCCTTATCCAAATGTCATGGCGGCAAACGAAACCAAAAAGCTGCTCGACCGAATCTATCCGTTACGCAAGTGCTCTACTTTACCTGACCGGGTTTGCTTGTACTATCATTTAGGACAGTGCCTGGCACCATGTGTCAATGATGTACGTGAAGAACAATATAAACAAATGACGGACGAAATCACCCGTTTTTTAAATGGCGGTTATAAGGAAATTAAGAAAGAGTTAACAGAAAAAATGACCGCTGCCGCAGAAGAACTTGATTTTGAACGTGCTAAGGAATACCGCGATAAAATTGTTCATATCGAGACTATTATGGAAAAGCAAAAAATTACGATGACCGATTTTACCGACCGCGATGTGTTTGGATATGCAGTCGACAAAGGCTGGATGTGTGTCCAAGTATTTTTTGTCCGTCAAGGCAAGTTGATTGAGCGGGATGTCTCTATGTTCCCAATCTACAATGAACCTGAGGAAGAAATCTTGACATTCCTGGGTCAATTTTATACAAAAGCTAATCATTTTAAGCCAAAAGAGATTCTGATTCAAGATGAAGTAGATCTTCATTTGGCGGAACAACTGCTAGAGGTAAAGGTACTCCAGCCGCAAAGAGGTGCCAAAAAGGACCTCGTTAAAATGGCGATTAAAAATGCCAACATAGCCTTAAAGGAAAAATTCTCGCTTATCGAAAAAGATGAGGAAAGAACGATTAAGGCCGTTGAAAATCTAGGTGAACTTCTAGGGATTTATACCCCGTACAGGATTGAGTCATTTGATAACTCGAATATTCAAGGGACAGACCCCGTTTCAGCGATGGTTGTTTTTACAGATGGAAAAGCAAACAAACGTGAATATCGAAAATATAAAATTAAATCAGTCATAGGCCCTGATGATTATGAATCGATGCGGGAAGTCACCAGAAGACGATATTCGAGAGCTTTGAAAGAAAATCTGCCTCTGCCAGATTTAATTATTATTGATGGTGGTAAAGGACATGTTGAGGCAGTTCGGGATGTTCTAGAAAATGAGCTTGGTTTAGATATCCCCCTGGCAGGTCTTGTCAAGGATGAGAAGCACCGCACTTCGCAGCTGCTTTATGGAAATCCGCTTGAAATTGTGCCATTAGCGAGGAATAGCCAGGAGTTTTATTTGCTGCAGCGGATTCAGGATGAAGTCCATCGTTTTGCAATTACCTTCCATCGGCAAATTCGCGGGAAAAGTGCCTTTCAATCATTACTCGACGATATTCCAGGGATTGGTGAAAAGCGAAAAAAATTATTGCTAAAACAGTTTGGCTCAGTGAAAAAGATGAAGGAAGCCAGTCTGGAGGAATTTACTGCCCTTGGTATTCCGACCAATGTCGCAGAGGAATTAATCGAAAAACTTCGTCAATAATTATTGTCATATAAAAATGAACATGTTATAATGGTGAAAATTTAATCAGTCACTTTATTGTACTAAAGTGAAGGTAGAGGTGCGAAATTCAATAGTAATGGTTCTGAGAAGGATGAGCTTCGATGAAGGATCATGAAAGGGAAGGTTCGCCGAAGTAAACAAGGACTCATATCCTTTTTTGCTGGTTCTGTATTGAAGAAATCCAGAATTGTCAAGACGATGTCTTGGAGAGCTATCTTAACGTTATTTGCACAGGAATTTTTATTTTCGTGTTCAAAAAGCAATGAGATACCCTTCTCATTGCTTTTTTTATTAGATAATAAAGTATAAAAGTCTTTGACTTTGAGAATTGTCTAGCTCCAGCGCCTAGCCCCTCGATGGTCTACAGCCAATCCGTCCAAAAGGTTAAAAAGCAACCTTTCGGCCGGCTTGTCTTATGCTTGGCTACATAAAGCTATCGCTTTCTGTACGCATTAAGGGCGACTAGTCTTTGACCTTGCTTTCGCAGGTCAGTCGACAAGTCGCCTTATATCGGGGCTGACCAAGGCGCTTGCGCTTTTCTAATTTACTAGCATACTAGTGACAGTTAATTTGAAAGTAGGGGAAAAAGATGGGTTTAGTTGTACAAAAATTTGGCGGCACTTCCGTTGGAAGTGTTGAAAGAATTTTAAATGTTGCAGCATGTGTTAGAGAAGAAAAAGAGCGCGGTAATGATGTGGTTGTTGTCGTTTCTGCGATGGGAAAATCAACGGACCAGCTTGTAAGACTGGCCAAGGATATAACTAAAGAGCCCAGCAAGCGTGAAATGGATATGCTTTTGTCTACAGGCGAGCAGGTTACGATTGCGTTACTTTCCATGGCTTTACAACAACAAGGAATGGAGGCCGTATCCTTTACAGGCTGGCAGGCAGGAATTGTTACTGAACCTGTACATGGTAATGCTCGAATTGCCAAAATCGATACAAAAGCTATTCAAGCACAAGTTTCAACTGGAAAGGTTGTTATTGTCGCGGGTTTCCAAGGAGTAACCGAGGATGGGGAAATTACAACATTAGGCCGAGGCGGATCAGATACAACCGCAGTTGCTTTAGCAGCAGCTCTAAAAGCAGATAAGTGTGACATTTATACAGATGTAACCGGCGTGTTTACGACGGATCCAAGATATATAAAAAATGCCCGAAAACTATTATCTGTTTCATATGATGAAATGCTCGAGTTGGCCAATTTAGGTGCCGGTGTGCTTCATCCTAGAGCAGTAGAGTTTGCAAAAAATTATAAAGTACAGCTTGTGGTCAGATCAAGTATGGAGAAAGAAGAAGGAACAGTGATCGAGGAGGAAGCAACGATGGAACAAAATTTAGTGGTACGCGGAGTGGCCTTTGAGGACGAAATTACAAGAGTTAGCGTATTGGGGTTAACAAACTCGATTACAAGTCTATCAACTATTTTTACAACTCTAGCACAAAATCATCTCAATGTAGATATTATTATTCAAAGCACAACTGAAGGCGGCACTGCTAATCTGTCCTTCTCAATCCAAACGAATGACCTTTTAGAAACACTGAAGGTACTGGAAGATAATAAGACTGAATTAGGTTATGAACAGCTAGATGCAGAAAATAAATTAGCTAAAGTATCGATTGTCGGTTCAGGAATGATTTCCAATCCGGGTGTCGCAGCGAAAATGTTTAAGGTACTTGCCGAAAATGATATTCAAATCAAAATGGTCAGCACATCCGAAATTAAAGTCTCTGCGGTTGTAGAAGAAAAAAATATGTTAAAAGCAGTCGAAGCCCTGCACACAGCCTTCGAGCTTGGCCAACAACAATAATAAGATAGTAGAAAGAGTAAAAATGGTGTCAGGCACCGAAAGGGAACCTGACACCATTGATAACGGTGCAATCATATTTACTCGGATGGGCCTAGATTACTCAAGGGAGTCTTTTAGGTCCCATTTGACGGTAAATTGCACTTTGTTTGATTTTTTGACTGGGTGCTCGAAGGCTTCGGCGATAACTCCCTTTTGAAGTTCCATTTGCTGGGCGAGGAAGCCTGCTTCAAGCTGGAAGAATTGCTCAGCCTTTGATTTTACCCTTGATACAATCAAGGGGCTAAACAGTTCAATCTCAAGTTCATTTTTGTTTTCTTTTTTTATTTCCAACTGACCCCATGAAGCTTGATTGAAAAAATCAATAACCTGATCAAAATCAGCTAATGGATACTTCCGAGCCAGCCGTTTACCTGCCCAATATAATATTTCTGGTGCATCCTTCCCAAGAATCTCAGGCAAAAGGATTTCCCTAATTAATTCATATCCGAAGATCGATATGGTACGCGGTTCTGAAGTGGTCATACTTACATCGACGACAGTACTTTCTTTCACTATGTTTCCCCTCTTTCCTATCATTCTATTATATACAATTTAACTCGGATTTCATTATCAGTTTTATTAAGATTAAATTAATTATCGTGCAATATTTAATCCTATTTCTCATCATAATTATTATTTCCTATAGTTGAAAATTTCTACCAGTTAGATGTTGGAAATAGATTGAAAAGATTGGGATTACTACATATTTATAACCTGTAAACTCTTACAAGAGGCATGTCTAGTATAATATCAATATATTTTAAAAATTTTCTATTTTTGATAAAGAATCTGTATCCGTTTTCTTGACGCTCTTAAATGATGGGAGTAAAATGAACATGTCACATAATTGTCACAGTGGTGACATTTATACATTTGTAAGGAAAATATAAAAGAGGAAACAGTAAAAAACATTTTTTGAAAACTAAAAGGGGGGTAAAATAATGGCGGGTAATCGAGAGTTTGTTAATCGAAGATTGCACTCATTGCTAGGAGTTATTCCGATTGGATTATTTGTTACGCAGCATCTTATCGTCAACCATTTTGTTACAGGGGGACCAGAATCCTTTAATAAGGCAGCAGGTTTCATGGGGAATCTTCCTTTCAAAATCATCCTGGAAACAGTTCTTATCTATTTACCATTGTTATATCATGCAATCTATGGACTTTATATTGCCTTTACCGGAAGCAGCAATGTTAATAGGTTTGGCACTTTTAGAAACTGGATGTACATGCTGCAGCGTATTACAGGCGTTTTAACCTTAATCTTTATTGCTTGGCATGTATGGCAAACCCGTGTGGCGGCGGCATTTGGGACTGAAGTAAACTATAATATGATGCATGATATTCTATCATCGCCATTTATGTTTGGTTTCTATTTAATTGGGATTCTCTCAGCTATTTTCCACTTTGCCAATGGTTTATGGTCATTTTTAGTAAGCTGGGGAATTACCGTGTCACCACGTTCACAAAAAATTACAACATACGTAACAATTGGTGTGTTCGTTATTCTCTCATTAATTAGCATTCAAACTTTAATTGCGTTTATTTCTTAATAGATTGTAGTCGGAAAAAATTGTATTTGGATTAGAAGGAGTGAGTCACAAATGGGTAAAGGAAAAGTGATTGTAGTCGGCGGCGGTCTTGCAGGTCTAATGGCTACGATCAAAGTGGCAGAATCAGGAACACCGGTAGAGCTTTTTTCTCTAGTACCGGTTAAACGTTCTCACTCTGTTTGTGCCCAAGGTGGTATTAATGGAGCGGTAAATACAAAAGGGGAAGGGGATTCCCCGTGGATTCACTTTGACGATACCATTTATGGCGGTGATTTCTTAGCGAATCAGCCTCCGGTTAAGGCAATGTGTGATGCAGCACCTGGTATTATTAATCTATTTGACCGGATGGGGGTTATGTTTAATCGTACACCTGAAGGTTTACTAGATTTCCGTCGTTTTGGAGGAACACAGCATCACCGGACAGCATTTGCTGGAGCAACAACAGGACAGCAGCTTCTCTATGCCCTTGATGAGCAGGTTCGCCGCCATGAAGTGGATGGATTAGTAACGAAATATGAAGGCTGGGAATTCCTTGGTGCGGTATTAGATGATGAAGAAGTATGCCGTGGGGTAGTCTGCCAAAACTTAAAAACAATGGAAATTAAATCCTTTGCAGCAGATGCTGTGATCATGGCAACGGGCGGTCCCGGGATTATTTTCGGAAAGTCAACCAACTCCGTTATTAACACAGGTTCAGCTGCATCGATTGTTTATCAGCAAGGTGCTTACTATGCAAACGGTGAAATGATACAAATCCATCCAACTGCTATTCCTGGTGATGATAAGCTTCGTTTAATGAGTGAATCTGCACGTGGTGAAGGCGGTCGTATTTGGACCTATAAAGACGGAAAACCATGGTACTTCTTGGAGGAAAAATATCCTGCCTACGGAAACCTTGTACCACGTGATATTGCAACTCGTGAAATCTTTGATGTATGTGTTCGTCAAAAGCTTGGTATTAACGGCGAAAACATGGTATTCCTTGATCTATCTCACAAGGATCCGCATGAATTGGACGTAAAACTTGGAGGAATTATCGAGATTTATGAAAAATTCATGGGTGATAACCCACGTAAGGTACCAATGAAAATTTTCCCTGCGGTTCACTACTCAATGGGCGGATTATGGGTTGATTATGACCAGATGACAAGTATCAAAGGTTTATTTGCTGCTGGTGAGTGTGATTATTCACAGCACGGTGCAAACCGTCTTGGGGCAAACTCCTTGTTATCAGCCGTTTACGGCGGAATGGTTGCAGGACCTAATGTTGTTAAATATATCGAAGGTCTTGAAAAGAGCTCGGATGCTATTTCTTCTACTGTATTTGATCGCCATGTGAAAGAACAGGAAGAAAAATGGAATAATATTATGTCTTTAGATGGTACGGAAAATGCCTATGTACTTCATAAAGAGCTAGGCGAATGGATGACAGATAACGTAACCGTTGTCCGTTATAATGACAAGCTGTTAAAAACAGATGAAAAGATTCAAGAACTATTAGAACGTTATCAACACATCAATATCAATGATACTTCAAAATGGAGCAACCAAGGGGCAGCTTTCACAAGACAATTACAGAATATGCTGCAATTGGCCCGTGTTATTACGATCGGTGCTTATAACCGGAATGAGAGCCGTGGTGCTCATTATAAACCTGATTTCCCTGAGCGGAATGATGAGGAATTTATGAAAACGACGATGGCTAAATTCGTTGATTCTAAAACTGCTCCAGCTTTCCATTACGAAGAGATCGACGTTTCGTTAATTCAGCCAAGGAAGCGCGATTATACAACAAAACATTAATAGAAAGGGGAGTAGGGAAACATGTCTGAAAATAAAAAGGTAACTTTTATCATTACTCGTCAAGATAGCCCAGATGCTGCTCCTTATGAGGAGACATTCGAAATTCCATACCGTCCGAATATGAACGTTATTTCGGCCTTGATGGAAATACGTAAAAATCCAGTAACTGCACAAGGAAAAACGACTACTCCAGTCACTTGGGAAATGAACTGCCTTGAAGAGGTTTGCGGTGCCTGTTCAATGGTTATTAACGGGAAGCCTCGTCAATCATGCTCGGCGTTGGTTGATCAATTAGAGCAGCCAATCCGTTTAGCGCCAATGAAAACATTCCCTGTTGTCCGCGACCTTTCCGTTGATCGGAGCAGAATGTTTGATTCATTGAAAAAGGTAAAAGCATGGATTCCAATAGATGGAACATATGATTTAGGACCTGGACCACGGATGCCTGAAAGAAAACGTCAGTGGGCATATGAACTTTCTAAATGTATGACTTGTGGTGTTTGTCTAGAGGCTTGTCCAAATGTGAATAGTAAAACAAACTTTATGGGACCAGCAGTATTTAACCAAGTTCGCTTATTCAACGCACATCCAACAGGTGAAATGAACGCGGCAGAACGTTTAAATGCTTTTATGGAGGATGGCGGTATGCAGGGCTGCGGCAATTCTCAAAACTGTGTAGAGGCATGTCCAAAAGGAATTCCAATTACAACTTCGATTGCAGCGGTTAACCGTGCTGCCACGATGCAAGCATTTAGAAACTTCTTTGGAAGTGACAGTGGTAACTAAAAAGTCTTATCTAAAAAACCTTCTTTTCGAATTTAGGAAAGAAGGTTTTTCTTTTGTACAGGAAATAGTTTCATTAGTTCATTTTTGTTACTTTTTGATATACTGAAACAAATGATCTATTAAAAAGGCAGGTATTCAAGGTGAAAACAAAATTTCCCTTTTTCCTTATTGGAATTGGACTTATTTTATTGGGCGTCGGTGTTTGGCAATATGCCCATACAAAAGTAACATCCACTACGGCTCTTCAACAGGCAAAGGAAATTATCAGCCAGAAACAGCCGGTTGCTGCGGATAAAAAGAAACTAGACACTAATACACCTCCCGCTATAGGAGATACTGTTGGCATATTAAAGATTCCAACCATTAAAGCTAAATTAGCCATCGTGGAAGGAACTGACCCTGATGATCTTGAAAAGGGAGTAGGTCATTATAAAGGCTCTTATTTTCCGGGGGAAAAGGGGCAAATCGTTTTGTCGGGTCATCGTGATACGGTTTTTCGCAAATTAGGTGAGCTAAAAGTAGGTAACCAACTAAAGATACAGATGCCGTATGGGAATTATACATACGAGATCATTCGTACAAAAATTGTTAAAGCAAACGATAAAAGCATTATTACGTTACAAAAACAGCAGGAAGAATTAATCCTGACCACGTGTTATCCGTTCCATTATGTTGGTAATGCGCCCAAACGATACATTATTTATGCAAAAATAGTTAACTCTTAAACAAATAATAAAAAAATTGGAATAAATTTGTGATTTTTTAATAAAAACCCACTCCTTTCAGTTAATTATAGTCACTCCATTTGCATCGTTTACATAAGATATGGTGACTAAATATAGACCCATCCCACGATACATTACTGGCGAAGGCAAGGAGGGTTACAATACTTGAAGGAGAATGATTATAATCACAAGCCATTACTCACCAAACGGGAAAGAGAAGTATTCGAACTATTAGTACAAGACAAAACAACGAAAGAAATCGCTGGTGAACTATTTATAAGCGAAAAAACAGTTAGGAATCATATTTCAAATGCCATGCAAAAGCTTGGTGTTAAAGGGCGTTCACAAGCTGTTGTAGAGCTCCTTCGAATGGGAGAGCTAGAACTTTAATGATGATCGGCTTCCAATTTGGGGGCCGTTCATTTTTACGAAAATGTTTTTTTAGAAAAATAAAAGTAGCCTTACTCATGTTAGTTTCCCTAACTGGTTCATACAATTTCTTCTTTTGTTGGCTAGTTTAGAAGATAACATAAGTTAATGGAAAATAGTAGAAATCTATTGAAAGTTTTATCAGTAAAACTTAAAATGAAAATTAGAGTGATCATTATATAAGTATTATTTGGGGAGAAAGGAACGGAAAGAGAAAGATGAACAGTCCTGTTGAAGCGATTAAAAGTGAAAAGAGAATGCTTTTATTAAAATATTTGAAAGAAAATCACCGCAGATATGAGACGTTATTTTCCTGCAACGAAGATAGTATTTTTGTATTGGATATTGAAGGACATGTTATTCAATCGAATCCGGCATTCCTACAATTAACTGGTTTTTCCCCCGTGGAAGCGGACAAGTTAAAACTTCAATTTCTATTTCCCATCGACCACATAAATAAGGTGTTCCATCATTTTAGCAATGCGGTATTAGGCCGTTTCCCAAACTTTGATACCAAGATCATTACAAAAATTGGACAAGTCCTTGATTTAAATATATCCTTTATCCCAATTTGTGAAGATGACCAAATCGTCGGGGTGAGTGCAGTCGGGAAAGACATAACGGAATTAAAAAGAAAAAAAGAAGAAATTCGAAAAGTAGAAGAAATGCAGCGTGTTTTAACCGATAATATTGTTGATGTTATTGTTAGTACGAACTTGCAAGGAGAAATTGTCTATGTTTCTCCTTCCTGTGAATATATTCTCGGATATGATCCAAACGAAGTGTTGAATCAAAATTTTTTGTCATTTGTGCATCCTGATGATGTTGAAAACGCCTTTCACAACCGAAGAAGGGTCCTCGACGGCCAGGAAAATGGACGAGACAGCTATCGTGTCCGAAAAAATAGCGGTGAATATATGTGGGTGGAATCGCTTTGTAAACCAATCATCGCCCATGATACTCTGCATGTTTTAGAGGTTGTCAGTGTAATAAGAGATATAACTGAGCGTAAAAAGGTAGAAGAAGAAGCTAAAAGACGGGAAGAAACCTATCGGGATCTAGTTGAGTATTCACCAGATGCTGTCATTATTGCCAAAGATGCCGAGATTCTCTTTATCAATGAAACAGGTGCTAAATTATTCGGGGCATCAGATAAAAGGGATATTTTAAATAAGACAATGACTGATATTATCCATCCGGACTATCATGAGATATCCAAGGAGCGTCAGCAAATTGAGACATCTGGTAATGTTACGGAATTTATCGAGTATAAACTCCTGCGCTTAGACGGATCTCAATTTGTTGCCGAAGTGAAAGGAATCCCAACCATTTATCAGAATAATCGGGCGAGGCATATCATAATTCGGGATATTACTGAACGAAAAAAGACCCAAGAACTCCTTCTTAATTCAGAAAAATTAAATGTAGCAGGGCAGCTGGCCGTGGGAATTGCACATGAGGTACGAAATCCCCTTACCGCCATTAAAGGCTTTCTGCAGTTAATGGAGTCTGAAGAGGATCGGAATAGACCTTACTTTGAAATCATTCAGTCTGAAATGGACAGGATTGAATTAATCCTAAGTGAGCTGCTGGTCCTGGCCAAACCACATGAATTAAAATTTGAAGCTGTTGATCTTATCACCCTGCTGGATAATGTAAAGACGTTAATCGATACACAGGCCATTATAAATGGAATTCAGATTGAGACCCGTTACAATTATCATAACTTTATCATTAATTGTGATCCAAATCAGTTAAAGCAAGTATTTATTAATATTTTAAAAAATGCCATAGAAGCGATGCCAGAAGGCGGGAAAATTACGATTGAGGTGAAACAGTACGGCTTTAATATGGTAAAGGTCTTTTTCCAAGACACGGGAAAGGGTATGCCGCAAGAAATATTAAAACGTGTGGGAGAACCTTTTTTCACCACCAAAGAGGACGGCACTGGACTTGGAGTGATGATTTCTAAACAAATCATAGAAAACCATGGTGGTACCCTCAATATATGGAGCGATAAGCAGGGGACCTTAATTGAAGTGATATTACCTAAAGCAAGTAAAAGACTTCATTAAGAATACCTAGAACATAAAAACCGGCATCGTTTTAAGATGCCGGTTTTTATTACTTCTCACCTGGGAGAATATAACTAAATTCTAATTCATCAATTTGATTATTGTAATCAACATGTAAATCATGACCATTAAAGAACCATAAATCAGCACCCTCGATGAAAAAGGTCAGCCCTTCTTTTTCAGTCTTAACCGCAATGTCGATGGGCTCATTATCCACGGTAAAGGCAAGTGAAAACCCTTCTTGAACAGGGCTGCTTCCGTAAATTTTTACATAGAATCTAACCTTATCCCCATTTTTTAAGTCTACTTCTTCCTTAAACCATTGGATCGCTGTATTGCTTAAATCTATTTTCATATTCTTCTCACCTTTGTTTTAAAATTCAAACATAAACATATTATGAACGAATCTGTTAGAATAAATTTATTATAGCATTTGATTTAGTAAATGGCTTTTCAGGAGTAGCGAAAAGCAAGTTTCTTCTTGAAATTTCAGCAAAAAAAGTAGAAAATAAGTACAAGCTTTAAGACATTTAGCTTTTTTCAGCCGGTTATGACTTAGTCTCGTCTTGAGGAGAAGCAATTTATAGGAGTGTATACAAATATGGAACTCGAAAACCCACAAAAAGTTACAGTGGATATTATCGCTAATATTGAAAAGGACTTACGTTATATTTCTGGTATCATTAAACAAAAGGGCCGGGAAATGTTAAGTCAATATAAAATTACTCCACCACAGTTCGTGGCCTTGCAATGGCTTTTTGAAGACGGAGACATGACCATTGGCGAGCTATCGAATAAAATGTTTTTAGCATGCAGTACGACAACAGATTTAGTCGATCGGATGGAAAAAAATTTACTTGTTGAGCGAGTAAAGGATCCTAGTGACCGCCGTGTCGTACGAATTCACTTATTAGAAGAAGGTAAAAGAATCATTGATGAAGTCATTAAGAAGCGTCAGGCGTATTTAGAGGAAATATTAAAAAACTTTTCAATGGATCAAATCTTACTTCTTCAATCCAGCTTGAGCAAAATGCATCAAGAAATGCGTTAAAAAGAGGCGAGATTTTTGAAACAACCAATCGGTGTTATTGATTCCGGTGTCGGTGGACTAACCGTTGCCAAAGAGATAATGAGGCAGCTTCCCAATGAGAAAATTATCTATTTGGGAGATACAGCTCGCTGCCCGTATGGCCCAAGATCAAGACAGGAAGTTAAGAAGTTTACTTGGGAATTGACCAATTTTTTATTAGAAAAAAATATTAAGATGCTTGTCATAGCTTGCAATACCGCTACTGCTGCTGCATTGAATGAAATCCGCAAGGCATTATCAATTCCGGTTATTGGGGTGATTAATCCCGGGGCACGAGCTGCGATAAAGCAGACAAAAAATTATCGTGTCGGGATTATTGGTACAATTGGAACAGTCAAAAGCGGAGCCTATGAAATAGCTCTAAAATCGCTCAACAGCAGGCTGTTTGTCACTAGTCATGCATGCCCGAAATTTGTCCCTTTGGTGGAGAGTGGAGAATACGCAGGTGCCATTGCTGAGAAAATTGTAGATGAATCTTTGAAGCCGCTGTTGGAGCAAAATTTAGATACTTTAATTTTGGGATGTACCCATTATCCATTGCTCGAACCACTTATTAAAAATGTAATGGGTGAAAAGGTAAAAGTGATTAGTTCAGGGGATGAAACTGCACGAGAAGTAAGTGCTATTCTTCAGTATAATGATTTGCTTGACACCTGTGAAGACGAACCAGAGCACGAATATTACACAACAGGTTCTAAATGGCTTTTTTCAAAAATTGCCTCCCAATGGCTCGGGATTCCTGTCCACAATGTAAATAAAATAAAACTTTAAAGGGAGCTCCTGACATGGGGCTCCTTTTTGATATAAATTTTATTCTATTTTTCTTTCTTAAGGCGGTCTATTTTTTCGTAAGGCTCGTATACATGATAGTACAAACTGTCTTAGGGGGGAATTAATGTGTCTAAAAATAAAGCAAAAATAATTGGTATAACGGTGTTAACTTCGACAATGCTACTTTCTGGCTGCGGACTATTTAACACAGAAGTACAAAAGAAAATTGATCCGCCAAAAACGGTTACGGTGAAAGATGAACCGGTAAGCAAGGTAACGACGGCGAAAGATAAAGAAGCGGCCCAGAACACCGTTAAAACGGAACTATATTTGATTGATAAGGATGGCTATGTGGTTCCTCAAACACTTGCTCTTCCAAAAACCACTTCAGTAGCAAAACAGGCCCTTGAATATTTGGTAGCAAATGGTCCAGTGACCGACTTGCTTCCAAATGATTTTAGAGCTGTTCTTCCTGAAGATACAGAGATATCAGTTAATATTAATAAAGATAATGGGGTTGCAACTGTAAACTTCTCAAAAGAATTCAAAAATTATCAGCCGCAGGATGAACAGAAAATCCTTCAATCAGTCACCTGGACATTGACGCAATTTAATAATATCAAATCGGTCAAGCTTAAAATGAACGGGCATGACTTAACAGAAATGCCTGTCGGCGGTACACCGATTAGTGAAAATCTATCAAGAGCAACCGGGATTAATATTGATACCACAGATGTCGCGGATATTACCAATACAAAACCAGTAACGGTCTATTATATTGGCGGTGAAGAGGGCTCTTATTACTATGTGCCGGTAACACGCCGGATTAGCAATACGGAGAAAGACAATTATGCCGCTGTCATCAAAGAATTAATTCAAGGACCGAGTGAGAAGTCAACGCTTGTATCTGAATTTATGTCAGATGTGAAGCTGCTTGAAGCCCCTAAATATGAAAACGGTACGTTAACCTTAAACTTCAACAAGAATATTTATGACAGCTTTAAGGACAAAGAAATCTCTCAATCGTTACTAGATACGCTCGTTCTTTCTTTAACAGAACAACAAGGTGTCGAAAAGGTGGCAGTCGAGGTTGAAGGAAAAGTAGACATTAAGAATGATCAAGGTAAGAAAGTCTCTGAACCGGTAACCCGTCCAGAAAAAGTCAATACAGGTAGTTTTTAAAAAACCATTTTTGTTATACTATATAGTGACCATGAAAGAGGTTGGCTTCTTAGGCCCGCCTCTTCTTTATTTAAAAAAAGAGAATATCATAAGGAGGAAAAGTTGTGCGTGTGGATGGAAGAGAGCCATTGCAGCTAAGGCCTATACATATTGAAACCAATTATTTAATGCACCCAGAAGGTTCTGTCCTTATTTCGGTTGGAAATACGAAGGTCATTTGTACGGCTAGTATTGAAGATCGCGTTCCTCACTTTATGAGAGGGGAAGGGAAGGGCTGGATTACAGCGGAATACTCAATGCTTCCAAGGGCAACAGAAACCAGAAACACTCGTGAATCCTCGAAAGGAAAGGTCTCAGGCAGAACAATGGAGATTCAGCGCCTGATTGGCCGTGCGCTTCGTGCGATTGTCGATCTGAGTGCACTTGGTGAGAGGACGGTTTGGATTGATTGTGATGTCATCCAGGCGGATGGAGGGACGCGAACAGCCTCGATTACGGGGGCATTTGTAGCGCTCACCATAGCCCTAAATTCATTAGCGGAGAAAAAGCACTTTCCGAAATTTCCAATTACTGATTATTTGGCTGCAACGAGTGTCGGAATCTTATCGGGCGGCAAGGTCGTGTTAGACTTAAACTATGCGGAAGATTCCAAGGCTGAAGTGGATATGAATGTGGTCATGACAGGGAACGGAGAATTTGTGGAGCTGCAGGGAACGGGGGAAGAATCAACCTTTTCTTACGACCAACTCCAAGGGCTGCTCCATGCCGCACAAGAAGGGCTCATGGAGCTGTTTGAACAGCAGAAATCCGCACTGGGTGAGGAAATTATTAATAAGATTGAGAAAAGACGGAAGAAATAAGTCGGTGGAATGTGGGTTCGCTTGGATGATGGCTGGTCTGGCGGATAACTAGGGTTTACTGGCGGATAACAAGATTTCACTGGCGGTTAAGCTAATTTTACTATCAAATTTTAAAAAAACACTGTTATAAAATAAGAGGCGATAATATGAAAGAAGTCATAATAGCAACCAAAAACCCAGGAAAGGCAAGAGAGTTTGAAGAAATATTTTCATCAAGGGGAATCGCAGTTCGAACACTATTAGATTTTCCTGAACTACCTGAGGTGGAGGAAACAGGAAACACTTTTGAAGAAAACGCGACCCTTAAGGCGGAAGCTGTTTCCCAAGCACTCGATAAAATGGTCATAGGCGATGACTCCGGGCTAATCATTGATGCCTTAGACGGCAGACCCGGGATTTTCTCCGCCCGCTATGCGGGAGAGCCGAAAAACGACCAAAACAACACAGATAAAGTGCTGCTGGAACTACAGGGCGTTCCTGGGGAAAAGAGAACGGCTAGATTTTATTGTGCACTGGCCATTGCTGTTCCTGGTCACGAAACTAAAACGGTGTCAGGCACTTGTGAGGGACGTATATTGGAGGAACGCCGCGGTACAAATGGGTTTGGTTATGACCCGGTATTTTATGTACCGGAAAAAGGCCTATCCATGGCGGAACTATCCTCGGAAGAAAAAAATCAACTCAGCCACCGGGCAAATGCTCTAAAAAAACTGGATGTCTTGTTAGATACTATTTTAGAAAGAGCGGACCTGTCATGAGTAAGGTATTAATTGTCAGCGACAGCCATGGCTTAACGAAAGAATTGAAAATCATCCGGGAACGACACTTACATGAAGTTGACTTAATGATTCACTGTGGTGATTCGGAATTGATGCCAACTGATAACGCGATTTCTGGTTACTTAACGGTTATGGGGAATTGTGATTTTGGTGCAGAATATCCATTAGAGACAACGAGTGAAGTGGCTGGCAGAAAGTTTTTTATCACCCATGGCCACCGCTACTCGGTAAAATCCAGTTTAATGACTTTAAAATATAAAGCGGAGGAATACCAGGCAGATATTGTCTGCTTTGGACATTCCCATGTCCTAGGGGCAGAACTGGTCGGGGGTACTCTATTTATCAATCCAGGAAGCATCCGTCTCCCGCGTGAGCGTTTTGAAAAAACCTATGTGATTCTTGATTTACAAACTGATAAGGTCAAGCTATCCGTGTTTGAGCTTTCAGGTAGTGAACTCACAAAACTAGCACGAGAGTTCATTCTATAATTAGAAAGGGGGGAGTTACTCCCCTTTTTATAAAAAAGTAAAAAATGCTGTTGACTTTTAGCTAGTGGGATAATATAATAAATCTTGTCTTTGAAAGTTATTATGTCCCAGTAGCTCAGCCGGATAGAGCATACGCCTTCTAAGCGTACGGTCGGGAGTTCGAATCTCTCCTGGGACGCCATTTTCTTACCAAAGTTAAACTACATATTAAAGCTCAACTCACCAGTGTGGTGAGTTTTTTTTGTCTCCAAATTATGCTACACTATTTTTTACTACATACCGAAGGACGGATTTTATGAAAAAGCGGGAACAAGTCAAACGAAAAGATAATATCATCTTCTTTCCCGGACTAGACAAACGCTTAGCAGACAAAGGTCTGGAAAGTCTTGAAAAGAAAAAATTTCATGAAGCGATCCCCCTGTTAGAAGAGGCACGGGAGCTTGACCCGGATAATGAAAACATTTTAATCGGGCTTGTCCTTGCCTATTTTGAAGCGGGCACTTTTAAAAAAGCGAAAGTACTGGCAAATGAGATGCTGCTAAAAGGCATAGGCGATTATTTTCAGATGGTCGATCTTTATTTGACGGTTCTTATCCAGCTGCATGAATATCGGGAAATTGTAACGACAATTGAAGCACTCTTAGATGAAAGGGAAATTCCCCCTGAGAAGCATGACCATTTTTTAACGATTTTGCAATTTAGCCGGCGGATGGCAGAGGGACATGACCGGCAAGAGGGAGAACAGGAGGAAGCAGACTTAGAGATTCCAGCCCTAAATCTGCTCTCGATAGATAATATTAACGAGCAAATGCTCATTATAGCCAATTTGGCGGACAAAAACATCCGTCCATACCTTGATGAAATGACAGACTACCTAAAGTCCGAGGCAGGTCATCCATTTATAAAAACAATAGTTTTAAATCTACTAAAGGAACAAGAAATAGATCGAGAAATCAACGTAGAAAAATTTGCTATCGTAAATCAGTTCAGTCCTTTACAGCTTCCTGACGTAAGGGAGCAGCCTAAAATGCTAGAAGTAAAGGCATTGCTTGCCAAACAAGTAGAAAGTAAAAATCCCGGTCTATATGAAAATGCGATTAATATGGTTGATAGAATATTTTTTATTTGTTATCCATTTGAACTTGAACCAAATTCCTCAGAAGCTTGGGCTGCAGCTTTTGATATGCTCGCACAAGAATATTTGGGAATGGACACGAAAATTGGAGAAATTGCAAGAGCTTACGGTACTGAAGCCTCTGAATTGGAGATAGCTAGAGAGCGAATAGAGACAATTGAGAAAATTTCTTATCCTAATATTTAGGTCTTGCTGTTGAAAGAAGGCGAACCTATGTTATAATGTAGGGGTTGCATTGTGTAAAAAACTATATTTTACATTTAAAAATGGAAAAATGGCTTGTTCGACAAGATATTTTTCGACTCAAATTCGTTATCGAATGAAATGAGAATAGATTTGTTGGAGGGAAAAAAGGTATGACAGCAAAATGGGAAAAATTAGAAGGCAACCGCGGTGTCCTTACTGTTGAAGTAAGCGCTGAAGAGGTAAACAAAGGCCTAGACGCGGCATTTCAAAAAGTGGTTAAGCAAGTAAACGTTCCAGGTTTCCGTAAAGGAAAAATGCCTCGTGGCATGTTTGAAAAACGCTTCGGTGTAGAAGCTCTTTACCAAGATGCATTAGATATCCTTCTTCCAGAAGCATACGGAAATGCGATTGACGAAACAGGAATCGAGCCAATTGATCGTCCAGATATCGACATCGATCAAATGGAAAAAGGCAAAGAACTTATTTTCAAAGCAACAGTACAAGTGAAGCCTGAAGTTAAATTAGGCGAGTACAAAGGCTTAGAAGTAGAAGAAATCGATGCAACTGTAACAGATGAAGATGTTGCAAACGAATTAAAAACAATGCAAGAACGTCAAGCTGAGCTTGTTGTTAAAGAAGACAGCGCTGCTGTTAATGGTGATACAGTTGTCATCGACTTTGAAGGTTTCGTAGATGGCGAAGCATTCGAAGGCGGAAAAGCTGAAAATCATTCACTAGAGTTAGGTTCAGGTTCTTTCATCCCAGGTTTCGAAGAGCAATTAGTAGGCGTAAAAGCTGGCGAATCTAAAGATGTTGAAGTTACTTTCCCAGAAGAATACCATGCGGCAGAACTTGCTGGTAAACAAGCGGTATTCAAAGTAACTGTTCATGAAATCAAAGGAAAAGAACTTCCTGAATTAGATGACGAGTTTGCTAAAGATGTAGACGAAGAAGTTGAAACTTTAGAGGCATTAAAAGAAAAAATCAAAACTCGTTTAGAAGACAGCAAAAAGCATGAGGCAGAACACAACCTACGTGATACACTTGTAGAAAAAGCTGCTGAAAATGCAGAAGTTGAAATTCCAGAAGTAATGGTTACGACTGAAGTAAACCGCATGCTTCAAGAGTTCGAGCAACGCTTGCAAATGCAAGGTATGAACCTTGAACTATACTTCCAATTCTCAGGTCAAGACGAGAACGCTCTTCGTGAACAAATGAAAGAAGATGCTGGAAAACGTGTAAAAATGAATTTAACACTTGAAGCAATTGCAAAAGCAGAAAATCTTGAAGTAACAGACGAAGATGTGGATGCTGAACTTGAGAAAATGGCTGGTATGTACAATATGCCGGTTGATACAATTAAACAAGCTCTTGGCGGCGTTGATGGCATTAAAGCAGATCTTCAACTTCAAAAAGCAGTTAACTTTCTTGTTGAAAACAAAAAATAAATAGAAATGCGGAAGCGCCTTGCACAGGGGCGACAAGCATAAGTCGAGCCGGTGGGAAGGTTGCTTTTTAACCTTTCCGCCGGTTTGGCTTATGACCTCGAGCCCCTAGGCGCTGTAGCTAGACAGTTATCAAAGTTTATAGCGATATTTGATTATTAAAGTAAGGCGCGATTTTTATCGTGCCTTGTTTTATACATTTTTTCAATTACATATTATAATAAAGGCAGGGAAACCTTTTTAAAAAGATTCCACAATTTATTGGAAGGAAAAAGCGCAGTCAATAGCGAATAAATATTTCCATAGCGTTTTAAGATTTATTTTTAATAATTATGGTTAAGATTAATGGAGTACATAAGTTTTTTCGAATTCCACAAACAAAATCGAGAAAGACATAATCGATAAAGCGTTTTATTTCCAGTCCAATAGTCAAATGTGTTACAATGCAAAATACATACCATTAAAAGTAGAGAAAAACTCGGACTTTGTTTGTGTAATTCACGGGCTTCAATAGGGTTTTAACACGTGTTAAGGGGTGAAAGAATTGTTTAAATTTAATGATGAAAAAGGACAGTTAAAGTGTTCCTTCTGTGGCAAAACACAGGATCAAGTTCGTAAATTAGTTGCCGGGCCGGGAGTATATATATGTGATGAATGCATCGAGCTTTGCACAGAGATTGTGGAAGAGGAACTAGGAACAGAAGAAGAAGTAGAATTCAAAGACGTACCAAAACCAAAAGAAATCTGTGAGATTTTGAATGAGTACGTTATTGGTCAAGATCAGGCGAAAAAATCGCTGTCAGTAGCGGTTTATAACCACTATAAGCGTATCAATTCCAATAGTAAAATCGATGATGTTGAGCTTTCAAAAAGTAACATCTGTATGATTGGACCTACTGGATCAGGTAAGACGTTATTAGCGCAAACCTTGGCACGTATCTTAAATGTACCGTTTGCGATTGCTGATGCAACCTCACTTACAGAGGCAGGTTACGTTGGTGAAGACGTAGAAAATATTCTTTTAAAATTAATTCAAGCAGCAGATTACGATGTCGAGAAGGCCGAAAAAGGAATCATTTACATCGATGAGATCGATAAAATTGCCCGTAAATCGGAGAATCCATCGATTACAAGAGATGTTTCCGGTGAGGGTGTTCAACAGGCACTATTAAAAATCCTTGAAGGTACTGTTGCAAGCGTTCCGCCACAAGGTGGAAGAAAGCATCCGCATCAAGAATTTATCCAAATCGATACAACAAACATCTTATTTATTTGCGGTGGAGCATTTGACGGAATTGAACCAATTATCAAACGCCGTTTAGGCCAAAAAGTTATTGGCTTCGGTTCAGATGTGAAGCAAGTAGATATTGGCCAAAAAGAGCTTCTTTCCAAGGTTTTACCTGAAGACTTGCTTCGTTTTGGATTAATTCCAGAATTTATTGGCCGTCTTCCAGTTATTGCGAGTCTTGAGCAATTAGACGAGGCTGCTTTAATTGAAATTTTAACTAAACCAAAGAATGCACTTGTAAAGCAGTACCAAAAGATGCTTGAAATCGATGAAGTAGAGCTCGAATTTGAAGAAGGAGCTCTAACTGAAATTGCGAAAAAGGCAATCGAACGGAAGACGGGTGCCCGTGGTTTACGTTCCATTATTGAAGGAATTATGTTGGATGTCATGTTCGATCTTCCTTCACGTGAGGATATCACGAAATGTATTATTACAAAAGAAACAGTTTCCGAAAATAGCGTACCAAAGTTAGTTCTTGAAGATGGTACTGTTATTGTTGAAGAAAAATCAGCATAATTAAAAGAGACCTGGCTGCTAAGCTGGGTCTCTTTTTGATGGTTTTGTGCCAGAAAATGTTAAATCAGCCAATCATAATGAAAAATGGGCCAATACTCTTAAATTATCAGCCAATACCAGGGGAAAACCAGCCCAATATCCTATAAAACCAGCCAATAATCGCAGAAAATGAGCCAAAGACAGATATCCCCCCTTTTCCAACAGCGATTTGTTTTTACATTGTTGGTTTATTCCGCCAGTCTAAAGGAAATACTTCTTACTATAGATGAGTATTAGTTGTAGGAGGGAAAGATATGAGTTGGACGGGGATTGCTTTATTCATACAGCTGTTTTTTGGTATTATTATCGGGCTGTATTTTTGGAATTTGCTGAGGAGCCAGCGTACCCAAAAAGTGTCCATTGACCGGGAATCCCGGAAAGAGATGGAACAACTACGCAAAATGAGATCGATCTCCTTAACAGAACCGTTATCCGAAAAAGTTCGTCCTACAAGTTTTAATGATATTGTAGGCCAAGAAGATGGAATAAAATCATTAAAAGCAGCTTTATGCGGGCCAAACCCGCAGCATGTAATTATTTATGGACCTCCAGGAGTTGGAAAAACAGCTGCTGCCCGCCTCGTCCTTGAGGAAGCCAAAAAGAATGCAAAATCACCATTCAAACCAAAATCCGTTTTTATTGAGTTAGATGCGACAACCGCTCGATTCGATGAAAGAGGGATTGCCGATCCGCTAATTGGTTCCGTTCATGACCCGATTTATCAGGGTGCCGGGGCAATGGGACAAGCAGGGATTCCTCAGCCAAAGCAGGGAGCAGTCACCAATGCACATGGCGGGGTCTTGTTTATTGATGAAATTGGTGAATTACATCCGATTCAAATGAACAAGCTGTTGAAGGTGTTAGAAGATCGGAAAGTATTTCTTGAAAGTGCTTATTATCATGAAGAAAATACACAGATTCCAACTCACATCCATGATATTTTTAAAAACGGCCTTCCGGCAGATTTCCGGCTAATCGGGGCCACAACCAGAACACCAAGTGAAATACCTCCAGCAATTCGCTCACGCTGTATGGAAGTATTCTTCCGGGATTTAAATCAGGAAGAGATTGTAACCGTCGCAAAAAAGGCGGCTGCCAAAGTGAATATGGAAATAAGCGAAAATGGGGTTAACACGCTTTCTACATATGCAAGAAATGGCCGGGAAACGGTAAATATGATTCAAATTGCTGCTGGCCTTGCTATTACTGAAGACCGGAGCTATTTAAAGGATGAAGATATCGAGTGGGTCATCCATTCCAGCCAAATGACACCAAGAATGGAAAGAAAGATTAATGATATTTCACATATTGGGTTGGTTAACGGCTTAGCTGTTTATGGACCAAATTCAGGTGCTTTGCTTGAAATAGAGGTAACGGTTATTCCAGCAAAAGAAAAGGGCTCGATTAATATTACTGGTATAGTGGAAGAAGAAAGTATTGGTGGTCAAGGAAAATCGATCCGGCGCAAGAGTATGGCGCGCGGTTCAATTGAAAACGTTATTACTGTCCTGCGGTCTATGGGAGTACCAGCCAACGATTATGATATTCATGTCAATTTTCCAGGCGGGGTGCCGATCGATGGTCCTTCTGCTGGGATTGCAATGGCGACTGGTATTTATTCCGCTATTTACAAGATTCCGATTGACAACACGGTGGCAATGACAGGAGAAATTAGTATTCACGGTAATGTCAAGCCAATCGGCGGTGTCTATCCGAAGGTAAAGGCTGCGCTAAAAGCGGGGGCTAAAACGGTTATTATTCCAGAAGAAAATATGCAAACGATATTAAATGAAATAAAAGGAATCAACATTGTTACTGTTACCCACCTTCAACAAGTTTTTGATATTGCCTTGGTAAACTCCTTTCAACAAAATGAGGCGATACCTGCTTCTATCGAATTATCAAAAAAAGAGTCCATTTAGAATAAAAACTTCGGTTTGGCAATATAATCAAACCGAAGTTTTTTTATGAGAAAGAAAATGTCTTGATTGGGGAAAATAATTATATTGAAAAAGAAACAGCGTACACTCTCTAAAAATAGACACGAAAAACCAAATGAGATAGAATTGTACAACAAAGACTATTCTGCTAAGCAGTAGAAAATTAGGATTTTGCATGTGGAGGTGCAGTATGATGGCGAAACAGAATGAATTAATCGTCCCCCTCCTGCCGCTTCGAGGCTTGCTCGTCTATCCGACAATGGTTCTTCATTTAGATGTAGGCCGTGAGAGATCGGTTCAGGCACTCGAAAAAGCAATGGTAGATGACCATTTGATATTTTTAACCACACAAAAGGATGTCTCCATTGATGAACCCGCGGAAGAGGATTTATACAAATTAGGTACATTGACGAAGGTAAAGCAAATGTTAAAGCTTCCTAATGGTACCATTCGCGTATTAGTAGAAGGTTTAAATAGGGCAGAAGTTGTTTCTTTTTATGATGAAGATGACTATTACTCCGTTAGTATCGTTACCTACGAGGATCCAGATACGAAAGATGTAGAGGATCAAGCTTTGATGAGAACGATGCTGGATTACTTTGAGCAATACATAAAATTATCGAAAAAGATATCTGCCGAGACGTATGCAACTGTTGCTGATATTGAAGAACCAGGGCGGATGGCCGATCTGATTGCCTCACATTTGCCAGTAAAGTTAAAAGAAAAACAAGAAATTCTTGAAATGATTGATATTAAACAGCGTGTTAACCGCGTCATTGATACTATTCATAATGAAAAAGAAGTCCTTAATCTTGAGAAAAAGATTGGCCAGCGTGTGAAACGTTCAATGGAAAGGACACAAAAAGAATACTACCTTCGAGAGCAAATGAAGGCGATTCAAAAGGAATTAGGCGATAAAGAAGGAAAAACTGGTGAAATCGCAGACCTTACGAAAAAAATTGAAGAGGCAGGCATGCCGGAGCATACCAAAAAAGCCGCATTGAAAGAACTTGACCGTTATGAGAAGGTCCCTGCAAGTTCTGCTGAAAGTGCGGTCATTCGAAACTATATTGATTGGCTGATTGCCCTTCCATGGACAAAAAAGACGGAGGATGATATCGATATTCTTCGTGCTGAAAGAATTTTAAACGAGGATCATTATGGACTCGAAAAGGTGAAGGAACGTGTACTTGAATACTTAGCGGTACAAAAATTGACTAATTCAATCAAAGGTCCAATCCTTTGTCTGGCAGGACCTCCTGGGGTAGGTAAAACCAGTTTAGCTCGCTCGATTGCGACCTCGCTGAATCGGAATTTTGTCCGAGTTTCGCTTGGCGGTGTTCGAGATGAATCCGAAATCCGCGGTCATCGCAGGACCTATGTTGGTGCAATGCCAGGCCGAATTATCCAGGGAATGAAAAAAGCAGGAACAATCAATCCTGTTTTCTTACTCGATGAAATTGATAAAATGTCGAGTGACTTCCGGGGTGACCCTTCAAGTGCCATGCTAGAAGTATTAGACCCTGAACAAAACCATAATTTCAGCGATCATTATATTGAAGAGACCTATGATTTATCGAAGGTTATGTTTATTGCGACAGCAAATAACTTGTCAACCGTACCAGGTCCGCTTCTAGATCGAATGGAGATCATAACAATTGAAGGCTATACGGAGATTGAAAAAGTTCACATCTGCCGTGATCATTTGCTGCCAAAGCAAATTAAAGAAAATGGTCTTTCTAAAGGGATTCTCCAAATGCGGGATGATGCGATATTGAAAGTGGTTCGCTACTATACTCGAGAAGCTGGTGTTCGAAGTCTCGAACGTCAAATGGCAACGATTTGCCGCAAAACTGCTAAAATTATCGTTGCCGGTGAGAAAAAGCGGGTTATCATTACCGAGAAGAATGTGGAAGAGTTCTTAGGCAAACCAAGATTCCACTACGGCATGGCAGAAGCTGAAGATCAAGTGGGGGTAGCCACTGGTTTAGCTTATACGACTGTTGGCGGCGATACCCTGCAGATTGAAGTTTCACTATCTCCTGGTAAAGGAAAACTAGTTTTAACTGGTAAACTTGGTGATGTCATGAAAGAATCGGCTCAAGCGGCTTTTAGTTATGTTCGCTCAAAAGCAGGCGAGCTTGGGATTGCTGAAGACTTCCATGAAAAAAATGATATTCATATCCATGTTCCAGAAGGTGCGGTACCTAAGGATGGTCCATCTGCAGGAATTACGATGGCAACCGCACTTGTTTCGGCCTTAACCGGCAAACCAATCCGTCGTGAAGTGGGAATGACAGGTGAAATCACTTTGAGAGGCAGAGTTCTTCCGATTGGCGGCTTGAAGGAAAAATCGCTTAGCGCCCATCGAGCCGGATTGAAAACAATCATTATTCCTAAAGATAATGTCAAAGATATTGATGATATTCCTGAGAGTGTACGGAACGAGTTGGAATTTGTCCCTGTAGCCCATGTGGATGAAGTATTGAAGCGTGCCCTTCTAGAAGGTGGCGTCCGATGAAGGTTGTAAGTTCTGAGATTGTTATTAGTGCCGTAAAGCCGGAGCAATATCCGGAAACCGATCTGCCTGAGTTTGCACTTGCCGGCCGCTCGAATGTTGGGAAGTCTTCTTTTATTAATAAGATGCTGAATCGTAAGGGTTTGGCACGGATTTCCTCTAAGCCGGGTAAAACGCAGACATTGAATTTTTACTTAATTAATGAAATTTTACATTTTGTCGATGTTCCAGGTTATGGGTATGCAAAAGTTTCAAAGTCCGAACGGGCAGCGTGGGGAAGGATGATTGAAACCTACTTCACGACGAGGGAACAGCTTAGGGCAGCTGTATTAATCGTTGATTTACGCCACCCGCCAACCACTGACGATGTGATGATGTATGATTTCCTAAAACATTATGGAATTCCCTGCGTCATCATTGCGACTAAAGCAGATAAAATCCCTAAGGGAAAATGGCAGAAACATTTAAAAGTAACCCGTGAGACATTAGAACTAGATAAAAATGATCAAATTGTTGTTTTTTCATCAGAAACAGGCGAAGGCAAAGACCAAGCCTGGTCGATTTTGCATAGTTATATGTAAGTAAAAAAATAACCGCCTAAGCAGTTCTATCTGCTTAAGGCGGTTATTTTTTCTTTTTTAGTAAAAAATAGATACCAATAACAATTAAAAGGGCAGGCCAAAATTTCCAAACGAAATTCATTCCGTTTTGCAGCAGGCCAAAATAGCTGGCAATTTTATCATAAAACAGCAACAGAACTGCTATAACGAGAAAAAGAAAAGCTTGAAACAGCCCGGAATTGGTTTTCTGAAAACGAAGGAAAAAGCCTACTGAAATAATTAAAATCAGCATTCCAATCGTATTAGTAGGCCAAAAAGCAAGATGACCTGATAGGTGAAAATGCAGGCCAAATCCACTCATGATTACTCCAGGGAGAATCGCATCATATTCCCTTGCAGAGTACCCTTGACCTAAAAAAGCAGCCCCGACAATAATCAGTAATGTCGGCCATGTATAAAATTGTTGAAATAGTGTAAAGCCTGTCTGCTGCAGTAAAAAATAAGCCCCGAATCCAATTAGAATAATCCCAGGGAAAATTCGTTGATTTTTCATTAAAAACACCGCCACTTCCAGTAAGGTTCACTTGAATCTATTCTATTTTTTTGGTACTGTACATAAGGAAGTATTATAGAAATCTTATTTATTCATCATGTTAAGAATATGTAAAGGAAATTATGGTAGAATTACTATATCGGCTCGTTCTTCACATGAGAGTTTATTTATCCAGTTCCAGCGCCCTAGCGGCTAGTGTCCTTCGCGCTCCGCCTTACGATAAGTCAACATCGAATCGCTATCGCTCTTCGTGTTTCCTTTATCTCAGTTGGACCGCTCCACAAGGAACGCTTCGGCAGCGTAAGCATCGCACGAAGGAAAAGCGATAGCTTTTCCGAGGAGGCCATACGCCGCTGGCCAGGGCGCTTGCACTTTTATTTTATCTTAGCATATTGTTTCATTTTATGTTCACATTTTTCGAGCAAAAGTCGAAATTGCTCGTGATATAATTTTACTAGTTAATACTGTAAACTCTTTGGGGGTGTAATTTTCAAATGCATATAGTAGTAATCGGTCTTAACTATAAAACTGCCCCTGTTGAAATCCGTGAGCGGTTAACTTTCAATGAAACCGATCTTGTGGATGCGACTAAACAATTAAATGCAAAAAAGAGCATCCTAGAAAATATCATCTTGTCGACATGTAATCGTACAGAAATTTATGCGGTCGTGGATCAGCTTCATACAGGCCGTTATTATATTAAGGAATTTCTGTCCGAATGGTTCGGAATGGAGCAGGCAGAATTTTCGCCGTTTCTCTTTGTCTATGAGGATGATGGGGCAGTAGATCACTTATTCAATGTAACATGTGGACTAAACTCCATGGTTCTAGGAGAAACACAAATTCTCGGACAGGTACGAACAAGCTTTTTATTAGCACAACAAGAGGAAACGATCGGTTCCGTGTTCAAACACCTCTTTAAACAAGCGATTACCTTGGCAAAACGCGCACATTCTGAAACGGATATAGGGGCTAATGCTGTTTCTGTCAGCTATGCAGCGGTTGAACTTGCGAAGAAAATTTTTGGATCGCTTGAGAATAAGCATGTCCTAATCTTTGGCGCTGGAAAAATGGGTGAACTGGCTGCTCAGAACTTACACGGCAATGGTGTAAAACAGGTAACTGTGATTAATCGTACGTTTGAAAAAGCACAGATGCTTGCAAGCCGTTTTGACGGTCAGGCGCGCAATGTGAGTGAATTAGAGAGATCACTCAGAGAGGCTGATATTCTAATTAGTTCAACAGGTGCCAAGGAATTAGTCATTTCAAAAGAATTAATGGCAAAAGTCGAGAAAAAGCGCAAAGGGAAACCATTGTTTATGGTGGATATTGCGGTACCTCGTGACTTAGATCCAAAAATTGCTGAGCTTGAGAATATCTTTTTATACGATATCGACGATTTAGAAGGTATTGTTGAAGCAAACTTACATGAGCGTCAAAAGGCAGCCGCAAAAATCAGACTTATGATTGAAAGAGAGATTGTCGATTTTAAACAGTGGTTGGGCACACTTGGAGTGGTCCCTGTGATCTCTGCCCTACGGGAAAAAGCACTAGCGATTCAAGCAGAAACGATGGTTAGTCTTGAACGGAAACTGCCAAACTTAAGCGATCATGATCTTAAAGTCCTAAACAAACATACAAAGAGTATTATTAACCAGCTCTTAAAGGATCCGATTTTACAAGCAAAAGAATTGGCGGCAAGACCGGATGCAGATCAAGCAATGGATTTATTTATGAAAATCTTTAATATTGAAGGGCTTGTTCAGGAGCAGCATAAGAAAGAAGCCAAAACAATTAAATTGCCGGTTGGAGAAGTTCAGGCTTCTTTTCAGTCATAAGGGGTTGTTGATATGTTTAACACTCTTTTGACAAGGCTTCACGAATTTACAGTTGTTCTATATGCCTTCAGTGTGTTGTTATATTTTTTCGACTTCATTCACCATAACCGGAAGGCAAACCGTATTGCTTTCTGGTTACTTGCAGTTGTTTGGATATTGCAAACGGTTTTTCTCTTTTTATATATGACAAAAACAGGCAGGTTCCCTGTACTAACGATTTTCGAGGGACTCTATTTTTATGCCTGGGTATTAGTCACATTGTCGATTGTGATCAACCACTTATTAAGGGTTGATTTCATCGTCTTTTTCACCAATATACTTGGCTTCACCGTTATGGCCATTCATACATTTGTCCCAATGCAGTACCATTCCCATACTCTGGCAACCAGGCTTGTCTCGGAATTGCTGTTAATTCATATTACAATGGCTATTCTTTCGTATGGGGCTTTTTCCCTATCCTTTGTTTTTTCATCATTATATTTACTTCAATATGATTTGTTGAAACGGAAAAAATGGGGAGCGCGTCTGATCAGGCTTGCAGATTTAGAAAAACTCGAAAAATTATCCTACATAACCGCTTGTCTCGGCGTTCCGATGCTGCTTCTCAGCCTGATTTTAGGCCTCCAGTGGGCATTTTTAAAGGTTCCGGGAATGCCGTGGTACGATATGAAGATTATTGGTTCATTCCTGTTACTTTCAGCCTATAGCATTTATTTATACCTGCGAATCGTAAAAAATCTCTCCGGGAGAAAATTGGCGATTTGGAATACTGCGTCCTTTTTAATCGTTTTAATAAACTTTTTTCTATTTGGAAGATTATCATCATTTCATTTATGGTATGCATAACTTAGGAGGCAATCATGAGAAAAATTATTGTTGGTTCTAGACGAAGCAAATTGGCATTAACACAAACGAATTGGGTTATTGACCAGCTTAAACAGCTAAACCCTAATTTTGAGTTTGAAGTAAAAGAAATCGTTACAAAAGGTGATAAAATCCAAGATGTTACCCTGTCGAAGGTTGGCGGTAAAGGGTTATTTGTTAAAGAAATCGAACAAGCTATGCTTGATAAAGAGATTGATATGGCCGTTCATAGTATGAAAGACATGCCTGCTGTTTTGCCGGAAGGGTTAACAATTGGCTGCATTCCATTCCGCGAGGATCATCGTGACGCCTTGATTTCAAAGGATCATGTGAAATTAAATGATTTAAAGCCGGGAGCCATCATCGGAACAAGCAGTCTGCGCCGCAGTGCCCAGCTCTTAGCTCAACGTCCTGATTTAGAAATTAAATGGATTCGCGGGAATGTTGATACGAGATTAGAAAAGTTAGAATCTGGTGAATACGATGCGATTATTCTAGCAGCGGCAGGATTATCCCGTCTAGGCTGGGCCAAGGAAGTCGTAACGGAATTTATCGATGCCGATATCTGTGTACCTGCAGTAGGGCAAGGCGCATTATCGATTGAATGCCGTGAGGACGATCAAGACCTGCTAGACCTTTTTGAAAAATTCACTTGCAAAAAAACAGAAAAAGCGGTTCGGGCTGAACGGGCGTTCCTTCAGAAGATGGAAGGCGGCTGTCAGGTGCCGATTGCCGGCTTTGCTCAAGTAGATGAAAATGATGAAGTAGTCTTAAATGTGTTAGTAGGCTCGCCAGAAGGTCAAGAGATTTACAGAGAAGAACTTCGCGGACAAGATCCAGAAGAACTCGGAAATCAGGCTGCCGATTTATTAATTAAAAAAGGAGCCAAGGACCTGATTGAAAAAGTGAAACGAGAGCTTGAAGGCCGTGAGTAAATCTCACGCTTTGCTTGACAAAACAGTTCTAGTTCCCAGAGGAAAGAATCAAGCAAAATCATTTTCTCAGCTAGTCGAGAGGTATGGAGGGATTCCGATTGAAATCCCTCTACTTGCTTTTCGCCCGATTGAAAAAAATCATCGCCTTGAAGACTGTTTGGAGGCGCTTCATACATACGACTGGATCATTTTTACAAGCAATGTCACGGTTGACACCTTTTTTTCGTTTTGCGACCGGGATACGGATGAATTGCCTAAAACTGCAGTAATCGGGAAGAAAACGGCTGAGATCCTGCAGGAGAAGGGGATTCACCCGGCATTTGTCCCTTCAGCCTATGTGGCAGAGGTATTTGTCGAGGAGTTTTTACCCTTTGTCGATGCACATACGAAGGTTCTGCTCCCTAAAGGGAACTTGGCTCGGGAGTATATCGCTGCTTCGTTAATGGAGGCAGGAGCCCAGGTTGATGAAGTGGTAATCTATGAGACATATTTGCCTGAGGAAAGCCGCTTGAAACTGGCCCGGATGCTGGCAAAGAATGAATTAAATATTCTCTTGTTTACAAGTCCTTCGACTGTGGATCACCTCATGGAGGTCGTGAAGGAGTATGGTTTGGAGGAGCAGTTGAAAAAATGTATAATTGGCTGTATCGGACCTGTTTCCGAAAAAAAACTGCTTGAATATGGGCTTACGGTTCATGTTGCACCGGATCAGTATACCGTGAAGGATATGATTGAGAGCACGATTGCTTATCTTGAGGGTAAGGGTTGAATGGCGGCCAGTAAACAGAGGCCATGCGCCAGAAAAATGCGTATATCCGCCACTAAACGGAAGTGATCCGCCAGTAACAAATTTAAATTTAAACTTTTGGAGGTATAAATAGAATGGAACTTCAATTTCAACGTCACCGCCGACTACGGACTAGTGCGAATATGCGTGCACTTGTGAGAGAAAATCACCTAAGAGCAGATGACTTCATTTATCCATTGTTTATTTATGAAGGCGAAAATATTCGTAAAGAAGTTTCCTCCATGCCTGGTGTCTTTCAAGTATCAATGGACAACCTTCAGGCTGAAATGGAAGATATCGTAGCACACGGAATCAAGTCCGTCCTATTATTCGGAATCCCAACCACAAAAGATGCCTGCGGAACGCAAGCTTTCCATGACCATGGAATCGTTCAAGTCGCTACCCGTTACATAAAGGAAAACTTTCCAGATATCATCATCGTGGCAGATACATGCCTATGTGAATATACCGACCATGGTCACTGTGGGATGGTTGAAGGAGACAAGATCCTTAACGACCAATCACTTGATCTACTTGTAAAAACAGCAGTAGCCCAAGCAAAAGCAGGTGCCGATATTATCGCCCCTTCTAACATGATGGATGGTTTCGTAGCTGCGATTCGTGCTGGATTAGATGAGGCTGGTTTTACCGAGATTCCGATTATGTCATATGCTGTTAAATATGCGTCTGCCTTCTACGGACCATTCCGTGAAGCTGCAGAGGGTGCACCGCAATTTGGTGATCGGAAGACCTATCAAATGGATCCTGCGAACCGCATGGAAGCATTTAGAGAAGCTGAGTCCGATGTTGCAGAAGGCGCTGATTTCTTAATAGTGAAACCTGGTATGCCATACCTTGATATCGTTCGTGATGTGAAAAATAACTTTAATTTGCCTGTCGTTATTTATAACGTGAGCGGTGAGTATGCCATGATTAAAGCGGCGGCGCAAAATGGCTGGATTGACGAGAGAAATACCGTGATGGAAATGTTAGTAGGCATGAAGCGTGCTGGTGCAGACTTAATTATTACCTATCATGCAAAAGATGCCTGCCGTTGGTTAAAAGAAGAGAAATAACAATTTCTGAAATGAGGGAATAGAATGCGTTCGTATACCAAATCGATTGAAGCATTTAAAGAAGCCCGAAACCTAATGCCTGGTGGTGTGAACAGCCCGGTTCGTGCCTTTAAATCTGTTAATATGAGTCCAATATTTATGGAAAGAGGCAAAGGCTCAAAAATTTATGATATAGATGGCAATGAATATATTGATTATGTTCTGTCATGGGGGCCGCTGATCTTAGGACACTCCAATGACCGTGTCGTCGAGGCGTTGAAAAAAACAGCTGAATTAGGGACAAGTTTTGGTGCCCCAACTGAGTTAGAAACGAAATTAGCAAAGCTTGTCATTGAGCGTGTCCCTTCGATTGAAGTTGTCAGAATGGTAAACTCAGGAACTGAGGCAACCATGAGTGCACTGCGTTTGGCACGCGGCTATACAGGCCGTAACAAAATCCTAAAATTTGAAGGCTGCTATCATGGCCATGGTGATTCATTGCTGATTAAAGCAGGTTCAGGAGTAGCCACACTAGGTCTGCCTGACAGCCCAGGTGTTCCTGAAGGGATTGCTAAAAATACGATTACAGTGCCTTATAATGATTTAGAAAGTGTTAAATTCGCATTTGAGCAATTTGGCGATGATATTGCAGCTATTATCGTCGAGCCTGTTGCTGGTAACATGGGACTTGTTCCACCGCTTCCAGGCTTCTTAGAAGGTCTTCGTGAGCTTACAACAGCTAACGGTTCTTTGCTCATTTTTGATGAGGTCATGACCGGTTTCCGTGTAGGTTACAACTGTGCGCAGGGGTATTTTAATGTGACACCTGACATTACTTGTCTTGGCAAAGTGATTGGCGGCGGACTTCCTGTTGGAGCTTACGGCGGAAGAGCTGAAATCATGCAGCAAATCGCTCCAAGTGGTCCGATTTATCAAGCAGGGACACTATCAGGTAACCCGCTTGCCATGACAGCAGGACTTGAAACTTTAAGCCAACTTACACCGGAGCACTATCAGGAGTTTATCCGTAAAGGAGATCTGCTTCAGAAAGGCTTTGAAGCAGCGGCTGAAAAGTATGATATTCCGATTAGCTTTAACCGTGCCGGTTCGATGATTGGTTTCTTCTTCACGAATGAAGCGGTCATTAACTATGAGAAAGCCAAGACGTCTAATTTGGATTTCTTTGCGGCGTATTACCGTGAAATGGCTAATCAAGGGGTATTTTTACCTCCTTCTCAGTTTGAAGGCTTATTCCTATCAACAGAGCACTCTGATGCGGATATTGAAAAAACGATTCAAGCAGCTGAGGTTGCGTTCTCTAAACTTAAATAATCGCTTTTTTGCACCCACTATATTTAAGAGTGGGTGTATTTTTTTGCTTATAATTGGGTGTAATTGGAAAATTAGCCTATAAACAAAGAAAATGAGCAAACCTGTTTTAAAATGAGCCAATTATCACCTGAAATGATCCAATCCCCATTAAAAAATCAGCCAAACAGAAAACTCTACCCCAAGCAATTCTTTTTCAAGTCAGAATTCCATTTTTATCATAAAAAATAGACCTCCCTCATAAAGTGTAAGTGACATAGTGATTTTGCGTGAAAGATACGAAAGGAGGAGTCGCTTTGTCCCAAGAGAATCAATCGTGCCTGCGATTTTCCTTGGAGGAGTCATTGTGGTTTAGAAAAGGACAGGAAGTCGAGGAACTCGTTTCCATTTCCCTAGACCCGGACATCACCATCCAGGAAAACGATCAGTACGTAACCATACGTGGTTCGCTCGAACTATCCGGCGAATATAAAAGTTACGAAGCAAGCGATGTGAGTGAAGAGGAGGCAGTGACCTCTCAAAAATTTGTCGAGAGAGTTGCTGAACTGGAGGAGTCGGGATCTTGTGAGTTTTCACACCGTTTCCCAGTAGATATCACGATTCCGAATAACCGAATCCAAAGTATTTATGATATCGATGTCCTTGTAGAATCATTTGATTATTCCATCCCTGAGCGCAGCTGCTTAAAGCTTTCCGCCGAATTGACGATTAGTGGATTATATGGCAATGAGCCTGTCGAACAGCAGCAAGAAGAAGAACAGCAGTATGAGGTTCTTCACCGTTATGAAGTGGAAGAAGCAGAAGTAGAAGTAGAACAACCTGCGGTCCACAGCAACTTTGAAAACAATTTCTTGTTTGAAGCAGAGGCAAGAAAACCGCAGGAAGAAGAACCAGTGGAAATCTTGCCTACATTCCCGACTTTCAACTACCAGCCGCAGGTCGCGGAAGAAGAGGAAGAAGACTATTCCCCTGCATGGAATCTTCAGGAGGCTAGAAGTGAAGCGAGCCAGCCTGAAGCAGTTGAAACGACGGCAGAGGTTATCGTGGTGAAAGATCATTCGCCAGAGCATCATGAAGAAGTGATTATTGCAGAAGTTGAGGTTGAAAGCTCATCTTCCTCATCAGAAGAGCCGCCGCCGAAAGCGCAGAAAAAAAAGAAAGCTGCTAAGAAGAAAAGCATGACGTTAACCGAGTTTTTTGCCCGTAAGGATGAACGAACAGCCCAAACGAAATTAAAGGTCTGTATCGTTCAAAAAGGGGATACGGTTGCCAGTGTAGCAGACCGCTATGATGTTTCCGTTCCAAACCTTCTTCGAGAGAACAATCTTGAACTAAATCAAGATGTTTATGAAGGCCAGGTACTCTATATTCCTGGTACACTTGCAAAAAAATAACGATACAGAAAAAGATGAGCGGGTTTTTTTTAACCTGCTCAGCTTATTTTTAGTGACATAACGAATCTTCGCTTTCTTTGAAAGAGAGATGACATCTCATGAGCGATACAAATCGGTTAGAATCAGTAGCACCGATACTAAATAATTATCTTATCGAGCCTTATTTTGTAGAAGACTTCGGGATTGTTCAAAAGGTTTATTCCAATAAAGGCACCTTTGCGTTAAAAAAAATCCCGCCTACCACCGGTACAGATTTCATCCGTCATGTTCACCTGCTCTACCAAAAAGGCTTCAATCGTATCGTCCCCATCTATCCGACAATGGACGGCAGATATGCTGTTTTACATGAGAATAATCTTTATTATTTAATGCCTTGGATGCCCAATCATCAAAAAGAAAACCGTGACCAAATAAATCTTGAGCTATTTCGAGAGTTAGCTAGACTTCATACTCTGTCTGCTAAGGAAGTGACCGTCAGTAAAGAAGAGCGGACAGAGCATTATGAAACCACAATTCAGCAGCTGGAAAAGCATCAGGAATTTCTGGACGGTTTTATAGATGAATGTGAAAAGAAGACCTATATGTCCCCATTCCAATTGTTGTATTGCTTATACTATAACGAAATCAGTCAGGCACTTCGGTTTTCAAAAGGCAAATTCGAGGAATGGTATGAGAATACGAAGGAAACTGAGAAGGCACGCATGGTGATTACCCATGGGAAATTATCTTCCGAGCATTTTCTCTATGATGACCGGGGCTACGGCTATTTTATCAATTTTGAAAATGCCCGTTATGGGTCGCCGATCCATGACCTTCTCCCTTATTTATCAAGAGCTTTAAATACGAGGCCGAAGCGGAGTGATACCGCGATCGATTGGGTGTATCATTACTTTAAATATTTTCCCTATAAAGAGGACGAGAAATTATTATTTAACAGCTATTTAGCCTTACCCGTGCCGATTATGCAAGTGGTCGATAGTTATTATAAAAAAGAGGGCCGGAAGAATGAAATGAAATTTGTCCGTAAGCTGCAGGAGCAATATTGGCATTTAAAAAATTCCGAATATGTTGTGATGCGGATGACGGAAATCGAAAATCAACGAAAACAAGCAAAAGAAGGAGCCCAGCAGCAGTCTTAATCTGCCTGATGGGCTCCTTAAATAATGTCAAAATAGATGGAAACGGCAATCGCAAGAAAAATTATTAACAATAATACATCTAGGATGGTTGGCAAAAACAAGGTGCGGATAAATTGAAAGATGGTAAAAGGAACAATGAATTGTGCGGCAATTCTGCGCGAAGTAATAAACCAGGGACGGTATTTGTATTTGTGGAAATTGTTACGCTTCACGGACCGAATCCCCCTAATAATAAATATTTATTTATATATATTCCAAAAGCCTAGATAAGTTCTCCCATAATTACATAAGGTATAAAATATAAAAAAATTGTTCATCCTGTTGACGTCACTCCCCTTTTTTGGGTAGTATAACATTATAATTTAAAATGCGAGCTACGACAGGGAAGAGTACAATGCACTCCTGCTTAAAGAGAGGGAAATCATTAGCTGGAAGATTTCTTAAGAGGAAACATTGGAAGGTCGCCCATGAGCTTCTTCTGTGAACGGAAAAATCCTAGTAGTGGAAGACGGAGGAAATCCGTTATCTGATTTAAGCGCCAATCGTATTTTTTGATTGGAAAAAAGGTGGTACCGCGAAGCATACTCCATTCGTCCTTTTATATGACGAATGGAGTTTTTTGTGTTAACTGGAATTTTGAAGGAGGAAATTAAATGGAAACAAAAGAATTAACGATGCCAACCAAGTACGACCCGCAAACGATTGAAAAAGGTCGCTATGAATGGTGGCTGAAAGGAAAGTTTTTTGAGGCAAAAAACGATGAAGGCAAACAGCCATACACAATCGTGATCCCGCCGCCAAACGTTACCGGAAAACTTCACCTAGGTCATGCCTGGGATACTACATTACAAGATATTCTGACAAGAATGAAGCGGATGCAGGGATATGATGTTCTCTGGCTGCCTGGTATGGACCATGCTGGAATTGCGACCCAAGCAAAAGTAGAAGAAAAACTTCGTAACGAAGGAAAAAGCCGCTATGATTTAGGCCGTGAAAAATTCGTCGAAGAAACATGGAAGTGGAAGGAAGAGTATGCCTCCCATATCCGCCAGCAGTGGTCGAAGTTAGGCTTAGGTCTTGATTACAGCCGTGAGCGTTTCACGCTTGATGAGGGCTTATCAGATGCAGTTAAAGAAGTGTTCGTAACTCTTTATAAGAAAGATTTAATTTACCGTGGTGAGTACATCATTAACTGGGATCCATCCACGAAAACAGCATTATCTGATATCGAAGTAATTTATAAGGATATCCAAGGTGCTTTTTATCATATGAACTATCCGCTTGCCGATGGTTCAGGCCAAATTGAAGTCGCCACTACCCGCCCAGAGACGATGCTTGGTGATACCGCTGTAGCCGTACACCCAGAAGATGAACGTTACAAGCATTTAATTGGCAAAACAGTGGTCCTTCCAATCGTTAATCGTGAAATTCCGATTGTTGCTGATGATTATGTTGATATGGATTTTGGTTCCGGGGCAGTAAAAATCACACCTGCACACGATCCAAATGACTTTGAGCTTGGTAATCGCCATAACCTAGAGCGTATTCTTGTTATGAATGAAGATGGCTCGATGAATGAAAAAGCAGGCAAATATCAAGGACTAGACCGTTTTGAATGCCGGAAACAAATTGTTAAAGACTTACAAGAACAAGGTGTTCTTTTCAAAATCGAAGAGCATATGCATTCGGTTGGCCACTCTGAGCGGAGCGGCGCAGTTGTTGAACCCTATCTTTCAACCCAATGGTTCGTTAAAATGCAGCCACTCGCAGATGAAGCGATTGCCTTACAAGACAAGGAAAACAAAGTAAATTTCGTTCCAGACCGTTTTGAAAAAACATACCTCCGCTGGATGGAAAATATCCGCGACTGGTGTATTTCTAGACAGCTGTGGTGGGGCCATCGGATTCCAGCTTGGTACCACAAACAAACAGGTGAAGTTTACGTAGGAACGGAAGCACCAGCTGATCCCGAAAACTGGGAACAGGATAAAGACGTATTGGATACATGGTTCAGCTCGGCATTATGGCCGTTCTCCACAATGGGCTGGCCAAACACAGAAGCGGCAGATTATAAGCGTTACTTCCCAACAGATGCACTAGTAACTGGTTACGACATTATCTTCTTCTGGGTATCTCGGATGATTTTCCAAAGCATCGAGTTCACAGGAGACCGTCCATTTAAAGACGTACTCATTCACGGTCTCGTTCGTGACGAGCAGGGCCGTAAGATGAGTAAGTCACTTGGCAATGGTGTTGATCCAATGGATGTTATCGAAAAGTATGGTGCCGATGCACTACGTTATTTCTTATCAACAGGAAGTTCACCAGGTCAGGATTTGCGTTTCAGCTTTGAAAAAGTAGAATCTACTTGGAACTTTGCTAATAAAATTTGGAATGCTTCCCGTTTTGCGTTAATGAATATGGATGGCTTAACATTTGAGGAAATTGATTTTAGCGGTGAAAAATCTGTTGCCGATAAGTGGATTTTAACTCGCTTAAATGAAACAATTGATCATGTAACAAGACTTTCAGAGCGCTATGAATTTGGTGAAGTTGGCCGTGCCTTGTATAACTTTATCTGGGATGACTTCTGTGATTGGTATATCGAAATGGCGAAGCTTCCATTATATGGCGAAGATGAAGCTGCGAAAAAAACAACCCGTTCGATCCTTGCTTATGTGTTAGACAACACGATGCGGTTGTTGCATCCATTTATGCCATTTATCACCGAGGAAATCTGGCAGAACCTGCCGCATGCTGGTGAATCCATCACAACAGCATCATGGCCGGTTGTTAAACCTGAACTATCGGATGACCAAGCGGCGCAAGAGATGAAGCTGCTTGTAGAAATGATTCGTTCAGTCCGGAATATTCGTGCTGAAGTAAACACACCATTAAGCAAGAAGATTAAAATGCTTGTAAAAGCAAAAGATGAAGCCATTCTGAAAGCAGTTGAAAGCAACCGCAGCTACATCGAGCGTTTCTGTAATCCAGAAGAGTTGCAAATGGGTGTTGACATCGAAATACCTGAAAAAGCAATGACGGCTGTAGTAACAGGCTTAGAAATTATCCTGCCGCTTGAAGGTTTAATCAATATTGACGAAGAAATTGCTCGTCTAAATAAAGAATTAGACCGCTTAAATAAAGAAGTTGATCGCGTTCAGAAGAAACTAAGCAACGAGGGCTTTATGAAAAAAGCACCTGAGAGTGTAGTGGCCGAGGAACGTGCGAAAGAGAAGGATTATATTGAAAAGAGAGACATCGTCGAAGCTCGTATTAAAGAGTTAAGAGGATAACAAGTTGTGCGAGACGAATTCATTCCTGGGTTCGTCTCGCTTACATAAAGGGGGGGATCAAAATTGTTTACTACTTATCAAGAAGCCCTAGACTGGATACATGGGAGACTGAGACTGGGGATTAAACCCGGCTTATCACGAATGGAATGGATGATGGACAAGCTTGGATCTCCTGAAAAGAAAATTAAAGCTGTTCATGTCGGCGGTACGAATGGAAAGGGCTCTACCGTTACCTTTTTACGATCGATTCTCCAATCAGGAGGATACACAGTTGGAACTTTTACCTCACCATACATTGAACAATTTAATGAACGAATCAGTGTAAATGGAAAACCGATTAGTGATGCGGAAATTTTAGAACTGACCAATGTGATTAAGCCGCTTGCAGATGAATTGGAAGATACGGAACTAGGTGGGCCAACTGAGTTCGAAGTGATCACGGCGATGGCGTTTTACTATTTTGCGAATACAAGTCAAATCGATATGGTTATTTTTGAAGTGGGGTTAGGCGGACGATTCGATTCAACCAATATCATCGAGCCGTTAGCTTCGATTATTACAAACATTGGATTAGATCATACAGCTATCCTCGGTGACACTTATGAAGAAATTGCCTTTGAAAAAGCGGGGATTATTAAGGAGACTACTCCCATTTTTACAGCGGTTAAACATCCAGGTGCCTTAAAGGTGATTGAGGAAATGGCAGAAAAGAAGTCTGCTCCAATCTATCGATTAAACCAAGAATTTCAGATTTCTGGACATGAATCAATTGCTAAGGGGGAAGTTTTTGCCCTAAAATCAAAATCTCTATCTTATGAAGAACTTGAGATCAGTATGATTGGCCAGCATCAAACAGAGAATGCATCGTTAGCTGTACTAGCCGCCGACTTTTTAAACCAAGCAGGTTTTCAAGTATCAGAACAAGCTATTCGAAAAGGGTTAATAGAAGCTTACTGGCCAGGAAGATTCGAAGTTTTATCAGAAAATCCATTGGTTATTATTGATGGAGCGCACAATCAAGAAGGAATTACGGCTTTAGTCCATGAATTATCAAGCAGATACAAAGATCGAAACATTCACATTGTATTTGCTGCGTTAAAGGATAAGAAATTGGATGAGATGATAGGAATGCTTGATGGGATTGCGGATCAAATTACGTTTGTTAGTTTTGATTTCCCTCGTGCAGCGAAAGCCGAGGAATTACAACAAATCAGCCGTTCAACTAGCAAACAGGCAGTGGATGATTGGCAGCTCCATCTGTTGGAAAAAGTAAAAAATCAGCATAAAAATGAGATGTTAGTCGTTACTGGTTCACTCTATTTTATTTCAGAAGCCAAACCATTCATTATAAAATCTTTAAAAATTCACAATGCTATATGATGTAAAAAAATAGGTGACCAATTTATGGGTCACCTATTTTTTTACA
>NZ_JBALNF010000018.1:0-12674 GCF_036962465.1 Neobacillus vireti
TTATTATTCATTATCATATGCCGATGCAGATTGAGTCGTATCTTCAGGAGATTGGAAGGGCAGGGCGGGATGGGCTCCCTAGTGTTGCTATTCTTTTATATGCACCAGGTGATGAGCAGCTTCCTATTCAACTTGTAGAAGGTGAATTGCCGTCCGAACAGCAAATCGATTGGTTATTTACAAATTTAATTAATCAGCATATGGTAAACGATGGTGTAATTGAACTAAATCAGGAGTTAAGTACACTCGGCGGGTTTTCAGAAATCCAATGGCGAATCATAAAGGAATATGTAAATCATCCAAACCACCAGATTACTAATCTTGAGAAGTTAAAAACTTCAATGAAAGAGTTTGTAAGGGATAGATTTCAACTAAAGCATGATAATATTTTCAATATGAAAAAACTGGTTGAGTCCCAAACATGCAGGCGTGAATTTATTTTACATTACTTTGAGGAAGACGGATTCCAAAAAGTTCCATGTTGTTGTGATATATGCGGCGTAAATTTAAATCATTACCAATCATCTGTAAATACACCATCTTTACAAACTCGTGAAGAGAACTGGAAGGACTACCTTGCCAAAATTCTAATTAAATTGTGAGTTGAGTGAATGAAAAGAAAGTATAACCAAATAATCACTGATTTAACAGATAAAGAGCTGTTATATCACTTATACCTTACGCAATTCATCCTTTTAGTTATCTCATTTATCCTTGGAGCTATTTTATTTGATCATTTTTCTTATCTGCAAAATATAGATTTGAGTGACGATCATATTCTTACGATAGGTATTCCCGCGGGAGTACTCATTGTGATAGTTGATATTTTGTTAATGAAATGGCTGCCTGCATCCTATTATGATGACGGGGGATTAAATGAGAGAATCTTTAAAAACAGACATGTTTTTCATACATTTGTCATTGCTTTCTTTGTAGCGTTTAGTGAAGAATTGCTTTTCCGGGGAATTATCCAAACAAAGGTTGGTCTAATCATGGCAAGTATTATTTTTGCCATTATTCATTATCGATACCTCTTTAACTGGTACCTCTTTTTGAATATTATTCTGTTAAGTTTTTTGATAGGATTTATTTATAAATGGACTGGTAATTTAGCAGTGACCATTATGATGCATTTTGTCATAGACTTTCTTCTGGGAGTATATATAAAATTTAGAAAGACAACAGATGAACAGAACAGGGAGGAGCAGCTCTGTGAATAAAGAAGAACCATACAGAGACCAAGCGGAACGATTAAAGCAACGAATTCAAAAAATAAATGAAAAAGTGGATGGTGACAATGAAAGACTGCCGCCAAGGGAGCAGGTCCACAGACAAAAAAGGAAAAAAACAAAATGGAAGGTTAAATATCCTGTTATCCGCCTGCTAGTTTTATGTTTTATTCTCCTTCCCATCATTATTTTTAGTGTCATTTCCTATCGGGATAGCGGCGGGAAAGTCAATGGAACACAAAAAACTTCAGGAAGTTCAGTCGGTTATGAAACCATTAATCTTGAAAAGTCTATTCCGGTTAATGAAGATATGAATGAAGGATCATCAAAATCCGCTCAAGATGCCGAAAAGATAACGGCTCCACAGGAAAAAAGTGCAGAAGCTTCCACACAGGTTGAGCAGCCAGCGAATAGTTCTGATGGAACGTCTTTGTCAACATCAAATCAAGAGACAGCCGATCAGCAGGTATCAGATAAAAATAGTGAGCCAATCGAGGCAGTAAAAAGTCAACCAACAGCTACGCCTCAAAAAAAAAATAATATTATTTATCATAAGGTAAAGCCTCAAGAAACATTGTTTAGACTAGCGATAAGGTATTACCATTCTAAAAGTGGTGTTACCATTATCAAAAGAGCTAATAATCTGCAAAATGAGAATATATATGTTGGTCAAGTACTCAAAATACCTTTAAACTAGCCGATCTTTGATCGGTTTTTTTGTGTTTCCCAACATAATTTTTAGGACAAGAACATAAATATATATCGAAATAGGGAGGGGAACAAAGATGGATACACCAATTCAACAACTTGATTACACCGATCAGGCAACCAAACAAATGTTAGAGAATGTAAGAAAGAGAAAGAAAAAGTTTGATGATATAAAAATGTGGCATTATCTATCGGTTTATTCAACACTTTTTTTTGCCTTTATATTTACTGTGTATTTCTATATTACTTTCGTAAAACCATTTTCATTTTCTTTTTTAGCCATGTTGTCTGCCGTATTAAATGATATAGTTGCTGTTTACTTGCTGGCATTCACAATTGTCGGGTTTGGGGCAATGAATTTGTTGAAACAGCAAAAGGAAAAGAAGGAAAAGGAATATCAAGAGTTAAGATGCGAAATTGTTGATCGGAGCAAGGATTTGTGGAAAAAGGAAGAGGAATGGAAAAACCGGCATATTGTATTTGAAATAATGAAAAAGCAATATGATATTAACTTATACCATGAAAAAAAATAAGAAGCAGACCTTCAACTGCTTCTTATTACCAATTAAAAGATTTTCTTTTTGCCCTGTTCTTCTCTTAAGATTTCGACAGCCTCACGGAATCTCTGTGAATGAATTATTTCTCTTTCCCGTAAAAATCTTAATCCATCATTTAAATCTGGATCATCACTAATATTAATAATCCATTGATAAGTAGCCCGCGCCTTTTCTTCAGCTGCAATATCTTCATAGAGGTCTGCAATTGGATCCCCTTTAGCCTGGATATAAGAAGCTGTCCAAGGTACTCCAGCCGCATTATGATAGAATAATGCTTTGTCGTGGTCGACATAATGATCTTCTATACCTGCAGCCTTTATTTGTTCAGGTGTAGCATCTTTCGTTAATTTATAGACCATGGTAGCAATCATTTCAAGATGAGCAAACTCTTCTGTCCCAATATCCGTCAAAAGGCCGATTACCTTGTCAGGAATTGTGTATCTTTGGTTTAAATATCTGAGTGCAGCTGCTAATTCTCCATCGGCACCGCCATATTGCTCAATCAAATACTTAGCTAATCTTGGATTACATGAACTAACCCGAACAGGATATTGAAGTTTTTTTTCGTAAATCCACATTGGATGAAATCCCTCCCCATTTTAAACTTGCCATGGCCATGGTGCATCATCCCAGTTCCAAGGATAACTAGAGTAGCTGTTTCCATATTGCTGTAAAGGTCCAAACTGGCTCTCAAATAATTTTTTTAATCGTTTTCTTTCTTTGGCATAATGATTAAATTGATTAATAGCTTCTTGATCATCATTATGTGTATCTAAGTACAAGGTTAACTCAACTAATACAAAGTCCACAGCTTGCAGCTGTTCCATTAGTTGATAATATTCTGCTGGAACTTGTTTCATTGGGGGAGTCCCCCTTTACCTGGTTCAAGCGGGCCGAACCAAGGGTCATGAAACGCTTTCCACAATGTCCCTGCCCTAAGTGCTTCAAGTGGGGGGAATTGTGGTAAATTTGGCGGCTGAAAGCCCATATATAAATGGGGTGGGGTGGAATATGCTTTTTCAAGGATTGGTGGACAAGGGTCGAACGGACTAGCATAGGGATGATAAGTTTTAAAATGTGTATTCATAGTTGCCCTCCCTTAAGTTGATATCATTTAATTTTATGAGAGTATTTCTGTTACATGACATAAATCTTTAATAATAAGAGGGGTTTTTAATGGCATGGTAGCAGTATAATAATGGTATAGGACTAATTTACGAGGTGATGGCAAGTGTTTGTTAAAAATATTATGATCCCCAAGCATGAGTGTTTTACCACTCAACCTGGTGTAACCCTTAAGGATGCACTGGAGCTGTTAGAGAAACACCAAATTGACGGCCTCCCTGTTTTAATGGGTAATAAATATACAGGTGTTGTAACAAGATTTAATATATATGAAGGTTTTTTTAAGTCCGGGAAACAAAAGGATGACTATCTAACTTCGACAGTGGTGGGGGATATTGCATCCCATAAAGATCAGTTTTTGCTAGGTGGAGAATTATTTGAAAAAACACTTCTTGACTTGAAGGATTTCCCTTTACTAGCTGTGGTCGACAAAGATGAAACCTTTCTTGGTGTAGTCACACGATCCGATTGTTTAACTTCGTTTGAAAGTGTATTTGGGGTAAATCGACCGGGCGTAAGAATTGCTTTTACATCAGTTGAGACGGAAGGACGTATTGCCCGTCTATCAGAAATTGCCCATCAATTCCATGAGCATATCATCTCCCTTGTTACATTCGATGAAACCGATAAGCTAGTACGCAGAATTGTGATGAAGATAGAAAAGAAAGACAATCTTGACAGGTTTACTAAAAAGCTAGAAGAACACGGCTTCCGTATTTTAGATATACATGAAGATTAAAAAACAAGGGAAATAAAGGAAATCCTTCTCATACAATGTATGGGGGGGATTTTTTTAGGTATTTACAAAAGATATCAGCCTGCTTTTAGTTTTTATTCTTCACTTCCCCATCGGTTGGGAGCGCACACTCGTCTTTTTTTAGTTTATGTCTTCTTTATGGTATGATTTCCGTAGAACTGTAGAGGGGGAGAACAAGTTGGTTATATGGGGGATAATCGTGTTATTGTTATTGGGAGGTATCTTTCTCTTCTTATTTATGGTGAAAGAGGCCTTTTTAAATAAAGTGGTAGAGCATGAGATACTCTTTCCGGATTTTCCTAACTCTTTTGGCAAGGTGACCCTTTTTTTTATTTCGGATATTCATAGACGGGTTATTTCCGATAGTATTATTCAGAATGTAAAAGGGAAAGCCGACTTTGTTATAATCGGCGGAGATTTAATGGAAAAAGGAGTATCTTTTCCTCAAGTAAAGGAAAATTTACGGAAATTAAAACAAATTGGGCCTGTTTATTTTGTCTGGGGAAACAATGATTATGAAGTGGATTTCCGTAAATTGGATGCGATATTGCTCGATATGGGTATAAAGGTCTTGGATAATACAGCTGTTACTTTTGAGTCAAATGATGGGGATAAATTATCTCTTCTGGGGGTAGATGACTGCAGCCAGGAGCGAGACCGGCTTGATTTTGCCCTTATGGATGCAGAGGAGGGCAGTTTTAAAATATTAGCTAGTCATATTCCGACCATTACAGATAAGATCTTGCCTGAGCATAATATTCGATTGGTACTGAGTGGACATACCCATGGCGGGCAAATACACATTTTAGGGTATAGCCCGTATGCAAGAGGAAGGTTAAAAAAGCTTAAAAATACAATCCTGTTAATTAGTAACGGCTATGGAACAACAACTGTGCCCTTACGTTTAGGAGCTCCTGCTGAAACTCATCTTATTACACTTAAACGTGGTTTAGAAAGATAGGCTAAGAAAGACAATTCACCAATGGTTCCCTGCGGCATACACTAAAAAACAAGAGTTACGTCACGGCAGGGGGCAAAAGCATGCGCTTAGAACGCTTAACGGCCAATAAAATAAAAATATTTTTAACCTCTGATGATTTATTTGAAAGGGGACTTTCAAAAGAGGATATTTGGAAGGATTCAAGTAAGTGGAATCAGCTCTTTCATGATATGCTCGAAGAGGCAAGTGAGGAATTTGATGTTGATATCCAGGGTTCTGTAGCTGTAGAAATTTTCTCCCTTCAGGCTCAAGGAATGATTTTAATCATTACTGTTGATGAAGTAAAAGATGATGAAGAATTATTGTACGATGGTTATATTGAAATGCAGGTAAGGGTTGAAGGCTGTGAAGCTCTCTTATTCGAGTTTAATGAATTTGAGGATTTAGTCGGTCTAGCCAAAAGATTGTCAATTGTAGACATTTATGGTGGAAGCCTTTATGCCATGCATAACCGCTATTACCTTGTAATGGATAAGGTCGAAGCTGATAAAAAAGAAATGGCTGCCTGTATTTTATCGGAGTTCGGCACCCCATCTATTCTAAGTCCATACGTTCTTGCTGAATATGGTAAGCCTGTGATGAAACAATTCGCTGTTGAAACGATTCTCCATTTTTTTAAATAACTTGATTGGATCAATATCACACTAAGGGGGCGGACGCCCCTTTAAAGTCTTTTATAATTCTATATTTTGTGGGGCTTTTAATTTTATTGCAGCGTTTACAAATTAAGATTTAGTCTTGGTTTTTCTTCTTGCATAAATCAATGAAACGTGTATACTTGTCTCTGAAAGAAGACAACATTCGTAAAGCATTTTCTAGGAGGATTTTAAATGGTTGCCGAAAAAGCAAATGGTCAAACTAATCAAGAGGGAGAGCACCACGATGTGTTGAAATCAACACAAACCGTTATACATAAAGCCCTTGAAAAGTTAGGTTATCCTGAAGAAGTATATGAGCTTTTAAAAGAGCCATTACGTTTGCTGACAGTCAAAATTCCAATCAGAATGGATGACGGTTCTATTAAAATATTTACGGGATACCGTGCACAGCATAATGATGCAGTCGGGCCAACAAAGGGCGGTATTCGTTTTCATCCTAATGTAACTGAAACCGAAGTGAAAGCCCTTTCAATATGGATGAGCTTGAAATGCGGGATTGTCGATCTCCCATATGGCGGAGGGAAAGGCGGAATTGTCTGCGATCCGCGGGACATGTCTTTTAGAGAGCTTGAAAGACTTAGCCGTGGCTACGTGAGAGCAATCAGTCAAATTGTTGGACCAACAAAGGATATCCCCGCCCCGGATGTATTTACTAATTCACAAATTATGGCCTGGATGATGGACGAATATAGCCGAATTGATGAGTTTAATTCTCCAGGATTTATCACAGGAAAGCCGCTTGTATTAGGAGGCTCCCATGGTCGAGAATCTGCAACCGCAAAAGGGGTGACCATCTGTATTCGTGAAGCTGCTAAAAAGAAAGGCATTCAAATTGAAGGAGCCAAGGTAGTCGTACAAGGCTTTGGAAACGCAGGCAGTTATTTATCTAAGTTCATGCATGATGCTGGTGCTATCGTAATCGGTATTTCAGATGCTTATGGTGCATTATATGATCCTAATGGTCTAGACATCGACTATTTATTGGATAGACGTGATAGCTTCGGAACTGTCACAAAATTATTTAATAATACGATTTCGAATAAAGAATTACTTGAGCTTGATTGTGATATTTTAGTTCCGGCTGCTATTGAAAATCAAATTACAGCTGAAAATGCTCATAATATTCGTGCGAAAATTGTGGTTGAGGCGGCCAACGGTCCTACAACCTTGGAGGCAACAGAAATTTTAACTGAACGTGGTATTTTGCTTGTTCCTGATGTATTGGCATCAGCTGGTGGCGTTACGGTTTCCTATTTTGAGTGGGTTCAAAATAATCAAGGCTATTATTGGACAGAAGAAGAAGTAGAAGAAAAACTAGAAAAAGTTATGGTCAAATCATTTATGAATATTTATGATACTGCGCAAACTCGCAGAGTGGATATGCGGCTTGCTGCCTATATGGTCGGGGTAAGGAAAATGGCAGAGGCCAGCCGCTTTAGAGGCTGGATTTAGCCAAATAAGTTCAATCATGAAAAGTTTTGTTTGTTGAAACTAAATAAAAAATCTCCTATCATGATACGGTAGGAGATTTTTTTGTGAAGAAATACTTCTTTATAGATATATTCGTTGTAAGGAGCTGGCCTAAATGCAAATTGAAGAGATTATTATTATTGGCGGGGGTCCCTGTGGATTAGCTTCAGCGATCGCTTTACAAGAAATTGGGAAGAAGCCATTAATTATCGAAAAGGGGAATGTTGTAAATTCCATCTATCATTATCCAACTCATCAAACTTTTTTTAGTACAAGCGAAAAATTAGAAATAGGCGGGTTTCCTTTTGTGACGGATAGCTACAAGCCGAAACGTAATCAGGCACTAGTATATTATCGGGAGGTCGCTAAGCGTAAACAGCTGCGGATAAATGCATTTGAAACGGTTATAGAAGTTTCAAAGGAAGACCAATTATTCCGCGTCAAAACAAACAAAGATACTTATCAGAGTAATTATATTGTCATTGCAACGGGTTATTATGATCATCCAAATTATATGAACGTACCAGGCGAAAACCTTCCAAAAGTATTCCATTACTTTAAAGAAGCGCATCCCTATTTTGATAAGGATGTTTGTGTAATCGGAGGCAAAAATTCAAGCGTTGATGCGGCACTTGAACTTGTAAAGGCAGGAGCACGCGTAACGGTTTTATACCGCGGTAAAGAATATTCACCAAGTATAAAACCATGGATTCTCCCTGAATTTGAATCATTAGTTAAAAATGGGACCATCTTAATGGAGTTTGAAGCAGAGGTAAAAGGGATTACCGAAAATCAAGTAACTTATATAAAGGATGGGTATCAAAAAACAATCAAAAATGATTTTGTCTTTGCGATGACCGGATATCATCCTGACCATGATTTCCTAGTGAAGATGGGGATAAGAATAGATGAAGAAACCGGAAGACCTTTCTATAATTCTGATACAATGGAAACTAATATCAGTGGAATCTATATTGCTGGGGTTATTGCAGCAGGCAATAATGCAAATGAAATTTTTATCGAAAATGGCCGTTTCCATGGCGGTCAAATCGCACAATCTATACTAGACAAAGAAACTAAAGGGTGATTAATGATGAAAAAGGTAGTTTTATTAACAACAGGAGGGACAATTGCTAGTAAACCAAATAAAACCTCTGGTAAATTAGCTTCCGGAGCTATTACCGGGGAAGAACTGGCAGCGATGTGTCATTTACCCAATGAAATAGAAGTAATCGTAGACTCTGTTTTTCAAAAAGCGAGTATACATATTACATTTGACGATTTAGTCTTTTTAAAAACAAAAATTGAGGATTACTTTAAGGATGAGTCCGTTTCTGGTGTTGTTGTCACCCATGGGACTGATACAATGGAGGAAACTTCCTATTTTCTTGATTTAACCATTAATGACCGCAGGCCTGTCGTGGTTACAGGGTCGCAGCGTTCACCGGAGGATTTAGGCAGTGATGTGTATATTAATTTGCGGCATGCCATTTATTCGGCCTGTTCTCCCGATTTACATGATGTTGGCACCGTTGTTGTATTTAATGAACGAATTTTTGCGGCTAGATATGTAAAAAAAGAACATGCCTCTAATATTCAGGGTTTTAATGTCTTTGGGTTTGGCTATCTTGGTATTATTGATAATGACAATGTCCATGTTTTCCAGAAACCGCTTAGAAGAGAGTACTATCCATTAAAATCCCCCATTCCGGCTGTAGAAATAATTAAGTGCTATATTGGGGCAGATGGGAAATTTATAAAGGCTGCCCGAGAAGCAGGGGTAGCTGGAATCATCCTTGAAGGAGTGGGAAGAGGCCAGGTAGCTCCGAAAATGATGGAAGAAATCGAAGCGTCCATAAAAGCAGGGATCAAAATAGTGATTACTACCAGTGCTGAAGAGGGTGCAGTCTATACAACGTACGATTATGAAGGCAGTGCATATGACCTTTATAAAAAGGGAGTCATTCTTGGAAGTGACAATGATTCTAAAAAAGCAAGGATGAAATTGGCTGTAGCGATGGCAAGCAGCATTGATAACATCAACTTCTAATGCGTAAGTTTCTTTGGCCGCTGGAATGAATCTTTCATTTTCTTTATGTGCTATACATGGTACCATTAAGAAAAAGGATTGGAAAAGAGGTTCAGCATGCTTGGAATATTATCGGCCGGAATTGCTCCAGGTTTGGCCTTACTAAGTTATTTTTATTTAAAGGATGAATATGAACCAGAGCCTGTTTCCTTTGTTTTTCGAACATTTTTGTATGGTGTGCTGCTGGTGTTCCCCATTATGTTTATCCAACATGTTTTGGAAACAGAACATTTATTACAATCCAATTTATTAAATGCCTTTTTTGGTTCAGGTATTTTAGAAGAGTTTTTTAAATGGTTTATTCTTTTTTATCTTATATATCAGCACGTCGAATTTGATGAACCGTTCGATGGAATTGTTTATGGAGTAGCCGTTTCTCTTGGTTTTGCAACTGTTGAAAATATCTTTTATTTAGTGGCAAATGGAATTGAGCATGCCATGACCCGTGCTCTATTACCTGTTTCAAGTCATGCTCTTTTCGGTGTTATTATGGGCTTTTATCTAGGAAAAGCAAAGTTCACGAAGGATTATAAAGCAAAATGGATTTTATTATCCTTATTGTTGCCGATTCTTTTGCACGGCTCCTATGACTTTATTTTAATTTCACTTGAAAACTGGTTGTTTATTATTTTTCCATTTATGATTTTTCTTTGGTGGTTTGGATTGCGAAAAGTAAAAAAGGCCAAAATTTTAAGTGCAAATCATTTTAAAAAATATCCGGAACATAAGGCACAAGCACCTGTTTAACTAACCGATTACACCTTTTAAAGCCCTTCACACTTGTTGAAGGGTTTTTTTCTGCGGGAAATGGAATAAAAATACCATTAAAACAAAAAATAGCCTTAATGCTAAAAAGATTCATAATGGGGGTTATTATTCCATGATAAAGAAAAGCATCATCATCAGATTCTTCATCTTAATCTTTTCATGTACCATGACATTGTCTTCTCTTGAGAGCCAAAAGGTATATGCGTTTTCGAATCAGGTAATTCAAAGAGGAGCAGTAGGGGAGGATGTAATCGAGCTGCAATCTAGGCTCACATATATTGGTTTCTATCATGGGAAAATTGATGGGGTATTTGGATGGGGCACATATTGGGCGTTAAGAAATTTCCAATATGAATTCGGTTTACCTATTGATGGAATTGCAGGTGCGACAACAAAAGCAAAATTAGCAAAAGCCACGAAATATAACAAACAAACAGCACAGAAATCAGCGCCGCCTAATGCAGCTGCAAAAAAGCCGACAGCCTTAAACACACCAAAAGGTTACTCACAAAATGATATTAGATTAATGGCCAATGCAGTTCATGGTGAGTCTAGGGGAGAACCGTATATAGGTCAGGTGGCTGTTGCTTCTGTGATTTTGAATCGTGTTAACAGCCAATCATTTCCAAACACAGTTTCCGGTGTAATTTTTGAACCGGGGGCCTTTACAGCAGTTGCGGATGGCCAAATTTGGCTGACTCCAAATGAATCCTCTAAAAAAGCAGTAATCGATGCCATAAATGGATGGGATCCAACGGGAGAAGCATTGTATTATTTTAATCCAGCTACAGCTACCAGCGGATGGATTTGGGGCAGACCGCAAATTAAACGGATTGGCAAGCATATTTTTTGTAAATAGAGGGGTGAGCTCAATTGATTAGAGGCATATTGATAGGTGTTCTCGCTGTTGGTATTGCGGGAACGGCTTATTGGGGCTATCAAGAACATCAGGAAAAAAATGCAATCCTTATCAATGCGGAAAACAACTATCAACGGGCATTCCACAATCTTTCTTATCGTATGGATTTATTAAACGATAAAATAGGGACTACACTTGCGATGAACTCCAAAGAATCCTTATCGCCCTCCTTAATCGAAGTATGGAGACTCACTTCGCAGGCACATGGCGATGTTGGGCAGCTGCCGTTAACACTATTACCTTTCAATAAAACCGAGGAGTTTTTAGCGAATATTGGTAACTTTAGCTATCGCACAGCCGTTAGAGATTTATCAAAGGAACCATTGACTGATAAAGAATATCAAACACTTCAAGTACTGTACAAGCAGTCTGGTGACATTCAAAATGAGCTTCGAAATGTACAGCATATGGTCTTGAAAAATAATCTTCGATGGATGGATGTGGAACTAGCCCTCGCATCTGGGAAGGAAAACACAGACAATACGATCATTGATGGGTTTAAGACTGTTGAAAAAACGGTTACAAGTTTTGCGGAATCAGATTTGGGACCGACATTTAGTAATTTCCAAAAAAAGGATGAAAACTTCAAGAAAATTAAAGGGAAAACCATTTCCCGCAATGATGCAATTCAAATTGCAAAAAAGTATATGAAGTTTGACGGAAATTCAAACGTAAAAGTCACGGATAATGGTAAAGGCTCTGATTTTGGTTTTTACAGTGTATCGATAAAAAATAAAACGACAGAGCAAGAAGCAAGTATGGATATTACTAAAAAGGCTGGCCATCCAATATGGTTTATTAATAACCGGGATATTAAAAAGCAATCTTTGAGTTTAAATGAAGCCAATAATAAGGCGGCAGCATTTTTGAAGGAAACAGGCTTTAAAAATTTAGAAACTTTTGAGAGTACACAATATGACAATGTGGGAGTATTTGATTTTGTTACAAATATAAATGGAGTTAGAATTTATCCAGAATCAGTGAAAGTCAAAGTAGCGCTGGATAATGGAGATATAGTTGGAACCTCCGCTGAAGAATACTTAAAATCATTTCAAACTAGGACGATTGAAAAACCTGCGCTTACACTTGAACAAGCTCGCACCAAGGTAAATCCAAAATTAAAGGTAATGGAACAACGCCAAGCCATGATTGTTAATGATCTAAATGAAGACGTGTTATGTTATGAATTCTTAGGAACATTGGGTGAGGATACCTATCGGATCTTTATTAATGCTAAAACAGGATTAGAAGAAGAAGTAGAAAAACTGAAAAATGCTGAGGCAACTTACGAAGATGTTTTATAAAGGCTGACCCAATTGTGGTTGATGAATAAATTTTTCACACTTTGTTGATTGGAGTGGAAGGGCGCGAAGACTCCTCGAAAATGCTATCG
>NZ_JBALNF010000018.1:12734-34333 GCF_036962465.1 Neobacillus vireti
TCCTGCGGGAGTACGGGGCAGGGTGACTCCGCAGGAGCGAAGCGACGAGGAGGCTCCCTGTACCGCCCGCGCCTAGAGCGGAAATCAACAGACTAGTTTAATTCAGTCCATAATTATAAGTAAAGAATAAAATCGGCAGGCTGCTCCAATACTAATAACATATAGTTTTTGGAGTGATGGGCATGAAAACAGTAGAGAGAATTTTAATTAAATTAGTGATTGTCCAATTTATCTTTTTATTTTTATCACAATTACTGCTTCATCAGTTAGATATCTTTCCGCAGATTAAACATATAACAAAATACGAAGGGGTAAGTGAGAATACAATAACTGAAATTCTGCAAACCTTTCAGGGGAAATACCCATAACCTAAGCATATTGTTATCAAAAAAAATAGGAAAGTATAAATGCTTCCTCTTTGTTGGAAGGTTTATACTTTCCTATTTTTATTATTGAGTTTAGTACCATTGGACTAATGAAATTAGGTTTATTTCAGCATTTTTCTTTTATTTAATTGCTAAAAAAAAGAGGCATATCTTTATCTTGTGGTAAAATAAATAAGGTAGATAAGACGATCATGAGAGCTTTTAGGAGGATTTATGGAAAATAAAATATCAATTGCAATTGACGGCCCTGCCGCAGCCGGGAAAAGTACAGTAGCAAAAATTGTGGCAGAAAGACTATCTTATATTTATATTGATACTGGTGCGATGTACAGAGCATTGACATATAAAGCAATCAACAATCAACTTGATTTGGAAGATGAAGCATCGTTATTGGACACGCTCTTATCGACAGTTATTGAACTAAAGCCTTCCGATACAGGACAATTGGTTATACTTGACAGCTGTGATGTTACTGATTTAATTCGTACATCGGAAGTAACTAATTCTGTGTCCTACGTGGCAAGGCAGCCGAAAGTTCGTGAAGAAATGGTGAAGAGACAGCAGGCATTCGCCACAGAAGGCGGAGTGGTGATGGATGGTAGAGACATCGGTACGCATGTTTTACCAAATGCTGAAGTAAAAGTATTTTTGCTCGCCAGTGTTGAAGAGAGAGCTGAAAGAAGGCATGCTGAAAACTTAGAGAAGGGCTTTCCTTCTGATTTAGAAAAATTAAAAGAAGAGATTGCCCAGCGGGATAAAATTGACTCGGAAAGAGCAGTAGCTCCTTTAAAAAAGGCAAGTGATGCAATAGAAATCGACACAACCTCTTTGACCATTCCTGATGTTGTCGAAAAAATAATGGCACTGGTGAATGAAAGGATTGGTTGAGTATGACGTTTTATGGGTTTGCCAAATCAGTGGTTTATACCATTTTTAAACCGTGGTATCGAATACAAGCAATAGGGGTAGAAAATATCCCGAAAGAGGGTGGAGTGCTTTTATGCTCCAACCATATCTCTGTAATAGACCCAATCGTTGTCGGAATTATGTGTCCCCGTCCCGTACATTATATGGCTAAAGATGAGCTTTTTCAGGTCCCTGTATTGGGAGAAATCGTAAGAAAATGTAATGCATTCCCTGTGAAAAGAGGATTCAGTGACCGAGAGGCGCTAAGGACAGGATTAAAGCTTTTAAAGGACGGGCATGTATTTGGACTCTTTCCAGAAGGGACCAGAAGCAAAACCGGGGAACTAGGAAAAGGGCTTTCAGGAGCAGGATTTTTTGCATTAAGAACGGAAGCTCAAGTTGTACCTTGTGCGGTTATTGGTCCGTATAAAAGTCTAAAAAAATTAAAAATGGTTTATGGTAAACCAATTGATATGACTGAAATGAGACAAACAAAAGCTTCGGCTGAGCAGGTAACTGAATTAATTATGGCAGAAATCGATAAACTTATAAAAGAGCATAAATAGCTTCTGCTTGACAAAAAAGGCTATTTGTAAGAAGTTAATAAAAAGAGATTTTTTTTGAAAATTCTATTGGTTTTGTTTTATTTTATATGTGGTGAACAATGTGCTTTTCACCAAATCATATATAGATTTTTAAGAGTAAATGGAATAAGGAGGAATACATATGTCGGAAGAATTAAATCAAGTAGAAGTGAAAAACTTTGAAATCGGGGATAAAGTAACTGGACAAGTTACTAAAGTTGAGGAAAAACAGGTGCTTGTGAATATTCCTGGCAGTAAGCTGGATGGAATTATCCCTATCAGTGAACTTTCAAGCCTTCATATTGAAAAGGCATCTGATGCTGTTGCTGAAGGCGATGAACTGGAATTAGAAGTAACAAAGGTAGAAGAAGATGCACTAGTATTATCTAAGCGGAAAGTGGATGCAGAGAAAGCTTGGGAAAGCTTGGAGGAAAAATTCCAGTCTGGAGAGATCTTTGAAACAGAGGTTAAAGATGTTGTTAAAGGCGGATTAGTTGTAGACCTTGGCGTTCGTGGATTTGTTCCTGCTTCCCTGGTAGAGGCTCATTTTGTAGAGGATTTCAGTGATTACAAAGGCCGTACGCTTTCTTTTAAAATTGTTGAGCTTGATAAGGAAAAAAATCGTTTAATTCTCTCCCATCGTGCAGTTGTAGAACAAGAAAAAGGAAAGCAAAAACAAAACCGTCTTGATGCTCTAGAAGTGGGTCAGGTTATTGAGGGAACTGTGCAAAGAATTACTGATTTTGGCGCCTTTGTCGATATCGGTGGAATTGATGGCCTAGTTCATATTTCACAACTTTCATATGAACATGTTAATAAACCATCTGATGTTGTGCATGAAGGACAGCAAGTGAAAGTAAAAGTATTAAGTGTTGACCGTGATAGTGAGCGAATTTCATTATCGATCAAAGAAACTCTTGCAGGACCTTGGAGCAATATCTCTGAAAAAGCTCCGAAAGGTAGTATTTTAAGCGGAACGGTTAAAAGATTAGTTTCTTACGGAGCATTTGTAGAAGTATTTCCTGGTGTAGAAGGACTTGTTCATATCTCTCAAATAGCTCATAAACATATCGGAACCCCGCATGAAGTTTTAAAAGAAGGTCAAGAAGTAAATGTAAAGGTTCTTGAAGTAAATGAGCAGGATCAGCGTTTATCCTTAAGCATAAAGGAATTGCTTGAAAAAGAAGTAGAGGAAAACTTTGATTACGAGCTTCCTGAAGAGTCTAAAGGGTTCCAGCTTGGAGAAATGATTGGAGATAAATTAAAGAATCTAGGAAAATAATGGTGATGTAAGTGTCAAGATCTGAACGAAAATGGGATCATATTCGCTTTGCCTTGGAAAATAGGCAAAACCGTTCTACAGTTTTCGACGATATCAAATTTATTCACCAAAGCTTACCGAATATCAATGTGTCCGATGTTCGATTAAATTATTTAATTGGCGAACTTTCTTTAAGTTCGCCAATTTTTATCAATGCAATGACGGGCGGCGGCGGAGAAAAAACCTATCAAATTAATAAGCAGCTGGCAATCGCTGCAAAGCATACCGGAGTGGCTATGGCAGTCGGCTCACAAATGTCTGCTATCAAAGATCAAACAGAAAGATATACATATGAAATTGTCCGGAAAGAGAATCCAACTGGGATTGTTATCGCTAATTTAGGCAGTGAAGCGACCGTTGAAAATGCTAAATTGGCCATTGATATGATTGGAGCCAATGCCTTACAAATTCATTTAAATGTGATTCAAGAATTAACGATGCCTGAGGGGGATCGGGATTTTTTCGGTTCTCTAAACAGAATCACAGAGATTGCCAATGGGGTAGACGTACCGGTTATCGTAAAGGAAGTCGGCTTTGGTATGTCTAAGGAAACGGTTGAGTCTCTGATTTCGGCAGGTGCAGCAATTGTTGATGTAGGAGGTTCCGGAGGCACAAACTTTGCTGAAATAGAAAATAAGCGCAGGAAACAATCTCTTCCGTTTTTCAATAACTGGGGAATCTCTACACCTATTTCAATCCTTGAGGCAGCCAGTATACCTAATAATATCCCGATTATAGGATCTGGAGGTTTTTCCTCAAGCATAGATATTGCAAAAGGTTTAGCAATTGGTGCAAGTGCGATTGGTCTAGCAGGCTTCTTCTTACAAATACTTGTTCAGGATGGTCTCGATGCTTTAATCGAAGAGATTAACACTCTTCATTCGGAATTAACAATGATAATGACTGCATTAGGTGCAAAGTCTATTTCAGACTTAAAACATGCGCCCGTAATTATATCAGGTGAGACCTATCACTGGTTAACGCAAAGAGGAATCGATACAAAGCAATTTAGTCAGCGAAAGATTAAATAAAGCTCCCGCATGCGCGGGAGCTTTTACTATTTATTCATCATATTTACCATCGTTTAAGTCCCTTGCTTCTTCAGGACCTGATAATTTGGTAGACCCAGCATAGTGTAATGCCTGGTCACGATCTGACTCCACTCTTCTACTAGCTTTAAGCTTTTTTTCTTGGCGGTCTTTTCCCATTTTCCACACCTCCTCTTTATAAGATGATTCACCTCTGAAATATTATTCAAGAAAGTATGAAAGTACATAAAGTTTACCAATAATGAAAATAATAGGAGGTGTATGCATGGAAGGTATGATGTTTTATTGGATTTATTGGTCGTTTTGGGTTTACCTTACTTTTCTGACAGATAAGAAAAACCCGTATCGGCGAAAACTATCTGCCATTATTTTAATCGTAATCCTATTATCCAACCATCAATTTAAACTCGGGGAGTATGACATTCATGCCAGTGGATTATTTTTATTATTAATGTGTTATCTTTTCTTAAGCCAGGAAAAACGGGGAGCAATCCTTTATTTCTATATTTGTTCATTGATTGTATCAATTGGATATGTGGCGTTCCATTTGTTTGAAATTTTTGATCCAGTATGGATTATTTTTAAAAAGGAATGGATGATGGGAATTGGTTTTGGATACCTTGCCATCCTGCTGCAAAAAAGCTTAAAAGGGAGATTACTGATTGCAATTTGCGGAACCATGCAAGGGGAGTTTCTTTATGCCTATACCTTAAATAAATTTCCTTTTCCATATGAAATAGGCGGGCTTGAATATCTAGATGCATGTGCGTTAATTTCTGCTTTACTGGTTGCCTGGAGTGCGATCGAAAATGCAGGAACGTTTTTTCAAACACACTATCATTTTTTTGAAAAAGGAAAACAAAAATCATCCTAAATGGCAGCTTGGAGAATCCTTACCATTGCAGGAAAGGACTAACATTGTTAAAATAATTGAAGTTAGGCCCTTCTAGTTAACAGAAGGGTTTCTTTACTTAAGGCTTTTGTCCGCCTTACTTACGTAAGAACTTTCAATTTGAATAATGCTAACTAATAACACTATTGTGAAATATATTAGAAAGGATGGCGATTAAGATGGTTAAACCTGTTATTGCCATTGTAGGAAGACCAAACGTTGGAAAATCCACCATTTTTAATAGGATTGTGGGTGAACGAGTTTCCATTGTTGAAGATGTACCGGGAGTTACTAGAGATCGAATTTATAGTTCAGGTGAATGGTTAACACATGATTTTAATGTGATCGATACGGGTGGAATTGATATTGGAGATGAGCCATTTTTAGAGCAGATTCGTCAGCAGGCGGAGGTTGCAATTGATGAAGCTGATGTCATTATCTTTTTAACAAATGGTCGTGAAGGGGTAACAGCAGCGGATGAAGAAGTAGCAAAAATCCTCTATAAGTCCAAAAAGCCAATCGTATTAGGTGTAAATAAGATCGATAACCCTGAAATGAGAGAGTTACTTTATGATTTTTATTCATTAGGTTTTGGTGAGCCAATCCCAGTGTCAGGGTCTCACGGACTTGGCCTTGGTGATTTATTAGATGAGGCAGCTAAATATTTCCCAAAATCAAAGCCAATAGAATATGATGAAGATGTGGTCAAGTTTTCCTTGATTGGACGACCAAATGTCGGAAAGTCATCCCTCGTAAATGCAATATTAGGAGAAGATCGTGTCATAGTCAGCAATATTGCCGGTACCACCCGAGATGCAGTCGATTCCCCATATACTTATAACGGCCAAAGATATGTCATTATTGATACAGCTGGAATTAGAAAAAGAGGAAAAGTGTATGAAACTACAGAAAAGTATAGTGTGTTGCGTGCATTAAGGGCGATAGAACGTTCTGATGTCGTTTTAGTGGTTATTAATGCTGAAGAAGGAATTATTGAGCAGGATAAGAAAATAGCCGGTTACGCCCATGAGGCAGGACGAGCTGTCGTGATTGTGGTGAATAAATGGGATGCGGTTGAAAAAGACGAGAAAACAATGAAAGAATTGGAACAAAAAATAAGAGAACATTTCTTATTTCTTAGCTATGCTCCAATTGTTTTCCTGTCGGCAAAAACGAAAAAACGTATTCATACTCTTATACCAATGATCAATACGGCAAGTGATAACCATTCGATGCGGGTTGAAACAAGCGTGTTAAATGACGTCATTATGGATGCGGTCGCAATGAATCCAACTCCGACAGACAAGGGTAGAAGATTAAAAATTTATTATGCTACCCAAGTGGCTGTCAAACCACCAACTTTTGTTGTTTTTGTGAATGAACCTGAATTAATGCATTTTTCCTATGAACGCTTCCTTGAAAACAGGATAAGGGACGCATTTGGATTTGAGGGGACGCCAATCAAGATTTATGCTCGAGAAAGAAAATAATAAAGGCGGGTGAAGGGTTATGCGGGAGGATAGCAAAACAGCCGTAACTGTTATTGGTGCAGGAAGCTGGGGAACAGCCCTCGCGATGGTACTTGCAGACAACGGTCATGAAGTACGTTTATGGAGTCATAATGAGAGTCAGGTAAGGGAAATAAATCAATTCCATACGAATAAAAAATATTTGCCTGATATCAAACTGCCAGAATTAATTGTCGGTTATGCTTCGTTAAATGATGCATTAATGGGAGTGGAAAACATTATCTTGGCTGTTCCGACAAAAGCCATTCGGGAAGTGCTAGGCAATATTCGGGCGGTTCAGAATGCACCATTGACAATTACGCATGTGAGTAAAGGGATAGAGCCTAATACTCTGCTGCGAATAACCGAAATCATAAAAGAAGAAATGCCAAAAGAACTTCTAAAGGATGTCGTGGTTCTTTCAGGACCTAGTCATGCGGAAGAAGTCAGTCTTAGACACCCTACAACCGTTACAGTTTCATCGGAAAATATGGAAGCAGCTGAACATATACAGGATCTATTTATCAATCAAAATTTCCGTGTATATACCAATTCAGATGTCATTGGAGTGGAAATTGGCGGCGCCTTAAAGAACATTATAGCCTTGGCGGCAGGTATTACAGATGGACTTGGATACGGTGATAATGCTAAGGCAGCTTTAATGACGCGGGGATTAGCGGAAATAGCCCGGCTTGGAACAAAAATGGGTGCCAATCCATTAACGTTCTCCGGGTTAGCGGGAATAGGAGACCTGATTGTTACCTGCACAAGTGTCCATTCAAGAAACTGGAAGGCAGGAAATTTGCTAGGTAAGGGAAAAACGTTAACTGAGGTTCTCGATAATATGGGAATGGTGGTCGAAGGTGTAAGAACCACGAAAGCGGCGAATCAGCTTGCACAAAAGTATAATGTTAACATGCCAATTACATCTGTCCTGTATAATGTTTTGTTTAATGGCAAAAATGCGAAGGATGCAGTTGATGTTTTAATGACGCGCGGCAGGACCCATGAAATGGAAGATTTAGTTAATGTTCTTGAGGAAAAATCCCTTGAAGATTAAAAAAGTGCTTTTTTATTAAGAAATTAGGCAATCTTCTGATGCGTTTTTTCTCTAGGTTGCATACAATGCAACGAAGCAACCTGGTAGTAGACGCTGGAGAATGGGTTATTTAGTCCAAAATTGGCTGAAGTAAAGAACTCGCCCCTCTTTACTTCAGTTTTTTTATGTTCTAGGATATTATAGATTTAGTAATTTTAAATAACTTTTTACAGGTATATACACGTCCAGCTCCCAGCGCCCAACGGCTAGTGTCCTTCGCTCTTATCCCTACGATAAGTCAACATCGAATCGACTTGAGCTCCGTGTTTCCTTTATCTCAGTCAAAGCGCTCCAGGCCATACGCCGCTAAACGGGCGCTTGCGCTTTTGTTCTAAAAAATTTTTTTATAATAATAGCTATGTTATAATTAATCTTCGAAAAAGGGGGAATAAAATTGTCGCCAGCCATGATAAAGATGTGGATATCCATTGCAGGTATGGCTCTTATGTTTCTTGCGATTGTTACGATTTATTTGAGCCGGTATAAGTTACAAGGAGTATTTCGAATTCTAACTGCTATCATTGCTTATTTGTTTATGATTGTTGCCGGAATAACCTTACTGATTGTTTTTTTGACTTGAATTTTCGACCATACATAAATCAAAAGGTGATTTTATGAAAAGAATAATGCTGTTTAGCACACTCATGATTACGGCAGTCATATTAGCAGGCTGCATGTATCCGAAAGAGGAATTAACGCAAAACCAGGTACCTTATAAAGATCAAATCAAGGCTGTTCAATCGGCAGTGGATGACTTCCAAAAAGATAATGGCGGAATTCTGCCTATAAAAACAAAGGAAGCTGAAACACCGATTTATCAAAAGTATCCTATAGATTTTAAGAAAATTGCCCCCAAGTATATAGCAGAACCACCTGGAAATGCTTATGAAAGCGGTGGTATATTTCAATATGTACTGGTAAATGAGGAGACAAATCCTACGGTTAAATTGTTGGATTTACGGATGGCGGAAACGATTCGTGATATTAATTTAAGGATAAGAACAAATGGTTATCCACCTTATAAATCGCAATTGGCCAAAAATGTTTATTCACTTGACTATTCTAAGCTTGGATTTAAGAAAGCTCCATACGTGGTTAGTCCATTTACAAATCAAAACCTTTCTTTTGTCATAACAGGTGATGCTGAGGTTTACGTTGATTATCGGCCCGACCTTTATCAAGTTTTAAAAAAGACAAGTAAGGAGCCGAAACCTGGCGAGGATATCCGCTCTATTTTAGTGGATGATTCCATGTTTGTTCCTGCTTATTCCCTTCCCTATACCATTGATTCTAAGACAAAGGAACCTATTTTTTTAGAAAAATAAGAATATAATTAGGTCCTCCTCTCTACTCCTAGAGAACGTCCTTTCCTTTAATTTTTGTCATAACCCTTTTCCTATGAAATATATTGTAGGAGAAGGGTTTTTTTATGCTTAATCATTTAATGGCAGGATAGATCCAACTATTATTGCCGTGTCATTAACCATAGTTAGAAACCCTCCATACAACTAAAAGTTCAGCGAAAACAGATATCATTACATCATAAGAAATATTAACAAGGGGGTAAAAAATTTTAGAAAAGTGTCATAACAAGATAGGACAACGTCATAAATATATACTGTCCAAAAATACCTAAAATGGATGTTATTATCCCACTTTACTCTATGATCGGGAGGGGATCACTTGGAAAAGGTTGATATTTTTAAGGATATTGCCGAGAGAACAGGCGGTGATATTTATCTGGGAGTAGTCGGAGCAGTACGAACAGGCAAATCAACATTTATTAAAAAGTTCATGGAGCTTGTTGTCTTACCAAATATAAACAGTGAAGCGGAGAGGTCCCGCGCACAGGATGAGCTTCCCCAAAGTGCAGCTGGTAAAACCATCATGACAACTGAACCGAAATTTGTCCCAAATCAGGCCGCTACTGTACATGTTGATGAGGGACTTAATGTTAATATCAGGCTTGTGGATTGTGTGGGATACACAGTCCCAGGTGCTAAAGGATATGAAGATGAAAACGGGCCTAGAATGATTAATACGCCATGGTATGAGGAACCTATTCCATTCCATGAAGCGGCAGAAATTGGCACAAGAAAAGTAATCCAGGAACATTCAACGATTGGGGTAGTAGTTACAACGGATGGAACAATTGGCGAAATCCCTAGAAGTAACTATATTGAAGCCGAAGAAAGAGTCATAAACGAACTGAAGGAAGTGGGCAAACCATTTATTATGGTGGTCAATAGCGCTCAGCCATACCACCCTAGCACAGAAACATTAAGATCAAGCTTAGCAGAGAAATATGATATTCCTGTTATTGCAATGAGTGTAGAAAGCATGCGTGACAGTGATGTATACAATGTCCTTCGTGAGGCCCTTTACGAGTTCCCGGTACTTGAAGTCAATGTAAACCTGCCAAGCTGGGTAATGGTACTTAGAGAGAACCACTGGCTGCGTGAAAGCTATCAAGATGCTGTGAAAGAAACAGTTAAAGATATAAAGAGATTACGAGATGTAGATCGTGTTGTTCAACAGTTTAGTGACTTTGAATTCATCGAAAAAGCCGGATTAGCCGGTATTGAGATGGGTTCTGGTGTAGCGGAGATTGATTTAATCGCTCCTGATGAATTATATGATGATATTTTAAAAGAAATAGTCGGAGTAGAAATCAGAGGCAAGGATCATCTCCTTGAATTAATGCAGGATTTTGCCCATGCAAAAGCAGAATATGACCATATCTCCGATGCTTTAAAAATGGTTAAACAAACAGGCTATGGAATCGCCTCACCTACACTTTCAGATATGAGTCTTGAAGAACCTGAAATCATCCGTCAAGGTGCTAGATTCGGCGTCAGACTTAGAGCAGTCGCTCCATCCATTCATATGATCAAAGTTGATGTTGAATCAGAATTTGCCCCGATTATTGGAACGGAAAAACAAAGTGAAGAATTAGTCCGTTACCTAATGCAGGATTTCGAGGATGACCCATTATCGATTTGGAATTCCGACATCTTCGGGCGATCTTTAAGTTCTATTGTAAGAGAGGGGATTCAAGCTAAATTGTCCTTGATGCCTGAAAATGCCAGATATAAGTTAAAAGAAACATTAGAAAGAATTATTAACGAGGGTTCAGGCGGATTAATCGCGATTATCCTCTAATTTTGGGGCTCCGAACTGGAGTCCTTTTTTTTATTTCAGCTAATTATGACAAAATTTAGGTTAAATATAGAAGAATCTTGATAAACCAAAGAAAAGATTACCATAATTTCATGAAATCTTCTTGATATGCGGAAATGATTATGATAATCTTTTAACAGAATTACGTTATAGTCCTTAAACCCTTTATATTATTGGGTTTTTATTAAAAAAATAGACTTAAGGTCTCTAAAGTAGTCAAAATGGATTACTTTGGTAATAAAACCTTGCTATGACGTATAGAAATTAGAAAAATTGTTTAGAAATGTAGATAAGTAATCTTATTTACGAATCTTGATAATTTCTTCGGGAGGAGGTGAATGGCATGAACAAGACAGAACTTATTAACGCAGTTGCTGAAGCTAGCGAGCTTTCAAAAAAGGACGCTACAAAGGCAGTTGATGCTGTTTTTGATGCGATTTTAGATGCTTTAAAGAATGGTGATAAGGTACAACTAATTGGTTTTGGTAACTTTGAAGTACGTGAGCGTGCTGCCCGTAAAGGTCGTAACCCACAAACAGGTGATGAAATCGAAATCGCTGCTAGCAAGGTACCAGCTTTCAAACCAGGTAAGGCACTTAAAGATGCAGTTAAGTAATTACATAAATGATTGCTTAAAGCGGGTAGCTTAGGCAAAAAGGTCATGGATAATTCCATGGCCTTTTTTCTATCTTAAAGTTAACATATGGGGAGTATCTATTTTTTTTGCTTGCAGGGAAATGATTGTGCTAATATGTAGTTGTTGTTTATACTTAAAAGATATACTTTAGGAGGAAATCGGTATGTCGGAAATCAATCGTACCCAAATAGAAGAGGCGGTACGTTTAATATTAGAGGCAATTGGTGAAGATCCAAATCGTGAAGGACTTCTTGATACACCAAAGAGAGTAGCAAAAATGTATGAAGAAGTATTCAGCGGATTAAAGGAAGATCCGAAGCAGCACTTTGAAACTATTTTTAGTGAAGATCACGAAGAACTTGTATTAGTGAAAGATATTCCATTCTACTCAATGTGTGAACATCATTTAGTCCCTTTCTTTGGAAAAGCTCATGTTGCTTATATTCCACAGAATGGCCGTGTTACGGGACTTAGTAAATTAGCGCGGGCTGTCGAAGCTGTTGCTAAAAGGCCGCAGCTGCAGGAACGGATTACATCCACTATAGCAGATAGTATGATGGAAAAACTTGATCCTAAAGGTGTAATGGTTGTTGTGGAAGCTGAGCATATGTGTATGACGATGCGCGGCGTAAAAAAGCCTGGTTCCAAAACGGTTACAACAGCTGTTAGAGGAGTTCTTGCAGAAGACTCAGTGGCACGATCAGAGGTTTTATCTTTAATTAAATATTAAGAGTAATTTATTTCTTGGCATATGGAGTGATCAAATTGGAAAAGCGTAATCCACAAAATAGTGACTATGTTGTGATTAAAGCTGAAGATGACGGTGTCAGTGTAATCGGTTTAACAAGAGGTTCGGATACAAGATTCCATCATTCGGAAAAGCTTGATAAAGGGGAAGTTCTCATTGCCCAATTTACCGAGCATACCTCTGCCATTAAAATTCGTGGTAACGCTAAAATTCTCACTCAATTTGGTGAAGTTGAGAGTGAAATGAAGAAATAACTTGGGACATAGTATGGTAAGTGATTATTTTGTGAAATCCTGCCCACAGCAGACCTTTTATGTTATAATTGTGTCTGCCTTATTTTATTAAGAAAACAGGAATTTTCCCTTTAAGAGGCATGAAATCTTCGTGAAAATAGACAATATAAAATACATAAAGTGAATACATCGGGGAAGCAAGGGTGATGACAGTGCATGACATTCGACAAAAATATACAACGATTAAAGAGCAGGTCGAAAAGAGGGTTTTTGATTCTTACTTGCTTGAATATATAGAACCCCCAAAAATTGATGAGGAAAAGCTGTTAGTCCTCGTCTCTTTAATGGAACCACTAGAACTGTCTTTTAATCAGATTCAAAATTATACATTGTCAACCATGCTAATTCAAATTGCCCTTGACACCCATGATTATATATCAAGTACTGCCATAGACGAGAAAAAACGACAACTAACAGTACTTGCTGGAGACTATTTTAGCGGACTATACTATAAATTTCTTGCAGATGCAGAAGATATTAACATGATAAAATGTCTATCTGCAGGGGTAAAAGAAGTAAACGAAAATAAGATTCTTGTCTACAATAAAAATGACCTGGATGGCATAGAGAGTTTAATGTCTAGTATGAAAAGAATCGAAAGTTCTTTACTGATTAAGGTTGCTGATTATTTTAAAGTTGAGGTTTGGAATGAGTTTCTTAGTGAGCTGTTTTTATTTAAAAGGTTACTAAATGAGAGAAACCAATATTTTCAATCAGGATGCTCTTTTTTATTTCAAGCTCTGAAGAAAATCCTTTTCTCAGGTGCAACATCGGAAAATTTAACAGAACAACAACAACAGCGTTTAATACAGACTTGTGACGAATATTTAGCACGGTCCAAACATGCTGTTGAAAAACAACTTCCTTACATGAATGATTTCCTTGCAAAAAGGGTCAGAGTGTTATTGGGTCAGTACCATCCATATGCAAAAACTTTTGTGGAAGAAGGGTAAAACATGCAGCAATCGAAAGAACAGCGCGTTCACAATGTGTTTGAAAAGATATCTGATAACTATGACAAAATGAATTCGGTTATTAGTTTTCAGCAACACATCAAGTGGCGGAAGGATACCATGAGGAGAATGAATGTTCAACCTGGTTCAAAGGCTCTCGATGTCTGCTGCGGTACGGCTGATTGGACTATTGCTTTAGCGGAAGCAGTTGGCCCGACCGGAAAAGTTACAGGTCTCGATTTTAGCCAAAACATGTTAAATGTAGGGATAGAAAAAGTTAAGGAACTAGGGCTTGACCAGGTGACATTAATTCATGGAAATGCAATGGAACTACCATTCCCTGATAACAGCTTTGATTATGTTACAATTGGATTTGGCTTAAGGAATGTACCTGATTACCTGCAGGTATTAAAGGAAATGCATCGGGTTCTAAAACCAGGCGGAATAGCTGTGTGCTTGGAAACGTCACAGCCTACCCTATTTGGCTATAAACAGCTTTATTATTTTTACTTTCGTTTTATCATGCCGCTGTTTGGAAAAATGCTGGCGAAAAGCTATCGGGAATATGCGTGGCTTCATGAATCAGCCCGTGATTTTCCAGGGATGAGAGAGCTTGCCAGGTTGTTTGAAACGGCGGGTCTTAAAGAAGTGAAATATAAATCATATAGTGGCGGCGCTGCTGCTGTTCATATAGGTAAAAAACTTTAATTCGTCAAAAATGAAGACAGGATGAAAAGCAGGGTGAATACAAATGAAATTAAAAATGATGTATTCATTTTTGAATTCGGATATTAACATAATAGAAAAAGAACTTGAAGAGACCATCCAACCGGAGTCTCTTCTTTTGAAACAGGCTTCTATGCATACATTACAAGCCGGAGGAAAACGAATTCGTCCTGTTTTTGTTTTACTTGCAGGTAAATTTGGACATTATGATATCCATGTCCTGAAAAATGTAGCTGTTGCATTAGAGTTAATTCATATGGCCTCGCTTGTTCATGATGATGTCATCGACGATGCCGATCTGCGCCGGGGGCAGCCAACTGTCAAATCCAAATGGGACAACAAAATAGCTATGTACACAGGTGACTTTGTATTTGCTCTTGCTCTTGAATTGATGACAAATATTAAAAGCTCTGAAGCTCATAAGATTTTGGCCAACACCATTGTCGAGGTAACGGTTGGGGAAATTCAACAAATAAAAGATAAGTACCGCTTTAATCAAAACCTGAAGGATTATCTTAGAAGAATTAAAAGGAAGACCGCTTTGTTAATTGCAGTAAGCTGCCAATTAGGAGCTGTTGCTGCAGGTGTAGAGGAAGATGATCATAAGAAACTATTCCGATTTGGTTATTATGTTGGCATGTCCTATCAGATCATTGATGATATTTTAGATTTTACCTCGACTGAAAAGGAACTAGGAAAGCCGGCTGGCAGCGATCTTCTCCAAGGGAACATTACTGCACCTGCCTTATTTGCTATGAACGATCCCGTAATACGTAGAGAAATTGAAAAGGTTCATGAAAATATGGAGCCTAATGAAATTGGAAGAATTATTTCCTTAATCAAAAAATCAGGTGCCATTGAAAAATCCTTTGTTTTAAGTGATCATTACTTAGATAAAGCATTAGCTGTTCTAGAGGAATTACCAGAAAATAAGACCAAAAAAACACTAAGAGATATTGCTAAATATATAGGCAGACGAAAGTTCTAATTTCTCTGCCGACACCATCTTGCTAAAAATTCAAAAAAATGATAACATTTTCATGGATTGTTCAAGCTAACAATCAATATACATAATATTCTTTGGGAGTGGGATTACATGGAAAAGACATTTTTAATGGTCAAGCCTGACGGTGTTCAGCGTAACCTTATTGGGGAAATTGTGGCTCGTTTTGAAAAGAAAGGCTTCCAATTAGTAGGGGCAAAATTAATGACAATTCCAACCGAGCTGGCTCAACAACATTATGGTGAGCATAAAGATCGTCCATTTTTTGGGGAATTAGTGGACTTCATTACATCCGGACCTGTATTTGCGATGGTTTGGCAAGGGGAAAATGTGATTTCCTCGGCTCGTCAAATGATGGGGTCTACTAATCCTAAGGACGCTGCGCCAGGAACGATTCGGGGAGATTTTGGCCTTACAGTTGGTAAAAATATCATTCACGGGTCTGATTCACCTGCTAGTGCGGAACGAGAAATTGGCTTATTCTTTAAAGAAATCGAATTAGTTGATTATTCTAAATTAGTAAATGAGTGGATCTATTAATTAATGGGAAAGGCACTTGTATTCATCATGTACAAGTGCCTTTTTTTGTATCCGGTTACAAAAATTTCTTCCTTATTTTCTGAATAGTTATACTATGTTTATTTTGCTCAATATGTTATATTGATACATAATTCTTTAATGAGTTGAAGGGGGAAAGAGCAATGGGAATGAGATATTTAACAGCAGGAGAATCCCATGGGCCGCAGCTAACGACAATTTTAGAGGGCTTACCGGCAGGCATGCCGATTGAAGCTTCAGATATAAATAATGAATTAGCCAGACGGCAAAAAGGCTATGGCCGTGGAAGACGTATGCAAATAGAAAAGGATACTGCAGAAATTGTTTCAGGAGTTCGTCATGGACAAACACTTGGATCACCGATAGCCCTTGTGGTAAAGAACAATGATTGGAAGCATTGGACTAAGATAATGGGTATTGAGGCCTTAGAGGAAGGCCAGGAGGATGAAGTAAAGCGGAAGGTCACAAGAGCACGGCCTGGCCATGCTGACCTAAATGGAGCCATTAAATATGGCCACCGCGATATGAGAAATGTACTAGAGCGTTCTTCAGCCAGAGAGACAACAGTCAGAGTTGCAGCTGGGGCTGTAGCAAAGAAGCTGCTTTCATTAGTTGGTGTGGAAATCGTCGCGCATGTTGTCGAAATCGGCGGAGTGAAGGCAAATGTTGATCCTAATCTTTCAATTGAAACTTTAAAAGAAGTAACAGAATTATCTCCAGTTCGTGTGGCAGATCCTACAGTTGAGCAAGCAATGATGTCTGCTATTGACGAAGCCAAGAAAAATGGTGATTCGATTGGCGGAGTTGTCGAGGTCATAGCAACAGGGATGCCTCCAGGGATTGGAAGTTATGTTCACTATGATCGGAAAATCGATGGGAAGTTAGCAGCCGCAATAATGAGTATAAACGCGTTTAAAGGCGTTGAAATAGGTATTGGCTTCGAAGCCGCAAGATTACCAGGAAGTCAGGTACATGATGAAATAGCATGGGATGATGAGAAGGGCTATTATCGTAAGACCAATCGTTTGGGTGGAGTGGAAGGCGGTATGACGACCGGGATGCCACTTGTAGTGAGAGGCGTCATGAAACCTATTCCAACACTATATAAACCATTGATGAGCGTCGATATTGAAACAAAGGAGCCATTTGCAGCAAGTGTTGAGCGATCCGACAGTTGTGCAGTTCCTGCGGCGGCTGTTGTTGCCGAGCAAGTAGTAGCATGGGAACTTGCCAACGCATTGATCGAACAGTTTAATAGTGACCGTTTTGATACACTTGTCGATGAAATTAATAGACATAGGGAATATGCGAGGGAATTTTAATGGAGACGATTCAAATCCTAACAGAATCCAAACAATATCCTGTTTTTGTAGGAGAAGGGATGAGAAAAGAGCTTCGCGCATTCCTGGCAAACCATTTTCCTAACTTAACCAAAATACTAATCATTACCGATGAAACAGTTGCCAAGCTTCATCTTGATAAATTACTTCAAGGACTAAAACCGTTGGAACCAGTTGTTTTTACAGCTCCATCAGGCGAAAAAGCAAAGACCTTTGAGGTATATTATGAGGCCCTTACAACTGCTCTAGCTAGTCATTTGGATCGTAAATCGGTTGTTCTTTCCCTAGGAGGAGGGGCAGTCGGAGATTTAACAGGATTTGTGGCAGCTTCGTTTATGCGAGGGATCCCTTTTATTCAAGTTCCAACCACCATTCTTGCACATGATAGTGCTGTTGGCGGGAAAGTTGCCATCAATCATCCTTTAGGGAAGAATATGATTGGTGCTTTTTATCAGCCGGAAGCTGTATTTTATGATCTTGAATTATTAAATACGCTTCCTATTCAGGAAATTCGTTCAGGGTTTGCAGAGGTTATTAAACATGCCCTTATTGCTGATTCCCATTTTTATGATTGGTTAAAGTTAAATATTCATGATTTAAATACGCTTACTAAAGAGCAATTATCGGCTTCACTTGTTCAAGGAATTAAGATTAAAAACAAATTCGTATCACAGGATGAAAAAGAAACAGGAGTCCGTGCTTTCTTGAATTTAGGTCATACCCTAGGACATGCAATCGAAGCAGAAATGGGTTATGGAAATTTCACCCATGGTGAAGCAGTAATGATTGGGACGATTTTTGCCTTGAAATTAAGTAATAACTTATTAGGTTTAACGTTCGATATTCATGAATTTATAGATTGGGTTACAGAGTTGGGCTATGAAACCTCAATACCCAAACAATTATCCTTTGACAGCTTGATAGCGAAAATGAGGCAAGATAAAAAATCTGTTGGGGATGCAATTCGTTTTGTTTTACTTGAACAAGTGGGGCAGCCTTTACTCCAGGAAGTATCAGAAGAGGTATTATGGCAAGAGCTGACAAGATTTTAATATAAGGGAGAATGTTTTATGATCAGAGGTGTGAGGGGTGCCACGACGGTTACTGCTAATTCTGAAGAAGCTATTATTGCTGCGACAGAGGAACTTTTTGCTAAATTAATTGAAGTAAATCAAATTCAGCCTGATTTTGTTGCATCTGTATTAGTTTCAACAACAGAAGATGTTGATGCTGCGTTTCCGGCTAAGGCATTGCGGAAATTCCAAGGTTGGACCTATGTACCAGTAATGTGTATGCGAGAAATGCCTGTTCCTAACTCCTTGAAAATGTGTGTTAGAGTAATGATGCACGTCAATACAAGTGTTCCACAGGAAAAAATTGTCCATGTTTATCTAAATGATGCGCAAGTGTTAAGGCCTGATTTAAACAACAGCGTGGCATTATAAAATTAATAATACTTTTTTAAGTGAACGGGGTGGAGAATATGAGATGGAAAGAACAGTTATTAACACTGACTCCATATCAACCAGGGAAGTCAATTGATGCAGTGAAGAAACAATTTAATCTTGAAAAGATTGTAAAATTAGCCTCCAATGAAAACCCCTTTGGGTGTTCAGATTCAGTTCATTCAGCACTAAATTCAAATTCAACGAGTCTGGCAATTTATCCGGATGGCTATGCGACAAATTTAAGAGAAACACTTGCATCTTTTTTGGAGGTTGAAGAGAACGAGCTCATTTTAGGAAATGGCTCCGATAATTTAATTCAAATGATCTCAAGGGCTCTCTTACATCCAAATGCCAGTACAGTAATGGCTCACCCGACCTTTTCGCAGTATAAGCACAATGCGGTAATTGAAGGAGCCATTATTAAGGAAATCCCTCTTGTAAACGGAGAACATGACTTAGACTCTATGTTAGAGGCAATTGATGACCAGACTAATGTCATTTGGGTGTGCAGCCCTAATAATCCTACTGGTACATATGTTTCGGAGAATAAATTAATCGCATTCCTTGAAAAGGTTCCGCCACACATTCTTGTAGTTCTTGACGAGGCTTACTACGAGTACGTAGTAGCCGAGGATTATTATAATTCTATTAGTTTGACCCGTAAGTTCGATAACCTAATCGTACTGCGAACGTTTTCAAAAATTTATGGTTTAGCAGCCTTAAGGATTGGTTATGGAGTAGCTAATCCAGCAATTATCAAGGCCTTAGAACCTGCTAGGGAGCCATTTAACGTAAATTCTTTAGGTCAGCTAGCTGCAAGTGCGGCAATTCAAGATCAGCAATTTGTCGAAGATTGTAAAGAAAAGAACAGGCAAGGAATTGCACAATTTTATCAATTTTGCGAACAGCATAATCTAGAATATTATCCTACCCAGACCAACTTTATCTTAATAGACTTTAAAGTAGACGGAGATAAGATTTTTCATTATTTACAAGAGAGAGGATTTATTGTCCGTTCCGGAAAAGCACTGGGCTTCCCAACCTCAGTAAGAATAACGGTGGGCTCCCAAGAACAAAACGATGGTGTTTTAAAGGTACTAAGTGAATTTCTTAGGACAAACTAGAAAATCAGTTTTCTCTAAATAGGGGGATGGACATTGAGAGGCCGGGTTTTTGTCATTGGCTTAGGATTAATAGGTGGATCCTTGGCGTTATGTATTAAGAAGGAACATTTTGATTCGAAAATTGTAGGATTCGATATTAACAGCGAACAGGCAAGGCTAGCTAGTATGCTTGGTGTCATTGATGAAATAGCAGATAGTATACAGGATGGAGCGCTTGGTGCCGATTTAATTATTATTGCTGCGCCAGTTAATGAAACAAAAGAAATCATTCAACTTCTCTCAGAGCTTCCACTTAATCCAGAAGTAATCGTAACTGACACAGGTAGTACGAAGGGGAAAATTGTTGAAAGTAGTCTATGTTTAACAAAACGTGGGTTTACTTTTATTGGCGGTCATCCTATGGCTGGCTCACATAAAAGCGGAGTATCAGCTGCAAAGGAAATATTATTTGAAAATGCCTTTTATTTGTTAACACCTGAGGACCATATTGAAAACGCTAAGGTGGATACTCTAAAAGAGTGGTTAATGGGGACACATGCTAAATTCTTAACGATTACTCCGGAAACACATGATTATCTTACAGGGATCGTCAGCCATTTTCCGCATATTATCGCTGCATCAATTGTTCGGCAAACCGAAAGACTTTCCGAATCAGAAAGTCTAATCCCCCGCCTTGCTGCGGGAGGTTTTCGTGATATTACAAGGATTGCTTCCAGCAGTCCTAAAATGTGGAAAGATATCCTGCTTCACAACCGTGAAATATTAATTGAATTACTTAACCAATGGCTTTCAGAAATGAATGAGGTCAAAACACTGTTAGAACAAGAAAACAGTACTGCTATATATAATTATTTTAACCAGGCAAAGCAGTTTCGCGATGGGCTTCCCCAGAAAGAAAAAGGGGCTATTCCTTCATTTTATGACTTGTATGTGGATATTCCGGATTATCCTGGGGTGATCTCAGAAATAACTGGATATCTAGCCAAGGAACACATTAGCATCACAAATATTCGTATTTTAGAAACGCGCGAGGATATTATTGGAGTTTTAGTTATCAGTTTTCAGACAGAAGAGGATCGTCAAAGAGCTGAGCGATGTATAGGAAGTTATTCCAACTACGCAACTTCAGTGGGTACTTAACCGGTAAAATATTATGAAAGGTGATTTTTGATGGAAACATTAAAACTAAAGACCAACATTAATCGATTAGTTGGTGAAATAACAATCCCTGGTGATAAATCTATATCACATCGCTCTGTCATGTTTGGTTCTATCGCCCATGGCGAAACAAGGGTAACTAATTTTTTGCCAGGTGATGATTGTTTAAGTACAATCTCATGCTTTCGAAAGCTTGGTGTAACGATTGAGGAATCTAATGATGAGCTTCGAATTTATGGAAAAGGCTTTGATGGATTAACAGAACCTTCTGAGGTTTTAGATGTTGGGAATTCCGGGACAACTATCCGTTTATTAATGGGGATCTTGTCAGGCAGACCATTTTTCTCATCTTTAGTGGGCGATGCTTCGATTGGTAAGCGGCCCATGACAAGGGTAACGGTTCCATTGACGCAAATGGGTGCTAAACTGGATGGCCGAAAAAACGGTGACTTTACTCCGATTTCTATCCGTGGAGGGCAATTGCAGCCTATTCAATATGAACTTCCAGTGGCCAGTGCCCAGGTTAAATCTGCACTAATCCTTGCCGGATTACAGGCAGATGGGGTCAGTACCATTATTGAACCTGCTGAGACTCGTGATCATACAGAACGTATGATTCGACAATTTGGCGGTGAAATAACCAAGGATAACCAAACTATTCAGGTTAAAGGTGTACAAAAACTGAC